>DAORMJ010000001.1:0-1551 GCA_035440445.1 Xanthobacteraceae bacterium
AAGAATCGCGGCGTATATGTGCGCGTGATCAGCGCTGAAGAAGGCATTCATCTCTACGATCTTCGCAGCGCTCTGGAGGCTTACGCAGGCCGCGTGCTCGCACCGAAGATCACGAAAGCGCAGGTGGCCGAGCTTCGATCCATGCTGGTTGGCATGAAGCGGAGCTACGAAGAGCAGAATGTAGATAAGTTCTATCCGCTCAACATCGCGTTTCACGACCGGATCGTTGAGATGGTCGGAAACCCGAAACTACTCTCGATGTTCCGGAAGATGATGAACGAAATTCATCTCATCAGCCGCCACGGAATTGAAGAGGAGGGCGGCAAGCTGGTCTCCAGTCACGAGCATGTCGAAATAGTGGACGCTCTCTCCGCCCGAAATGCAAAGAAAGCCGAGTCGATTATGCGTAAGCACGTAATCGGGTCTCGGGACCGTTTTCTCGGCCGAAAGCCAAAGTCGCGGCCATCGAACAAATAAAGATAGAATATCAAGCAAGGAAGCAGCACATGATTATCGATTTTCAGCACCATTTCACGCCGAGAGAGTTCGTGAAGGATGCGTCTGAACTGAAGACCCATTACGACGAGCATGGAGCGCCCTCATACACATTCCACTCGATGCTCTACGATCTCGATGAACATATCGCGATGATGGATACGGCGGGTATTGATGCTGCGTATTTGAGCAGTGGCGCAGGCACCGGCGCCGAGAACGAAGTCTGCAAGAAAGTGAACGACTACACGCGCCAGGCCGAGAAGGATTATCCCGGACGGTTCTTTGGTTGCGCGCATGTCAATCCGCTCGGGGGTAAAGAAGCGTTCAAGGAATTCGAGCGCTGTGTGGACGAACTCGGTTTTCAAGGGGTCATCGTTCCATCCGAAATGAAAGGGCTATTCCTCGATGCGCCCGAGTTCGAGCCGTTCTGGAAAGAAGCGGTTCGACTGAAGCAATTCGTCTTTGTACATCCAGCACTGAAGCTTACATACTCGAAACAGTTCGATGGCTATGACACGGCGCGCTCGGTCGGCCGCGAATTTTCACTCGTGATGGCGATCATTCGTCTGATCGGATCCGGCGTCTTCGATCGCTATCCCGAATTGCTGATTCACATGTCGCATATGGGAGGCGGCATCGGAGCGTTGCTGGGACGCATCCGCTCTTATGAAAACAAGGAATACTGGGGCACGGTCGACAATCCGCGGCATGGCATCAAGGCGGAGAAACCGCTGGATTATTACATCCAGAACCACTTCGTCTATGACACCGCCGGAATTTGCGGATCGATGACAGCGTTGAAGTCGACGATGGTGGAAATTCCGGCTGATCGGATTGTTTTTGCTACCGACTATCCGCAAGAAGTGCGTGGCCGCGAGAATGTTCGCGACTTCGTGAACAATATTCGCGCGCTGGGTGCCGACGGCGAAAAGATTCTGTCCGGCAACAGAAACCTGCTTTTTAAAGGCCGATAACGTTTCCGGACCAATCGAGCGGGCGGAAGGGCCGGTTTTCCGGCCCTTCTTTTTTGTGTCGCCTATATGGTTCGCTTTTCCC
>DAORMJ010000001.1:1604-53257 GCA_035440445.1 Xanthobacteraceae bacterium
GACATCAAGCGGCTTCAGCGCGTCATTGATAGCGTTGAGCACAGCTGCAGGCGGACCTATCGCGCCGCCTTCGCCGAGGCCCTTTGCCTGCGTCACCGACGCGCTCGTCAGCGTTTCGAAATGGTCGATCTCGATATGCGGAATGTCGAGGGAGGTAGGCGGCAGGAAATCGGCCAGCGTCGCGGTGAGAATGTTTCCTTCGCTATCGTAGATGATCTCTTCCAGGAGCGCGTTGGCGATACCCTGCGCGACGCCGCCGCGAATCTGCCCCTCGACGATCATCGGGTTGATCATGCGGCCGGCATCCTCGACGACGAGAAAGCGCTCGAGTTCCACCGCGCCGGTTTCGATATCGACTTCGACCAGCGCGACATGGCAGGCATTGGAGAAGGTGCCATAGGGATCGTATGATGCGCTTTCGCTGATGCCAGGCTCCATCGTGTCCTTGAACTTCGGATACTGGTGATAGATCGCGCGCGCGAGCTCCGCGATCGGGATGGAGCGGTTGCTGCTGCGGGCAAACGCGGTCCCGTCTCGCAGCAAGATTTCTTCGGCAGGAACTTCAAGCATCTGCGCTGCGATCTGCACGAGCTTGTCGTGGATCTTCTTTGCTGCGAGCTTGCAGGCTCCTCCGGTGATCACGAGCGAACGGCTTGCGAAAGTGCCCCATCCATAAGGTGTCTGGTCGGTGTCGCCGTGAATGACTTTAATTTGGCTCGGCTCAACGCCGATTTCGTCAGCGATGATTTGCGATAGCGTGGTGCGCAGGCCCTGACCGTGTGGGCTCGCGCCGATCCGGGCTTCGACAAAGCCGGATGGGTCCATAGAAAGCTCGGCCTTCTCCCAGCCCATTACGAACTGCATCTTGCGTGCCGCGAAGGTCGGCGTGCCGAATCCCGTCCGCTCGGAAAAGGTCGAGAACCCGATACCGAGGAATCGCCCGTTCTCCAGCGCTTGTTGCTGCCGCTTGCGAAATGCCGGCAGGTCTATGGTCTTCAGCGCCTGCGCAAGCGTCTCCTGGTATGTCGCCTCGTCGAATTTGAGACCCGTCGCAGAGATATACGGAAAGGACGAGATGAGATTTCGCCTTCTCAGTTCCGTCGGTTCAATATTCAGCGCCAGCGCGGCCCTGTCCATAAGCCGCTCCATGACGAGCACGATCATCGGCCTTGCGACGCCGCGATAGGGCGCCATGGGGCAGGTATTGGTTACGATACCACGGGAGCGCGCCCGATAGATCTGGAAATCATAGACGCCGGGGAGCTCGGTCATAGACATCAGTGGCTCAACAGCGAAACTGGTCGGGAATGAGGAGTACGCGCCGACGTTCACGAGAATGTCGGCGTCGATCGCGAGCAGCTTGCCGTCTTTGTCGAAATAGCCCTCTACCTCGAGTTTGGCGTCCCGTGCATGGAAGCCTGCAATCAGGTTCTCGCGCCGGTCTTCCGCCCAAGCGACGGACGTCTTCAGATGGCGGCCTAGCCATGTGATGACCACAAACTCAGGAGGCATCGTTGCCTTCTGCCCGAACCCACCACCGACATCGGGCGCCACCACTCGCAGGTCGGATTCAGGCATGCCAACCCAGTCGGCGATGCTGGTGCGGAATAAATGCGGTGATTGCGTCGTGCAGGTGAGCGTTGTCCGGCCGCTCACGCGGTCGTAGGACGCATGGGCATGCCTCGTTTCCATCGGCAGCGCGGCGTGACGGCCTGAGCGGACTTTTGCTTTAACGCGCGTGACGCCATCGACGGGAAACTCGCCCTTGCTCATTTTTCCGTCGACGACCAGGTTCCTCGCAACATTCTCGTGAACCTGAACGGCATTCTCTGCGGTCGCATCAGCAAGCGTGACGACAGCGGGCAGGGGATCAATTGACACCTCAACCCGATCCGCAATGTCTTCTGCCTCTTCCGGCGTGCGTCCGAGCACTACGGCGATGGGCTCTCCGACAAAACGCACATAGTCGATTGCGAGCACGGGTTGGGCGACAGGTACGTAATCGTAGTTCTGCAGCACGAGGTGGATCGGCTTGACAACCTTCAGGTCGGCGCCCGTGAAAACCTTGGCTCCTTCCGGCGCATCGATGCTTGCAATACGGCCTGACGCCACCGGGCTTCGCACGAACCTTGCGTAGTATTTTGCAGGCAGATCGCCGGTAAAGGTGCCTTGCCCAGTGACGAGCGGGATATCTTCCACGCGCTTGATAGGCCGGCCGATCCAGCCGGAGTCAGAACGAGAGTGGTGGTGCTTGCTCATTGTGTCTGCTCCAGCGCGCGTCGAACGGCGACGCGAACGAGATCGCGGCGGTACTCTGCAGTCGCCTGAATGTCTTCCATAGGTTCGATTTCGGTGGCCGCGGCATTCGCGGCGGCTTCGAACGCAATTTTGCCGGGCCTTTTTCCGTTCAACGCCGCTTCCGCGGTTTCGCTGCGGCGCGGACGATCTTCCGCGCCGCCGACGCCGATACGTGCATTCGAGATGCGGCCGTTTTCTTGCTCGAACGTAACGAGCGACATGGCCATCGCGTAATCGCCCGGACGGCGCGAGAACTCGTAGAATCCAAAACGCGCATCTTGCGACAACAAGGGGAGGTGGGCGGCGACGATGATCTCGTCGGGCGCCAATGTCGTGGACATCAGACCCGCAAGCAGTTCATCGGCGCTGATGAGGCGTGTGCCGCGGCTGCTTTGCGCCTCGACCGTTGCACCCAGCGTGACGGCAGTCAGACACCACTCCGATGCGGGATCGGCGTGTGCGAGGCTGCCGCAAAAGGTGCCGCGGGTTCGAATCGGCGCATGTGCGATGTGGTGCATCACATAGGAGAGAAGTTTCCCCAGCGGACCATCGGTAACTGGTTTCTCAAACCGCGCATGTCGCACAAGCGCGCCGACCCGCAATCCATTGGTTGAGACTTCACATGCCGACAGCTCGGAAATGCCGTTGATGTCGATGAGGTGCCCCGGCTGCGCCATGCGAAACGCCATCATCGGCACGAGACTCTGGCCGCCAGCAATGATGCGGGGCTCTTGATCCGCGAGTGAATCAAGCAACCCCAGCGCATCAGAGACCGATGCAGGCGCGTGGTAGACGAAGGATGAGGATTTCATGAACTGGCTTTCGTCCTGCCGAAATCTTTCTTGCAGCGGGCGGATTTTTTGCCGCAACCTGACCGAGATAGTTTGATAGCGAAGGAAATAATGGTATAAATCCCCGGAAACGAAGTCAATCTTGGCGGCCGGTTTTCCCGGAATGCCCGCCAGACGCATCGGAGAGTTTGAATATGGCGATGACGATGACGGGGTCGGTCACACTCCCGGCCGAACGGCAGAAAGTTTGGGCGGCCCTGCTGGATCCCGCGGTCCTCGCCAAGGCCGTACCAGGCTGCGAAGAAATGGAAAAGAAAAGCGATACCGAATACGCAGCCAGAGTAAAAATCTCGATCGGGCCCATCAAGGCACGCTTCAGCGGCGTCGTAACGCTGACCGACATCGACGAGCCTAACAGTTGTACGATCACGGGCGAGGGACAAGGTGGAATTGCCGGCTTTGCCAAGGGCGGCGCCAAGGTGCGCCTCGAAGATGTCCCGGATGGCGGAACCTTGCTCTCCTACGACGTTGAAGCAAGTGTGGGTGGCAAGCTTGCGCAGTTGGGCGGCCGTCTGATCGATAGCGTTGCTAAAAAATTCGCCGATCAGTTCTTCTCCAATTTTGCCAAAGAACTTTCGCCGGAGCCGGCTTCAAACTGAGTTTCCAGAGTCCACGAATGACCGTCACGCACATTACGCTGAACGTAAACGGCGAGAACCACGAAATTTCACTGGAGTCGCGCCGGACGCTTGCCGACGCGCTGCGTGACAATTGCGGACTCACGGGAACCCATATCGGCTGCGAACACGGCGTTTGCGGCGCTTGTACAGTTGTCGTCGACGGCGAGCCGGTGCGTTCGTGCTTAATGTTCGCCGTGCAGGCCGTTGGGAAGAAAATCCGTACCGTCGAGGGGCTCGCGGACGGCGAGGCGCTGCACCCTTTGCAGCGCGCCTTTATCGACCATCACGGTCTGCAGTGCGGCTTCTGCACGCCGGGATTCCTGATGCTCGTGTCGGGCATGGTCGAAGCAGACCCGAAGGCAAGCGACGAGACCATCATCGAAGCGCTGTCTTCCAATCTATGCCGCTGCACAGGCTATCAGGGGATTATCGACGCCGTACGCGCGGCACTTCCTGATATGCGCGAACTCGGCCGCTAACGCCTCTGGATTGCCCCTACACGCCAACGATTTCTTCGACAGCGCTTGCAATCCTGAATAGCGCCGCGTCGCAGCCGCCTGCTGCTGCCAGCATCAGGCCGACCGGCGGGCTATCCGGTGCGCTGATCGGCAATGAAATGGCGCAACCGTCCATCAGGTTGATAATGCTCGGGTTGCGGAGCACGAGCAGGTTGACGCGCGTGTACGCTTCGTCGGATGCCAGCGCGTCGATCGCGGGCGGTACGACCGGCACCGTCGGCATGATCACCGCGTCGAACGGCGCAACACGCTTCTCCGTGGCCTCTATGAATTGCCGCCGCAGTTGCAATGCGCTGCGGTATTGCTCGGCGGTTTGCTCTTCACCCCGCAGGATCCTCGATTTCACCCGGGGATCGTACTCGTTCGCTTTCCGCTGAAGAAGTTCACGATGCCAGCGAAAGCTTTCGGCGGCCGATATCCCGCCGTTGGCCCCCAGCGCAGCCAAGTCGCCCAGTTCGGGCATTTCGAAGTCGCTCAGTTCAATGCCCGCCTTTGACAGCTTTGAGAGCGCGGCTTCGTAAGCTGCTGCAACGGCGTCCTCGATCTCGCTCTCGACGAGCGTGCGCAGTACGCCAAGTCGAAGCGTCCCGGCTTTGCTTTCCAGCGCGGCTTCGCGCGGCCGGTCGGCGATGATCTTGTCGATCGCCGAGCAGCAGGCGACTGTGCGCGCAATGGGTCCGACGGAATCGAGGCTTGTCGAGAGCGGAAGTACGCCCTCGCGGGCGACGCGGCGAGCCGTCGGCTTATAGCCCGTAAGATAGTTGAAAGCCGCCGGAATGCGGCACGAACCGCCAGTGTCGGTACCGAACCCCGCATGGGCCATGCCGTCGGCAACGGAAATCGCGGCCCCCGAAGAAGAGCCGCCCGGCACGCGGCGCGTGTCGCGGTCCCATTTGCTTGCCGGCGTCCCGTAATGCGGATTGAGACCAAGGCCGGAATAGGCGAACTCGGTCATGTTGGTGCGGCCCACAATCACGAAGCCAGCGGCTCTCAGCCTCGCGACCGCCGGTGCGTCTTTCTGCGCGACAGGGGTATCGTTTAGCGCGGTTGAGCCCGCGCGAGTCTGCATGCCCTCGACATCGAACAGATCCTTGATCGAGACAGGAATGCCTGCGAACGAAGAAGGCGACCTTCCCTGAGTTCGGAGCTTGTCCTGCGCATCGGCTTCGCGTCTCGCGTTTTCGGTGTTTACCGAAATAAAAGTGCGTCCGCCTTCGCCATCTTTTGCTTCAATTCGCTCGAGACATTCTTCAACCAGGGCACGGCTGGTGACCGAGCCACTGCTCAGTTTTGCCGCAAGCGCGTGGAGCGAAATTGCGCGTCTTTCATCCAGTGAAGCCATGTCTGCGTCAGCCCGTCATTCGAAGTGCGAACACGAAATTAGTTCGACATCGAAATATATAGGTGCCGCCCAAAAAGCCTAGTGGAAAGTGTTAGTCGCTCGCGGAACGATTCAGGATTGCGGAAGGGAAGTCGCGCCGAAGTGCTCGTAGAGGCGCTGGCTCAATTCGACCAGAAGTTTCGTGAGTTCTTTGCCGGCCTTGCGGTTCGAGCCGAACGCCATTTTCTGGATTTCCAGAAGTTCGGGCAGGATGTGATCGACGAACTCCCGTCCGCGTTTGGTAAGCGCGATGCGCAGCGAGCGGCGGTCGGTTGGGTCCGGCAGGCGCGAAATGAGGTCAAGCGATTGCAGCCGGTCGAGCCGGTTCGTGAGCCCCGCACCGCTGAGTAGGAGCGACACCGAAAGTTCTTTCGGCGTCAGTTCATATGGCTTGCCGGAACGCCGCAAGGTCGCGAGCACGTCGAACATGCCGCGCGTAAGACCGTATTTTGCCATCATCTGATCGATCGGGATCGAGGTCAGGTGATAGGCTTGCGTGAGCGCGGCAATCAGCGCCATCGGTTCAAAATCGAACTCGGGATGCTGCCGCTTCCACTGCGTTAAAATCGTATCGGACAGCGAATGAGCCGGCTCCTTCTTTTTCTTCGCCGGCCGTAGGCCAGCGTTCTTGGAGGTGCGCGGCAGGGAAAATTGATTACCCGAAAGCTGCGGGGATATGGCTAGTTTTCTTGGCAAGGGGTTTCCTTATCGAGCAATTCGCAGTGGGGACGCATTGTCCTTAAATAAACTGGATTAAGGTAGCCGAAAATGCGTCCCGCACAGTCTCCACTTGAATAGGCACACAGGACATTCGCGGCGGGACTAGGTATCTAAGCCTTTCAAAATGCTAAGGATATTACCACTTAGGATAGCCTCGCGCTGTTTATCAGACAGATTTTGAAGACCTTCGAGGCGCTTGGGGCCGGCAGGGTCCAGCATCTCGAAGGGGTAGTCGCTGCCATACACGACCCGGCTCGCACCGACCGAGTCGATCAGGAATGATAGCGCGCGGTCGTTGTGAGTCAGCGAATCGAAAATGAAGTTGCTCATGCCTTCTGACGGCGCGGTCTTCAGTTGTTTGCTGCAAGCCGGGTGGGCAGCAAACCCCCGATCGAAGCGCCCGATCTGATAGGGCAAAAACCCGCCGCTATGGGCGAGGCAAATCTTCAACCCCGGAAACTCCTGAAACAACCCGCTGAAGAGCAGGCGTGCGGCCGCGATCGTCGTATCCACGGGATAGGAGATCAGGTTGTTCAGGAAGTAGTCGTTCGTGCGATCGAGGCCGACGGGGCGAAACGGGGGGTGCAGAAGCACGAATACATCCAGTTCGTGAATGCGCTTCCAGAGCGGCCGGAAATCGGGGTGATCGAGATCGAGGCCGTTTACATTCGTTCCAAGCTCCAGCGATGTCACGCCGAGCTGCTTCACAAGAAATTCGAGTTCGGCGAGCGAGCTTTGAACATTCCGTAACGGCAGCGTGCCCATCGGCACGAAACGATCTCCCTGCGCTTTTACGTCGGCGGCGAGGGTTTCGTTCTGCAGTCTTACCCAAGCTGCGCTTTTCTCGTCCGGCAGGTTGTCACCCGCCATGTCGGTCCAGGTGGAGACCACCTGCTTGACGATTCCAGCCTCATCCATCTCCGGCAGGCGGCATGCAAGGTTGCAGAGTTCCTTGAAGAACGGCCGCAGGCGCGTGCCGTCCTCGAACTGGAGCTGCGCAGTTTCGATGCCGTTATAGGCCGGATCGATCTTCACGCCGTAGCGACTGCCGTTCCGGATCGCTTCCTCGATCAGCGCCGGCGACACGTAGTGGGCGTGCATATCGATGATTGCCTGCATATTTCCAGTTCCGGATTAACTGCCCGGTTGATAGGCAGCAAATAGTTCTATCGCGAAGTAATTATCTTATGTCGCCCCGGTGGCAGCGAAGTCAACTCGCTAAAGCAAGGTAATTTCGTTGCCGGGGTAGCCTGACGCGTTGACATAGTTCGATATCAAAATATACGATGACAAAGAAATAGCCGCGTGAAGGCGTCGCGGAGCGCGGCCGGATATCACGCAAACACCAGTGGGAGAGACAAATGGTACGTCATATTTTCCTCTACAAAGTGAAGGACGGCGCGGACCCGAAGGAAATCCTCCAGATCCTGAACGAGCTTCCGAAGAAGGTGCCTGGCATCCGCACATGGACGCTCGACAAGCATCAGGGCGAGGAGGGAAATTCCGGCGGCCTGTGGCACTACGGACTGGTTTGCGATTTCGATTCCTTCGAAGCGCTCCAGACTTACTCCGACCATCCGTTCCACCAGGAAGTCGTCGCGAAGCTCACCCCGATGTTCTCCGATCGCGCGGTCTGCGATTACGAGTTCACCGACGCAACGGTGAAGTAGGGAGTTAGCCATGGCCCTTCGTTACGAGACGCCGCCGAAGGTCGGCAAAAGCCCTTGGGGTCCGGAAGACCAGAAGGGTCAACTCAATCGCATCGATGCAAAGTCGCGCGCGGCGATCATGTCGCGGGTCGATGGCGCGCGGGTTTTCGATCTGAGCGTCGATTATTTTGTCGGCATGCCGAGTTTTCAGGCTGCCGGCGACCCGGCCTATCAGATGTATATGACGCATACGCCGCGCGGCACCGTCGTCGACAATCTGAACGGGCAGGGAAGGGCAAACAACCTTTGCTGCGGATACTCAGGCGACGTGATCCTGATGTACACGCACACCGGCACGCATATCGACTCGCTCAACCACTTCGGTTATGGCCGCGAAATCTACAACGGTTTCGATGCCGACGAGCATCTCGGCAGCCGCGGCTGGCAGAAGAATGGCGCCGAGCAGATCGTGCCGCTGATTACGCGTGGCATTCTGCTCGATATCGCGGCGAGCAAGGGCCTCGAGTGCCTGACGCCGTCCTACGCAATCTCCATCGATGACTGCAAGGAAGCGCTGTCCAAGCAGAAGGTGGAACTGCGCGAAGGCGATACCGTGCTGATCCGTACCGGCCGCATGCGCTATTGGCCGGATGGCTCGAAGGTGTTCGGCGACAGTCCGGGCCTTACGCTCGAAACGGCGAAGTGGTTGACCAGCCACAACATCGTGACCGTGGGCGCGGATAACGAGGCGGTCGAGCACACGCCGTCGAACTTCGAGAACAACTGGCTGCCGGTGCACAATCACTTCCTCACGGAAGCCGGCCTGCCGCAGATCGAATGTCTCAATCTGGAAGAGCTTTCCAGTGAGAAGCTCTACGAGTTTGCGTTCATCGCAGCACCAATCCGCTTGCGTGGCGCGACAGGATCGCCGCTTCGTCCGCTCGCGTTCGGGCTGAAGGACTAGATCGAGTAAAGCCCGGCGCTGCGACAGTGCCGGGCTTTGACTTGAAGTCCCGGATGGGACCATGCCGCCAGTGATGTCCGTCTCTCAAGCTTCGGAAGATTTTTCCGTCCAGAGCATCCGAAAGCTGGAGGCGGGCGGGCCGGTCGAGCGGATTCATTTTGTCGCCGATACCGCCGTGTTCGTGTCGGGGAATGGCGACGTGCTCCTGCAGTCAGAGCACGGCGAGCCGCGAAGTGTTTCGCTGTTCGAAGGCGCGCTACTCAGCTCGGCTGCCTCAAAGAACTGTCTGATTGCAGGCGGCGACGACGGACGCGTTGTCGAACTCCGCATGGGCGAGGAGCCGCGCGAGATTGCCACGGACAGCAAGCGCCGCTGGATCGACCATCTCGCGACGAATGAAACCGGCACGATTGCCTGGGCGGCCGGGAAGCAGGCTTTTGTCCGTGCGCCGGACGGGAATGTGGTTTGCATCGATCTTCCATCTTCGGCCGGGGGACTTGCCTTCTCGAAGAACCATCTAGGGATCGCGCACTACAATGGCGTGATGCTCTGGCCGCTGGAAGGCGGCGACAACGGCAAGAAACTAAACTTCGACGGCATGCATACGGGGATTAGCTTCCATTCCGATGGTGAGTTCATCGTCACCCGCATGCGCGAGCCGGCTTTACACGGCTGGTGTCTGCGCGAAGGCGGGGAGCATGCGATGGAGGGATATTCCGCTCCCGTGCAGTCGATCGACTGGTCTGCGGACGGCTACTGGCTTGCGAGCAGCGGCTCGCGCTATCTCGCGCTGTGGCCGGTTCGGCAGCCACAAAATCCGATCACCAATGTTCCATTCCTGCTCACGGGCTACCGTGCCATTTCAACGACAGTTGCGTGCCATCCTAGGCACAACGTGGTCGCGGTCGGTTATGCCGATGGCGCGGTGCTCCTGATCCGGATCAGGGATGAAGCAGAAATTCTTGTAAAGAACGCGACTGGAACTGCTGCGGTCTCGGCGCTCGAATGGAATGCCGACGGCTCTTACTTGGGCATCGGTTGCACTGACGGCTCGGGGCGGCTGATCCGCTTCGCCTGAGGAGAGAAGCGCGCAAAACGCTTGCCGTTTTGCTCCCGGCCCCGGTTTATGGTCGTATGAGCGGAACTGCGCAGGCGTCGTAGGCAAAGAACCAGGTCGGATCGACAGGATTGCGAAACCAGGTGTTTGTATTGGAGATGTCCTGCACTTCGTTTACGCGCGGCATGCGGTTGGCTTCATAGAGCGCGAAGCTTTCCGCGGCACTCCTGGTATCTTCGTCCGCGATCGCGCGGGAAAGAATCGCGGCGTCTTCGATCGCCATGGCTGCGCCGGCCGCCATATAGGGCCGCATGCCATGCGCGGCATCTCCAAGCAGCACGATATTGCCCTTGTGCCAACTGGAACTGCGCGCCCGCTCGAACACCGGCCATTTGGTGACGGCGGGAGCGGCTTCGATCACGGTTCGCAGTTCCTTGTGATAGCCGTCGAACACCGCAAGAAACTCATCGCGGTCGCACGGCACGAAGGAGGCCGTCTCGTTCCACTCCGCCTGCGGCGCACTGGAAACGAAATACACCTCTTCGCGCGTCTCGGTCATGTAATAGACCAGAATGTGATTGCCCACGCCCCACCACTTCGTGCAAGGCCGGATCGGAAGACCATTGAGCAGGGCCGCCGGAAAGACCGCGCGGTGCGCCACGTGCCCGGTATAGATGGCCTGATCGGGACCGATTACGAACCGGCGCACCAGCGAATTTACGCCATCAGCCCCGATAACAAGGTCCACTTCTTGCCTTGAACCGTCCGCGAACAGCAGCCTCGAGCGCTCGCCCGCCGGCTCAATATCAACGAGTTTCTTGCCGAAGGCGATGGTGCCATGCGCGAGCGCGGACTCGACGATCGTATGCAGGTCGCCGCGATGAACGTTGATGTAGGCGGCACCATAGTGCGCCTCGCTCTTTGCATCGAGCGGCAGCTCGAACAGCACCTCGCCGCTATCCCATTTGCGGCTAACAAAAGCGCCCGGATGCAATCCGACATCCGATAGCGCTTGTTCCACGCCGAGACGCCGCATCACTTTCATCACGTTTGCGCTGAGGTGAATTCCTGCGCCGATCCGGGAGAATGCGGGCGCCTGCTCAAAAATACTGACGTTGAAGCCGGCACGTTGCAGCAGGCCGGCGACCGTCATGCCTCCAAGGCCAGCGCCGATAACTGCAATGCTCGTAGAACGGTTCAAGGGCGGTCTCCTGCCAAGGAATAGGGAATGCGTGTTTCGATAAGGCGATGCCAAGGGATGTGCGTCTCGCGGCGATCCTTTTGCCGATCAGTTTTCCGGGACGCGCAGCGCATATAATTATTCATCAGATAATTCGATATCGAAGCATTTGAAACTTTATGGATCGCGCTTTGGGCTGTCAACGCCAGCGCAATTAAGCAGAATATTGCCGGGTGCCAAAGGGATAGGCGTAGTACCGCTGGCCAATGCCGCACATCTGGGCATTGCCGCACGGACGGGTGGATCAGGAAAGTGAAATCCAGTTCCGGTCGGCCACACGGCGTTGACAATATCAAAAAACCGCAAATAGAATATAATTCCATATCGAATTATTCGATATAGAAATTATGGTGAAGCAGTCTGGAGGATTGGGGTATGGTGAGCATTTCGCGGCGGTCTGCACTGGTGGGTGCTGGCGGAGCCTCTCTTCTGGCGTTGATGGGAAAAGCAGGCCCTGCGTTCGCGCAGCAGGCTGTGCTCCGCTCTACGCACTTTGGCGGACCGTATCAGATCCTCAACGACGTGGTCGGTAAGCCATTCAGCGAGATGAAGCTGGGCCGCGTCGAATATGATGTAGAAGTCTCGCCGTCGGTTATCGCCAAGCTACAAACGCAGCGCGGAAATCCTCCGTTCGACGTCGCGATGGTGTCGCGGCCGTTCGGCCTGCGTGCTCTCAATGCCGGACTGGTCGAGAAGGTGAGCCCCAATGAATTCCCGGAGATCAAAAGCCTGATACCGGATGCGATGCCCAAGGGCGGCTGGGGTATCGCGATGATTCTCGATACCTATGACATGATGATCGATACGAAGCAGGTGAAAGAACCGATCACTTCGTGGCTTGATCTGTGGAAGCCGGAGTTCAAAGGGAAGACCGCCCTGCCGTCGGCCGCGAACGGCGGCGCAACCTTTGCCTTCATTTCCTGCATCCTGAAGGCGGTGGCAGGCAACGATCGCTCCGATGCCGCCGTGAACGAAACCTTTGCGCGGCTGAAGGCGCTGAAGCCAAGCGTTCGCGTGTTCTATGCGGACAGCATCCAGCCCAGCCAGTTGATGGATCGCAGTGATATTTCGATTGCGCCGCAATTCGGTGTGCGCATCGCCAACCAGACGCGCGTGTCGCCGCATATTGTGAAGACGACGCCCAAGGAAGGCATCGTCGCCATTCCCTACGATCTCTGTATCACGAAGGGCACGAAGCATCCCGAACTCGCGCGGAAGTACATCAACCTGACGCTGACGAAGGCGGTGCAGGAGAAGCTGGTTGCTGGTCTGCTCGCTACCCCGTCGCGTACCGGGCTTGACGTCTCGCCGGAGGTATCCAAGCTCGTCACGCTGGACCCGAGCAAGATCTGGTTCCAGGACGAGGAATATTCGGCAACCAAGCAGCGCGAGTGGCTGGATCGCTACACGCGCGAGGTTCAGAATTAAGCGATTTCCCTAAATGGATGCGAGCAGGGACGGTAAATCTACTCGTGACGTCGAGTTGGAGCTGGCCGGCGTAAACAAGTCGTTCGGAGGCCAGCTTGTGGCCCGCGACTGCAATCTGACCGTGCATCGCGGAGAGATCATCGCGCTGCTGGGGCCGAGCGGCTGCGGGAAGTCAACGCTGCTGAATATCATCGCGGGATTCGAAACGCCCAATACCGGCACCGTGCGCTTGCGCGGAAATCTTCTCAACCACGTTCCGCCCCATAGACGGAACGTTGCGATGGTGTTCCAGCACTACGCGCTCTTTCCCCACCTGACGATCGCGGGCAACATCGCCTACGGTTTGAAGGCGAGGGACAAGGGCGTTGCCGAGCGAAAAAAACGCGTAGATGCAATGCTCGCCTTGCTGAAGCTCGATGGTCTCGGCGAGCGCTACCCGTCCCAGTTGAGCGGAGGTCAGCGTCAGCGTGTCGCCATTGCTCGCGCGTTGGCGATCGACCCAGACGTGCTGTTGCTCGACGAGTCATTCAGTGCGCTTGACCGGAATCTGCGCGAAGAAATGCAGCTTGAACTGTCTTTGCTGCTTCGGCGCCTCAACATCACGACGATACTCGTAACCCACGATCAGCGCGAGGCGTTCTCGCTTGCGGATCGCGTGGCGGTGATGCAATCCGGCCGTATCGCGCAAATCGGAACGCCGCGCGAAATGTATGATGCGCCGGTCAACAGCTATGTGCTGCAATTCCTCGGGTCCTCCAATCATTGCGCGGTCGGCCTCACGAAGGAAGGTTCAGCAACGAAGGTCAGCATTGCGCCGGGTCTCGAGTTTCTGCTGACCAATGCGCCCGCCGAACTCGCCGCCGAGACCCAGGGCATGCTGCATTTGCGGACCGAGGACGTGTCGCTCGCCGACGCGCCTAGCGCAGTACATACGGAAAAGCCGGGCGTGGTTACGTTCACCACGTTCCTCGGTGCGCAGGAGCGCGTGGTCGTGCAGATCGGCAGTCAGCAGATGATTGTGGATCGCCCTGCGGCCGCGCGCGGCCAGCGCTCTGTGCAGAAAGGGATGGAGGTCTATATCGACTTCGATCCGCAGCGCTGCCGGCTTAGCCCGGTGGACTGAGCACATGGAACGAAAATCATTCGCGCCTTGGCTGTGGCTGTTCCCTGCGGGCGCGCTGCTGATTCCTTTCTTCGTGCTTCCGCTCGCCATCGTGGTTCGGAACAGTTTCTACATCGATGATCCGATGGGGCTCCTGGTGCCGGCATTCACGGGTGCGAACTACTATAAGGTGGTTACGGATTCCTATTATGTGTCCGTCTTCACCAATACGCTAACTGTTGCGGCGCTCAGCACGGTCGCCACGCTTCTGATCGGCTATCCCTTTGCGCAACTCATCGTCAGGCTGACGGGGTTCAATGCATCGCTGATGTTGTGGTGCGTTTATGTTCCGCTCTACGTCAGCGTGATCATGCGCGCCTTCGGCTGGACCATCATTCTCGCCGATAGCGGAATTGTGAACGAGACGCTGCTTGCGCTCGGCATCATCAAGCAGCCGATCCGGATGCTGTTTGAAGTGGAGGGGATGACGATCGGCATCATTCATCGCTACCTTCCGTTGATGCTGATCCCTCTGATTGCCGCTTTGCAGAAGATCGACGGAGATCTTTACAAGGCTTCAGCCAATCTCGGGGCATCGGGATGGTCGACCTGGATGAGGGTGACCGTGCCGATCTCGCTGCCGGGTATCGTTGCCGGAAGCCAGCTCGTGTTCGCGGGCGTGCTTAGCGACTATGCCATGCCCGCACTGATGGGATCGACCAAGTTCCAGCTTGCAGCGCCTGCGATCTATTACGAGGCGGTGACCAATACGGCCTGGGCGCTTGCCGGTGCGATGGCGACGCTGGTGTTGTTCATCGTTGCGCTGTTCCTGTTCGTCATGAATGTCACGCTGAAGCGTGTCGCGCCGTGGGCTTCGACGCTATGAACGCTTCGCCGCAAAAAATCAGTATTCCACTCGCTGCCTACGGAGCGGTAGTCGTTATATTCCTGCTGCTGCCGATCTTTATCGCAGCAGTCGTGGCGTTTAACGCGGGCGAGCGGGCAGTGTTTCCGCCAGAGGGTTTCAGCTTTCGCTGGTTTGGCGCGGTCCTCCGGTCGCAACTCTTGATGGACGGCTTTTACAAGAGCCTGATCATCGCGACGGCGAGCACCGCCATTGCAACGATCTGCGGCACGGGTGCCGCGATCGCACTCAATCACTACCGCTTTTCCGGCCGCGCGGCCGTGCAGACGGTGCTGATGTTGCCGATTGCCTTGCCGGCCATTGTGCTTGGCCTTGGGATCTTGTTCGCAACACCGATCTATGGATTGAGCATCGGCGTGTTGGCTGCAACGCTCGGACACGCGGTGTTGGGCGTTCCCTATGTGGCGGCGATGGTGTTGTCGTCGCTCGGCACGTTCGACCGCTCGCTGGAGCGCGCGTCCCTGAACCTCGGCGTGGGGCCGGTGAAGACGTTCTTCTATGTCACGCTGCCGCACATAAAAATGGGCGTGACGGCAGGAGCGATTACCGCCTTTCTGCTTTCGATGGACAATATTTCGCTGTCGCTGTTCGTCACCAGAAACGACACGATGCCGTTGCGGCTGATGCAGCACATGCTTTCCTACACCGACCCCAGTGTCGCGGCGATGTCGACGATGCTGTTGCTCGCCTCGTTCGGCATGTTGCTGTTGCTGCTGCCAGTAGCAATGCAAAGGCGATAAAGGCCGTGCTGTTAATGCGGCGGAGAAACGAGAGTTCTATTCGCTGGCCTGATCTCGAAGCACTTGTTTCTCGTGCTGCGAGAACAGGGAGATCAATACCGGAAGCGCAATCAAGACCAGAATGGGCGTAAGCAGCATCCCGCCAACCACGACTACCGCCAGAGGCTTCTGAACCTGCGAGCCGATTCCGCTGGAGATCGCCGCCGGCAACAAGCCTACGGCCGCAATCACGCAGGTCATGAGCACCGGCCGCATCTGCAATTCCCCAGCTCGGAGGACGGCTTTCATACGGTCAAGCCCTTCGTCGATCAGCCGGTTATACTGCGAGAGGATCATGATGCCGTTCATCACGGCAATGCCGAACAGCGCGACGAAGCCGATCGCCGCTGAAACGCTGAACGGAATCTGAAACAGCAGAAGCGCGAATATCCCGCCTACCATGGCCATGGGGATCACCGACATGGCGAGGAGCGTGTCGCGGAGCGAGTCGAAGTTTATCCATAGCAGAAAACCGATCAGTACGAAGCACAGCGGCACGATCAGCTGGAGCCGCCCGATTGCGTCCTGATAACTCTTGAACTCTCCGACCCATTCCAGCCGCGTGCCCGGCGGCAATTTCACTTCCCTTGCGACTTTCGTCTGCGCCTCGACAACGGCACTGCCAAGGTCGCGATCTCTTACGCTGAACTTGATCGGCAGATAGCGATCCTGCCGTTCGCGATAGATATAGAATGGCCCGGAAACCAGCGAGATCTTTGCAATTTCATTGAGCGGGATCTGCGTGACGCTCCCTGCGTTCTGCACGCCGATCGTCAGTCTGCCGATGGTTTCGGCGTTTCTGCGAAACTGCGGCGCAAGGCGCACAACGATCGGAAAGCGGCGATCGCTGTCCGCGTCGTAGATGAACCCGGCGTCTTCGCCGCCGATCGCGATATGAATGGCTGAATTGACGTCTCCCGGAGACAGGCCGTAGCGCGCCGCCGCCGCACGGTTGATCTCGATCTGTACGGTCGGTTGCCCCAGGGATGTCAATACGCCGAGATCGGTGACGCCGGGGACAGTTCCGAGCACGGCCATGACGCGATTGGCTGTTTCCGTGATCGCCGCGAGATTGTTGCCGAATATCTTTACGGAGTTCTCGCCTTTCACGCCCGAGGCCTGTTCGGCGACATTGTCCTGCAAATACTGCGAGAAACTGAACTCGACACCAGGAAAGTCGTTCTCAAGCTTCGCTTTGATTTCCTCGATCAACCGTTCCTTGTCGACGCCACTGCGCCACGTATCGAATGGCTTCAGCGGCACGAAAAATTCGGCATTGAAAAAGCCGGCTGCATCGGTGCCGTCGTCCGGCCGCCCGTGCTGGGACACGACCGTTTCAACTTCGGGGAATTTCCGGATCGTCAGCCTCATCCGGTTCGCGTAGCTGTTGCCTTCCTCGAGTGAAATCGTGGCCGGCATGGTGGCGCGAATCCACATATTGCCTTCCTCGAGCTTCGGCAGAAATTCGAAGCCGAGAAAACGCGTGCCGACCCCGGCCAGAACCAGAATTCCCAGCGTGATCGCGATCGTGGGCTTGCGGTGGCGCATCGCGAGGTGAAGCAGAAAATGGTAGGCCCTGCTTAGAAAGCGCACGACCCGCGTTTCGCTTTCGCGAACCTGATCGGGCAGGAGAAAGGCGCTGAGCGCCGGCGCAAGTGTGAATGTGGCGAGCAGGCCGCCCGCCAGTGCATAGGCATAAGTCTTCGCCATGGGGCCGAAGATGTGCCCCTCTACCCCGGACATCGTGAAAAGCGGGATGAAGCCGGCAATCACGACGAGCGCGGCAAACAGGATCGAGCGGTTCACCTTGGTCGCCGCGAAATAGATGCTCAGCACTTTGCCCGAGAAGCCGGTCGCCTCTGCCTCGGCCTTCATAGCTGCGTCGTTGGCAGGATGTTCGAGTTGGCGGTAGATGCGCTCGACCATGATCACGGTCGCGTCCACGATGAGGCCGAAGTCGATCGCCCCGACTGACAGTAGATTGGCAGACTCGCGGCGAAGGAGCATCAATCCGATTGCAAAGAAGAGAGCGAAAGGAATCGTCGCTGCGACGATCAGCGCGCTCCGCAGATCGCCGAGGAAAACCCACTGCAACAGGAAGATCAGAACGACGCCAATGAGCATGTTGTGCAGCACGGTGTGCGTCGTGACGCTGATCAGGTCCTGCCGGTCATAGATGCGCTCGATCTTCACACCCGGCGGCAAAATGCCGGAACTGTTGATTGCCTCGACCTGCGCTTTTACGAGTGCGATCGTCGGAGCGCTTTGCTGGCCGCGCCGCATCAATACGATGCCCTGCACGATGTCGTCGTCTTCGTCGCGCCCGGCCACGCCCAGCCGCTGTTTGTAGCCGACAATGACTTCGGCGACGTCGCGCACAAGCACAGGATTGCCGCCCACATTGGCGAGCATCGTATTCTTCAGGTCGTCGATGCTCTGGATGAGGCCGACGCCGCGGACGACCGCTGCCTGCGGGCCCATATTCATCACGTTGCCGCCGACATTGATGTTGCTGTTCTTGATCGTCTGCAACACC
The DNA here is from genome assembly GCA_035440445.1 of Xanthobacteraceae bacterium. GTDB lineage: Bacteria > Pseudomonadota > Alphaproteobacteria > Rhizobiales > Xanthobacteraceae. The sequence goes on from DAORMJ010000001.1 coordinate 19,673, forward strand.
TGCGACAGGGTGAGGCCATGGGCGACGAGCTTGTTCAGATCAATTTGCAGATCGAAGGTCTTCGATTTTCCGCCCCAGCCGATGACATCGACGACGCCGGGCACGGAACGGAATTTTCGCTGCAGCACCCAGTCTTGCAGCGTCTTCAGGTCCATGACGCTGTATCCGGGCGGTCCGCTCAGCTTGTAGCGGAAAATTTCGCCGATCGGGCTGACTGGATTGATCTGCGGTTGCACGCCCTCGGGCAGCCCGGATATCTGCGAGAGCTTGTTCAACACCTCCTGCAGCGCCTGCTCGTAGGTAAAGTCGTAGGTGAATTGCAGCTTGATGTCGGAAAGGCCGTAGAGCGACACGCTGCGCATGATGCGCAGGTTCTGGATCGCAGAAACCTGGGTTTCGATCGGAATCGTGACGTAGCGTTCCATTTCCTCGGCGGAAAGGCCGGGCGCTTGCGTGATGATGTTTACATAAGGCGGAACGGGGTCGGGATACGCCTCGATGTTGAGTGCGCGGAATGCGAACACCCCGCCCACCATCGAAAGCACGAACAGCACAAGAACCAATGCACGATTCTTCAGCGCGAAAGCGACGAGGGAATTGATCATGGAGATGTGGCGCTTCGCTCGCCGCTATCGGCTGGCGATCATGCGGTCGATGAATATCCCGCCGCGGGTGACAAGCCGTTCTCCCGCATTGAGGCCGTCCAGCACCTGGATGCGGTTGCCGCTAACGGTGCCGACCTTGACCAGACGCGGGACGATGGCGCCATCGGCGAGCATCACCCAAAGTTTTGCGTTGTCGCCCTCGTAAATGATGGATTCTACCGGGACGGTCGGACGGACTTCGCCTTCGTTCGTGGCGACTGAAACGCTCGCGAACATTTCCGGCTTCAGAATTTCGTCGGCATTGTCCATCACCGCACGAATGGTAAGACGGCGGCTCGCCGCGTCCAGCATCTTCGCAACGTACGTGATCCGTGCCTCGAACTGGCGGTTGGGATAGGCAAGTACGGAAAACTTGACGGTCTGGCCTACCTTCACGCGCGGCGCGTCCGATTCCCGGACGTAAGCCACGAGCCATACCGAACCGATATCGCCGATCGTATAGACCGGATCCGGCGAATTCGTCCCGATGTATTGTCCCGGGCCTGCCTTACGCTGCAAAATAGTGCCTGACAGCGGAGCAAAAACGGTCGAGTCCGGGGTTATCACGCCGGTCTCCTCGAACTTGTCGACCTCCGCTTTGGTCTTTCCGAGAATATAAAGACGATTGCGCATGGCCTGCAGCGCGGTTTGCGCGGTGCGCACGTCATTTTGCGCGCTGGTCAGGTTAGCTTCTGCGGATTGTAGATCTTTCAGCGGCGCGATGTTGTTCTTGAACAGGGTCGCGATGCGATTGTTCGAAGCCTCCGCCAGCGAAAGCTGTGATTTGGCCTTGTTCAATGCCGTGAGCGCGCCGACGAAGTCGTTCTGCACCTGGACGGAATCCGCGGCTTCGAGGACAAAAAGCGGCTGCCCCTTCTTGACCTCGTCACCCGGCGAAACGAGCAGCGACAGCACGCGGCCGGCATAGGGTGAGAAGATTGCGGTCGCGCGATCTTCATCGATCGTGATTTTTCCTTCCGTTCTGAACTCTACCGGAAGTTTTTCGAGTTGAACTTCCTCGAGGGTCAGAGCAGCGCGCTGCGACGGCGAAGGATAGAACTTGCCATCGACGAGCCGAGCCGGAGAATCTGCTTCAAACGTGGCCTTGCTGTTGCCGAAGAAGGGAGAGAGCGCCAAGCCTGAAACGAGAAGCATGGCGCAAACTAGCCCCGCCGCTCGAAAGCGCCGCGAGGCCGCCAGCGAATAAAGTGCGGGATACGCCGTTTGAAGCCGTCGCCGATACGATGGGGTGGGGGCACCGATCGGCTCCCTGCCATCGTTGCGTTCCGCGTTCAGATCGGTTCGATTGCGTGACATGAGCTATACCGGCGGAGCCGCTCTAAGGATTGTTCGTATTTTTGGAAATGGAGCGGTTGGCATAAGGGACGGACTCGCAGCCGATCCCATGAGGGCCGCTCATTCTGCCTATACAGGGGCTGGCTTACAGCAGCCTTACAGCAGCGAAATTTTTGCGTACCCTGTCGCCCGAACGGCTAAAGTGAGGAACTCTCGAAGCGCTTGCCGGCAATCGGGTCGATTGTGCGGGGCCACGGAGTTCCGCAACAGGTCTGCGAAAGATGAGACTTCTGATCGTCGAGGACAACGCCGAGCTTTCCACGCTGCTTTCGGATCGCCTGGCGTCGGCCGGCTATGAGGCCGATACCGCGGCAAGCCTCGAAGAGGCACGCGGTTCGCTGACGGCCGCCCGATACGCGGCCGTTATCCTCGATCTCAGCCTGCCGGACGGCGACGGTTCGTCGATCATCCGCGAACTTCGCCTTCGCAAAGATCCGGTTCCGGTGCTGGTACTCACGGCGCGAGGCGGCGTCAGCGATCGTGTCAGCGGGCTCCGCGCCGGCGCCGACGACTATCTGGTGAAGCCATTCGCTTTCGACGAACTGGTCGCGCGGATCGAAGCGCTGTTGCGCCGCCCGGGAAACTTGCTGGGCCGTTCCCTGCAAGTCGCCAATGTCGTTTACGACACAGAGGCGGGCCAGGTATTCATCGATCAGCAGCCGCACATATTGTCGGCGCGGGAGAATGCGGTTCTGGAGCTGCTGCTTCGGCGCAAGGGCAGCGTGGTGTCGAAAAAGCTCGTCGAAGACCAGATATTCGGGCTATCGGCACAAGTGGCGTCGAATGCGGTCGAGGTTTATGTCCACCGTTTGCGCAAATCGCTCGCCGACCACGGAGCCAAAGTCACGATCAGCACGATGCGGGGCATCGGCTACATTCTCAACGAGGCGAAGTAAGACGTGCTGCGTTTCAAGTCGATTACCTCTCGGCTCATTTTTCTGCACGTCGTCGTGCTTTTCGTTGCAGCCATCCTCATTCCGCTGGTTCTGTTCTGGTTTCTCGACGCGGATGTCGACAAGCTGCAACGGCGCGCACTGCGTCAGCAAGCGGAGGCGATTGCGAGGCATTTGACGGACAATGCCGACGGCCGCTTGTCGCTGGATTTGCCGCAGGGGCTGCGAGATCAGTACTCGGAAGCCTACGGGCGATATTCCTACACGGTTTTTGATAACAACGGCGCGATCCTGTTTTCCTCCAGTCAGCGAAAGCCGCCGATATTCGCGTTTGAAGATCATCGCGTCGAACTGAAATATTTCGAAGTCACGACGAGCCAGCATAATTTTATCGGGGCCAGCCTGCGAAAGCAGATCGGTGCGCGGATTTTGTACCTTCAGGTTACCGAAGACCTGAATCACCGGGACGTCTTGTTGGACGACGTCGTGAGAGATTTTTTCCTGCGCGCAGCCGTCACGATTGCGCCGATTCTGCTTCTCCTGCTCATTATCGACATTCTTATATTCCGACGCACGATCAAGCCGATCGTCGAGGCGTCGCTTCAGGCAAGCCAGATCAGCCCCGCCCGGCTTGGTCTGCGGCTTGCGACGAAGAACATCCCTAGCGAGATTGCTTCCCTGGTATCCGCCGTCAATCAGGCGCTCGACCGTCTGGAGCGGGGTTTCCGCAAGCAACAGGAATTTGCCGCGGATGCCGCACACGAACTAAGGACGCCGCTCGCAATTCTTCGCGCGAGGCTGGAAACCCTGCCGAATGAGCAGATGAGCCGTGTTTTGCTGCACGATATCGACAACATGACCCGTACGGTTGCGCAGTTGCTCGATGCCGCAGAAATCGAGTCGATGGTGATCGGCCCGGACGAGGTCGCGGACCTTCAGGCCGTCAGCACGGATATCGCGGAGTTTATCGCGCCGCTCGCGCTTTCGGAAAAGAAGTCGATAGCGCTTGGCGGAGCCGATGTGCCGGTGCTGGTGAAAGGAAACTCGGAAATGTTGCGCCGAGCGCTGCGCAATATCGTCGAGAACGCGATCAAGCACACGCCCGCCGGCACGTTGGTTGAGATCGAGGTGAGTGCGGCAGGCTCCGTCAGCGTGACGGATACCGGAAAGGGGATCGCGACCGAGGAGCGTGAAAGAATTTTCGAGCGGCGGTTGAAGGCAAATACAAATCAAAGAGCAGCCGATGGCGCCGGGCTCGGCTTGTCGATCGTCAAGCGCATCGTCGAGGCCCATGAAGGGTCGATCGTGGTGGCGGGCGCTCCCGAACGAGGGACGAAGTTCATTATGTCTATTCCGCTCGCCAATCCCGAGGGCGATCAGACGTAAGAAATTGCGGCCGCAGGTTGGCGAGGCTATCGCATCAATGCGTTTTCGATCGTGTCTTCCACGCAATGATTGATGTGATCGGCAAGCACTGCTTTCGCGCGCTCGATGTCGCGCTGTAGCGCGGCTTCCAGCAACGCGCGGTGCTGCTGCGCGGGCTCATCGCCGCGATATTTCATCGCGAGCATCTGATAGCGGAAATATTTGTCGAATACCGTGGCGTGGATTTCCATCAGCGTCGCCGAACCACAGTTCGAGATCAGCGCCTGGTGAAATTCGCCGTCATAGCGTTTCCACTGCTCGGTCTCGCCGATGCCCGAGTCCATCAGCCGCTCGGTTGAGGCAAGCTTGTGATGGGCGGAGACCACACGGCCTTCCCATTCAACATCCGCGCGGGCGAAAGAGCGCTCCAGTGCGTGGGTCTCGACGAGAAGGCGCAGCTCCGCGAGTTCTTTCAGGTTGTCGATCGAAACCGGCGCGACCTCGAACCCGCGCTTGCCTTCGGCGAGCACGAACCCTTCGGCCGCAAGCCGGTTCAGCGTTTCGCGCAGCGTCGTCACGCTTACGCTGTAGCTCTCCTTGAGGGCTTCCAGTTTCAGGCGGTGACCGGGCTTGAGCCGCGCCATGATGATGTCGGAGCGGATGCGCCGGTGGCAGTCATCGCCGACTGCCTCGACCTCATCTGTCCGTTCGATCAACGACATCTGTCGAATCTTCCGCTTTTCCTCGCCATGGGTGGCACGAGGGCGCGAACCCTTCAAGCGAGGTCAGTGGACACATAATTACATAATCATATTATAAAACACAAATCGTAGTTTGACTTACGATAAGTCATATGAATAATCCCGGGCTGGGCGCACACAAAAAACAGAAGCTGCCAAGGGGAAACGTCATGCAGGTCACGAAATTCGTGGCTGCCGCTATCGTTGGCAGCTTTTTATTTTGCGCCGGGTCCGCTTCCGCGCAGGTTCAGGAACGCACGATCCGTTGGGGTCACCTCAACAACACCGATCACCCGCTGAGCTGGGGCGTGCAGAAGTTCGCGGAAATCATCGCGGCCAAGAGCGGCGGAAAAATCAAGGTACGCGAATTCCCGGCATCGCAACTTGGCAACGAGATGCAGATGCAGTCCGCACTCCGCGGCGGCACCCAGGAGATGATGTCGGCTTCGACGACCTCGCTGAACGGCATCGTCAAGGAGTTCGGCCTGTTCGATTTTCCATTCCTCGTCGCGACCAGCGATCAGGGTCAGGCGCTTGCCAACGGCCCCTTCGGCCAGGAAATGCTGAAGACGCTGCCGGCGCGCGATCTGATCGGGATTGGCTATCTCGAACTCGGCTTCCGCAACGTGACGAATAGTGTCCGCGCGATTTCAAAGCCCGAGGACTTCGCCGGCTTGAAGCTTCGCGTCATTCCGAACCCGGTCTATCTCGAAACCTTCCGCGCGTTGAAGGCGAACCCGGTGCCGATGAACTTCGCCGAGCTTTACACGGCGCTTGAGAACAAGACCGTTGACGGACAGGAAAATCCGTTCAGCGTCATCCTGTCGAACAAGTTCTTCGAAGTGCAGAAATTCCTCTCGCCGACCAACCATACGTACTCGCTCAACATCGTGATGGTCAGCAAGAAGTTCTGGGACAGCCTGTCTGCTGACGAGCAGAAGCTGATCCGCGATACCTTCGCGGAAATGCAGGGCCAGCACTACAAGGCGACGCGCGACGCCGCCGAAAAGTCGCTCGCCGAACTCCGCGCCAGGGGCATGAACTACAACGAGATCGCCCCGGCTGAGTATCAGCGCATGCAGGCGGCAACCAAGCCGGTCTTCGAGAAGTTCTCCGCTGAATACGATCAGACCAAAGTGAAGCTCTTCAACGAAGAACTCGCGCGTATCCGGGCAAACGTAAAGTAAGCCAGGCCGGCTTCGGGGAGAGCGCCGATGGCGAAGATCATCGATCTTTATTGCCAAGCGTTGAAATTCGTCATCGCGCTCTGTCTCGTGGCCATGGTGGCGCTGGTCTTCGGAAATGTAGCCCTTCGCTATCTTTTCAATTCCGGCATCACGCAATCCGAAGAACTTTCCCGGTGGCTGCTAGTTTGGCTCACTTTCCTCGGTGCGATCATTGCGGTGCGTCAACATGCGCATCTCGGCGTGGATACGCTGGTAAAGATATTGCCGCCGTTCGGTAAGAAGCTGTGTTTCGTTACGAGCTACGCGCTAATGCTCTGGGCTAATTGGCTCCTGGTGCAGGGCAGTTGGAAACAGGCCGTCATCACTTACGGGGATGCCGCGCCTGCGACGCAGCTTTCCGTCGGTCTGTTCTTTTACTCGTCCGGCGTCGTATTCGGCGTGTCAGCCGGCATCATCATGCTCTACGACCTCTATCGCGTGCTCGCGGGCGTCGCTACGCAGGATGAGCTCGTCGCGGTTAAAGAGTCGGAAGACATCTAAGGGCCAGCGTCATGACCATAGCCGTCTTCACCTTCTCGTTGCTCGGCGCCATTGCGCTCGGAATGCCCATCGCTTTCGCACTGATTGTGTGCGGGATCGCGTTGATGGTCTCGCTGAACAACTTTGACTCGCAGATCATCGCCCAGAACATCATCAATGGTGCCGACAGCTTTCCGCTGATGGCTGTGCCGTTCTTCATGCTGGCCGGCGAGGTGATGAACAAGGGCGGTCTGGCGAAGCGGATCGTCAATATCGCACTTGCACTCTTCGGTCATTTGCGCGGCGGCCTTGGCTATGTCGCGATCTTTGCGTCCGTCATTCTGGCATCGCTGTCCGGCTCCGCTGCGGCCGACGCGGCTGCGCTCGCGGCACTCGTCGTTCCGATGATGGTCGCAGCCGGGCACAATAAGAACCAGGCGGCGGGTCTCGTTTCCGCTGGAAGCATTATTGCGCCGGTCATTCCGCCGAGCATCGCCATGGTTCTTTTTGGTGTAGCCGGGGGCGTCTCGATCTCGAAGCTGTTTCTCGCAGGAATTTTCCCGGGTATTTTGCTCGGCGTCTCGCTCTGTTTCGCGTGGTGGTGGATCGCGCGGAACGAAGACGTGAAGCCCGCCCCACGCAAGCCGCTGAAGGAAGTGTTGTGGGCGATTATCGACGGTTTCTGGGCGCTCATGCTGCCCGTGATCATCATTGTCGGCCTGCGCTTCGGAATTTTCACGCCGACCGAAGCGGCCGTGGTGGTCGCAGTTTATGCGCTCTTCGTCGCCACCTGCGTTTATCGCGAACTGAAGTTCAGAGACCTCTACGGCGTTCTCGTTTCATCCGCGATCACGACCAGCGTCGTGATGTTTCTGGTAGCCGCGGCGCTGGTTTCTTCCTGGCTGATCACGATCTCGGAAATCACGACCCAGGTCGTCGATCTGGTCAGGCCCTTCATGGACAATCAGACGATCCTGCTGATCGTCATCATGATCCTTGTCGTGGTCGTCGGCACTGCGCTCGATATCACGCCGACGATTCTGATCCTCACTCCAATTCTTATGCCGATCATCAAGCAAGCTGGTATCGATCCGGTTTATTTCGGCGTGCTCTTCGTCATCAACGGCGCAATAGGGCTGATAACGCCACCCGTAGGCGTTGTGCTCAACGTGGTTGGCGGCGTATCGAAACTCAGCATGGAAGACACTATCCGGGGCGTGTGGCCGTTTTTGATTGCGCAACTGATCGTCTTGTTTTTGCTCGTGCTTTTCCCGTCGCTGGTCACGGTGCCGGCCAAATGGCTTGGCGGCTAAACCGTCAATCAGAACAGAAAGTCTAAGTCTATGCGTTTGATGATTCTGAACGGCCCGAATTTAAATATGTTAGGCATTCGTGAGCCGCACATTTACGGCTCGACCACGCTGGACGCGATCAAGAAGAGCTGTGAGGAGTTTGCGCAGTTCGCGGGTCTGTCGCTCGAGTTTCATCAGTCCAACCACGAAGGCGTGCTGGTTGATCTCATTCAGGCTGCGCGCGAACGCGCCGATGCGCTGATCATCAACCCTGCGGCGCTTTCTTTCACTTCGGTCGCAATCTTCGACGCCATGAAGATCTTCGAAGGGGCGATCTACGAAGTCCACATTTCCAATATTCACGCGCGCGACGAGCTGCACCGCCACTCAAAGCTCTCCGCGGCGGCCACCGCTGTGATTGCTGGCCTCGGGCCCTATGGCTACATCGTCGCCATGCAGACTGCCGCGCGGGCCGCGGGTAAGTTGCCGGGCAGCTTGCCCGCGCCGGTGAGGGAAGGCCCCAAGTGACCGTTCAGGCCAACGGCTTCCTCGTCGTGTTGAGCGACGTGAAAACCGCGCACGATCGCGACTACCTCGCGTGGCTCACGACGGAGCACGTGCAGGAACGCCTCGGCATCCCCGGCTTTCTCGGGGTGCGGATTTTCTCTAGGCCTATCGAAGGCGGCCGTCAGTATTTCATCTGGTATCAACTGGCGAATGCCGACATTGTCGATAGTCCCGCCTATGTCGAGCGGCTGAACAACCCTACGCCATGGTCGCAGCGGATCATGCCAATTCTCGGAAATTTCGGAAGGGCGGGCGGCAAGGTGAAAGCGCGCAAGGGAGACGCAGCCGTGTTTATGATGGTGGCCGGTCTGCAGAACGTGCCAGCAACTCCGGAACATCTGGACGCCCTCGCGGCCGCGCCCGGAATCCGGTCGCTGCATCTTTTTGAAACCGACTTGAAAAAGACTGCGGTTCAGACCAACGAACGCGCTCTCCGCTCCAGCGATCACACCTTTTCCGGCCTGTTGCTGCTGGAGTCGGACGATCAGGACGCGCTCACAATGACGAAGTTTGCAAACAGACTGGACGGTATGGCCGTCGCGAGTTCTGACGGCATTCATATTTACCAGCAGGTATTCGGCCTTCAGGCATGAAGCCAGAGAGACTACGCCGCAATTGCTGTCCGCGCAGTTCAGGTGTGGCTCAGCGGCAGAGCGGTGGTGTGTTTGATCTCCTCGATAACGAACATCGATGTAACGTCGGCGAGGTCCGCTCCTTTGATCAGTGTCTTATAAATATTGTCGTAGTCGGCAATGTCCGAAACAACGACCTTCAGCAGATAGTCGGTGCTGCCTGCGACGCGATAGAAATCGACGACTTCCGGGATTGCGCTGACGAGTTTGTGAAACGATTCGAACCAGTCGAAGCGATGTTCGTGCGTGCGCACGGCAATGAAAACGGTAACGCCAAGATTTAGCTGTTTCGGATCGAGCAGCGTTACGCGTTTTTGAATGACCCCGCGGCGCTCGAGCTTCTGAATACGCCGCCAGCAAGGCGTTGATGTTAGGCCGACCTTTTCTGCCAGTTCGGAGATCGGGATCGTCGCGTTTTCCTGAAGTTCGGCAAGAATCGCGCGGTCGAGACGGTCCAGCGTGTCTTTTGCGTTGGTCATGGGAATCGTATTCCACGTAATGCGAAAGAGATAGTATAAAACACCCCAAATTGCTTGAATGGAACATTAGAACAGAATAAATTGTCGAAACAAGGGGTATAGATTTCTAAGAAATAGGTCGTTCAGGAAGATTTCAATGCCCCCGTCGCGTCCGAGTGCCACTGCTATGGAACTCGATACGAAACTCGCTCAGCTAGGCCGCGCACCTTCGATGCATGCGGGCATGGTCAATGTGCCGATCTATCGCGGCTCGACCATTCTTGCCTCCACGCTTGAGGAGTGGGAGTCGCGGAAGCAGGACGGGAATCCGATGGCGAATTACGGCCGCTTCGGTTCTCCATTGTCGCGCGCGCTCGAAGACGCCGTATGCGAACTCGAGGGCGGGTTTGGTTCGACGCTATTCCCCTCCGGCCTGTCTGCCTGCACGCACGCACTTCTCGGGCTACTGCGGAGCGGAGACCATCTGTTGTTGACCGACAACGTCTATGGTCCGACCCGCACGTTTGCCGAACAGGTGCTGAGACGGCTGAACATCGAGGTCGAATACTTCGATCCAACCGACATCGCGGGCTTTCGCGCTCGCCTGACCGAGCGTACCCGTGTCGTCTATCTGGAGTCGCCGGGCTCGCTCACTTTCGAAGTGCAGGACGTCCCGGCGCTCGCGCAGGCAGCGCACGAGGTGAATGCTTTCGTCGTGCTCGACAACACGTGGGGCACGCCGCTTTATTTCAAGCCATTCGCGCACGGCGTCGATATTTCGATCCATGCTGCTACCAAGTATATCGTGGGACATTCCGATGCCTTGCTGGGCGTCGCCACCGCAAACGAGCGGGCGTGGCCATTGCTGCAGTCGAGCGCACATCACTTCGGCGAGATCGCAGGTCCCGACGACATCTTTCTGGCGCTACGCGGGATACGTACGCTTTCGGTTCGCATGCAGCGGCATTGGGAGGCAGGTGTAAAACTGGCGCAGGCAATGAAAGCACATCCCGCAGTTGCGGCGGTGCTGCATCCCGCACTTCCAGACCACCCGGGTCATCGCCTCTGGAAGCGCGACTTCCTTGGCGCAAGCGGGCTGTTCGGCGCAGTCCTGAAGCCGATGACGCAAGCGCAGCTTTCCTGTCTCTTCGGCTCGTTCAGGTTGTTCGGGATCGGCCTGTCATGGGGCGGCTTTGAAAGCCTGGCGTTGCGTGTTGATCCGCGGCCCAACTGGCGCGCCGGAGAGAATGTCGAAGCCGGCCCGCTACTGCGCATTCATGCCGGGCTGGAAGGGACAAACGACCTCATCGCCGATATGACCGTGGCACTCGACAACGCGATTGCCGCGGGCGATGGCAATGGCAATGTATATGGCGAGCCTGCCCGGGGTACGATGCAAAGGGCGGCGAGATAGGAAAACGCGTGATGGCTAGGGACGGAGTGAGAAACGGATGAACAGCCTCCAGCTCGATCTTGATCACGTCGGATTAGGGGTTGCTGACCTCGAAGCGGCTCGCGCATCATTTGCAAAGCTTGGCTTCCGCCTGACGTCGCGCAGCATGCATGCAGGTGCGATGGAGCCGGGCGGGCCCGTTGTTCCCTGGGGATCCGGCAATCACTGCGCGATGTTCGAGCGGGGCTATTTCGAATTGCTCGGTCTCGTCGACGCGAGCATGCACAGCACCGTCAAAAGAATGATCGCTCGCTACGAGGGATTGCATATCGTTGCGATGAAATGTGCATCCGCGCCTGCCGCTTACGAAGCGCTTGTCGACGCAGGTGTCGCAACAGCGGCACCAGCTGCCCTGGAGCGCGATGCCGCGTTTGGTAACAACGATGAAGCGGTGCGCCGCGCACGGTTTCGCAATATCAATCTTGATGAAGCGCGCAATCCCGAAGCGCGCTTCATCGTTATCGAGCACGTCACGCCGGAAGTCCTGTGGCAGCCGCATCTGCTTCAGCACGAAAATGGCGCGAAAGAGCTGTCGTCCGTTTACTTCGTGTCGCCCGATGTTGAGGCGACCGTGGAACGCTTTGCGCGATTTCTGGGCGATCCGGTTTATTCAGGAGACATCGCCTGCTTCGCTTTGGCGCGCGGCAAGTTCTGGGTGATGCCGGAAGCGCGCATGCGCGAGGTATCTCCGGTTCTTCGCGACGGTCCCGTCCACCGCGTGGCCGCGGCGGAGATCGGTGTTGAATCGCTCGATGGGGTGCGGGAGTTGTTCGATCGCCGTGCGGTTCGCTACATCGAGCAGCAAGCGCCGGCGCCGGCAATATGGGTCGGTCCGGCGGAAGCCAGCCACAGTGCGCTTGTCTTTACGCAGGCACGCTAATTGCAAGAAATAAAAACGGAAGTAGGAAAACACGAACTATGAAGGCAGCGGTTATTTACGAGCACGGCGGTCCGGGCAGCATCAAATACGAGACCAATTTCCCGGATCCGGTGCCAGCATCTGGTGAAGTCGTAATCAAGGTGCACGCTGCATCGCTCAACTATCACGACGTCTTCACGCGCAACGGCATGCCGGGCATCAAGGTGCCGATGCCGATGATCATGGCGCTCGATTTCGCGGGCGAAATTGTCGAGGTGGGTGAGGGTGTCGAGGGCGGCTGGAAGAAGGGCGATCGCGTGATGATCGATCCTTCCGACCGGAAGAATTTCGGTGGCGTGCTGGGTGAGGTTCGCCACGGTGGTCTGGCGGAATACTGTGCCGTTCCAGACCATCATCTCGTGCGCTTGCCCGATGATGTCAGCTATGAAACCGCCGCCTGTCTGCCGGTCGCTTACGGCACGGCGCTGCGCATGATGGTGACCATCGGAAAGGTGAAGGCGGGCGAAAAGGTGCTGATTCTCGGCGCGTCCGGCGGTGTCGGTACTTGCTGTGTGCAGCTTGCCAAGCTCGCAGGTGCCGAGGTTATCGCGGCCGCATCGAGCCCCGAGAAGCTGCAACGGCTCAAAGAACTGGGAGCCGATCACCTCGTCGATTACAAAAAAGATGACTTCATGAAGTGGGTCTTCGCCAATTTCGGAAAGCCGCATCGCCGGTTATATGAAAAGGGCATGGACGTGGTGGTGAATTTCACCGGTGGCGATACCTGGGTCAAATCGTTGCGGACGCTGCATCGCGGCGGCCGCCTGCTGACCTGCGGCGCGACTGCAGGTTACGATCCGCAGGAAGATATCCGCTTCATCTGGACCTATGAACTGCAGATTCTCGGCTCGAACGGCTGGATGCGCGACGATCTCGTCAGTTTGCTCGATCTCGTTCGCGACGGGAAACTGAAGCCCGTGGTGGACCAGACTTACAAACTTTCCGAAATCAACGAGGCGTTCGAGCGAATGGAAGATCGCCAGTTGTTCGGAAAGATCGTGGTGGTGCCATGAGCGAAGCCCCGGCAAAAAAACTCGAGAAGGCCGATATCGACGCCATCTTCAACCGTTCGCCGTTCATCCGGATGATGAATCTTGAAATCACCGAGATCAACCATGGCGAGTCTCGTTTCGCCGCGCGCATGCCGATGCGTGCGGAGTTCGAGCGGCGTCCCGGCACCGAACAGTTTCACGGCGGGGTGCTTGCTGCATTCATCGACGTTGTCGGCGACTTTGCGCTGGGCATGCTTGTGGGTGGGGGCGTTCCGACCATGAATCTGCGGGTCGATTATCTGCGGCCTGCGACGGGAAGTTACGTGGAGGGCGTTGCCGTGGTGCGCCGGAGCGGGCGCACTTCTGCGGTCGTTGATATTGATGTCTATTCTCCGGACAGGAAGCTCGTGGCCGTCGGCCGTGGTACTTATGTTCCGATCACGGGATAACGTGCAGTGATGAGATGGTTTCAGGAGGGAAGAGCATGAGGTACTCGAAAATTGCGCGCTACGCCGGTGCAGTAGCCGTTGTTTCTACATTCGCGATCGCGAATGTATCAGCACAGGAAAAGCTGACGAAGCTGGTGTACGGCAACGTGACTTCGATGACGTTGTCGCAGGCGCCCATGGTGGCGGCGAAGCGGCTTGGCTATTTCAAGGAGGAGGGCCTCGAAGTCGAGTTGATGGGCTTCAACGGCACGGGAACGCTCATTCCGCAGATGCTCGCGAAGCGCGTCGATATCGGATACCCGAACCCGGATACGCTCATTATTTCCCGCTCTCCCGGCAAGGAGAAGCTGCCGCTCAAGTTCTTCTACAACATGACCCGCAGTTCGGGCTGGGAATTTGCCGTGCTTGCCGACTCGCCGATCAAGTCGATCTCCGACCTGAACGGTAAGTCCGTCGGCGTCGGTGCCATGAGCTTCGGCAACGTGCCTATCACGCGCGCGCAGTTCAAAGACCTGAAGGTGTCCGCGACGCTGGTGCCCGTGGGCGTCGGCTCGGCTGCCTTCCTTGCGCTCAATGAGAAACGTGTTGACGCGCTGAATCTTTTCGATGCGCAGCACGCCACACTGGAAACCGAAGGCACCAAGATTCGCCGGCTCCCGCAAGGCGAACGCTACGAAGCGCTGTTCAGCAACGGCTTCGTGGCTCACGAAGACACGATCCGGGACAAGCCCGAAGCGCTGGCCGGTTTCGGCCGTGCGATCGCCAAGGCGACTGTGTTCTGCGAAACCAACCGCGAAGCATGCGTGAAAATGTTCTGGCAGGAATATCCGAACGCGAAACCGAATGGCGATCCTGCGAAGGTGCTCGCTGACGGCGTAAAAGTGTTCTCCTCGCGCTTCGACAAAGTATTGAGCTTCCCGAAAGACAAGCCGCGGCAGTGGGGCCATTTCGATGCCCAGCCGTGGAAGGATTTCGCCGCCGCTCTCTTTGATGGTGGTCAGCTTCAGACCAAGGATATCGATGTCGAGGGCTGCTACACGAATGCGTTCGTTTCGAAGTTCGGCGACTTTGATGCAAACAAAATCATAGCGCAGGCCAAGGCCTACAAGGACTAATGGCGATGATCCATGAGCGGATCCCGACCATGTCCGGCGAATTGATCTTCAGGGCGCAAAACCTCGGGGTGACCTACCAGTCATCCCGGGGGCCCACGCCAGCCCTGGAGCAGTTCAATACGGAGATGGCCAAAGGGGAGTTCGTCTCCATCCTCGGTCCCTCTGGCTGCGGAAAATCTACCCTACTCAAGGTCGCTGCGGGTCTGCTCGCACCTTCTTCAGGCATTGTTGAACTTTCCGGAGAGCCGATCACCGGGCCGCGCCGCGACGTGGGGATCGTATTTCAGCAGCCCACGTTGCTGAAATGGCAGACGGTGCTCGACAACGTGCTGCTGCCGATCCGCACGCTTGGCATGGACATTGAGAAGGGCCGTGCCCGCGCCCGTGATCTACTGCGGCTTGTCGAACTTGAGAATTTTGAACGGCACTATCCGCATGAGCTGTCGGGCGGCATGCAGCAACGCGTCGGTATTGCGCGCGGACTTGTGCACGATCCGAGCCTTCTGCTGATGGATGAACCGTTCGCCGCGCTCGACGCCATGACACGGGAAAACATGATGATCGAACTGCAGCGGATCTGGATGGAAACGCGGAAGTCCGTGATCTTCATCACGCATTCGATCCCGGAGGCTGTGTTCCTCTCAAGCCGCGTGCTGGTGTTGTCGCCGCGTCCAGCAAAAATCCTGAAGGATGTAACCATCGATCTGCCGCTGCCGCGCACGCAGGAAACGCTCGGTAGCACGCGATTTTCCGAGTTGTGCAGTGAGCTACGGGCAATGTTCACGCATGGTAAAAAATAGAGACGGCCAATGAACGAGCATCTGAAATCGATCTTCTATCCGCTGTTGTTGCTGGCCGGTCTGATCGTGCTTTGGATGTTCGCGGTCAGAAATTGGGGCGTGCCCAATTATATTCTGCCGTCATTTGAAAGCGTTCTCGGCGCTTTGCACCGCGGTTACATTCAAGGCGATTACTGGCCGGACTTTGGCTACACGCTGAGCTCCATGCTGATCGGCTACGTTAGTGGATGTCTGCTGGCTTTCATCCTTGGCACGATGTTTGCGGAATTCAGGTGGCTCGAGCGGCTGCTCTATCCTTTCGTGCTTGCGCTGCAATCGATGCCGAAAGTCGCGCTCGCGCCGTTGATCCTGGTCTGGTTCGGTTTCGGTCTGGGCTCGAAGGCCGTCATGGTGGCGCTGGTCTGCTTCTTTCCGATGTTCATCAATACTGCGGTCGGGCTCAAGGCGACGGATCCGTCGTTGATCGATCTGATGAAGGCGTTCTCCGCAAGCCGTTTGCAGATTCTTCTGCGCATCAAGATTCCTTCTGCGGCAAGCCATATTTTCGCGGGCCTGCAGATTTCGATCGTGCTGGGACTTATCGGAGCGGTCGTTGCGGAATTTGTCTCATCGTCGCGTGGCCTTGGCTACTTGATCAACAACGCAACCACGACGCTCGATACGAGCACGATGTTCGCGTCGTTGATCAGCCTGGCGGTGATCGGCATTCTCGGCAGCCAGTTGATCAAGTTCCTTCAGCGCAAACTCGTCTTCTGGGAGCGGGATAACAATACGCAGGTCGCCGCGTGATTGCGGCTTCACCGATCGTGCGCAATGCCTCTCAGACCATGATCGATAATCTCTTTCGACTGCAGCAAGGCAGCCGCGCGCCAGTCAGCGGCGCTCGGATAATAGGCCTCCCGCACAATCTGCCGCAGCCGGCGCGTAAGCTCGCTGTCGGCTGCGCGCGACGCCCAAAGCCAGCGCGCAGCGAAGGCCGCCCGCTGCATCTGCTCGCGCGGCAGCGTGCCGAACTCCACGACGATCGCCGTGGTCTTCAGGGCCGGAAGCATCGCAACGAATGCGTCGACGAGCAGGCCCTGATAGTCGGCTACCGCCTTGTGCGTGACACCCTCGCGGTTGACGGCGCGTTCGCCCCACCAGCTTCGTGCACGCTCGTAGGCGTCGCTGCCGGGGCGATGGAAGCACAGGAAGATATGGCCGTTACGCGGCCCAATGCCCGTATGCAGATCGATCAGTGCCGCCGACTTCGCCTGCGCGAGATGTTCTTGGACGGCGTGCCGGAAAGCGCGGTTGGACCACTGCACGCGCGCGCCGCCGTAGAAGATACCATCCGTGTGCGTGTACTGGCCGCCGTTGATGGCGTCGGAGAACGCCTGCTCCCCGATCTCTTCGCGAAGCGCGTTCAAACCTTCGAAGATGCCGGGAAGGTCGTCGTCGTTCCAATGCTCGCGTGCGATGATTTCGTGAACGCGCGCATAGCCCGGGTTCGCCGGCAAAGGGCTGCCGAAATCGACGAAATTCCGGTTGAGATCGACGTTCTCTTCGGTGAAGCGCATCGCGTGCGCAAAGCCCCAAGGGTTGTGGCCGTGAAAGAGCAGCACGCTTACGTCTCGCGGAATCGCCGTCGTGTCCAGTTGCCGCAGCCAGTTGGTTTGCGCAGCCGAGCCCGGGTATCCCTCGATCCCGTGCGTTCCGGCTCCGACCACCAACACCTTCTCCGCATTCGCGTTTCCGAGCCGGGCCACATCGAAGTAGAGCGCCTCGCCGGCGGGACCCGTCTGTTCTGCGTGATGATAGGAAGTGACTGTGCCGCCAGCGCTGGTGGCGGCCGCGAGGAACTTGCTGCGAGCGTCGAGGTAGGTTTCGGAGAATGCGGTAAGGTCGGCCACGATCGATCCCTTTGGCTGGACGAGAGCGCTACCTATATCGGAAACAGACAGAATGAATTTTCTATTTTCGGAGTCGAGTGAACGACAATGAGCGCGTTTCAGTGGGGTAACCTCGGTAAACTGACGGATTCTACCAAGAATCCAGACGCCGTATGCCTGATCGATTGTCTTGATTTCGATCATCCGCGCATCTATTCGCACGGCGAGATCGACCGGCTTGCAGATGCCTGCGCGCGTGGATTGGTGAAGCGCGGTTTGAAGCAGGGCGATACCGTCGCGATCATGAGCATCAATCGCGCGGAGTATATCCTGGCTTACTTCGCGATCATGCGAGCGGGGATGATTGCCGTTCCGATCAACTACAAGCTCGCCCCTGAAACGATCGAACTCGTCCTCAAGGACTGTGCGGCAAAGCTCGTATTCGCGGATCGCGAACGCCGCAAACTGGTGCCGTCCTTTGTGCCGGTCCAGAATATGGAAGGCGAAGACTGGGAAAACTTTCTGGACCCGGGGCCATTCGAGACCGTCGTGCCGGCGCCGAATACCTGTGCGAAAATTCTCTACACGTCCGGCTCGACCGGTGTGCCCAAAGGGGTCCAGCTTTCGCATGAAAGCCAGAGCTGGGCGCTGAAAGTGCGGTTTCTCGCGCGCAGCTCGTTCGACGACGAGCGGTTGATCGTTGCCGCTCCGCTCTTTCACATGAATGCGCTGATCTCGGCGAAATTCGCGGTGGCCGCCCACGCGAGCTTCGTGCTCATGCCGCAGTTCGACGCGAAGCAGTTCATTCACGCGATCGGCAAGTATGGGGTGACATGGATCACCTCGGTGCCGACGATGATGGCGATGGTGGTTCGCGAGACCGAAGCGCTCGCCGCGATCGACACGAGCAAGGTACGTTATGTGCGCATGGGCTCTGCGCCAGCGACAGAGCAACTTTATGAGGTGGTGCGCCGCGCCTTTCCGAACGCAACAGTTGCTGGCGGATACGGAACGACGGAAGGCGGCCCGACCATGTTCGGGCCAGCGGCCGGAAAAACCTTGCCGGGCGGAAATGCCCTCGGCTGGCCGCTGCCCGGCGTCGAGGTTCGTATCGTGAACGCGGCTGGCGAAGATGCTGACGACGGCGAGCTGTGGATGCGCACACCGGCCAACATGATCGGTTACCTGAATCTTCCAGAGAAGACGCGCGAAGTCCTCACCGAAGATGGCTGGTACAAGTCCGGCGACACGTTTCGCCGCGACGCGGACGGCTGCTATTACTTTGTCGGCCGTGTCGATGACATGTTCAACTGCGGTGGAGAGAACATCTATCCGGGAGAGGTCGAGAAGATCATCGAACAAATTCCCGAAGTGATGCAATCCTGCGTGGTTCCCGTTCCTGACGAGATCAAGGGCGAAAAGCCGGTTGCCTTCGTGGTGCAGCGCGACGGCGCACACATTACCGAGCAGGCGATCAAGGACTACGTGCTCGCGCATGCGCCGGCCTATCAGCATCCGCGGCAGGTGTTCTTTATGGATACATTGCCGCTTGCGGCCACGAATAAGGTCGATCGCGGTCTGTTGCGAAAGCTTGCGCGCGAGCACGCGTCTAAGCCGGCGGCCTAGCGCGCCAGGCTCGCTGTCCGCGCTTTCGAGAGAAGTGGAGATGGGTGAAAACTGGTGGCGCCGAAGCGCCACCAGAACAATTACTTAGTGAGCCGAGCGAATTGCTTTGGCCGCTTCCACCATGTTCACGAGCGCGGGCTTCACCTCTTCCCATTTTCTGGTCTTCAATCCGCAGTCCGGATTGACCCAGATCTGTTCATCGGCAATTCGATTTCTCGCTTGCTTCAGAAGATCGATCATCTCCTCGGGCGAGGGAACGCGCGGCGAATGAATGTCGTACACGCCGGGTCCGATCTCGTTGGGGTACTTGTAGGACTTGAACGCATCCAGAAGCTCCATCTTGGAGCGTGAAGTCTCAATCGAGATGACGTCCGCATCCATTGCCCCGATCGCATCGATGATCTGGTTGAACTCCGAGTAGCACATGGGGGTGTGCGTCTGCGTGGAGTCGGCGACACCCGCGGCACAGATGCGGAAGCTTTCCACGGCCCAATCGAGGTAATGCTTCCAGTCTGCCTTGCGCAGCGGCAAACCTTCACGGAGTGCCGCTTCGTCGATCTGGATCATTTTTGCGCCCGCCTTTTCGAGGTCGAGTACTTCGTCCCGGATCGCGAGCGCGATCTGCCGACAGGCTTCGCTGCGCGGCATGTCGTTGCGGACGAACGACCAGTTGAGAATCGTCACCGGGCCAGTAAGCATCGCCTTCATCGGCTTTTTGGTAAGCGACTGCGAATATTGCCACCATTCCACGGTCATCGGCTTCGGGCGGGAGACGTCGCCGAAAAGAATCGGCGGCCGCGCGCAGCGCGAGCCGTAGGACTGCACCCAGGCGTGCTTGGTGAAGGCGAAGCCCGAAAGCTGCTCGCCGAAATATTGCACCATGTCGTTGCGCTCGAATTCGCCATGGACGAGCACGTCGAGGCCGATTTCCTCCTGCCACTTGACGGCGCGAGCGGTCTCTTCCTTTACGAACTTGTCGTATTCGGCAGCCGAGATCGTGCCCTTGGTGAAGGCCGAGCGCGCCTTGCGCACTTCCGGCGTCTGCGGGAAGGAGCCGATTGTGGTGGTCGGGAACGCAGGCAGATTGAACTGCTTGCGCTGGAGCGCTGCGCGCACGGCAAAGGCACTCTTGCGTTTCGCCATATCGGGGGTGATCGCTGCCATGCGCTTGGCAACGGCGGCGTCATGCACCTTCGGCGACGCTCTGCGGGCAGCCGCGGCTTTTGCAGAAGCATCGAGTTCGGCCTTCACCGAATCTCGGCCACTGGTCAGCGCTTTCGCAAGCGTTGAAAGTTCGCTCATCTTCTGGATCGAGAATGACAGCCAGCTCTTCAGATCCGCGTCGAGATCGGTTTCCAGTTCGAGATCGATCGGAACGTGCAGGAGCGAGCAGGAAGGAGCGATCTGGATGTGGTCGGTTCCGCGTTTTGCGATAACCGGTTCCAGCCGATCGAGCAGCGCATTCAGATCGGCGCGCCAGATGTTGCGCCCGTCGATGACGCCGAGCGACAGGACCAGTCCGCGAGGCGCCTTTGCTGCAACCGTTTCAAGTTGCTCGGGCGCGCGGACGAGGTCGATATGAAGGCCAGCTACCGGAAGTGTCACGGCCGTTTCGAGATTGTCACCGAGCCCGCCGAAATAAGTGGTCAGCATGATCTTCAGATGCGGCAGCGCGAAAGCAAAAGCCGAATAGACTTTCTGCAGCGCAGCCCTGTCTTCGTCGTCGAGATCGAGCAAGAGACAGGGTTCGTCGATCTGAACCCATTCGGCGCCGTTTGCCGCGAGCCGGCGCAGCAGGTCAATATAAAGCGTGGTGAGGTTGTCGAGGAGCGAGAGCGGATTGAAATTCGGGTCTTTGCTCTTGCCGATTTTCAGGAACGTCACCGGTCCCAGCAATACCGGACGCGTGGCATAGCCCAGTTCTTTGGCTTCGCGATATTCCTCAACGACTTTCAGCGAAGAAAGCCGGAATACCTGTCCTTTATGAAACTCCGGCACTATGTAGTGGTAATTCGTATCGAACCACTTCGTCATTTCCTGCGCCGGAACGCCTTGGCCGTGGTGGCCATGTTGATGCCCGCATGACGCGTGCTCTTCTTCCGTTTGCGAGCCGCGCGCCATGGCGAAATACGTCTGCAGCGATGGCTTCTCATGCTTGCCGTAGATTTCAGGTATCGCGCCGACCATCAAGCTCGTGTCGAGCACGTGATCGTAGAAAGAGAAATCGTTCGACGGGATGACGGTGACGCCATGCGCGCGTTGCCGTGCCCAGTTGGCAACGCGCAGCGCGGCGGCGGTTTCCAGAAGCGATTTCTCGTCGGTCTTGCCCGACCAATAGCTTTCGAGCGCATTTTTTAGTTCGCGGCGAGGACCGATGCGCGGCGTTCCGAGCGTAGCGACAGGAATTGACGTTGCAGACATAGCTTAACCACGACTGTTGGGGGCAAGGCTGATCGATGCGCGAAAGAATCCGGGTGCAGTACACCGGCGGATTGCAAACGCACCACCGGGACACCCCGCCCGAGGACGACAAGTTTGCCGGGGCAGGTCTCCTGGCTCACGGATCATAGCCTTCGTCCTGCCTTCCCGAAGCATTCGCCTCAGTGGCTTTCGTCGGACGTCGGCTCACCGCTTACAGTTGCGGGGGCAGCGCTGGCATTGCGGTTAAGCGCACCAGCTTCCCTCTTAGCTCTGGGCAAAACGGCCCAAAGAACCTCGACGGCAAGAAGTATGGGCCAGTGCCCAATTGCAGTCAATAAGGATATAAAGAAGTCTTTATGTGATGGATGTATTCGTATTTGCCGAGTTTTGATCCCCGTTACACACAGCGCGAATACGCAGCTTCGCCACAGCAATTGACACTGCTGTGACTTTGACTACTAAATCTTGTGGTCACGGTCCCTTGAGTCGCAAGATCAAGGGCTAAGAGGGAAGGCCGGTACGCTTCTGGAAATCAAACCACCTGAAGCTAAGCCGACGCTGCCCCCGCAACTGTAAGCGGCGAGCTGATCGTCATTGAGCGTCACTGAGGCAGCGCCGCCTCGGGAAGACCAGACGAAAGCGCTGACCCGCGAGCCAGGAGACCTGCCGCGACACCAAACGTACTCGGGCGGGGTGTCCCGGTGGTGCGCTAGGCAGCTTGCGGGCGGCTAACGCCGTCTTCTTCTCCTGCATGCATCCGCCAGTGCTCCGGCCCCAACTCCAGGGCTGAAGGCTGATGTCGCTCTCCATTCATACTGCGCAAGAGACAAATTCGATTCCCGCGCCTTCGGCTGTTGCGTCGAAGGCAAACGAGCCCGGCTATCAGGTCATCCGCCGCAATGGCTCCGTGACGCCCTTCGATCTGACGAAAATTCAGGTCGCGGTCACGAAAGCGTTTCTTGCCGTGGAAGGTTCGACCGCCGCCGCCTCTCGCCGCATGCACGAGCAGGTCGAAGAAGTGGCGCGCCAGGCATGGAGCGCGCTGACGCGTAGAGGCGGCGAAGGCCGCACCTTCCACATCGAGGATATTCAGGATCAGGTCGAACTCGCGCTGATGCGCGGCGAACACCACAAGGTAGCGCGCGCCTATGTTCTGTATCGCGAGGAACGTGCGCGCGCACGCAAGGCAGAGGCGGCTGCGAAAGCCGAAGCCGAAACCTCACCAAAACTAAAGGTGAAAGGTAGCGATGGCGTTCTTCGTCCGCTGGACGATGCTCGTCTGGCAGCGCTGATCGCCGAAGCAGTGGAAGGTCTGGAAGGGACACGGGGGGAGCCGGTGCTCGCCGAGACGCACCGCAATCTCTACGATGGTATCACGCAGGAAGAACTTGCGCTTGCGTCGATCATGGCGGCCCGAACGCTCGTCGAACAGGAGCCCAACTACGCTTTCGTCTCGGCGCGACTTCTGCTGGATTTGCTTCGCCGAGAAGCGCTGACCTTCATGAACGGGCGCGACACACAAGCAACGCAGGCGGAAATCGCAGAGAGTTACGCGCCGTATTTCGAAAATTATGTGAAGCGTGGCGTCGAACTCGATCTCCTCGACAAGGAACTGCTGCAGTTCGACGTCAAGAAGCTCGCCGCGGCGATCAAGCCTGAACGGGATGTCCTGTTCCAGTTTCTCGGCCTACAGACGCTCTACGACCGTTACTTTCTCCATTCGGACGGCGTGCGCTTCGAGCTGCCGCAGGCATTCTTTATGCGCGTTGCGATGGGACTTGCGATCCGCGAGATCAAGCGCGAGGAAAAAGCGATCGAATTCTACAACCTCATATCCTCGTTCGACTTCATGTGCTCGACACCGACGCTGTTCAATTCGGGAACGCAGCGGGCGCAGCTTTCATCCTGCTTCCTGACGACGGTGCCGGATGATCTCGACGGCATCTTCAAGTCGATCAAAGACAACGCACTGCTTGCGAAATATTCCGGTGGCCTCGGGAACGATTGGACGCGCGTGCGTGGCCTTGGCGCGCACATCAAAGGGACCAACGGTGAATCGCAGGGCGTGGTGCCGTTCCTGAAGGTCGCCAACGACACTGCCATCGCCGTCAACCAGGGCGGCAAACGCAAAGGCGCGGTCTGCGCCTATCTCGAAACCTGGCACATCGATATCGAGGAATTTCTCGACCTGCGCAAGAACACCGGCGACGACCGCCGCCGCACGCACGACATGAACACGGCCAACTGGGTGCCTGATCTCTTCATGCAGCGCGTGGAGCAGGACGGGCAGTGGATGCTGTTCTCGCCCGACGAAACGCCGGACTTGCATGATCTGACTGGCAAGAAGTTTGCCGCGCGCTACGCCTATTACGAGGAGAAAGCACAGCGTGGCGAGATGCGCGTGAGCAAGCAGGTTCGTGCGCAGGATCTGTGGCGAAAGATGCTGACGATGCTCTTCGAAACCGGACATCCGTGGATCACGTTCAAGGATCCATGCAATATCCGGTCGCCGCAACAACATATCGGCGTCATCCACTCTTCCAATCTCTGCACCGAAATCACGTTGAACACGTCCGATCGCGAAGTGGCGGTCTGCAATCTCGGCTCGGTAAACCTCGCCAATCATATCGAGAACGGGGAACTCGACCTGAAACGCCTTGAGCGCACGGTCACGACCGCGATGCGCATGCTCGATAACGTGATTGACGTGAATTTCTACACGATCCCGGAAGCACGCAATTCCAATATGCAGCATCGTCCCGTGGGACTGGGCTTGATGGGGTTCCAGGACGCGCTCAATATCATGCGTGTTCCTTATGCCTCGCAGGCGGCGGTCGAGTTTGCCGATCAAAGCATGGAGGCGATCTCTTATTATGCGATTTCGGCATCCGTCGATCTCGCAGCGGAGCGCGGGCGCTATCCGAGCTTCGAGGGCTCGCTATGGTCGCGCGGTATTCTTCCGATTGACTCGATCAAGCTTCTCGATGAGGCGCGAGGGGCGTCTATCGAGATCGACCGCAGCGAAAAACTGGATTGGAACTCGTTGCGCGCACGCGTGCAGAAAACCGGCATGCGCAATTCGAACACGATGGCGATCGCGCCGACCGCGACGATCTCCAACATCTGTGGCGTCGCGCAGTCGATCGAGCCCGCCTACCAGAACCTCTACGTCAAATCGAACATGTCCGGTGACTTCACGGTTGTGAATGAACATCTCGTGCGCGACCTGAAGGCGAGGGATCTCTGGGACGAGGTGATGGTCTCCGACCTCAAATATTTCGACGGCTCGGTCGGTAACATCGACCGCGTGCCGGATGATTTGAAGGCCGTCTATGCGACGGCGTTCGAAATCGACTCTTCCTGGTTCATCGAAGCGGCCGCACGCCGGCAGAAATGGATCGATCAAGCGCAGAGCCTGAACATCTATATCGCCAACCCTAGCGGCAATAAACTCGACCAGCTCTATCGTCTCGCATGGAACCGCGGCTTGAAGACCACTTATTATTTGCGCTCCCGCAGCGCCACTCATGTCGAGAAATCGACGCTAAAGGGCACGGACGGAAAGCTGAACGCCGTTTCCGTTGCATCTTTGGCGGTGCCACCTGCGGAGTTCATCGAGGTCGCGAAAGCCTGCTCGATCAGCGATCCCGATTGCGAAGCCTGCCAGTAAGGCAAAAAGGAAGAAAAGGAACTGCACCATGCTTGACTGGTCTGATACCTCGCCGAAGAAAGAAAAACTCAATCCCGCACACGCGCTGAAACAGGGTGCTCTGCCAGCCGTAGATGCAACCGGGCTCGGAGAGATCGAGCGCGGGGGTGCGCGCGTTTCCGTCGACGACAAGGCGATGATCAATTGCCGCGCGGACGTAAATCAGTTGCTGCCGCTGAAGTACAAGTGGGCCTGGGAGAAGTATCTCGCAGGTTGCAACAATCACTGGATGCCGACCGAGGTGTCCATGCAGGCGGACATTGCGCTGTGGAAGTCACCGGACGGACTGACGGATGACGAGCGGCGCGCGATCAAGCGCAACCTTGGCTTCTTCGCCGCCTCTGAATCGCTGGTCGCGAACAATATCGTACTGGCGATCTACCGGCATCTCACCAATCCCGAGTGCCGCCAGTATCTATTGCGGCAGGCCTTCGAGGAGGCGGTGCATACGCATACGTTTCAATACATCGTGGAAAGCCTCGGTCTCGACGAGGGCGAACTGTTCAATATGTATCGCGAGGTGCCGTCGATCACCGACAAGGCGGCCTGGGCGCTAAAGCACACCAAGAATCTCGATGATGCGAGCTTCAAGACCGGTACGCTCGAAGGAGATCAGGATTTTCTGCGCGATCTCATCGCGTTTTACGTCGTGTTCGAAGGCATGTGGTTCTACACCGGATTTGCGCAAATTCTGTCACTGGGCCGCCGCAACAAGATGGTCGGCATTGCCGAGCAGTATCAATACATCCTGCGCGATGAATCCATCCACCTGAATTTCGGAATCGACGTCATCAACCAGATCAAGATCGAAAATCCACAGCTCTGGACCAAGGCGTTCCAGGAAGAGGTGCGGACGATGCTGCGCGAGGCTGCGGAACTGGAAGCATCCTATGGCCGCGATACCATGCCGCGCGGGTTCCTCGGTCTGAACGCGCAGCTATGCGAGCAATACATGCACTTTATCGCGAATCGCCGTTGCGCGCAGATCGGGCTGCAGCCGGTATTCCCGGAGACGGACAATCCGTTCCCGTGGATGTCGGAAGCGATGGATTTGAAGAAGGAGAAGAACTTCTTCGAGACGCGCGTGATCGAGTATCAAAATGGTGGCGCGTTGAACTGGTAATAGACCCGAGCGCTTGTTTTCACCGTCGCGCGGTGTTTTGCGGAAAACTGCCGATCCCTGTGCTGCGCTGTTGGACAGGATGGGAAAGCGTGCGAGGTTCAATCGGCGGCACGTTCCCGCCGGTGGTCACAGGCGAACCGGAGCACATTGGTGAAGATCGTCAATATCGAAACGCCGGACGGCGTGCGTATGGGGATCGTGGAAGGCGACGAGGTCATCGACGTCTCCGCTTTTGATCCGGTGCTTGAAGCCGAGCTCGGCGTCTTTTTTAAGGGCGGTGGGCAGATCGATACGTTGAAAAGGGCGGCCGCTGGAGCGACGTCGTCCGCGCGGCGGAAGCTCGCGGACGTGAAGCTCGCCTTGCCGGTGCTTTCGCCCGGAAAGATCATCTGCCTTGGGCTGAACTATCTGGATCATGTCAAGGAAGGGAAATACAAGGACGATATCCCGAAGTTTCAGTCGATCTTTTTCCGCGTTCCTACTTCGTTTGTGGCCCCCGGAGCGCCGCTTCTGCGCCCGAAGAAATCTGTGCAGTTCGACTACGAAGCTGAACTGGTCGTCGTGATTGGGAAAAAGGCAAAGCATCTCACGCTGGAGAGCGCCCCGGATTGCATCGCTGGCTACACCTGCGGAATGGAAGGCACGGTCCGCGAGTATCAGCGGCACACGACGCAGTGGGGCATGGGTAAGAATTTCGACCAGACCGGAAGTTACGGTCCGTGGATCGTAACGGTGGATGCGCTTCCCCGCGCCGGCACGGGTCTTAAAATCGAAAGCCGCCTGAATGGCACGATCATGCAGAGCTCAAACACGGATCACTTCATGTTTCCGGTCGCGGAATCACTGGTGTACCTGACGGAAGGAATGACGCTGGAGCCCGGTGATCTCATTTTCACCGGCACTCCCTCCGGCGTTGGTCACGCCCGAAAGCCCGATCCGATCTGGATGAAAAGCGGTGACGAAATTGAAGTCGAGATCGAAGGCGTCGGTCTGCTTCGCAATCGGATTCAAGACGAATAGGGTGCTTCGGGAAGCCGAACGCAAAGGCGAAGCCACCGGGTCTCGGGCCTGACACGCGCGCAGCCGGAACGCCTATCCAGTTCAGCGGCACTGTATCATTATTAGATACATCAAATCTAATATTGACCTGCCGTAACTCTCAATCGTATTCTTCCAAAAGGATAGAAGACGGCAACAAAAGCCGGAGAAGGATGCTGACCGAATGAAGCACGCCAACAAAATTGCGATCGTCACGGGCTCGGCCCAAGGCATTGGCTTTGCCTGCGCCGAGCGCCTGCACAAAGAAGGCGCGACGGTGTGGCTCGCCGACTTGCAGGGAGACAAGGCCGCTGAGTCAGCGGCGAAGCTCGATCCCGCAGGAAAAACCGCGTTCTCGATGGCGTGCGATGTTTCCAAGCGCGCCGATGTCGCCAGTCTCGTGGCTGCGGCAGTCGAAAAACATGGCCGCCTCGATATCATGGTCAACAACGCAGGCATCACCGTTTCGAAGAGCGTGCTCGAACTTTCCGACGAAGACTACGAGCGCGTGATCGGCGTGAATCTGAACGGCACCTTCTACGGTACGCAGGAAGCAAGCCGTGTGATGGTGAAACAGGGCGGCGGCGCTATCGTGAACATGTCGTCGATGCAGGCGATTCTGACGATCCCGACCAACGTGCCTTACGGAATATCGAAGGCCGGCATCAATCAGATGTCCCGCATTTTCGCGGTTGCGCTGGCGAACCAGAACGTGCGGGTGAACGCGGTAGGACCGGGCACGATTCTGACGCCGATGACGCGCAAGGGTGTGCTTTCAAACGAAGAGTCCTACCGCCGCATCCTTTCGCGCACGCCGATGGGCCGTTGCGGCGAGCCGGACGAAGTCGCGAGCGTCGTCTCGTTCCTTGCCAGCGATGAGGCGTCCTACGTCACTGGTCAGGTGCTTTACATTGACGGCGGACGCATGCCGCTGAACTACACGGTGCCGGTCGACGAGGCGCAGGTGAAGAAGGGATCGGGAGCATGACGATTACCCGCATCGGTGCTGGGCCTCGCATGAGCAAGGCAACGCATACGGACAACATGGTGTTCACATGCGGAGAGGTTGCAACCGATAAGACCAAGGACGCCTACGGCCAGACCGTGGAAATTCTGGCGCAACTCGACGCTTCTCTCCATGCGGCGGGGTCGGATAAAACCCGGATCCTGAACGCCACCGTTTGGCTCGCAGATATCAAGGACTTCGGCGAGATGAACCGGGCATGGGATGCGTGGGTGCCAGCCGGCCATACGCCAGCCCGGGCAACCGTAGAGGCCAAACTGGTTTCGGCAACGGCGAAGGTGGAAATCGCCGTCATTGCGCTACGCTAGGTTGCAGGAAATGTCCGAGAGCGACAGCGCCTTCGCCATCCAGATGGCAAAAGTCTGCAAGTGGTACGGAGAGTACCGGGCGCTGCATGATGTCGATCTCGATGTGCGCCGTGGCGAGCGCATCGTGATCTGCGGCCCTTCCGGCTCCGGAAAGTCCACGTTGATCCGCTGCATCAATCAGCTGGAAGAACACCAGTCCGGAACCATCGTCGTCGGCGGCATCGAACTGAACAAAAACAGCCGCAACGTGCAGGCGATCCGCCGCGAAGTCGGCATGGTGTTTCAGAGTTTCAATCTCTTTCCGCATCTGAGCGTCCTCGAAAACTGCATGCTCGCACCGATGAAGGTGCGGGGCATGAGCCAGGCCGCCGCCGAAGAAAACGCGATGAAGTATCTCACACGCGTTCGCATACCGGAGCAGGCGAAGAAATATCCGGGCCAGTTGTCCGGCGGCCAGCAGCAGCGCGTAGCGATCGCGCGGGCGCTCGCGATGAGCCCGAAAGTGATGCTGTTCGACGAGCCGACCTCCGCACTCGACCCGGAAATGGTGAAAGAAGTGCTGGATACGATGATCGAACTCGCCAACGACGGCATGACCATGATCTGCGTCACGCATGAAATGAGTTTCGCGCGTCAGGTCGCCAACCGCGTCGTTTTCATGGATGCCGGCCGCATTGTTGAAGAAGCGGAGCCGGAGACCTTCTTCTCCAACCCGAAGCACGAACGCACCCGGACTTTCCTTCGTCAGGTCATTTGATCGAACGCGCGGAATTGCGCGTTCCGAAAGAGCAATACGTGAACAATACGCCGAAAGCCGACGCCCCGCAGGTGATGACGACCGCCGAAGCGGTGACCGCGCAACTGATCCGCAACGGCATCGACACGATCTATGCCTTGCCGGGCGTGCAGAACGATTATCTTTTCGACGCTTTCGCAGGCGTCAGCGACAAGCTGCGCATCGTTCACACACGGCACGAGCAGGGTGCCGCCTATATGGCGCTCGGAGCCGCACTCGCAACGGGAAAGCCGCAGGTGTTTGCCGTGGCACCCGGTCCCGGCATTCTCAATGCCACTGCCGCGATGTCGACGGCTTACGCATTGAATGCGCCCGTGCTGGCGTTGACCGGACAGATCGCCTCGAATGCGATTGGCCGCGGGCTAGGCCTGTTGCACGAAATCCCCGATCAGCTTGGCGTATTGCGTTCGCTGACCAAATGGGCGGCGCGCATCCACGCGCCCTATGAAGCCGCCGCGCGCGTGAACGATGCTTTCGTGCAGATGCAAAGCGGGCGTCCGCGTCCGGTTGCGCTCGAATGTGCGCCGGATGTCTGGCCGCAGCGCGCGCCGGTCGCGCTCCTGGGCGCGGCGGACCCGCTGAAGACGCCGATCAACACCGATACAGTGAAAGCCGCGGCGAAACTGCTTGCAGGTGCGAAACACCCATTGATCATCGCCGGTGGCGGCGCGCTCGATGCAAGCGTGCCGCTCCGCGAGGTCGCGGAAATTCTGCAAGCGCCGGTTTCCAGTCACCGCACGGGCCGCGGTGCCCTGGATACGCGGCATCCGCTGAGCGTGAACAGCGCGGTCGGTCATCGCCTGTGGCGCGATGCCGACGTGGTGCTTGCGGTCGGCACGCGGCTTCAGCTCCAGCAGTTGCAGTGGGGCCTCGACGAAAAAATCAAGATCGTGCGCATCGACGCCGATCCAGACGAGCTCAATCGCATTCGCCCGGCGAGCGTGGGCATCGTCGGTGATGCAAAGGACGCGCTGCAGGCGCTCGCGGACGAATTGAGAAATGCCGCAGTTGAAAAGAATTCGCGTAGCGGCGAAATCGATAAGCTGCGCGCGCTCTCGGATGCCGACTGGAGTCAATGCAAGCCGCAGATTGCGTTTCTTGACGCGATCCGTGACGAGTTGCCCGAAGACGGAATCTTTGTGGATGAATTGACGCAGCTTGGTTACGTCAGCCGGCTTTCGTTTCCTATTTATAAGCCGCGCACCTTCATCACGCCGGGCTATCAGGGCACGTTGGGCTGGGGGCTCGCGACTGCGCTGGGCGCGAAGGCGGCGATGCCCGACAAAGCGGTCGTCGCAGTCAGTGGCGATGGCGGCTTCATGTTCAATGTGCAGGAATTGGCAACGGCAGTGCAGCATCGCATTCCTGTTGTCATTGTTCTGATGAACGACGGTGCGTTCGGCAACGTGTTGCGCACGCAGGGCGAAGACTTCGGCAACAGGCTGATTGCGACACACCTTCGCAATCCCGACTTCGTGAAGCTCACCGAGAGCTTCGGTGCGCTGGGTCTTCGTGCAACTACGCCGGAAGAATTGCGCAAAGCGGTGCGCAAAGGACTAGACGCAGGAATGCCGACGGTGATCGAAGTTCCGGTGGGACCGTTGCCAAGCCCGTGGAATGTATTGCGCTTCACGCGCTCGCGTCCGTGAGCACAAGAATTCATCTGCCCGAAGCGCGCGTCTGCTTGTTCTCTGCGCGCACTGCACAAATGATGCGTAAGGAAACAGCAAAGTCAGCGTATCATAATTTGATATGAAATATTCTATATTGACCAAAGTGACTCTAATCGTATTACATTGATGTCACGGCTGACGCCGTAGCGTGGCAACGGAAGGGGTGGACGATGAAATTCAATGTAGCTTTGGTCTCAGGTGTGATGCTGCTCGGCGCGGTATCGCAGCCAGCATTTGCGCAGCAAGGATCTACGCTGGAAGCAATCAAGAAGCGGGATGCTTTGCAGTGCAGCTCGATCTCCGGTGGTTCGCCGGGATTCTTCGAACTTGACGACAAGGGCCGCTGGTTCGGTTTCGATTCCGATATGTGCCGCGCAATTGCGACGGCAATTCTCGGATCGCCCGACAAGGCAAACTATGTTCCGGTCAGCTGGCCGCAGCGCTTTCCCGCACTTCAGTCAGGCAACATCGATATCATTGTGAACCACACCAGCTGGACCTTGCAGCGCAACTCCTCGCTCGGCTTCCAGTTCACGCTGCCGTATTTCTTTGGCGGCACGCAGTTCATGGTCAAGAAGAGCGCGAACATCTCGAGCGCAACGCAACTGAATGGTGCAACGATCTGCGTTCCCGCAGGAACGACCACCGAGCGCATCACGGCCGACTACCTGACGTCGAAGGGCGTGCAGTTCAAGATGCTGCCGTTCGAGAAAACTGAAGATGCCCGCTCGGCTTATATCGCCGGCCGCTGCGATGCCATCGTCGGCTGGGGCCCGACGCTTTCGGTCTTCGGCGTGCGGCGTCAGAACGACAAGGATCCGAACGTCGTGCTGCCGGAAATCCTCACCAACGAGCCGGTCGCCGCTGTGGTCCGTCAGGGCGACGAAAAATTCCTGATCCTCGTGAACTTCGTGATCGGCGCGCTGATCGAAGCCGAGGAACTCGGCATCACAAAAGCCAACATCGAAAAGATGAAGGAAAACAGCAATCCGCGCATCGCGCGCCTGATGGGCAAGCTGCCGGGTCTTGGCAAGGGTGTCGGTCTTCGCGATACCTGGGCCTATGATGTGATCAAGCACATGGGCAACTACGGCGAGATTTTCGACCGCAACCTCGGCGAACAGTCTCCTTATAAGCTGAAGCGTGGGCTGACGAACCTCTGGAACAACGGTGGTGTCCTCTACGCACCGGTGTTCGACTAAGCTCAAAGGATATGCGCACCATACGGGGCCGAATTAGATGCTGAGTATGGTGCGCAACCTTTTGCTCGAGAGGACAACGCTTCGGCGTTTTCTGCTGCAGAGCCTCTTTCTGATCGTCGTCGCCTTCGTCGTCGTTGGAGCGATCACGAACATTTACGTCAATGTCGTAAGCCAGGGCATGGCTTACGGCTGGGATTTTTTGTGGCGTGCCACGAGCTGGCAGCTTTCCGTATCCATCTTTCCGCAAAGCATAACCGATCCCTATTGGTGGACGATCCTGATGGGGATCGTGAATACGCTGGTGCTGGGTCTGCTCTGCATCGTCTGCGCGACCGTGATCGGGAGCATCGTCGGGCTGTTGCGGCTGTCGCCAAATCTCGTGATCCGCGGCGTAACCACGGTTTACGTCGATATTCTGCGCAACGTGCCCGTCATCCTGCAGATCTACTTCTGGTATGAAGTCTGCCGCCATGCGCCGATCGAGCGGCGGGCGATTTCGCTTTTCGATGCGGTCTTTGTCAGCAATCGCGGTGTTTATTTCCCCTCGTTGCAGGTCCAGCCGGGGCAGGGCTTTTACCTGATCGCCGCGCTCCTGATTGTTGCAGCGGCTATCTGGTGTTCGCTTCGCTTCCGCAATTTCCTGCCATTGCTGATTGGCGCTGCCGCGGTCCTTGGCTTCTTCGGCTGGCACGGCAGCCCGCTTTCCGTTCAGGTTCCTTCGTTGCAGGGCTTCGGCTTTCGCGGCGGCAATCGCGTCGCGGTCGAGTTCGTCGCTTTGTTTGTTGCGATCACGCTTTACTCGAGCACGTACATTGCCGAGATCGTTCGCGGCGGTTTGCTTGCCGTTGACAAGGGACAGATCGAAGCCGCGCGCGCGCTTGGCCTGCGGCCGTTCGCGGTGCACTGGTATGTCCGCCTGCCGCTTGCCATGCGCAGTGCGCTGCCTCCGCTCAGCAATCAGTACCTCATCACGATGAAGGTGACGTCGCTTGGCGCGGCGATCGGTTACGCAGATTTCTTTTCGGTGGTGTCGACCAGCATCACGCATGCCGGCCAGACGATCGAGCTGCTCGTGATTTTGATGGCAGGATATCTCGTCATCAACTACGCCATCGCGCAAATCATGCAGTTTCTGAACCGGAAATTGGCGCTGAAGACCAACAAGCCTGAACCCGTGTCATGGCTGCGCAGTGTCTGGCGCCGCCGCCGGCACCAGTCCAATCCGGTATAGCCTCGCATGAACAGGGCAATCAAACCAACTTTGCGCGAACAGCTGTTCGGAACGCTCGGCAATACGCTGATCACGGTCGTGTTCACCGGCCTGATCGGATTTGCGCTCTGGCACGTCGCGCGCTGGGCGTTTATCGACAGCCTCTGGACCGAAACCTACGAAGGGCAGTGCGGAACCGTAAC
>DAORMJ010000001.1:53267-174834 GCA_035440445.1 Xanthobacteraceae bacterium
GGGTGCTTGCTGGTCGGTTATCCACGCGCGCTACCGCCTGATCCTGTTCGGCACCTATCCCTACGAGCAGCACTGGCGTCCGGCGCTTGCGTGCATTGTCGCGCTCGGTATGGTCGCACTCACTTGTATGCCGATGTTCTGGTCGGGCAAGCGCCTGATCTCGATCTGGCTGTGCGGCACCGCCATCTTCATTCTCTTGATGCTTGGCGGCGTGTTTGGCCTGCCGCTGGTCACGACGGAAAAGTGGGGCGGCCTCGCGCTCACATTATATGTGTACCTGTCGACGATCGTGATGGGCGTCCCGCTCGGGATCATGTTCGCGCTCGCGCGGCGATCGAGTTACCCGGCCGTTCGCTATGTCGTCACGACATTGATCGACTTCGTTCGTTCGATCCCGATCCTGACCGTGGTCTTCTGCGCAGCGCTGTTCGCGCCATTTGTCGTGCCGGGATGGCTCAATCCGGATACCTTGCATCGCGTGATCGCGGGATTCGCGGTGTTCTTTGCCTGCTATTACGCGATGATCGTTACCGGCGGAATCCAGGCAGTTTCGCAAGGCCAGTATGACGCCGCGGATGCGCTGGGTCTGGGTTACTGGCAATCGCAAATCTACATTGTGTTGCCGCAGGCGTTGCGCACGGCATTGCCCGCCACCATCAATCACATGGTCATTACGCTGAAGGAAACTTCGGTGCTCGTCATCGTCGGAATGTTCGAGCTGACGGCTTCGGGCAACGCCGCATTCCAGACCGGCAAGTGGCAGGAATACTACATCGAAGTCTATATCTTCGTATCGCTGATCTACTTCACGCTGACCTATACGCTTTCGCGCTACGGCGCCTATCTCGAGCAAAAAATCCGCGTTGCCGATCGCTAGACGCAACCGATAATTCCAAGAGGAAACAGATGTCACAGCAGAAAACCGTTATCGTCACCGCCGCAAGCCGCGGCATCGGCGGCGCATGCACGCGGATGCTCGCCTCTCAGGGTTGGCGTCTGGTGCTGATGTCGACCTCCGCCGAGTGCGAAACGCTCGCGGCCGAACTCGGCGGTTTCGCGCGCCGGGGTTCGGTCACGAACGCGGACGACCTGAAGGCGCTTGTCGATCTTGCGATGGAGAAGACCGGACGCGTGGACGCCGTCGTCGCCAATACCGGCCATGGCCCCGGCCTGACGGACGTCAAGGTCGGTCCGGCCTATGGGCCTGATTCGCCGGGGCATCTCCTCGATATCGATGACGCCGATTGGTACGCGGCACTCGATATGTATGTGATGAACGTGATCCGTCTCGCGCGGCTCGTCACGCCGATCATGATGAAGCAGGGTGGCGGTGCGATCGTTGCGATTTCGTCGAAGATCGCGGTCGAGCCGAAAGCGACCTATCCGACCAGCGTGCTGCGGCTCGGGCTTCATGCCTTCGCCAAGCTCTATGCGGACCGCTACGGGCGCGCGAACATTCGCATGAACTGCTTGCTGCCGGGTCTCGTCGAGAATTGGCCGGTTCCTCCGGCGGCGCTCGAAGCGCTACCCTTTGGCCGTGCCGTGAAGCTCAAGGAGATTGCGGAAGCCGCAGCGTTCCTCGTTTCCGATGCCGCAGGCGGTATCACGGGCCAAAGCATCCTCGTCGATGGCGGCTCTGCGCGCGGCGTGCGCTGAGCGCGGAATCAGCAAGATGACCGGGCAGGCGCAGGCGTATGGCGACGTGCAGTTGCATATCGCAGGGAAGTGGTGTGGCGGGTCCGCTGGCGCGACCATTCCAATCCTGAACCCTGCAACGGGCGAAACGATCGGTGTGCTCGCGAAAGCCGAACTCGCCGATCTTTCCCGCGCAGCCGAGGCGGCCGCGAAGGGATTCGAGATCTGGAAGCGACAGCCTGCTTTTGAGCGCTACAAGATTCTGCGCAAGGCGGCCGATCTTCTGCGCACGCGTGTCGAAGCAATTGCTCGAAACCTGACGCTGGAGCAGGGCAAGCCGCTTGCGGAAGCCAGAGCCGAAGCGCAGGCCGCCGGCGACATTGTCGATTGGTTCGCTGAGGAAGCGCGCCGCACCTATGGACGTGTCATTCCTGCGCGAGTGGCCGGCGTACAGCAATGCGTGGTGAAAGAGCCGGTCGGGGTCGTCGCGGCATTCACGCCCTGGAATTTTCCGATCAATCAGGCGGTCCGCAAAGTGTCGGCGGCACTCGCCGCGGGCTGTGCGATCATCCTAAAAGGACCTGAGGAAACGCCGGCATCCTGTGCCGCACTCGTGCAGGCTTATATCGACGCCGGCGTGCCGGACGGCGTCGTTCAACTCCTCTTCGGTGTGCCTTCCGAAATTTCGGAGTATCTGATCGCGCACCCGGCAGTTCGCAAGATCACATTCACCGGGTCCACGCCGGTCGGCAAGCATCTGGCGATGCTCGCTGGGCAGCACATGAAGCGGATCACGATGGAGCTTGGCGGGCATTCGCCGGTGATCGTGTGTGAAGATGCGGATCTCGAACAGGCCGTCCAGCGTCTGTCGGCGGCGAAATTCCGCAATGCCGGACAGATTTGCACCTCGCCCACGCGCTTTCTCGTCCACGACAAAGTCTATGATGCGTTTCTCGACAGTTTCACGAGCGCTGCGAAACGCCTGAAACTGGGTGATGGTCTCGATCCGGATACAAGCATGGGACCGCTTGCGAACGACCGCCGGATCCAGGCGATGGAAATGTTTGTGGCCGATGCAGCCGAACAGGGAGCGAGCATCGTCACGGGCGGCAAGCGCGCGGGCAACCGGGGAAATTTCTTCGAGCCGACTGTGCTCACCGGCGTGCCCATCGAAGCGCGGATCATGAGCGAAGAGCCGTTTGGGCCGGTTGTGCCCATCATGCGCTATGATGATCTCGACAGCGCGTTGCTCGAAGCAAACCGTCTTTCCTATGGTTTGGCGGCCTATGCCTACACGCAGTCTGCGGCAAACATCGCGAAACTGAGCGCCGGATTCGAAAGCGGCATGGTGTCGGTCAATCACCATGGACTGGCGCTGCCGGAAGCGCCCTTCGGTGGGGTGAAGGATTCGGGTTACGGCTCCGAGGGCGGAACGGAGGCGATGGAGGCCTACCTCAACACCAAGTTCGTGACTGTCGCTTTGTCCTGAGCTTTCGCCAGGTTGAAGAAGCTGCCGGGTTGCCGTATCGAATAATGACCTGATATAGCTTCTTCGTTGGTTTCATAGATTTACTGATTGTCATGAGCAGTACGCTTGCAAAAGGTCTTCGCGTTCTCGAGGCGCTCGCGGGGTCCGACTCACCGCGCGGGATTTCGGAGTTCGCGCGCGAACTGAAGCTCGACAAGAGCGCGGTACAGCGCATTTTTCAGACGCTCGCCGCCGAGGGCTATATCGAGAAAGACGCAGGCACGAGCCAATACAAGCCGACGCTTCGGCTCTGGGAGCTTGGCTCCATCGTTATCGGCCGGAATGAAACGCGCCGTCTCGTGCATCCGATCCTGCGTTACGCCGCCAAAACCTCCGGCCTCAACGTCTATTTCGCCTGGGCCGATTTCCCCGATGTGATCTATCTCGACAAAGTGGAAGGCGAGAAGGGGCGGCCGAACTCTTCCGATCCGGGGCATCGCATTCCACTGCACATCGCAGCTTCGGGCCGTGCGATT
Source organism: Xanthobacteraceae bacterium (assembly GCA_035440445.1). Classification (GTDB taxonomy): domain Bacteria; phylum Pseudomonadota; class Alphaproteobacteria; order Rhizobiales; family Xanthobacteraceae. The sequence goes on from DAORMJ010000001.1 coordinate 56,907, forward strand.
CTGGCATTTCTCGATCCGGTGCAGATTTCGAAAGTCGAGAAGTCGATCGAAAAAAGCGGCGAGTACGAGGCCGACTATCTGAAGCGCTTGCGCACCGATCTGAAACTCATTCAGCAGCGCCTGTATGCGGCGACGGAACGCGGTTCGACTTCGCGCATCAACAGCATTGCCGCGCCGGTCTGGGGGCCGTCTTCGACAGTGCCATCCGGGTCGATTGTCTTGACGAGCGATTCCGCGACGCTGCCGGACTCCGACTTCGAGCATATCGGTGCGCTGGCCGTTTCAACCGGTGAGCAGGCGACCCGCATGCTCGGCGGCGTCTATCCGATCGCGATCAACGACGCGCCCTGATTTTTCCGGCCGATCTTTCTTAAGCCTTTCATCGCTGCGGGCTGCCCGTGTGTGCGTGCTTTGCGCACGTGCTGCGCCATGCCTGCGCATCGCCCAACACGTTGAAAATAGTGGGCGATCAGCAGCGGTTTTCGCAAAAAAGTACTCGACTCTCTCAAATGGATCGTATTACAATACGTAATATCAATAATCGATACGATGGAATGGTTTTCAGTCTTTCCATCGAGCATGCAAGGGCCTGAAATCCATGAGTGACGCACTGCCTTTGGGCGCGTGGGAATTGCCGGAAGAGTTGGCGTTGCTGAGGGACACGGTTGCGCGCTTCATGCGCGAAGAAGTGCGCCCGATCGAAGAAAAGCAGCCGCACGATTGCTACGAACTGCCTCAAGCAGAACTCGCGTCATTGCAGGAGAAAGCCAAAGCGCTCGGCCTTTGGTGTCTTGCATCGCCGGCGGCCTATGGCGGCGGTGGACTTGGCTTGCTGGCGCAGGTGCTTGTCGCCGAAGAAGCAGCGAAGTGCCGCATGGGCGCTTACGTTCCTGCGTGCGGAGCATTTGGCATCGATCCGCCGAGCGTGATCTGGCTCGGCAACGAACAGCAGATCGAAAAATACGGCGTCGCCGGAATCAAGGCCGGCAAGAAATCTTTCGTCGCAATTTCGGAAGCGTCCGGCGGTGCCGATCCTGCGCGTTCGATTTCGACGCGTGCGCGGCGAGATGGCGATCATTACGTGCTGAACGGCACCAAGATGTGGATCACCGCCGCGGACAAGGCGGAGTGGGGTCTTGTCTTCGCGCGCACGGGCGACGAAGGCGATCGCGGCGGCATCAGCTGCTTCATCGTCGATCGTCATGTGCCGGGAATTAATATCCGTCCGATCCCGGTTATCCGCTCTTACGAGCCGTTTGAAATTCATCTCGAGAATGTGCGCATTCCGGTCGAGAACCGGCTTGGCGGTGAAGGCGAGGGCTTTCAGGTTTGCCAAAAGTGGCTTGTGCACGCACGCGTTCCTTATGCTGCCGGTGTGATCGGCGTTGCGCAGGAAGCGTTGCGGCTCGCAGTGGACTGGGTGCGTCAGCGCAAGAGCTTCAAGTCTTATCTGTCGGACAAGCAGGCGGTGCAGTGGATGATCGCCGATTCCGAAATGGAATTGCAGGCCGCGCGGCTGCTGACCTATCAGGCGGCATGGCGGGCCGATCTCGGTCACGATATCAAGATCGAAGCCTCGATCGCGAAAGTAACCGCGACCGAAACCGCGGGCCGCGTGATCGATCGCTGCGTGCAGATGTTCGGTGCGCTCGGTGTTTCCAAAGAGCTTCCGCTGGAGCGCTGGTACCGCGAAATGCGGATCAAGCGCATCGGCGAAGGGCCTTCCGAAGTCCACCGGATGGTGCTCGCGCGTCACATCCTGAGCGGCAAGAGCTGACAAGGGGCGGGGAGAACGCAAGATGTCGATCGATTTTGAACTGAACGAAGGCGTTGCGCTCATCACCATCAACCGGCCGGAGCGCAGCAATGCGCTGGACGCCGAACATTATGCGGCGCTCTCCGATGCGTGGAAGCGCGTTCGTGACGACTCCGCAGTCAATGTCGCCGTGATTACCGGCGCGGGCGAGAAGACCTTCTGCGCCGGCGCGGACCTGAAGTCATGGGTCGGGCGCGAGGTCGAGCTTGCCGAGCTATGGCTCACGCAACAGGGCCAACTGCTCAATCGCGGACTGGAAGTCTGGAAGCCGGTGATTGCAGCCGTGAACGGCGCCTGCGTCGGCGGCGGGATGACGCTCTTGCTTGCGACCGACATTCGGGTTGCGACCGAAGGCGCTGTGTTCAGCCTTGCCGAGGTAAAGCGCGGCATCATCGCCGCGAATGGCGGCACGCAGCGCATCATGCAGCAACTGCCTTATGCGATCGCGATGGAGATGTTGCTGACCGGCGACAAGATCGACGCCGCGACGGCATTGCGCTGGGGCCTGATCAACAAGGTCGTGGCGCAGGCAGGTCTTCGCGACGCCGCGATGGAATACGCGCAGCGGATTGCGCGAAACGCACCGCTGGCGCTGCAGGCGGCAAAAGAGCTCGCACTACGCTCGCGCGACATGGATCTGCCGACCGGGCTTCGCATGGAGCAGCTGGTCAATCGCATTCTGCACCATTCCGAGGACACCAGGACCGCCAAGGAAGCCTTCGCCAACAAGCAGCAGCCGAAATTCAAGGGACGCTGACGGCGCAGCACCATGAGCGAAACAGCCAAGCAAGATCTTCCGCTTTCCGGCATCCGCGTGCTCGATCTCACGCAGATCTATAACGGGCCTTACGCCACGTTTCTGATGGCGATGGCTGGCGCGGACGTCATCAAAGTCGAGCCGCCGGGAGGCGAATTCCTGCGCCGCCGCGATGCGCGAAGCGGGGCGGGCGTTCCGTTCGCGATGCTGAACGCGAACAAGCGCTCGATTTCGCTCAATCTGAAATCGGAGCGCGGGCGCGACTTGTTTCTCGACCTCGTTCGCTCGGCCGACGTCGTTGCGGAAAACTACGCGCCCGGCGTTATGGATCGGCTTGGTCTCGGCTACGACGCCGTCAGCGCCATCAATCCGAAGGTGATCTACGCCTCCGGCAGCGGCTACGGCATCGACGGTCCCTATCGCGACTATCCGGCGATGGACCTGACCGTGCAGGCGATGTCCGGTGTCATGAGCATCACGGGCTTCACCGAAAATCCTCCGGTGAAATCCGGTGCCGCACTCTGCGATTTCTTCGGCGGCGTGCATCTCTATGGCGCGATCGTCACCGGCCTACTGCGCCGCGAGCGGACGGGAAAAGGCGCGCGGATCGATGTCGCGATGCTCGAGGCGGTCTATCCGTCGCTCGCATCCAGCATCGGCATGACCTATGGCCAGCGCAGCGACATTCCGTTTCGCACCGGCAATCGGCATGGCGGCCTGTCGCTATGCCCGTACAATGTTTATCCGACGTCGGACGGCTTCATCGCGATCATCTGCAACAGCGACAAGCACTGGCACAGTCTTTTGACCGCCATGGGCCGGGAGGACTTGAAAGCATCGCCTGATTTCCTCGCGATGCGCGACCGCGTGAAGAACATGGCGGCCGTGGACGAAATGGTCGGCGCCTGGACCTCCACATTCGCCAAACAAAAGTTGTTCGATCATCTGATCGCGCATCGCGTGCCCTGCGCGCCGGTTCGCGACTTGCCGGAGGTGCTGGCCGACCGGCATATGCATGAGCGCGGTACGCTGCTCGAAATAGATCATCCTGAATACGGCCCGATCACGGTTTCCCGAAGCCCGCTGCATTTTGTTGGAATTCCGCAGGCGGAGTATCAGCCGAGCCCGCCTTATGCCGCGCATAACTACGATGTCATGCGCGACCTGCTGAACCTCGATACAGCGCAGGTCGATGAATTGCGTAGCGAAGGAGTAGTCTGAGATGCAGGCGCGAGCCGTTATCGCAGGCGTAGGCCACACGGCATACGGAAAGCATCCGGGACGCGACCGCGTTTCGCTCATCGTCGAGGCATGCCGCAACGCGCTCAACGACGCCAAGCTCGAGAAGGATCGGGTCGATGGCGTGCTCGTCAAGATGGCGAATGCGGAGCCGTCCATTCTCTACGGGCAGAAGGTTGCGGAAGCGCTCGGCATTCGTCCGCGCGTCGGCGGTTCCCTCGATCAGGGTGGCGCGGCCAATATCGCGCTGATCAGCTATGCCGCGCTCGCGATCGAAGCCGGCATGATGGAAATCGCGATTGTCTGCTACGGCGACACACCGCGCACCGGCAGCCGCAAGGTCTATCAGCGCCCGCGCGGCGATGATGCAGTCTATGGTTTCTATTCGACTGCGGCCGGTTACGCGCTTTTGCACCAGCGCTATCGGCAGGAACACAAAGTTCCGGACGAACATTTCGGATCGGTCGCCGTGCAATGCCGCGCCAATGGCGCAAAGAACCCGAACGCGCATTTGCGTCAGGCGATTTCGATGGACGAGTACCTCGCGTCTCCCTTCGTGGTCGAGCCGTTGCGCCGCGACGATTGCTGTCTCCTCTCCGATGGCGCAGCGGCGGTCATCGTGATGTCGCAGGCGAAAGCAAAAGAAGTCGGCATTGCGCAGGCAGTGCCCGTGCTTGGCTTCGGGCAGGCGCAGGAATCCTGGGACATTCAGTATCGTCCCTCGCTCACGCGCACGCTCGCCAATGAATCCGCCGAGAGTGCCTTCAGGATGGCGAAGCTCACGCGCGCGGATATCGGCGTCGCGCAGCTTTATGATTGCTTCACCGTAACGCCGCTCATCACGCTTGAGGACTATGGCTTCTGCGCCCCGGGGCAGGCGGGCGCGTTTGCGCTGGAAGGCGGCATCGCGCTCGACGGCAGTCTGCCGCTGAATACGAGTGGCGGCCTGCTTTCGGAAACCGGAACACCGGGCCTGCAACTGGTCATCGAAGGCGTTCGCCAGATGCGTGGCGACGCCAATCTGCAGATCGGCGGCGGCAAGGCCTGCATCGTGAGCAATCAGGGCGGCACCATGCACACGCATGCGACATTGATCCTGGGGAGAGCCGCATGAGCTTTCCCGAACCCGAAATCACGCCGCTGAACCAGCCATACTGGGATGGTTTGAAGCAAGGCGAGCTTCGCTATCAGCGTTGCCGAAGCTGCGGAAACTGCTGGCTGCCTGCGCGCGAGAGCTGCCCGAAATGTCTCGCGGCACAGGCCGAATGGCGTCCCGCGAGCGGGCGCGGCAAAATTCTGAGCTGGGTCGTCTATCACACCGCCTATCACGACGCGTTCAAGGATCGCATTCCTTACGACGTGACGCTGGTCGAGCTCGAAGAGGGCCCGCGTCTCCTGACCAACATCGTGAATGGTGAGCGTGGCGCGGCGTTGCGTATCGACGCCCCCGTTGAACTCGCAATCGAGCAGGAAGGCGAGCTCTCGCTCGCGCGTTTCAGGCTGACGGATAAGTAAGCAAGGATCGAAGTGAAGATGTCCGACCAGGTTCCAGAATTCATCGTGCAGAACGGCGACTTCGTTCCGTATGAATCCGCGACCGTCCATGTCATGTCGCCGGCGGTGAAATACGGCCTTTCGGTCTTCGAGGGCCTGCGCGCATACAAAAGCGAAGCCGACGGAACGGTCTATGCCTTCCGGCTTCAGGAACATACCGAGCGTCTGTTCCAGTCGATGCGGCTGCTGCGCTTCGAGCCCGCCTTCACGCCGGAAGAGATCAACGAAAAGACCGTAGAATTGCTTCGCCGTGTCGGCGTGCAGTCTGCGGCGCACATCCGCACGACCGCATTTATCGACGGTAAGGGCGAGCAACAGGCGCGCAAGCCGATCGGCTATTCGATCTCGGTGCTGGAGAAGGCGCGCAAACCAAATACGAGCAAGGGCATTCGTTGTCAGGTCAGCGCATGGACGCGCATCGACGATACGAGCATGCCGCCGCGCATCAAATGCGGCGGCAACTACGTCAACGGCCGCCTTGCGCGCTTTCAGGCGATCCAGGACGGCTACGACGAAGCGATACAGCTGAATACCGCGGGCAAGGTCGCCGAAGCGCCGGGAGCCTGCCTCTTCGCGGTGCGCCGTGGTGTCGTGAGCACGCCCGATGTCGCCAGTGGAATTCTGGAAGGCATCACGCGCGACTCTGTCATGGAAATTGCCGCGAGCAATGGCTGGAAGGTGCAGGAGCGCCAGATCGAGAAGACCGAGCTTTATGCCTCCGATGAAGTATTTCTGACCGGTTCGGCGCTCGAACTCGTGCCAGTGGTCGATATCGACGGCATCAAGATCGGCACCGGGCAACGCGGCCCCATCACCGAGAAGCTGCAGCAGGGATATTTCGAGGCCGTCTGCGGGCCATATGGCCGCGAGCGGGGATGGCTCACACCCGTACCCGGAAAGTGACGATGGCCCACGCGGAAGACATTGCAGGCTTGCAGGCAGGCGCACGCATCAACGCGATAGAACTCGCGAATATGGTCGCGGGCGTGCTGGAAACCGCCGGCATCCCGTCGTCGTCGGCAGAAGTGGCCGCGGGGATTCTGGTGGATACGCAACTGCACGGCATCGATTCTCACGGCATCGCGCACCTTCCGACTTATGTGCGCCGGCTGGTAGAGGGTGCAATCGAAACCAATCCAGATATCAAGGTAACACGAAGCGGTGCGGTCGCCGTGATGGATGGCGGCAATGGCCTCGGCGTGGTGGTTGCGCGGCAGGCGATTGAACAGGCCTGCAATCTGGCACAGCAATTCGGAATCGGTTGTTGTTCGGTTCGCAACGGCAATCATTTCGGCGCGGCCCTGCCGTTGGTCAATTACGCCGCGAAGGCGGGCTTCGTCTCGCTATGCTTCTCCAACGCAGCGCCGACCATGGCGCCATGGAACGGGCGCGATGCAATTCTGGGTACGAACCCTGTTGCTGCCGCATTTCCGCGGGCGGGCGCATCGCCGATCGTCATCGATATGGCGACCAGCGCGGTCGCGCGCGGCCGCATTCGCAAAGCCGCGCGGGCAAGAGAAGCGATTCCGCTCGATTGGGCACTTGATGAATCCGGAAATCCGACCAGTGACGCGAATGCTGCATTGAAGGGCACCGTGCAGCCGCTGGCGGGCGCGAAGGGGTATGCGCTGACGCTCATGGTGGAATTGCTGTCCACCATGCTGTCCGGCGGCCGGCCCGGTTTCGAAGTGATGAATCCGCACGATAAGACCGTCGCTCCGGCGGGTGTCAGCCATTTGTTCGTCGCCTTCGATCCGCAAAAATTCGCCAGCATCGCTGTTGCGGAAGCGATCGCCGATCGCACGGCAACCACAATCGAGCGCAGCACGCCGCGGGATCGGGATACGCCGCGCTTGCCGGGTTCGCGCGCGAGTGCCGCCGCCGAGGAGCGGTGGCAAAAAGGAATACCGCTGACAGTGGATCTGATCGCAAGTCTGCGCGAAGCCGCTGCATTGGCTACGTTACGCAACGCACGGCCGGTATAAGAGTCGGGAGAATTCGTTGGCTTTTCAAATCGCAATCGACGTAGGCGGCACCTTTACCGACGGCGTTCTGCTCGACGATAGAACCGACACGATATGGGTCGCAAAGTCTTTGACGACGCCCTCCGCGCCGGACGAAGGCATCGTGCGGGTCGTGGAAATGCTCCTCGCGCAAAAGCCGGAAGATGCAGAGGGTGGAGCCGCAATCGCGCGCGTGGTTCACGGCACCACCCTCATTACGAATACGCTGATCGAGCGCAAGGGCACGAAGACGGCGTTGATCGTGACGCGAGGTACGAAAGACGCTTTAGATATTCGCCGCGAGATGCGCTACGACACCTACGATCTGGCGAGCAGCTATCCCGAGCCGCTGGTGCCTTCGGAGCTTCGCTTTGAAGTGGATGAACGCATCGGGCCGGATGGCGCGGTATGGGATCCGCTGCCGCGCAAATCGATCGAAGCGCTCGGCCGTAAAATCGCGAAATCCGATATCGCGGCGATCGCGATCTGTTTCCTGCATGCTTGCGTGGACGGAAAGCACGAACGCGAAACCGCATCGATCCTGCGCAAGCTGGCGCCGAAATGCAGCATCGCGATCTCGTCGGAAGTCGCCAACGAAGTCGGCGAATTCGAGCGCATGTCCACGGTCACTGCGAATGCATACGTACAGCCGATCGTGGAGCGCTATCTCGGTGCCCTGAGCGGGCGGCTCAAGAAAGCAGGGGCAGGCGAGCGTCTCGATATCATGGTGTCGAACGGCGGTTTCACGAAAGCGGAGCTCGCCGCGCGCACGCCGATTCATCTTCTGGAGTCCGGTCCGGCCGGCGGCGTTCTGAGCGCGATCAACTGTGCGTCGCTCGAGGGCGTCGAGCGTGCGCTCGCTTTCGACATGGGCGGCACGACTGCAAAGTCCTGCGTCACGGTCGGCGGCACGCCGGAGATCACCCACACCTTCGAGTTCGCGCGAGTCCAGCGCTTCAAGAAGGGAAGCGGTCATCCGGCGGTATCGCCCAGCATCGACTTGATAGAAATCGGCGCGGGGGGCGGCAGCATCGCGCGATTGAGTCCGCTCGGGCTTCTGCAGGTCGGCCCCGAAAGTGCCGGCTCCGAACCCGGTCCTGCTTGTTACGGGCTGGGCGGCGAAGATCCGACCGTGACCGATGCCGACCTCGTGCTTGGCTATCTCGATCCCGATGATTTTCTCGGCGGCAAGATGAAGCTCGACGAGGCCAAAGCGCGTCACGCCTTGGCGAAGCTCGGCAAGAAACTTGGCCTCTCGGACGAGGAGACCGCGCGCGGCATCCACGAGATTGTCAGCGAGAACATGGCGGCTGCCGCCCGCACGCACATCGCGGAGAAGGGCTTTGATGCGCGCACCTTTACGTTCGTCGCAACCGGCGGCGCGGGTCCCGTGCATGCCATCGATGTCGCGAGACGCTTGCGGATCTCGAAAATTCTTTGCCCGATCGCTTCCGGCGTGGGTTCATGCCTAGGTTTCCTCGCAGCCCCCGCGCGTTCCGACCGCTCGTGGTCCCGCATCGAGATCGTGGACGATCTGAATTTCAAGCAGCTTGTTTTGCGGCTTGGCGAGGCGCGGATCGCCATCGCGGGCGACCTGCAGCAGGCAAAGGTCGCTTTGAAAGACATCGAATGGCGCACCGCCGCAGAAATGCGTTACCTCGGCCAGGGCGCGAGCGTGGAAGTGAATTTCGGGAATGACACGCCGGAAAGCCTGACCGCGGAGCGACTGAAGACAGCCTTCGAGGCATCATACAAAAAGCTTTACGGTAGCCTCGTGCCAAGCGGGATTCCGGAAGTCGTAACATGGCGGCTGGCGGGACAGTCCAACCGCACGCAGCGCCGTTACGCATTTCCTGAAAAACCGGGCGTGCCGGCTTCGGCCAAGCCCGCAGGCGAACGCAAGATCTATCTGCCGGCGGAGAAACGTAAAACAGTCGTTCCCGTTTATGACCGCTATACGCTCGCACCCGGCGCGCAATTTGCCGGACCGGCCGTGATCAGGGAGCCAGAGTCGACGCTCGTGATCGGACACAAGGCCAGAATTCAGGTGCTGGAAAGCGGGACCGTGCAGGTCAAGCTGGAGAATGTCGGATGACTAAAGCGAAAAATACCATCGATCCGATCACGCTCGAAATTCTCTGGACGCGCATCATCAGCACGGTCGATGAAGCTGCCGCCGTGTTCTTGCGGACGTCGTTCTCCACCTTGGTCCGCGAAGCAAACGACTACGCCGTCGTTTTGACCGACCGCAAAGGGCGCAACATCGCGCAGTCGTCGCAGAGCATTCCTTCGTTCATCAGCACCATGCCGGTGACGATCCGGAAGTTCATCGACGACTTCGGCATCGATACGATGCGCGAAGGCGATGCGTTCATTACCAACGATCCCTGGATCGGGACAGGGCATCTGAACGACGCAAACCTCGCGATGCCGATTTTTCACAAGGGCAAGGTTATCGCCTTTGCGGGTGTCGTAAGCCATCTGCCCGACATCGGCGGCCGGCTGCGCAATCCGGCGAACCGCGAGCTGTTCGAGGAAGGCCTGCAGATTCCGCCGATCCGGATTCTCGATGGCGGCAAGCCGAACGACATTCTGATTCAACTGATCCGCGCGAACGTCCGCGTGCCGGATGAAACCATGGGCGATATCTGGGCGCAGATCGCCTGCTGCAAATCGCTCGGCGAGCGCCTCTCGAAGCTGATCGACGAGACCGGTATCGAGATCGACGACTTCGCCGACGAGATCATCGGACGTACCGGCAAGGCGATGCGCGATGCGATCGCGGCAATTCCGGATGGCACCTATCGTTATGCGATTGAAAACGACGGTCCTGCGGAGATGCCGGGCGGCGTGGTGCGGATCGCCTGCGCGGTGACGATCAAGGGCGACAAGATTTCGGTGGATTATGCCGGGTCGAGCGAGCAGGCGAGCCTCGCGATCAATACGGTCGCGAACTATACGTTTGCTTATAGCGCCTATGGTTTGAAGGCGCTGCTCGCGCCGTGGATTCCGAATAACGAAGGCAGCTTCCAGGCGATCGAGGTGAAGGCACCTGAAGGGTCGATTTTGAATCCGACCCGGCCGGCACCATGCGGCGCGCGCGGCATGATCGGTCATTTGCTGCCGCCCGCAATTCTGGGTGCGCTTGCCAAAGTCTTGCCGGATCGCGTGCAGGCGGCACCCGGTTCGCCTTCGAACAATGTGCAGTTGGCAAGTCTTCGCGGAAACGTGCGCTACGCCGTCAACGCATTCATCGGCGCAGGACAGGGCGCGAGCGCGTCGATGGACGGTGTTTCTGCGATCAGTTTTCCAAGCAATCTCTCGAACACACCGATAGAGGTGCTGGAATCGCAGGCGCCGATCCGCGTCACCGACCGCAGCATTCGCCGCAATTCGGGCGGTGCGGGCGCGCGCCGTGGCGGCGACGGAATCCGCTTCGCCTTCAAGATGTATGGCGAGAGCCCGGCGATCGGCTCTTTCATGATCAACCGCGTCCGCCGCGCCGCACCGGGATTGAAGGGCGGCGATGACGGTGCTCCATCAGTGTTTCGTATCAACAAAAAGAGTATTGAATCATCCGGCCAGTATATCCTGCGCAAGGGCGATGATGTCTTGATCGAAACCGGCGGCGGTGGTGGATTCGGCAAACCGAAGAAGCAGGCGCGGGTAACGCGCGCGAAATCCGCGAAGCGGGCAAAGAAGAAGAGGGCAGGGAAATGACGCCGTGCATCATTACGGTTGCGATCACGGGCTCGGTCCCGCGCAAGAAGGATACGCCTGCGGTTCCCGTCACGGTCGCCGAGCAGATTGAATCGACGCAGGAAGCCTTCGAGGCGGGCGCGACGGTGGCTCATATCCATGTGCGCGACGATCAGGAAAACTCTTCCTCCGATCCGGATCGCTTCGCGGCGGTACAGGAAGGCATCGACAAGTTCTGCCCCGGCATGATCGTCCAGTTTTCGACCGGAGCGCGCGGCCGCAAGCTCGAAGAGCGCGGCGGCATGTTGATGCACCGCCCGGATATGGCCTCGCTCGCCACCGGATCGGTGAACTTTCCGACCTTCGTGAACGAGAATCCGCCGGATTTCATTCGTGGCCTCGCGCAGACGATGCTCGACTACGACATCAAGCCGGAGTGCGAGCTATTCGATCTCGCGATGCTGTACAATGTCGCCGATCTTGCGAACGAAGGCTTGTTGAAGAAGCCGCCGCATGTGCAGTTCGTGCTGGGGATCAAGAATGCGCTGCCCGCGCGCCGCGAAATTCTGGAATTCGAAGTCGCGCAATTGAAGAAGCTGATGCCCGAAGCGACCTGGGCAGCGGCCGGGCTTGGGCGTCACCAACTCGAAGTGAATCACTGGGCGCTCGAGATGGGCGGTCACTGCCGCACCGGCCTCGAGGACAATATTCGCTTCGACAAGGACCGGCTCGCGAACAGCAATGCCGAGCTCGTCGCTCGCGTCGCCTCGCTATGCGCGGACTATGGCCGCCGTCCCGCGACCGCTGCGGAAGCGCGAAAAATTCTCGGCCTGCGGGCAAGCCGCGTCTAAGCTAGCGCCAGCCCAGTGCTGGCGCGACATGCGTCAGAATCGATTTGATGACATGGGCGTTGTAATCGACGCCAAGCTGGTTCGGCACGGTCAGCAGTAGCGTATCCGCTTCGGCGATTGCTTCGTCGCCTGCCAGTTGCCGGACCAGTTCGTCCGGTTCGGCGGCGTAGCTTCTTCCGAAGATCGCGCGGGTGTTTTCGTCGATATAACCGATCTTGTCTTCTTCCTCGTTGCCACGTCCGAAATAGGCGCGGTCGCGATCATCGACCAATGCGAAGATACTGCGGCTCACCGAGACGCGCGGCTCGCGCGTGTGCCCCGCTGCTTTCCAGGCATCGCGGAACGAGCGGATTTGTTCGGCCTGCTGTACGTGGAAAGGCTGGCCGGTCTCGTCGGTTTTCAAGGTCGAGCTTTGCAGGTTCATTCCCATCTTCGCAGCCCAGACGGCGGTAGCGTTCGTGCTTGCGCCCCACCAGATACGATCGCGCAATCCCTCGGCATGCGGCTCGAGCCGCAACAATCCCGGCGGATTGGGAAACATCGGACGAGGGTTAGGCTTCGCAAAACCTTCACCCCGCAGCACGTCGAGAAAAATTTCGGCATGGCGGCGCGCCATGTCTGCATCTGTCTCGCCTTCCGGCGGCATGTGGCCGAAATAACGATAGCCGTCGATGACCTGCTCGGGCGAACCGCGGCTGATACCAAGCTGGAGACGTTGCCCGGCGATGAGGTCAGCCGCGCCCGCGTCTTCCGCCATGTAGAGCGGATTCTCGTAGCGCATGTCGATGACGGCCGTGCCGATCTCGATACGGCTCGTTCTTGCGCCGATTGCGGCAAGCAATGGAAACGGCGACGCAAGCTGCCGCGCAAAATGATGAACGCGGAAATACGCGCCATCGAGTCCCAATTCCTCGGCGGCAACCGCAAGCTCGATCGACTGCAACAGCGCGTCGCTTGCCGAGCGCGTCTGCGAATGAGGAGAGGGGTTCCAGTGCCCGAACGAGAGAAAGCCGATCTTCTTCATGCCGGACTCCATTCTTTATTGCCGTACTCGAAAGAGCCGGTTCGCGGTTGATTGCGCGCCGACGGTCCATGCGCCCTGGCGCAAAATCCCGCAACGACGTCGTTGCCTCTACGCAACGGGACCACCTTCATATGTGCCCCATGCAACCCAGTCAGGAGGGGGCGGCAAATTAGCGGTAGCGGTCCAGTCAGGCCGGGCGTTCCGGAGTGCGAGAGGCGCAGAACCGCCTATAAATATGTGACGGAGCGCGCACTGCAAGGCAGTCCAGTTTTGCCAGCCTTTTTAGAATAATTCCGATCTTTTTCCACAAGATCGACTCGTCTGACCTAAAGCATTACCGGTAGGTCGAAAATTCGAAGAATGCGGCAATGAAAACCTATCTGAACAGCAACCGGCCTTTCCACGTTCTGCGCGCAGCTGCGGCATTCGCCGCGCTGCACCTGTTCCTTTGGTGCAGCGCCGCGCAGGCCCAACAGGCAGTCACGCCTCGCGCGGATCCTGCGACGCTTCCTCACGACCTTTCGCCGTGGGGAATGTTCATGCAAGCCGACCTGGTCGTTAAGGCCGTTATCGTCGGTCTCTTCGTTGCTTCGCTCATCACCTGGACGATCTGGCTTGCAAAGGGCGTGCATCTTCTGTCGGCGAAGCGCAGGGAAGTGATCGCGATCCATGTCGTTCGCAGCGCATCTTCGCTTGCCGACGCTGCTGCTCTTTTCAAGAATCGAAACAGCATCGTGGGCCGCTTCGTCGAAGCGGCCTATGGCGAAGCGCAGCGCTCCGCCGGTCTGTCGCCGGAAGGCATCAAGGAGCGTACCGCGGTCGCCCTTGCGCGGGTTGAAGTGCGCGCGGGAAGATCGATGACGCGCGGCACGGGCCTGCTTGCCACGATCGGCGCGACCGCACCGTTTGTCGGATTGTTCGGCACGGTGTGGGGCATCATGAATTCGTTCGTCGGCATTGCGCAGACGAAGACGACAAACCTGGCCGTTGTCGCGCCCGGTATTGCCGAGGCGCTGCTGGCGACCGCGATCGGGCTCTTCGCCGCAATTCCGGCGGTTATTATCTACAACGTGTTCGCGAGAAGCATCGCTGGCTATCGCGCGATCCTTGCCGATGGCTCAGCCGAGGTTCTCCAGCATCTTTCCCGCGACCTCGATCACGCAGCAGTAGTCGAAAAGGGCTGAAACCCGCCATGGCCATTATGCAGAATAACGCTGGCAGCGATTCTGTCGATGAGCTGAGCGAAATCAACGTGACGCCGTTCATCGACGTCATGCTCGTGTTGCTGATCATCTTCATGGTTGCGGCTCCACTTTCGACTGTCGATGTGCCCGTTGATCTGCCGGTTTCCAACGCGCAGCCGCAGAAGCGGCCCGACAAACTTATCTTTTTGACGGTGAAGGGCGATCTCTCGCTCGCCATTGAGAACGAGACTATTCCCGCCGAGAGCCTCGCCTCCGAACTCGACAAGCGCAGCGAAAACAATCGCGACGAGCGTATTTTCCTGCGTGCTGACGAGAAGGTCTCCTACGGCGAGATCATGAAAGTGATGAACAAGCTTCGCGAGGCGGGTTACTTGAAGATCGCGCTGGTCGGGCTCGAAGAAGTCAAATGAGCATGCGCTTTCCAAAACCGCGTGCAGCGGCTGGCGACGAAGCCCTGAATTTGAAGCTATGGGCGGTCGCAGGCGTTTTTGTTTGCGCGGCGCATGCGGCGGGCATTTCGGCAGGTTTGTTCTGGGAGCGTCCGCGTCCGACGACGGGTGACGCACCGCCAGCGATCATGGTGGAACTGGCGCCGCTTGCGGTCGCCCCTGAACCCACCGAACTCGATATCGCGCCTGGGCCGACGATGGTGGAGGCGAAGCCGCAGCCCGAACCGGAGCCGAAGCCAAAACTTGAAGAGAAAATTGAAATTCCGGAGCTGCCGAAGAAGGAAGAAGCGGAAGTAACCTTGCCCGCGCCGGCTCCGGAAAAGAAAGAAGAAGAGGAAAAGCCGAAGCCGAAAGTGCAGGAGCCGCCGAAGAAAAAGGAAGTGCAGAAGAACCAGGCACCGCAAACGACCGCTCCGCCAAAGACCAAGGTCCGGCCCGCACCGCGCATGGCGGCCCCCTCTGCCGGTGCTACGGAAAACAGCGCCTTTGCCAATGCGAACTGGCGCGGAGCCATCGTGGCCCATCTCAACCGCTTCAAGCGATTTCCGGCGGGTGCATCCAACGGCACCGCCGTGGTTGCTTTTTCGATCGATGCCAGCGGCCGGGTGACTTCGGCGCGACTGGCGCGGAGTTCCGGCAATTCCACGCTCGATTCCGATGCCGTTGCGATGGTCTGGCGAGCCAATCCGGTTCCCGCTCCGCCGCCCAGCGTCAGCAAAGGGCGTGGCATGTCGCTTTCGGTCCCGGTGCACTACGTTCGCCGCTGAGGCGATGCGGCACTTCTCCGGGTGCATTCCCGCGCGAAATTGCTTATAATTATTTGAGTGCTTCATAGAACGAATCGATGAAGCGGGAAATCTGCCTAGCGCCTGATTGCGAAGGCAGTAATTGGCAGAGGGAGACTAGTCTCTACGCATCGCGGGAGAGACCAGCTTGAATGCTGGCGCCGAAGGAGCAACCGCCCCGGAAACTCTCAGGCAAAAGGACCGCAACCCATCAACTCTCTGGAAAGTGGAGCTTTTGCTCCCGCCGACGGTGTAAGCCGCAGATCGTGACGATCCTGCAGTGAAACTCTCAGGCCAATGACAGAGGGGGCACCGCCCGCATATGCGCGGCGGAGTCTCTGGAGCATTGGCATGGAGCACATGGAGAAGACCTATGACGTGATCGTCGTAGGTGCGGGCATCGTCGGAATTAATACCGCATACTGGAATCTTCGGAACGGAAAGTCGGTCTGCGTGATCGATCGTCGCGCCGCGGCAGGGCTCGAAACGAGTTTTGCGAACGGCGGGCAAATTTCAGTCAGCCACGCCGAGCCCTGGTCCAACCCTTCCGCGCCGCTGAAGGTGCTGAAGTGGCTGTTCGACGGCGAGGCGCCGTTGCTGTTTCGCCCGCGCTTCGACATCCGCCAGTGGCTGTGGATCGCGCAGTTTCTCGTCGACTGCATGCCCTGGCGTGCCGACCGGCACACGACCGAGATCGTGAAGATCGCGACCCAAAGCCGTGCGCTTTACCGCGAAATGCGCGAGCGCGAGAAGATCGAATACGACTCCCGTTCCGAAGGCATTCTGCATTTCTATCGGGACGCACGCGAGTTTGAGGGAGCCGCCCGCGTCGCCGAACTCATGTGCAAGCATGGCTGCAACCGCCACGTTATCGGCGCGGACAAGGTCGTCGAACTGGAACCCGCTTTCGAGGACCGGCGGCAGGAAATTGTCGGCGCAACATTCACCGAAGACGACGAAAGCGGCGATGCGTTCAAGTTCACGCAGGGGCTTGCCGCCCGCTGCGCGCAGATGGGAGCCGACTTTCTTTATAACGCCGAGGCGGTATCGTTGCTTAAGTCCGGCGCGAACGCGGTCGATGCCATCGAGGTGATGACGCCGCAAGGCTACAAGACCGTGCGCGGAAGAGACATCGTCGTCAGTCTCGGCAGCTTCTCGGCCGACTTCGTAAGGCCGCTCGGCGTGAGGCTGAACATCTATCCGGCAAAAGGATATTCGGTCACGATTCCCATCGGCCGGAGCAATCGGGCGCCGACGCGCAGCCTCACCGACGACCAATACAAGCTCGTCTATTCGAACCTTGGCGATCGCTTGCGCGTCGCCGGTACCGCGGAGTTGTCGGGCTACGGCCGGCAGCTGAGTCACCCGCGCTGCGAAGCGATCCTGCGCAATGTGCGCGGGCTGTTTCCGGATGCGGGTGATTTCAGCGCGGCGCAGTTCTGGTCCGGCTTGCGGCCCGCGACGCCTTCCAACCTGCCTTATGTCGGAAGAACGCGCGTCCGAAATCTCTGGCTGAACACCGGTCACGGCACGCTGGGCTGGACCATGGGCGCGGCGACCGGAAACCGGATCGCGGAAATGATTGCGAGCGGTGACGGCCCGGTCGTGGCCTGAGCGCTCGAACAACCACCTTCTCTTATCGCTAAAGGAGTTAACTCGACATGGCTTACAACATCCTGATGCTCGGCGCGTCCTATGGTTCGCTGCTGGCCTCTAAACTTCTCTTTGGCGGGCACTCGATCCATCTGGTCTGTCTTCCCGCGGAGGCGGACCTCATCAACGCGGAAGGGTTCAAGGTGCGGCTACCCGTCCGCGGCAGGGCGGAGCCGGTACTGCTCGAGTCGAAAAAACTGCCTGGAAGAGTAGCGGCAGGTCCGGCCACGGGCCTCGATCCGGCCGGCTTCGATCTTGTCGGCCTTTGCATGCAGGAGCCGCAATATCGCTCGGCCGATGTTCGCGCATTGCTTGCAGCAGTCGGCAAGGCGAGGGTGCCTTGCATGTCCATCATGAACATGCCGCCGCTCGCCTATATGCGGCGCATTCCCGGTCTGAACCATGCCGCGCTCGAACCTGCTTACACCGATCCGCGTGTCTGGGACGCCATCGACCCGCAGAAAATCACGCTCAACAGCCCCGATCCGCAGGCCATTCGTCCGCCCGACGGCGGAGCGAACGAACTGCTCGTAACCCTGCCGACGAACTTCAAATGCGCGCGCTTCGAGGAAGACGCCGACACGCAGATTCTGCGCAATCTGGAAAAGGACGTGGACGCCGCGCGTTTCTCGGCTGGTGGAGAAGAGATCGAGTTGCCGGTGAAACTGCGTGTGCATGACTCGATCTTCGTGCCGCTCGCCAAATGGGCGATGCTGCTTGCGGGCAACTATCGCTGCATCACGCCGGACGGCATCCGCACCGCAGCCGAAGCGGTTCATAGCGACGTCGAGAAGTCGCGTGCGGTCTATGATTTCGTGGTCAAGGTATGCACCACGATCGGCGCGGACCCGAAAGTGCTGGTGCCGTTCGAGAAATATGCCGCCGCAGCCAAGGAGCTGTCGCGGCCTTCCTCCGCCGCGCGAGCTTTGCAGAACGGCGCCACGAATATCGAGCGCGCCGACAAGTTGGTGCAACTCGTTGCCGCGCAGGCGGGCTTGCAGAGTGCTGCGATCGACGAGATTGTTGCCCTTGTCGATCGCCGACTGGAGGCCAATCGCAAGAGCGCCTAGTAAATGAGCCGCATGAGCTCCCTGCTGTACGGGCAGGGAGCTCATGCCTTCAGAAAATGTGCGGCCGGACTCTCGAGAAGCAATGGCAAGCGCGCCGTCATGCTTCTTCTTTTTTAGAACTATTGGAAATTCACAATCCAAATTGTCGCAACCGTTGCGAACGCAGGCTTTACGCTTGATCGGCGTACTCTGCCGTATAAAAGTACCGTAGAAAGCCAGCCACGCCACGCCGTCGCCAGCCCTAAAAGAAGTACGTTCACACATCGGGGGCGATGATGGGTCTTACTGGCTATCGCGCGCTGGCGCTCGCCGGCTGCGCGGCAATTTCTCTTTCAACTGCACTGACGATTCCGGCTTATGCGCAGACTGTGGCGCTGCCCGAAATCACAATCCTGGGCGAACTCATCGAGCGCCGTTCGCAGGACGCTACCACGAGCGTCGGCGTCATCACGAATGAGCGGATTCAGCAGGAACAGATCCTCGACTTCCATGATGCGCTGAATGCTGCGGCAAACACCCTTTCGACGCGGGGCAGCAGCAACAACAGCGGCATCACGATCCGCGGGATCAATTCCGAAGGCCTTTCCCAGAATCAAAGCTCGAACTCCGCGCCCGTCATCGGTGTGATCGTTGATGGCGCGATGCAGAATGCTGAAGCCGTTCGCCGTGGCGTGCGTTCCATCTGGGACGTCGAGCAGGTCGAAATTCTTCGCGGGCCGCAATCGACGCTCCAGGGCAAGAATGCCGCCGCGGGCGCCGTTCTCGTGAAGACAAAAGACCCGACCTTCTCCTGGCAAGCGATGGCCGAAATCACCGCGGGCACGCATGACTTGTTCAGCACCGGAATCATGCTTTCGGGTCCGCTGATCCCGAACGAACTTGCCTTCCGTGTTGCCGGCCAGATTTATCGTGCCGAGAACGATATTCGCTATACCGATCCCGCCAATACCCGCCTCGGCGAGGATCGGTTCGGCAACATCCGCGGCAAAATTCTCTGGACGCCTTCCAGCATTCCGGGCTTGAGAGCGCTCTTCACGGTTGCGCATACCGATGACCGGCCGAGCACGAATACGGTAACCGGCCCGGATTACTTCGCGCGCGTCTACACGATGGGCCTGATCAACACGAGCGTCGATTTTCGCACGACCAAGACCAACAACTACATCTCCGACATTTCCTATGCGCTGACGGGTGCGCTCAAAATCCGCAGCATCACCGCCTATGCGGCAACCGACACGGAAGTTTCGACGGCGCCGGGTAATATCGCCTACATCCGTGGCGACGACAGAAGGGGCAGCGATTTTACGCAGGACTTCCGCCTCGAACTGGAAAATTCGGGCAATGGATTTTCGGGCGTGGCGGGCTTGTTCTATGGCGACTTCACGACGAAGTTCAATTCGCTCGTGACCTATGCGGGACCGCTCGTTTATCAGGATTTCGCCGGGCGCTATAATACGAAGAGCCTCGCGGTCTATGCCGACATCCGCTATCGCCTTGACCGTTGGGTGTTCATCGCCGGAGGCCGCGCGTTGCGCGACGATATCAAGAGCCGTGCGATGGGCAGCTACTTCAACGGGGCGATCCCGTTCGACGACAGCACAAACGCAAGCTTTGACGCGTTTCTGCCGAAAGCCGGCGTCACCTTCGACCTCACGTCGAACCAGACTATCGGCTTCACCTATCAGGAAGGCTATCGTTCGGGCTTCAACGATGTGTCGAACGCATTCGGCTTCCCGCAGCAATACTCCGTGAAGCCGGAGTATCTGAAGGCCTATGAATTCAGCTACCGCTCGAAATGGATGGCGGACCGGCTGCAGGTCAATGCCAACGTATTCTACTACGACTATCGCGACCAGCAGGTTGCCTACGAACCCGGACTGCCGGGGCTCGCCATCATTACCAACGCCAACAAGTCGCATTTGTACGGCGCGGAATTCGAAACCCGCTTTCTGGCGACCGAGCGTTTGACGGTCTATGCGTCGCTAGGCCTGCTATGGACCAAGTTCGACGATGTGTTCGTTCCGCCGCCGGGTGGAGGCAACGTGTCGGGAAATCAGTTCACCGAATCCCCGAGCTACACGATCAACGTCGGCGGTATGTATAAGGACCCGAGCGGCTTCTTTATCGGCGCAAACTCGCGCTTCATCGATGGCTACTTCTCTTATGGTGCGCTCGACAACGATCCGCTGCGCTATGTCGATAGCGCCATCATCGTCGACGCGCGCCTGGGCTGGGAATTCAAGTCGAGCACGCTCACGGTGTTCGCCAAGAACCTCTTCGATGAGCGTTATCTCACCTACATCGCAAACGGTGGCACGCAGGCAGGCGTCGGCGACACGCGGCAGTTTGGGGTCACTTGGCAAGTCCGTTACTGAGAAAGCTCAAGCGCTTCGTTTGGGGACCGCGCGGCGGATGGCGCGGCGCGGTCCGCGTTCTTGTGCTGCTTGGCGTGATCGGCGGTGCTCTCTACGCCACCCGTTACGTCGTCAGCTATTCGCGGCTCCAGCACATCTTCGCGACAACCAATGCCGCGCAGCTTTGTGCCGGTATGTTCTTCAGCGGACGCACGCCGGAAGAAATCAACGATCAGTCGCTCTACAAAGAGGGCATACGCAAGGCGATCTATGATGGCTTTACGATCGGCGTCGATCGCCAGAAGGGCATCGTTAAGGTTGACGGCTCGCTGATCCGTCCAGTGATCGCTTCATATCAAGCCGATCGCGGTTGCGTGCTGGATCGCGACACCTCGCGCGCTCAGACGCCGAAGCCGGTCAAATATAATCGCATCGAGAAATTCACCGTGCTGACGCGCGCGGAACTTCCCGCAGCGCTTGCGCAGAAGCTCGATGACGAGGTTGCGCGGAACTTCGCGGACCCCACGCATGCCACACACGCCTTGCTCATCTACAAGAACGGTGTACTTCTGCGCGAGGCTTATGCGTCCGCTGGCGGGCCTGATTTCATCGCGGAAAGCTGGTCCCTCGGAAAAACGCTCGTCGGCACGCTGGTTGGCAAGCTGGTCGCGGAAGGCGTGCTTTCGCTCGATGAGCCGCTTCTGCTTTCGCAATGGCCGGAAGGCGATCCGCGGCGCAAAATCCTTTTGCGGCACGCGATGGGAATGTCGGGCGGGCTTCGCTTCTCCACGGGTTACGAGAGCTTCCCGTTTTTCGCCCAGGGCGACCACGGGCTCATATATACCGATCTCGACGATGTCGTGCGCTTTGTGACGGACCGCCCACTCGAACACGAGCCCGGTTCGCATGGCACCTACAACAACGCCGACCCGATCCTGATGCTGGAATTCATCAGGCAGAAGCTGAACCTGTCGAACGACCAGTTGCGCCAACTCATTCGCGAGAAAGTTTTTGGGCCGCTCGGCATGGACATCGTGCTTTCGACCGATCCGAAAGGCTTTCCGATCATTACCGGCTATGTGTACGGCACGGCGCGTTCGTGGGGCGCTCTCGGCTTGTTGTACGCAAACCAGGGCAAGCTGAATGACGGGCAGTTTCTTGCGAACGGCTTCGTCGACTTCGTCGGCACGCCGTCGCCCGGTTATCCCGAGCAGGCCTATGGCGGCATGTTGTGGCTGAACCGCCACGCCTGGTATCCTTGGCCGAAGGAAACCCTCGTGATGTCCGGGGCGGGGGATCAGGTCGTTGCCGTGTTGCCGGCCGACGGCATCGTCATCGTCCGCATGGGCCACCGCAACAAGTCGGCCAGTACTGGCCCCGTCATGAGAGACAGCATCAAAAACATCATCGATTTGCTGCGCGCCAAGTAGAGAGTGCCGGGCGGCTTGACCTCTTGGCTTCGGGTAGGCAGATGTTCGCGGAACGGGCCTTTTCCCCTTTTTCTGTGAGGGAAGGGTCTGATCGGTGCTCCGCCGTAGCGGGAACCTCGTCAACGGAACAGCCAGATCAGCCGAGCTATGAGCAACCTATATCGCGAGACAGTCACGCACGTTCATCACTGGACGGATTCGCTTTTCAGCTTCCGCACCACGCGCGACAAGTCGTTTCGCTTCGACAGTGGCCAGTTCATCATGATGGGGCTGGAGATCGAGGGCAAACCTCTCTTGCGCGCCTATAGCCTCGCAAGCGCAGCCTATGCCGACGAACTGGAATTTTTCAGCATCAAGGTGCCGGATGGACCGCTGACCTCGCGGCTCCAGCATCTGCGCGAGGGCGACACGGTTCTGGTCGGCCGCAAGGCGACCGGCACGCTGGTTCATCAGAATCTGCTGCCGGGAAAGCGGCTCTATCTGCTGGGTACGGGCACCGGCCTCGCTCCGTTCCTGAGCGTCATCAAGGATCCGGAGACCTACGCGCGCTATGAGACAGTCATTCTCGTGCATGGCTGCCGGCATGTCGCCGAACTTGCTTATGGCGAGATGATCACCGGCGAACTGCCGAACGACGAACTCGTGGGCGAGATGGTGAAGAGCCAGCTCATTTATTATCCGACCGTGACTCGCGAACCCTTCGTCAATCGCGGCCGCATTACCGATCTGATTGCGTCGGGCCGCCTGTTCGAGGACACCAAACAGCCACCGCTCGATCGCGAGAACGACCGCATTGAAATCTGCGGCAGCCCCGAGATGGTGAGCGACCTGCGGGCCTATTTCACCAATCTCGGCTTCGAGGAAGGTAGCGGCTCGAAGGCAGGCCACTTCGTGATCGAGAAAGCCTTCGTCGGCTCCTGACCCGAGAGGACGCTTACTGCTGGGCCCGCGCGTTCATCGTCAGCAACTCGTAGCGCGCGACCGTATCGCTGTCCTGATTGAATACTTCGACGTCCCAGCGCACCTCGCCATATTCCGGCTTGCGCGCGGCCTGCTTCTGCTTGACCGTGAGGCGCACACGGATGTCGTCGCCGGGTGAAACGGGTTTCAGGAAGCGCAGGTTGTCGAGGCCGTAATTCGCAAGCACCGGCCCCGGTGCCGGCTCGACGAAGAGACCTGCGGCAAAGGACAGGATGAGGTAACCGTGCGCGACGCGGCCCGGGAAAAACGGGTTCGCCTTCGCCGCCGCTTCATCCATATGAGCGTAGAACGTATCGCCGGTGAAATTCGCGAAGTGTTCGATGTCGTCGAGCGTGACCTTGCGCGTGGCGGTCTCGATCGTATCGCCGATGACGAGCACGTCGAAATTCTTGCGGAACGGATGATCGGAGGAGGGAACCGTCGCCGCACCCTTGCTCCAGTCTTGGGTGAGGCTGACGATGCGGTCCGGCGATGCCTGAATCGCCGTGCGTTGCAGATAATGATGCACGGCGCGCATGCCGCCGAGTTCTTCGCCGCCTCCTGCGCGGCCTGGCCCGCCATGCACCAGATTGGGGAGCGGCGAGCCGTGGCCGGTCGACTCTTTGCCGCTGTCGCGATCGATGACGAGCAGACGCCCGTGATAAGGCGCAATGCCGAAGACGAGGGCCGACGCGACTACGGGGTCATAGGTAAATAGCGAGGCGACAAGGCTGCCTTCGCCCTTGGCAACGAGTTCGACAGCTTCGTCGAGGCTGTCATACGCCATCACGGTCGCGACCGGGCCGAAGGCTTCGGTGATATGCGCGCGCTTCGCCTCCATCGGCTTCGCGCAACGCAACAGCACCGGAGAGATGAAGGCCCCGTTTTTCAGGTCCGGCGCATCGGTGCCGGAAGCAGCGGGATCGCCGAAGACGATCTCGGCCTCGGTTGCGATCGCGGCGATATTCTCTTGCACCGCGCGCTTTTGCGAAAGGCTGACCAGCGCGCCCATCTGGGTATCGTCGCTGCGCGGATCGCCGATCTTGACCGACGAAAGCCGTGTTTTCAGCGCGTCGACAACGGCGCTTTCCTGCGCGCGCGGGACGAAGACGCGGCGGATGGCCGTGCACTTCTGTCCGGCCTTCACGGTCATCTCGCGCACGACTTCCTTGATGAAGAGATCGAATTCCGGCGTGCCGGCAACCGCGTCGGTCCCGAGAATTGCGGCGTTCAGCGAGTCGCGCTCGGCGACGAAGCGCACGGCGTTCTTCGAAACGGCGGGATGATTGCGGAGCTTGTCGGAGGTCTCGATTGAACCGGTGAAGCAGAGACTGTCCTGTCCGTTCAACTGGTCGAGCAGGTTGCCGGTCGGGCCGCAGATCATCTGCAGCGCGCCTTCCGGCAGGATCCCGGATTCCACGATCAGCCGCATCAGCGCCTCGCTGACATAGGCGGTCGCGGTGGCGGGCTTGGTAATGACGGGGATGCCCGCGAGAAATGCGGGCGCGAATTTCTCAAGCGGTCCCCAGACCGGAAAGTTGAAGGCATTGATATGCACGGCAATTCCTGCGCGCGGCGTCAGAATATGCGCGCCCGCAAACTTTCCGCCTTTTGAAAGTGCCTCGGTGGGGCCCTCGACGATGAACTTCTCGCCGGGAAGGTCGCGGCGGCCGCGCGAGGCATACGCGAAGAGGGTGCCGATGCCGCCTTCGATATCGACCATGTTGTCGCGCTTGGTTGCGCCGGTGTGCGCGGCGAGCGCGTAAAGCGGCTCCTTCTTTTCGGAAAGATAGGTAGCGAGTTTCTTCAACAGGTCGGCGCGCTGATGAAAGTTAAGTGCGCGGAGATTCTTGCCGCCCGTTTCCCGCGCGTAGCGCGCGGCTTTGGCAAAGTCGATGCCGCCGCTGCCGGTCTTCGCGATAATGGAGCCGTCGATGGCGCTCGCAATTTCCACGAGGTCCGCAGCCGGCGCGACCCAATTGCCGCAGACATAGCTATTGAGAACGGTGCCCATCGTTTCTCCCCTGAACTGTTCCGCCGTTTGCCGGCTTGGTCTTTGAGGGGATTATAAACCAACCGGCCGGTCAGCGAAAGCGTTCCCTGCCGCAGGCCTGTCGGTTTCGCGTTAAGCGTCCGGCGGATATAGAAGTGCGCAAACCGGTGACATGAAATGGAAACCAACAAACTGGCCCGCGCGCTTGTCGCCGCTTTCAATCGCCGGAAGCCGGTGCGCGCGGGCTCGCTGATCGTGACGCTCTACGGCGACGCGATCGTCCCGCGGGGGGGAAGTCTTTCGCTCGCCGACATCACGCGGATCATGCAGCTCTTTCGCATCGATAGCGGCCACGTTCGCACCGCGATCTCGCGCCTGACGACCGATCATTGGCTCGAGCGGAAGAAGGCGGGCCGCAATACCTTCTACCGGCTTTCCAAAGCAGGCGAGGGCGAGTTCGCCCGCGCCACGAAACGCATTTATTTTCAGCGGCGTGCCGAGGCGACGAAATTGATCCGCCTTGCGCTGCTCAATGGCGAAGTCTCGAACCGCGCGCTACAGCGAAAATCTCTCGAAGCCGCCGGTTTCGCGCCCTTCAACGCGATGACCTATGTCTCCGCCGATATGCAGGCGGTGCCGGAGAACGCCAAAGGCATTCATGTCCTCGATGTGCCTGCGTCCGCCGAGGCCGCCGGCCTTCTCTGGGCGTCCTATCAACTCGACGACCTCGCAGCGCGCTATCGCGAGTTCATTGCGCTGTTCGGGAAGCTCAGCGATGCGCTCAAGAACGGCGCGGAAATGGAAGAGGCCGACGCGCTGACGGTGCGCATGCTTTTGATTCAGGAGTTCCGCCGCATCGTGCTGCGCGATCCCGCCTTGCCGCCGTCGCTTTTGCCCGTGGGCTGGCCCGGCGAGGAGGCGCGGGAACTCGCCGCCGACATTTACGCGAAAGTGCTGAGAGGGTCGGAACGCCAGCTGGACCTGTGCCAGGCAGACGAGACGCACGCGCTTCCCAAGCCGAATGCTTCGCTGTTTCAACGCTTTGCCGCAGCGCAATAGCGTCGCCGGTTAATATGTTACAGAAATTATTGACTTGAGAATTTTCTGTAACATATTCTATTGGAGGAAATCCAAACTGGCCCTTTCTCAGGGAGCAGGCCGATGTACACCCAGGCGCTGAACGTCAAGGAAGAGATCACCTCCGCGAGCGACCCGGAGCGCGAGGCGCGCTTTCAGGCGCATGTCGATGCCGAGCTCAAGATCGAGCCGAACGACTGGATGCCGGAAGCCTATCGCCGCACGCTGACGCGGCAGATTTCGCAGCACGCCCATTCCGAGATCATCGGCATGCTGCCCGAAGGCAACTGGATCACGCGCGCGCCGACGCTGCGCCGCAAGGCGGCACTGCTCGCCAAAGTGCAGGACGAAGGCGGCCACGGTCTTTATCTCTATTCGGCGGCCGAAACGCTCGGCACCTCGCGCGAGCAGCTGTTCGATCAATTGCTCTCCGGCAAAGCGAAGTATTCCTCGATCTTCAATTACCCGACGCTAACCTGGGCCGACATCGGTGCGATCGGCTGGCTCGTGGATGGTGCGGCGATCATGAATCAGATCCCGCTCTGCCGCTGCTCCTATGGTCCCTATGCGCGCGCGATGATCCGCATCTGCAAGGAAGAGAGTTTCCATCAGCGTCAGGGCTACGAGATCATGATGGCGCTCGCACGCGGCACGCCCGAGCAGAAGGCGATGGCGCAGGATGCGCTGAACCGCTGGTGGTGGCCCTCGGTGATGATGTTCGGCCCCTCGGATACGGAGAGCCAACATTCCGACCAGACCATGAAGTGGAAAATCAAGCGCTTCTCGAACGACGACCTGCGCCAGAAGTTCATCGACGCAACCGTTCCGCAGGGCCACTTCATCGGTCTCGAATTTCCCGATCCCGATTTGAAGCTCAACGAAAAGACCGGTCACTGGGAATTCGGCGAGATCGACTGGACCGAGTTCAAACGCGTGATCGCGGGTGATGGTCCGTGCAACAAGCAGCGCATGAAGCAGCGCCGCGCGGCGCACGATCAGGGCCGCTGGGTGCGCGAAGCGGCACTTGCTTACGCCGAGAAGCGCCGCAATCGAGAAGCCGCCGCCAAAGTCGCAGCCGAATAGGTGCCTTCATGACTGAACAGAAATCCGAACAGCACTGGCCGCTCTGGGAAGTCTTCATCCGCTCCAAGAACGGTTTGTCGCATCGTCACGCCGGCAGCCTGCACGCGACCGACGCGACCATGGCCTTGCAGGCGGCGCGCGATGTTTACACGCGCCGCGGAGAGGGACTTTCGATCTGGGTGGTGCCGTCGAACGCCATCACCGCGTCGGATCCTTCGGACAAGGACGTGATGTTCGAGCCGGCGGAATCGAAGATCTATCGTCACCCGACTTTCTACGACATTCCCGACGAAGTCGGGCACATGTGAGTTCGTCGCTTCATGGTTCGAGACGCGATGCTGCGCATCGCTCCTCACCATGAGGACAAACTGAAACCTCATCCTGAGGAGGCCGCGGAACGCGGGCCGTCTCGAAGGATGAGTGAGAGGAACGAATGACCGAAGCCCCGCTCTTTGCCTATACGCTCCGGCTTGCGGACAACGCGCTGATCCTCGGGCACCGCTTGTCCGAGTGGATCGGCCATTCGCCCGCACTGGAAGAAGATCTTGCGCTCGGCAATATGGGGCTTGATCTGATCGGTCAGGCGCGCGCCTTTTACACGTATGCCGGTGAAGTCGAAGGCAAAGGCCGCGACGAGGACAAGCTCGCTTATCTGCGCGACGCGAAAGACTGGCGCAACGTCCTTCTGGTCGAGCAGCCGAACGGCGACTTCGCGGCGACCATGATCCGCCAGCTTTTATTCGCGGCCTTCGCGCATCCGCTTTACGAAGCGCTTGCGAAGTCGAAGGACGAAACGCTCGCGGCAATCGCCACCAAAGCCGAGAAAGAGATGGCCTATCACGTTCGCCATGCCGGCGAATGGGTGATCCGTCTGGGCGACGGCACCGAAGAAAGCCACGAGCGCGCACAAACCGCGCTTGACGAGCTTTACGCTTATACGAACGAATTGTTCGAGGAAGACGATGTCGAGCGCGCGCTGATCGAAACCGGTATCGCCGTGAATCCGGCAGGCTTGCGCCCCGCATGGGAACGCACGACGGCCCGCATATTCGCGGAAGCCGGCCTGAAAGTGCCGCCGCCGAGCTTCGCCCAGACCGGCGGCCGCAAGGGCCGTCACAGCGAACACCTCGGTTTCATTCTGGCGGACATGCAGTTCCTCCAGCGCACCTATCCGGGAGCCATGTGGTGAGCACGGTGATCGACAAGCTCGATACGTCGCGCGCACGCGATCGTGCCTGGGCGGCGGCTGCCGCGGTTGTCGATCCGGAGTTGCCCGTGCTTACGCTCGAAGATCTCGGCGTGTTGCGGGACGTCCGCGTGAGCGGCGAGGGGAACGTCGAAGCGCTGATTACACCGACTTATCTCGGCTGCCCCGCGATGAACATGATCACGCTCGAAGTCGAACTGGCGCTGGAGCGCGCAGGCTTCGCGAAGCCGAAGGTGACGACCGTGATGTCGCCGGCCTGGACCACGGACTGGATGTCGGAAGCAGGCAAAGAAAAGCTCCGCGAGTTCGGCATTGCGCCGCCCGCTGCCAAGGCCGGCCGCCGCGCGCTGTTCGGCGAAGAGCAGGTTGCCTGTCCGCATTGTCGCTCAGCGGAAACCGAGCGCATTTCGGAGTTCGGCTCCACGTCCTGCAAGGCGCTGTGGCGCTGCAAGTCCTGCGCCGAGCCCTTCGATTATTTCAAGTGCATCTGAGGCAACGCGCAATGTCCATCGCATTTCACAAGCTGAAGATTGCCGACCTTCGCCACGAAACGCCGGATGCGGTTTCGATCGCTTTCGACGTTCCGGAACCGCTGCGCGATGCCTATCGCTTTCATCCCGGCCAGCACCTTACCTTGCGCGTGAAGAACGACGGTGGCGAATTGCGCCGTTCCTATTCGATTTGCGCTGGCATGGACGACAACGAGCTGCGCATTGCAGTCAAGAAAGTGGATGGCGGAAGTGTTTCCTCGTGGGTTAACGAGAAACTGAAAGCCGGCGACGAGATCGAGGTGATGACGCCGCAGGGCCGCTTCGGTGTTTCACCTGCACCGGACGAAGAGCGCAATTATCTGGCTATCGCCGCGGGCTCCGGCATCACACCGATCAATTCCATGATCCGCACCATGCTCGCGCGCGAGCCGAAGAGCCGCTTCATTCTGCTCTACGGCAATCGCAACGCCAGAAGTATCATGTTCAAGGATCAGCTCGAGGACATGAAGGATCAGTTCCTCGACCGCCTCGTGGTGCACCATGTCCTCTCGCGCGAACCGCAGGAGATTGCGCTGCTGTCCGGGCGTCTCGACGAGGAGAAGATCACGAACCTGCTGAAGGCCTCGCTTCCGGCCGAGAAAATCGACCACGCATTTCTTTGCGGGCCGGGCGGGCTGATCAAGGCGGGCGAGGAGGCACTGCGCGCCTATGGCCTAGACTCCAAGCGCATCCATGTCGAATATTTTTCGACCGACGGACTGCCGGTCGCGACGAAGAATCCGGCGAGCGCGATTGCCGACAACGTTGACGTCAACGCCTCCATCACGCTGAACGGCGTGCAGTACGACGTGCCGATGAAGGCGGACGAAACCGTCATCGATGCCGGTTTGCGTGCCGGTCTCGATCTGCCGTTTTCGTGCAAGGGCGGCATGTGCTGCACCTGTCGCGCCAAGCTCACGGATGGCAGCGTCGAGATGGAGCACAATTATTCGCTGGAAGACTGGGAGATGAAGGCAGGCTTCGTGCTGACTTGCCAGGCACGCCCGACCACGAAGTCGCTCGCGGTCGATTTCGATCAGGTCTAGCCAGCGCGGCGAACGGCGGGCTTCGTTCCTTCGAGCGAAGCTGCGCCCTCGATCAGCAATTGTGTCGCGAGATCGGCATATTCCTCGCGGCTCATAGCGCCGCCTTCGCGAAACCACATGTAATGCCAGTTCAGCATGCCGAAGAGCGACATGGTGACGGGCTTGAGCAATTGCGGTGAAGCGCCGACCGTCTTGTTCACCGCGCCGATGGCAGCCGAGAACAGGAGCACGAGTTCGCGCTCCAGCGCGATCAGCTGCTGCCGCTTGGCCGGTGCAAGTTTCGACAGTTCGTTGATCTGGATTTTGTGCTGGTGGTCGGCGTCCTTGTAGGCGCCGAGCAATGCGCCGACCAGCGCGCGCAGCCGTTCACGCGGCGGCAGTTTTTCCTCCACGGCCCTCACCGAAGCAATCAGGTCTTCGAGATGCGACTTCAGAATATCGAATAGAAGTTCATCCTTGCTGACGTAGTAGTGATAGAGCAGCGCCTTCGAAACCCGGCAGGCGCCTGCGACTTCCGCCATCGACGTGCGGTCGTATCCGTTCTTCGCGAAGAGTTTCGCGGAGCGGTCGAGGATTGCTTTTCTCTTTCCGTCGTAATCGGCGGCGCGGGGACGTGCCATTGTTATGCCTTCGGCCGCTTGTCGATGACGCGGCGCGCTTTGCCGGCCGAACGCTCTACGCCGCCCGGTGCAGAAACTTTCACCCGCGCGGAAACGCCGACATTGTTCTTGATCAGTTCGGCAAGTTTTGCGCCTTCAGCAGCACTCTCGGCTTCCGCAGCACCTTCTCGCGCCTCGAGCAGAAGCAGCATGACGTCGAGCCGGTCGTCGCGCGTCAGTTCGATCTGGTAATGGGGAGCGAGCTTTTCGCAGCGGAGCAGGAGTTCTTCGATCTGCGTCGGGAAAACATTGACCCCACGGATGATCATCATGTCGTCGGAACGCCCGGTGACCTTCTCCATGCGCCGCATCGAGCGCGCGGTGCCGGGAAGGAGCCGCGTGAGGTCGCGCGTGCGATAGCGGATGATCGGGAAGGCTTCCTTGGTGAGCGAAGTGAAGACAAGCTCGCCTTTCTCGCCGTCGGGCAGCACCCTGCCGGTCTCGGGGTCGATGATCTCGGGGTAGAAGTGGTCTTCCCAGACGTGCAGGCCGTCTTTGGTTTCGACGCATTCGTTGGCGACGCCCGGGCCCATGACTTCCGAGAGGCCGTAAATATCGACCGCGTCCATGTCGAAGGCTTCCTGGATTTCCTCGCGCATGGAGTTGGTCCAGGGCTCCGCGCCGAAAATGCCGATCTTGAGCGGCGACTTTCTGGGGTCGAGACCCTTCGCGCGATATTCGTCGAGGATCGCGAGCATGTAGGAAGGCGTGACCATGATGATCTCGGGGCGGAAGTCCTCGATGAGTTGCACCTGCCGCTCGGTCATGCCGCCGGAAACCGGGATCACGGTGCAGCCGAGTTTCTCCGCGCCGTAATGCGCGCCAAGCCCGCCGGTGAAGAGCCCGTAGCCGTAGGAGACATGCACCTTCATGCCCGGCCGTCCGCCGGAGGCGCGGATCGAACGCGCCATCACATGCGACCAGGTATCGATATCGTTCTGCGTGTAGCCGACCACGGTCGGTTTGCCGGTGGTGCCGGACGAGGCATGGATGCGAACGACCTTGTCCTGCGGCACCGCGAACATGCCGAAAGGATAGTTGTCGCGAAGGTCGCTTTTGATTGTGAAGGGAAACTTCGCGAGATCTTCGAGATTCCGGAAGTCGTCGGGTGTCACGCCGGCAGAGTCGAATTTTTTCTTGTAGGCAGGCACGTTCTTATAGACGTGTTCCAGCGTCCATTTTAGGCGCTGCGTCTGCAAGGCCGAGATTTCGTCGCGCGACGCGCACTCGATCGGCTCGACGCCATAAGGCTGATAGGAAGACTTATCCAGCATGTTTGTCTCCGGAAGAAGTGAGACCGGGCACGATTTCGCCGTCGATCGCGCGTGAATGGCCGCGGAATTCCGCGATCACGGTGCCGTCCTGCCGCGTGACCGTGATGTCGTAGATGCCGGAGCGGCCGCTTTTGGAAACTTCAACCGCGTCCGCGCGGAGTTTGTCGCCGAGCTTGCCGGGACGAATGAAGGTCACCGCGCATTGCTGTGCGACGGTGACCTGATTGTAGGTGTTGCAGGCGAAGGCGAAGGTGGAGTCGGCAAGCAGGAAGATATAGCCGCCGTGGCAGATCTTGTGCCCGTTCACCATCTTGTCGGTGACGGTCATGGTCATCGTGGCTTTGCCCGGCGAGACCGAGACGATTTCCATGCCGAGATTGCGGCTCGCTTCATCGTCGGACCACATCTTGTCCGCCGAGGCTTTTGCGATGGCTTGCGCGTCGGTGATCTGCGCGTCCATGGCTTAAGACTTCCGCGCGGAGAACTTTGCGCTACGCTTTTCCATGAAGGCCCGCACACCTTCGGCATAGTCGTCGGCGGCACCAAGCTGCGCCTGCACCTTGCGTTCGAGTTCGAGCTGATTGTCTAGCGAATTGGTTTCTGCCGCTGCCAGCGTATTGCGGATTTCGACAAGCGCGGCGGTCGGGCCGTTTGCGAGTTGCGCGCAGATTTTCTCGGCTTCCGTCATCAGCGCGGCGTCGTCCACCGCTTTCCAGATAAGACCCCATTGCTCGGCGGTTTCCGCGGGAAGCGGTTCGGCAAGCATCGCGAGCCCTCGCGCACGCGCGGCTCCAGCAAGTTGCGGCAGGAACCAGGTGCCGCCGGAATCCGGCACGAGGCCGATCTTCGCGAAAGCCTGGATGAATTTCGCGGAGCGCGCGGCGATCACGATGTCGAAGGAAAGCGCGATGTTTGCGCCCGCTCCCGCGGCGACGCCGTTGACTGCGCATACGGTCGGGAAGGGAAGCGCTTTGATGCGTTTGACCAGCGGATTGTAAAACGTGCCGATCGTGTGTCCGAGATCAGGCCGGTTTCCACCGGAGACATTACGGTCGGACAAATCCTGTCCCGCGCAGAAGCCGCGGCCCGCGCCCGTGAGCAGCAGCGCGCGGCAGTTCGTGTCCTTTTCCGCTTCGTCGAGCGCTGCTTGCAGCGCAGCATGCATTGGCTCGTTGAAGGAATTAAGCCGATCCGGTCGATTGAGCGTAACGATGCGATAGTTGGCGCGCGCGCTGGAAAGAACCGGCGTTTCCATGACATCCCCAATGTGCTGCGGTGCGTTCCTTGTCCGGAGTTTTCCGGCGGGCGCCGCCAATTTTTTGTCAACCGCTCTTGACCGACCGGTTGGTCAGGGAATTAATATGGCGCGATAAAGTGAGTGTCAACGCGCCGCAATCAATGACGGCGCGAAAACGCGAAATGGAGGAAGCTTCGAGCGGCGCAGGCCGCATCGTTTGCTTCCCTTAAAAAAACAGAATGCGCCGGTTTTGCCGGACGAAGAACAATTGGGAGGAGAAGGACAAAA
The DNA here is from genome assembly GCA_035440445.1 of Xanthobacteraceae bacterium. Classification (GTDB taxonomy): domain Bacteria; phylum Pseudomonadota; class Alphaproteobacteria; order Rhizobiales; family Xanthobacteraceae. The sequence goes on from DAORMJ010000001.1 coordinate 90,150, forward strand.
TGAATCTGCTCGGTAGAATGTTCGCGGCAGCGCTGCTCGTTTTCGGCTCTGCCGGATTCGCGAATGCGCAAATCAAGATCGGCGCGGTGCTTTCCGTGACCGGCCCGGCCTCGTTCCTCGGCGATCCGGAAAAGAAGACGCTGGAAATCTATGCCGCCGAAATCAACGCCAAGGGCGGCATCAACGGTCAGAAGCTGCAGGTCATCATTTATGACGACGGCGGCGACGCCAACCAGGCGCGCACCTTTGCGACGCGTCTGATCGAGGAAGACAAGGTCGATGCGCTGCTCGCGGGCTCGACCACTGCGACCACCATGGCGATCATTCCGCTTGCGGAAGAAGCCAAGATCCCGCTGATCAATTTTGCCGGCGCGGTGATCGCCGCAGACCCAAAGTTCAAATGGAATTTCAAGACGCCGCACACTGACCTGATGGCCTGCGAAAAGATCTTTGTTGATCTGCAGAAGCGCAAGCTCACCAAGATCGCGATCATTTCGGGCACCGACGCCTTCGGTAAGTCGATGCGCGACCAGTGCATGACGGTCGTGAAGAAGTACGGCATCGAAGTGCTGCACGAGGAAACCTACGGTCCGCGTGACAGCGACATGACCCCGCAGCTCACCAACATCAAGGCAAAGGCGGGCGTGCAGGCGGTCATCAACCCGGGCTTCGGTCAGGGCCCCGCGATCGTGACCCGCAACTATCGTCAGCTTGGCATCAACGTGCCGCTCTATCAGAGCCATGGCGTCGGTTCGAAGCAGTTCATCGACCTTGCCGGTCCCGCCGCCAATGGCGTGCGTCTGCCGGCAGCGGCACTGCTCGTCGCCGACATTCTGCCGGACAGCGACCCGCAGAAGAAAGTCGTCGTCGCCTACAAGAAGAAGTACGAGGCGGAAACCAAGCAGCCGGTCTCGACCTTCGGCGGTCACATGTACGATGGCTTCATGATGATGGTCGAAGCCATGCAGCGCGCTGGCGGCGCCAAGGACAAGGGCAAGGTGCGCGACGAGATCGAGAAGACGAAGAACTTCGTTGGCACCGGTGGCGTCGTGAACATGTCGCCGACCGATCACCTCGGCCTCGACCTCACGGCATTCAAGATGCTTGAGATCAAGGACGGCAACTGGACGCTCGCTGAGTAAAGCGGGCTCCTGCAATCACGCGAAATGCGGGACGGCGGTTTCGCCGTCCCGGTCATTTTCCGGGAAGGGGTCGCGGGCAATGGCGCAGTTTCTTCAATACGCATTTTCCGGACTGACGGTCGGCGCGGTTTACGCGCTGGTCGCGCTCGGCTTCACGCTGATCTACAACGCCTCGGGCGTGATCAACTTCGCGCAGGGCGAATTCGTCATGCTCGGCGGCATGGTGACGGTATTTGCAACCATGGCGGGCGTGCCGCTGCCGCTTGCCGCACTGCTTGCGATCGCGGTCGCGGTACTCGTCGGCATCAGCCTGCATCTCTTCGCCATCGAGCCCGCGAAAGGGGCATCCGCGGTCACGCTGATTATTATAACGATCGGCGCGTCGATCCTCCTGCGCGGTCTTGCCTCCGTCATCTTCGACAAACGCTTCCATGCCTTGCCGGCTTTCGTGCCGGGCGAACCCTTGCGGATCGGCGGCGCATCAATCCTGCCGCAGAGCATCCTCGTGCTCGCGGGTGCCGCGATCATCGTGCTTTTGTTATGGCTCTTCATGTCGCGCACGCTGATGGGCAAGGCGATGATCGCGACCGCCGCGAACCGCATGTCCGCGCGCCTCGTCGGCATCAACACGGTCTGGATCATCTGCGCGTCGTTCGCGGTCTCCGCAGCAATCGGGGCGGTCGGCGGCATTCTGGTCGCGCCGATCACGCTGACGAATTACGACGTCGGCACGCTGCTGGCGCTGAAAGGCTTCTCCGCGGCCATGCTCGGCGGCATGGGTAATCCGCTTGGCGCGATCGTGGGCGGGCTCGTAGTGGGCCTGCTCGAAGCCTTCGGCGCGGGCTATATTTCTTCGGCCTATAAAGATGCGATCGCCTTCATCGTGATCCTGCTCGTTCTCTTCGTCATGCCGAACGGACTGTTCGGCAAGGCCGGAGTAGAGCGCGTATGAAGATGCCGAAGATTTCGCAGCGGCATGGCGTGGTGCTCGCGATCCTCGCGATCGTGCTCTTGCTGCCGTTCGTCATGCCGTCGAATTTCTATTTTCGCATTGCGACCCTGACCTTCATCTTTGCGCTCGCCGTGCTCGGCTTGAATCTGGTCATGGGCTATGCGGGGCAGGTGAGCCTCGGCCATGGCGGCTTCTTCGGCATCGGCGCTTATGCGGTCGCGGTGGGTCCCGTGCATTTCGGAATTCCCGGCTGGGCCGCATTGCCGCTCGGCGCGGCGCTCGCGGGCCTCATCGCCTTCCTGATCGGTAGGCCGATCCTGAAATTGAAGGGTCACTATCTTGCCGTTGCGACGCTCGGCATGGGCATCCTGATCGCGATGGTGTTTACGAACGAGGCCCGTTTCACCGGCGGGCCGGACGGCATGTCGGTGCCGCGGCTCGTGCTCTTCGGCTGGGCCGTGCGCGGTCCCATTACCTGGTATTGGGTTTCGGGCATCACGCTGGTGATCGCGGCGTGGCTTGCGATGAACCTGATCGACAGCCCGACCGGCCGCGCGTTCCGTGCCATTCACGACAGCGAACCGGCATCAGGCGTGCTCGGTGTCGATGTGGCACGATACAAGCTCACTGCCTTCGTGCTTTCCGCGGTCTATGCCTCCATCGCGGGCGCATTCCTCGCGCTCTATGACGGCGGCGTCACGCCGCGCACGGCCGATTTCCTGCGCTCGATTGAATTCGTCACCATGGCGGTGCTCGGCGGGCTTGGCTCCGTCATCGGCAGCCTCGTTGGCGCGGCGTTTCTTACCGTGCTGCCGCAGGTGCTCACGGTGTTCCACGACTACGAACACATCGTGCTTGGGCTGCTGATCATCCTTTTCATGATCTTCCTGCGCGAAGGCATCGTGCCCGCGATAGCGAACCGGATCTTCGGGAGGCAGCGATGAGCCTGCTTTCCGTCCGCGATATCGGCATCGAGTTCGGCGGCGTCACCGCCCTGCAAGGCGTGTCGCTGGATGTCAGGCCCGCGGAAATTTTCGCGATCATCGGTCCGAATGGTGCGGGTAAGACCACGCTCTTCAACGTGATCTCGGGCCTGTACCTGCCGAAACAGGGCCGCATCGAATTGCATGGGAAAGATGTCACCCGTTTCCCGGTGCATCGCCTGAGCGAACTTGGGCTTTCGCGCACCTTCCAGAACCTGCAGGTGTTCTTCCGCATGACTGCGGTCGAGAACGTCATGGTCGGCCGTCACCTGCATGAAAAACGGGGCGTGCTGGCGCATCTCTTCGCGCTCCCTTCGGTGAAGCGGCAGAACGCGGAGACGCGCGCCAAGGCCGAAGAACTGCTCGCCTTCGTGGGTCTGAAAGGCATTTCCGATCAGACCGCAGGCAACCTTCCTTATGGAGCGCTGAAGCGGCTGGAAATTGCGCGAGCACTCGCCGCCGAACCCAAAGTTTTGTTGCTCGACGAGCCCGCGGCGGGCTGCAACGCGGTCGAGACCGCCGAGATCGACGAGATCATCCGCAAGATCGCGGCAAACGGCGTTGCCGTCGTGCTGGTCGAACACGACATGCGGCTGGTGATGAAAATCTCGCATCGCATTCATGTGCTGGAAACCGGCCGCACGCTGGTGGAAGGAACCGCGCAGGAAGTGCGTACCAATCCCAAGGTGATCGCTGCCTATCTCGGCAAACATGCCGGCGAGGACGCGCAGCATGCTTGAGGTGAAGGAACTTAAAAGTCGCTACGGCCGCATCGAGGTGCTCCACGGCATCTCTATGGAGGTGAACGAGGGCGAGATCGTATCGCTGATCGGCTCGAACGGTGCCGGCAAGACGACCTTTCTGCGCGCGCTCTCCGGCGTGCAGCCGCTCTCCGGCGGCTCGATCCATTGGCAGGGCCGCGATATTTCGAGAGTGGCGGCGCACATGCGCTGCCGTCTCGGCGTCGCGCAGGTGCCGGAAGGGCGGCAGGTGTTCTCGCCGCTCTCGGTCGAGGACAATCTGAAGCTCGGTGCATGGGCGCGGCGCGACAGCGAAATTGCGGCGGACATGGAAAACATCTATGCGATGTTTCCGGTGCTGGCCGAGAAGCGCCGCATTGCTTCAGGTTCGCTCTCCGGTGGCCAGCAGCAGATGCTGGCCGTGGGCCGCGCGCTCATGACGAAGCCAAAACTTCTTCTGCTCGACGAGCCGTCGATGGGGCTTGCGCCTTTGCTGGTCGATCAGATTCTGAGTTCGGTCGCAGGCCTGCCGAAGCTCGGCATCACGGTTCTCCTCGTTGAACAGAACGCGACCGCGGCGCTCGCCATTTCCAACCGCGCCTATGTGCTGGAAACTGGAAAGATCATTCTTTCCGGGGAAGCCGCCGCACTCGCCAACGATGCGCGGGTCGCGCAGGCCTATCTCGGGCTATGAGCACGCTCTTCGCCGAACGCGGCGGCTCCGGCGAGAAACTGCTCGTGCTCCTGCATGGTCTCGGCGCGACCGCCGCGGTCTGGCATCCGCTGCAGAAAATTCTCGAACGCGAATGGCGCGGGCGCTGGATCGCGCCGGATTTCCGCGGCCATGGCCGTTCGGTCAAGGAAGGCCCTTACAGCTTCGAACAGCACGCGCACGATGTCGGCGCGCTGGTCGCAGGTGAACCGGCAGGCGAAGTGTTTGTACTCGGCCATTCCTTTGGCGGTGTGATTGCGGCGCTTCTCGGCAGCGGCGACTTCGGGGTGATGCCGAGCGAAGCATTCGCCTTCGGTGTGAAGATCCGCTGGAGCGAAGACGAAAAGAACAAGGCGCTGGAACTCGCGAAACGCCCCGCTAAAATTTTCGCAACGCGTGAAGAAGCAATCGAGCGTTTCCTGAAAATGGCGGGGCTTGCAGGGCTGGTCGATCCGTCCTCTGCGGAGGCGGAAACGGGAATCGTATCCGCCGCTGAAGGCTGGCGGCTGTCGCAGGAGCCGGGCACGTTTTCGGTGGTTGAACATTCGGTGCCGGACGCGCTCCACCGTGCAAAGGGACTGCGGCTCGCCGCCGGCACCAACGATCCGATGGTCACGCTTGCCGACATGCAAAAAATCGACGAGCACGCTTATCTGTTCGAAGGAGCAGGCCACAACGTGCATGTCGAGGCGCCGGAACAGGTGTGGCAATTCGCGAAGAAATTTCTTGCTGGATGACCCCGTTGCCATGCGGAACGCGAGAGGAGGGTGTCGTGTCTGTAGCTTCTGAGACTCTCGCGGCAGGCTTCGATCTGGCGAAGCTGCCCCGGACTTCTATGCCGACCCCTATCCCTATTACGCAGCACTGCAGGCGCATGATCCGGTGAAGCGAATGCCGGACGGGTCATATTTCCTCACGCGCTATCGCGATATTCTCGCGGTCTACAAAAACACCGATGCCTGCAGCTCCGACAAGAAGGTCGAGTTCAAGCCGAAATACGGCGACTCGCCGCTCTACGAGCATCACACCACGAGCCTCGTCTTCAACGATCCGCCGCTGCATACGCGCGTGCGGCGGCTGATTTTCGGTGCGCTTACCGCACGCGCGATTGCAGCCCTTGAGCCGGACCTGATCGCGCTGGTTGACGGGCTGATCGACGATATGGCGAAAAAGCGCGACGTCGATCTGATCGAGGATTTCGCCAGCGCGATTCCCGTCGAGGTCATCGGCAACCTCCTCGCCGTGCCGAGAAGCGACCGCGGCCCCTTGCGCGAATGGTCGCTTGCGATTCTTGGGGCGTTGGAGCCGGTGGTCACGCCCGCCGCATTCGAGCGCGGCAACCGCGCCGTGACCGAGTTCATCGGCTATCTCGAAGGGCTGATCGAAGACCGTGAGATAAATCCCGGCGATCCGGAAAAGGACGTGCTGACGAAGCTCATTCAGGGCGAGGTGAACGGCGAGAAGCTCACTTCGAAGGAGCTCTTACACAACTGCATCTTCCTGCTGAACGCCGGTCACGAGACGACCACCAACCTGATCGGCAATGGTCTGGTCGCGCTCGATCGCTTCCCGGACCAGAAGCGGCGGCTTCTCGACGATCCGGCCCTGATCAAGCCCGCGATCGAGGAAGTGTTGCGCTACGAAAGCTCGAACCAGCTCGGCAATCGCATCACCGTAAAGCCTGTCGAAGTCGGCGGCGTTGCGATGGAAGAGAACACCAAGATCACGGTCTGCATTGGTGCTGCCAATCGCGATCCGCAGGAGTTTCCCGATCCGCACAAGTTCGATGTCGGCCGCACGCCGAACCGGCATCTCGCCTTCGCGTCCGGCATTCATCAATGCGTCGGCATGAACCTCGCGCGGCTTGAAGGAGCGATCGCGATTTCGCGTTTCCTCGCGCGCTTTCCGGGCTACGTGCTGACGAGTCCGCCGACCGGCGGCGGGCGTGTCCGCTTTCGCGGTTATCTCAACGTGCCGTGCCGCGTGGCGTAACGCGCAAACATCATCTGGCTGATTGTCCGCGGGGAGCCCCGCTGGAATTTTTTCGGGACTGCGTTGCAGATCATCCGGTTGCATTGCAGCAGCATTTTCCCTCTGTCACCACGGCAAATTAGTTGGTAAACCAATCGATGGAGGCCCTACTAATAGGGTCCGGTTTGGTCCGCGAAAAAGAGCCTTGCAGGGGAGAAAACGCATGAAATGGAACGGGAAAGTGCTGCTCGGTGCTGCCGCCGCAGCCGCGCTGGCATTCAGCGCGCCGATGTTGTCGGCGCAGGATGCAGCGCCGAAAACGATCAAGGTGGGTTACGCGATTTCGAAGACCGGCCCCAATGCCGGCGGCGCGAACATCACGCAGATTCCGAACTATCAGCTCTGGGTTCAGGAAGTGAACGCCAAGGGCGGCTTGCTCATCAAGAAGTATGGCAAGCGCATTCCGATCGAAGTCATCGAATATGACGACCGCTCGAATTCCGAGGAAGCGGTGCGCGCGGTGGAGCGCCTGATCAATCAGGACAAGGTGGATTTGCTGCTGCCGCCATGGGGCACCGGCATCAACCTCGCGGTCGGTCCGACCTTCAACAAGCATAACTTCCCGCAGATCACGTTCAGCGCCGTCACTGATCGCGCGCCGGAACTGGCAAAGCGCTGGCCGAACAGCTTCTGGTTCCTCGGCACCTCGAAGCAATACGTGGATGCGCTGGTCGAACTGCTGGTGAAGCTCCGCAAGGAAGGCAAGATCAACGACCAGATCGCGATGGTCTCGGTCGCCGACAGCTTCGGCATCGATCTTTCCAAGGCGGCGCGCGCCGGTTTCGAGAAGGCGGGCTTCAAGATCGTCTTTGACAAGAGCTATCCCGTCGGCACGCAGGATATGGCCCCGATCGTCGGCGAAGCCGAGCGCTCGAAGGCGGATACCTTCGTCGCGTTCTCCTATCCGCCGGACACGGTCGCTATCGTCGATCAGGCGCGCCTGACTTCCTACGCGCCGAAGGTCATGTTCACCGGCGTCGGCACGTTCTTCCCGCTGTTTCCGCAGCGCTTCGGCGACAACGCTGAAGGCGTGGTCTCGCTCGGTGGCTGGTCCAAGGACAACAAGGCCACCATGGAATACCGCGAGAAGATCCGGAAGCTCGTGAATCGCGACCCCGACTACTGGGGCAGCCAGATCGGCTATTCCTCGCTCCAGATGCTGGAGCAGGCGATCGAGCGCGTCGGAAGCCTCGACCGCACCGCGATCATCAAGGAGTTGCAGAACGGCACCTTCGATACCGTGATCGGCAAGGTGAAGCTCGAGAACAACATGCCGAAGGACGCCTATTGGCTGCTCGGCCAGTGGCAGGACGGCCTCTATGTCGGCGTTGCGCCGCAGCGTCCGGGCGTGGCCGAACTCCGCGTGCCGAAAGCACCCTGGAAGAAATAAGACAGAAACACGCGGCGCGGCGGGTCCCGCAAGGGCCTGCCGCGTTGCTTTTTAATGAACCAGCGCGAAGACTGATTGCATGTTCACGGAGCCGCTGCTCTCCGGCATCACGCTTGGGGGCATCTACGCACTGATCGCCATGGGCCTGACGCTGCAATATGGCGTCGCGCGCATCATGAACCTGTCTTACGGAGAGTCGCTCGTCGCTGCGAGTTTCGCCGCACTGTGGCTGTTCACCGCCGTATCGGTGAATCCGCTGGTCGGCCTGCTGATCATCGTGCCGCTCGCAGCCCTCATCAACTGGCTGATCTATCAAGTGCTACTGGTGCCGCTGGTGAAGCGCGCGCCGAACCGCGACGCGCTCGAAGTCGATTCCATTCTCGCGACCTTCGGGCTGTTGTTCGTTGCGCAGGGCGTCATGCTCGCGATCTTCGGCGGCAACTATTTCAGCTATGACTTCCTCTCGATCCCGGTGAAGATTTTCGGCGCGACGATTTCCGCGAGCCGCCTCCTGGCGCTCGGCTTCGCGGTCGTGATCGGTCTTGCGCTCTATCTCGGCCTGACCCGGACGCGGGCAGGGACCGCGATCCGCGCGGTCGCGGTCGATCCGGTTTCGGCGCTGCTGGTCGCGATCGACGTCCGCGCCACCGCGGCGTTCGCCTATGCGCTGGGCGGTGCGCTGGTTGCCGCGGGCGGCGTCCTCGTTTCGATGTTTCTCACCTTCAATGCGAGCCTCGGCGTCGTCTTCACCATGAAGGCCCTGATCGTCGTCATCATGGGCGGGGTGGGCAATCTGCTGGGCTGTCTCGTTGCCGGCATGATCCTGGGCCTGACCGAAACCTTCGTCGCGACCTATGTCGATCCCGGCCTGACGCTCGCCGCGACCTACATCATCTTCATTCTGGTGCTCTTGCTGCGTCCGCAGGGCCTGTTCGGGACGAAGCGGTCATGAGCGCGCGAAACCTCATCATCGTTCTCGCACTTGCAGGCTTGGTTGCGTTGCTTGCTTTCGTGCCGTCGGTTGCGAACGGCTATCAGCTGTCGCTCGCAATCAACATCATGAACTATACGGTGCTCGCCACCGCATGGACGCTGTTCTCCGGCCCCACGCGCTACGTGTCGCTTGCGACCGTCGCCTTCTTCGGCATCGGTGCTTACACGGTCGCCGTGCTGGGCGAGGTGCTGGCATGGCCCTTGGTGCTTGCGATCGCTTTCGCCATCGGTTTCGTGCTCTCCCTGATCGTGGGGCTCTCGACGCTCCGGCTGTCCGGCGTTTACTTCGTGATCTTCACCTTCGGTCTCGCCGAACTCGTGCGCCAGCTCGTCACCTGGTACGAAGTGAACGTTACGCGCACGCTCGGCCGCTATGTCTTCGTCGACATCACAACAGAGCAGATTTACTGGCAGTTGCTTGCGCTTGCCGTCGCCGTATTCGTCTCGGGCTGGCTGATCCAGCGCTCGAAGTTCGGGCTTGCCTTGCGCGTGATCGGTGATGACGAGGCCGTGGCGCGCCACGTCGGCATCAACACGACCATGGCGAAAGTCGTGCTCTTTGCCTTCAGCGCGTCTTTCATGACGCTCGCGGGCGCGGTGATGGCCCCGCGCTGGACCTATATCGACCCGGCAATTGCGTTCAATCCGGTGGTCTCGTTTCAGGTGCTGATCATGGCGCTCCTCGGCGGCGTGCACCGGCTCTATGGCCCGGTCTTCGGCGTCATCCCGCTTGCGCTGCTCTTTGAATTCCTGCTCGCCCGCTTCCCGAACCATTTCAGCATCATGGTTGGCATCGCCTTCCTGCTGATCGTCTATGCCATCCCGCGCGGCATCGTCGGCTTGATCGAGGGCGCGCAGCTTTCCCTGCAGCGGATGAAGGGCGCGAAAGCATGAACGCGCCGTTGCTTTCGATTTCCGGGCTGACCCGCCGCTTCGGCGGGCTCGTCGCCGTGGATGGCGTCACGCTGGAAGTGCGGCCGGGCGAGATCGTCGGCCTGCTAGGCCCCAACGGCTCTGGCAAGACGACCGTGCTGAATCTGATTTCCGGCGCGCTGAAGTCCGACGCCGGCAGCATCCAGCTTCGCGGCCGCCCGCTGGAAAAACTTCCCGCGTTCAAGATCGCGCGCGAAGGCGTCGCACGGACGTTTCAGCTCGTTCGCGTACTTGGCTCCATGACCTGCGCGGAGAATGTCATTGCGGGCCTTGCCTTCGGCGCGAAGAGCCGCTGGGGCGAGGAGGCGAATGCCGCAGCGCAGGATTTGCTCGCCCGCGTGGGGCTTGCAAACCGCGCGCATGTCATGACTTCCGAGCTCACTTACATCGATCAGAAGCGGCTGGAGCTTGCCCGCGCGCTCGCGATGCAGCCCGAACTCTTGCTCCTCGACGAATGGCTGGCGGGACTGAACCCAACCGAACTGCGCGATGGGATCGAACTCATCCGCTCGCTCCGCGCCGAGGGCCGCACCATCCTGATGGTCGAGCATGTGATGGATGCTATCCGTTCGCTGTGCGACCGCTGCTATGTGATGAATGCCGGGCGCAAGATCGCGGAAGGCACGCCGAAGGATGTGCTCGCCGACGCGGAAGTGATCCGCGCCTATCTGGGAGACGCGGATGCTTGAAGTCTCCGGTCTGTCGGTCGCCTATGGCAAGCACCGCGCGCTCGACGATGTGAAAATCTCGGTCGGCGAGCGCGAGATCGTGGTGATCCTCGGCGCGAACGGCTCCGGCAAGACTTCGCTCCTCAAAGCAGTGGCCGGCATTGTCCCGAAATCCGGCGCGAAGATCGTTCTCTCCGGCCGCGACATCACCGCGATGCGCGCGAACGACATCGTCGAAGCGGGGCTTGCGTTGGTGCCGGAAGGCCGTGGAATTTTCGGCGAACTCACGGTGCGCGAAAATCTCCTGCTCGGAGCCTACGCCAGACGCGCGCGCGCGAAAGAGAAAGAGAATCTGGAGCGCACCTTGTCGCTGTTTCCGAAACTCGCGCAGCGCATGGCGCAGGCCGCCAACACCATGAGCGGCGGCGAGCAGCAGATGGTCGCAATCGGCCGCGCGCTGATGTCGGCGCCCGATATCCTGCTGCTCGATGAGCCCTCGCTCGGCCTTTCGCCTCTGGTCTGCGGTGAGCTGTTCGCATCGCTCGGAAAAATCCGCGGCGCCGGCATCGGCGTCCTGCTCGTCGAGCAGAACGCGAAGCGCAGCCTGCAGATCGCCGACCGCGGTTACCTCATCGAAACCGGGCGGATCACCGGCGAGGGAAGTGCCGCGCAGTTGCGCGACGATCCGGCGGTGCAGCGCGCTTATCTCGGTGTGGAATGACGGGAAAACTCGACGGGAAGGTTTGTATTGTCACGGGGGCAGCCGGCAGTCTTGGCCTGGCCAGCACCGAGGCGTTTCTGGCCGAAGGCGCGAAAGTGTTGCTCGTGGACCGGGACGAAGCGCCGCTTGCACAAGCCGCGAAAGCGCTGGCGCGTCATGACGGGCGTTACGCGCTCTGTGCCGCCGATGTGTCGGACACGGCCGGAACGAAGAAATACGTCGCCGCAGCCGTCGAAGCCTTCGGCAAGATCGACGTGTTGTTCTCGAATGCGGGCATCTCCGGCATCATCGCGCCGATCGCGCAATATCCGGACGATCTGTTCGACCGCGTGATGGCGGTAAATGTCCGCGCGTCCTTCCTCGCGATCAAATACGCGCAGGAACACATGAATGACGGCGGCAGCATCATCGTGACGTCGAGCGTGGTCGGCGTCACCAGCGATCCGGGCATCTGTGCTTACGCGACCTCCAAACACGCGGTGATCGGCCTCGTCCGCACGGCGGCGAAGGAACTCGCGGCCCGCAATATCCGCGTCAACGTGCTCGCGCCGGGGCCGATCGATAATGAATTCCAGAAGAAGATCGAGGACGGCATCACCGAAGCGACCGGCCACGACGGCACAGCACTGCTCGACTCCTTCATTCCGCTGCATCGGCATGCGAAACCCGTGGAAGTGGCGCGTATGGCGCTCTTTCTCGCGTCAAACGAGAGCAGCTACTCGACCGGAAGTGTGTTCATGGCCGATGGCGGAATGCACGTCTGATCTAAACGCCAGCAATTGCAAGCATGAGGAGGAACGAATGCCCGAGATCGCCACAACGGAATTCTGGAAAGACTTGAAGCCGATCACGAAGGTGTTCCAGCCGGACGCGCTGCCGGAGGTCTATACAAAAGACGCGGCAACCGATGACGAGAAATACTACGTGCCGTTCACCGAAACCGTATCGTCGCGCCCGCTCTGGATCTCGCCCTCGCAGAACAAGTGGTGCGACATCCTGATGGCGAAGAAGGCGGGGCTCGTGAACCGCCACTATCACCCACACGAAGTCTTCGCTTATACGATTTCGGGCAAGTGGGGCTATCTCGAACACGATTGGACCGCGACCGCCGGCGACTTCGTTTATGAGACGCCCGGCGAAGGGCACACGCTGGTCGCTTACGAGAGCGAAGAGCCGATGAAAGTATTCTTTCAGGTGAAGGGCCCGCTGGTCTGGCTCGACGAGAACGGCGAATCCAACGGCTATTTCGACGTCCACAACTACATCGCGATGTGCAAGGCGCATTACGAGAAGGTTGGCCTTGGCGCGGACTATATCACCAAGCTGTTTCGCTGATGCTTGCGACGGACCGGCGCGCCTGCGCCGGTCCGCTTTCTTCCGATACTTGTTCACGATTAATGTTTCAGCCGAATAGTTTGCGCTAATATCTTTGCCTGCGGCTTGTCGGCTGCGGTCATGGCGTGAGCCCCACGCGGGCAGCGTTGAACAGGCTGTCGATTTCGTTCTGCTCGAGCGCTGGGCCTTCCTCGTCCGCGATTTCCAGAACCTTGTCCGTGCTGCGGCGGCCGGTCCCGCCGGGATAGCCTTCGATCTTGAAACGCCGGTCGGGACCGAAGTAATTCGGGGCATCCACAAAGGGCCTGCTATGAAACGCGATCCAGGTGAGGTGGTCGTACAGCAGGCGCGGCGCGATCGGCTTTGCGATCACCATGTTCGCGCCGCTGTCGCGTGCTTTGCGGATTTGCGATTCCCGCGTGTCGCCGGTCATGAGCAGGATCGGGATGGTGCGATAGAAGCAATCGACACTGCGGCGGATTTTCAGCGTCGTCTCGAAGCCGTCATAGGGAGGTAGATGCGCGTCGCAGAGCAGGAGATCGACCCGTTGCTGCTCCAGCACCATCAGCAGTGGCTCCATGCGGTCGGCCTCTATCACCGACTTCGTGCCGAAGCCGCGCAGCACGCTGTGCACGATCCGGCGGAAGTGATAATTCGCGTCCGCTACCAGAATGGTGTGGTCCCTAAGATTGATTGTGTTCTTTTTCATGAGCGCGCAGGAGAGAGCGCTGATGACGATAAGAGCCAGAGATTAATTTCGGTTTCCGCGCACGCGCAGCTTGCGATGAATTGCAAACAACCGAAGCAATGTTCTCGAACATTGTCCCGCGACAATGTTTTTTCGCTTATGCCGAAGGATAAGCGGCTGCGATTGCTTCCGCACGCAGGAGATCCTCCGGCGTGTTGATGTTGAGAAACGGATCGAAGGGAACGCTCGGCCATTGCGCAAAGGCGACGCCGTGGCGCGCGGCCCAACCCTGCACCTTGCGGAATTGTTCGCCGGTCAACGTGCGGCGAAGATCGTCGCGCAGGCTCACCGGCCAGAGAGCAACCGTGTGATGGCGCTGCTCGCCTGAACTTGCCGCCGCAATCGGCGTGCGGTGTTTCTGCCGCGTTTCTTCCAGCCGCTCCGCGAGATCCTGCGGCAGGAATGGACAGTCGCCGGGCACGCTCAATACATGCGTGACTTCCGGATGGTGCGTTGCCACCCAGTCTAGCCCCGCGAGAATTCCGGCAAGCGGCCCCGCAAAATCGGGAACGCTGTCGGCGACGACCGGCAGTCCCGCAAACGCGAAGCGGGCAGGGTCGCCATTGGCATTGATGATGAGGCTGCCGCATTGCCCGCGCATGCGCGCGATGATGCGCGCAAGCACGGTCTTGCCGCCGATCTCGCGCAGCGTCTTGTCGCCGCCACCCATGCGCGAGGCAAGCCCGCCGGCAAGGATCAGTCCGGCCGGCTTAATCATGCACTGAAGAGAAATGAGACATGAGATTTCGCGTATCGTTCCGCGTCAGCTATAGCATGACAAAACTGCGCCGGCTTTGCGAAACAGGATTTTCCGATGAATCTCGAACTGAACGGCAAGAAGGTCCTGATCACCGGAGGATCGAAGGGGATCGGCCTCGCCTGTGCCGATGCATTTCGCGCGGAGGGCGCGATGGTCGCGATCTGCTCGCGTTCGGCGGAGCATCTGGAGAAAGCGGCCGCGACGCGACCCGGTCTTCATGCCATTGCGGCCGACCTGAGCGATGCAGCCGAGGCGGCGCGCGCGGTCGCGGACGCCGAAAAGGCACTTGGTGCGATCGACATTCTCGTTAACTCGGCCGGGGCGGCGCGGCGCACTGCGCCCGACGATCTCACGCCTGCGTTCTGGCGCGCGGCGATGGACGCGAAGTATTTCACGTATATTCACGTCATCGATCCGGTGGTGAAGCACATGGCCGCGCACGGCAAGGGCGTGATCGTCAATGTCATCGGCGTCGGCGGGAAGGTCGCGATGCCTTCGCACATTGCCGGCGGTGCCGCGAACGCCGCCTTGATGCTGGCGACCGCGGGCCTGGGCGCGGTCTATGCCCCGAAGGGCGTCCGTGTCGTCGGCGTGAGCCCGGGCCTGACCGAAACAGACCGCGTTGCCGAAGGGCTGGTCGCGGATGCGAAACTCCTCAACATGTCCATCGAGCAGGCGCGTGCCGAGAACATCGCGCGCCTCCCGCTCGGCCGCATGGCGAGTGCGGAGGAAATTGCGGACACCGTGCTCTTCGTCGCTTCCGATCGCGGCGGCTATATCACCGGCACCACGATCTCGGTCGATGGTGGCCTCAATCCGGTCGTGCTGTAACGCGAGAGCGAGGCTTAGCCGGACAGAGCGGAAGTTTCTTCATACCATTCCTGCGCGATCTTCAGGTCTTCCTGCGTCAGTTCGTGTCCGGCCTGAATGATCCTGGCTTCAACTTCCGCGCCGGATGCCCGCAACCATTTTTCCAGCGGCGGCGCACCGAAGGCATAAGGATCGTGCGAGCCTGTGAGTGTGAGCACGTGCTTTCCGGTAAGGTCCGCCTTCGGCAAGGTTGCGAGCACCTGCATCGGCCGCAACAGGATCGCGCGCGAGATGGTCTCGGGAAAAAGTCCCATTACCGCGGAAGCAAAGTTTGCTCCGTTGGAGAAGCCGAGAAATGTCAGACGGGAACTATCGAGACCATAACTCGCGATGGCCTCCGCCATAAAGGCGGTGAAAGCCTCGGCCTCCTTGCGGATGTCGGCCTCGTCGAAGGTGGTCGCGCTGAAGCGGCGGAACCAGCGCGCGATGCCTTCATCGGCCGCGCGGCCGCGCACGCCGAAGAGAGTCGCGTTCGGCGCGATGCGGCGCGCCAGCGGCATGAGGTCGGTTTCGTTGCCGCCGGTTCCATGCAGCAGCACGATGGTATTGCCGTCCGGCCGCGCGGCCGCCTGCAGCCGGTGCGCGAACGAAAGTTCGCGATGCGCGATACGCGGCTCACCCGGACGGGAGAATTGCGGGAGCATGATCTTCAGGTCCTCCGCGCGGAATTGATCCCTGTCGGGGATAAACAACGTCTCGCCAAGACGTTCCGCGGTTTCATCTACGAGGAAGCCGGGGCCGTCCGTCGCAAGTTCGAACAGCGTACCCCCGGGCTCGCGCACGTAGAGCGAGATGAAATATTTCCGGTCGTGAAAATTCGTCGGAGAGGAGTTCAGTTTCGAGAACTCCGCTTCCGCACGCTTCACGGCCGCCACATCCGCAGCCCGGAAGGCAACGTGATCCGCGACACCGGTTCCCTGCGCGCCGGAGACGAAGCCGGTGCCGTCGCGAACATCGATGGCGTCGGTATCGGACAGAAGCCGCAGGGACGAGCCTTCGCGCGCGTCATCGCGATAACCAAACCGCCGGACGAATGCTGCCGTCTCATCTGGGGTCTCGGTGAGGATCGTAACAGAGCGCAGTCTTTGCACCGCCGCACTGTCGCTTTGCCAGGGTGCCGCCGCGCGCAGATCGGACGCCACGAGCTTGACGATCACGCCGTCGGGGTCTTTCAGCCGCAGAAGGGGTTCGCCGAACTCTTTCGCCGGCCCCTCGAATTTGATGCCGGCGCGGATCGCGCGCGTCATCCATTCGCCAAGCGATCCCGGCGGCACCGCGAAGCCGATTTCGATGACCTGTCCATTCCCGATCCGGCCCTGCGCGCCGCCTTCCCAGACCAGGAAGCTGACGATCGACCCCGGCGAGCCGAGCCGGTCGCCGTAAAAGAGGTGAAGCTGCTCGCTGTCCTCTCCGCCGCCGGTCTGCTTGACGAGGCGCAGGCCGAGAAAGCCGAGATAGAAGTCCACGTTCTGCTGCACGCGGCGCGTCATCAGCGTAACGTGGTGGATGCCGCTTGCGGGGCCTTGCTGCGCGTTCATCGGGTGGTCTCGATGCGCGGCTGCGTCCTGAGAAATTCCGATTGCATTCGCTGACGATAGCATCAATTTTAGCGGCAGCGCGAATGTCGCGCGCTGGCGAAGTGAAGGCTGCTCTTGTCCGCAAATTTCGATGCCATCGTGATCGGTCTCGGCGCCATGGGGTCGGCAGCGCTCTATCAGCTTGCCCGGCGCGGCCAGAAATCGCTTGGGCTCGATCGTCATGCACCGCCGCATCGCTTCGGCTCGACGCATGGCGAAACCCGCATCACGCGCGTTGCCTGCGGCGAGGGGCTTGAATACACGCCGCTCGCAATCCGCTCGAACGTGCTCTGGCGCGAAATCGAGCGAGAGACCGGCACCGATCTTTTCACGCAGAACGGCTTCGCCGCCATCGCAGGCAAGCAGCGCGCGGCGAAAGCAGGCAACGCGGAATTTCTGGAAGTGACGATTGCGGCGGCGAAGGCCGCGGGCATCGAATACGAAGTCTTGCCGGGGAAGGAATTTCGTGCCCGCGCGCCGGCCTTTCATGTGCAGGACGAGGACGAAGTTTATTTCGATCGCGTCGGCGGTTTTCTCCGGCCGGAAGCCTGCGTGAGCGCGCAACTTGCGCTTGCCGCAAAATACGGTGCCGAGATCCACACGAACGAAACCGCTTTGTCGTTCGAAGACAAGGGCGATGGCGTCGTCGTCCGTACCGGGGCGGGGAGTTATACCGCGCGGACGCTGATCGTCAGCGCCGGGCCGTGGCTACGCGAGTTGATCGATCCTGCACTCATGCCCGGGTTGAAGGTGACGCGGCAGATCGTGTGCTGGTTCCGCGTGAAAGACAGCGCGCGCTTTGCCGACTTTCAGCCGGAACGCTTTCCGGTCTTCGTCTGGCAGGTTCCCGCGGCGCAGATTTCTTACGGCTTTCCCGCGCTCGGAACGCCGGACGAGGGCGTGAAAATTTCCACCGAGCAATATGATCTGGCCGTCACGCCCCAAAGCGTCGACCGCATGGTCTCGCCGGCTGAGACCGCCGCGCTCTATGAAGAGTATGTGGAGCCTTATTTTCCGGGGCTTGAGGGGACCTGTGTCCGCTCGGATGTCTGCCTCTATTCGAGCGTGCCCGACAGCCGCTTCGTGATCGACCGGCATCCGGAGCATCGCAATGTGCTCGTGGCCTCGCCCTGTTCGGGCCACGGCTTCAAGCACTCGGCAGCCATCGGCGAGGCGCTGGCCGCCATGGCCTGCGGCGAGCCGCATCTCGACCTCGGCGCCTTCCGGTTTTCCGCCACCACGTAGAAGTTCTGGGCACAGCCGCGCGGTTTCGCCCTGTGGATTGTCACAATCCGGTAAACTGCACGGCACCGATTCTCCACAAGATGAGTAAGCCGATGTTGAGCTGGTTTCAGGCCCTGATGCCCAAGGAAGAACGCTTTTTCGAGTTCTTCTCGCAGCACGCCGAGTTGGTGGTCGCAGGCGCTGAAGCCCTCGAAGGCCTCTTCATGGGCGGGGAAAAGGTCGAGCACTTCTGCAAGGTGATCTACGACCGCGAGGCCGAGGCGGACGAAGTGACCCGTCAGGTGCTGACGGCGGTGCGCCGGACCTTCATCACGCCCTTCGATCGCACCGATATTCAGGATCTGACGACGTCGATGGACGATTCGATCGACCAGATGAACAAGACCGCGAAGCTGATCGCGCTTTACGAGGTGAAGAGTTTCGACCCGCAGATGCAGCAGATGGCGGCCCTCGCGCCGATCGCGGCGAAACTGATCCGCGACGCCATGCCCTTGCTGTCCTCGATCGGCAAGAACAGTTCCGCCTTGCACCGGCTCACCGAACGCATCATCGAGATCGAGGAAAAGTCGGACCAGTTGCACGACGCCGGACGCAAGTCGCTGTTTCTCGCGCACCGCAATGGCAACGCCATGGACTTCATCATCGGCGGCGAGATTTACGATCATCTCGAGAAGGTAATGGACCGCTTCGAAGACGTCGCCAACGAGATCAGCGCTCTCGTCACCGATCATTTGTAAGGAACGCGTTGCGTCATGGACATTACGATCAGTTTGCATGTCCTGATCGCGTTGATCGCGATTGCGCTGCTGTTCGATTTTCTGAACGGGCTGCACGATGCCGCCAATTCCATCGCCACTATCGTTTCGACCCGCGTGTTGCGGCCGAAATATGCGGTGATGTGGGCGGCCTTCTTCAATTTCATCGCCTTCCTGTTTTTCGGCCTGCATGTCGCTAATACCGTAGGCACCGGCATCGTCTCCGCCGGCATTGTCGATGCGCGCGTGATTTTCGGCGCGCTGATGGGCGCGATCACCTGGAACGTCGTGACCTGGTGGGCGGGAATTCCGTCGAGCAGTTCGCATGCGTTGATCGGCGGCTTGCTGGGCGCTGCCATCACCAAGGCCGGCAGTGCCGCCATCGTCTGGTACGGGCTGATCAAGACCGCTGCCGCGATCGTGCTTTCTCCCATGACCGGTTTTTTTCTGGCGCTGATGCTGGTGCTCCTGGTGTCTTGGCTTTTCGTGCGGGCGACGCCGCGCGCGGTGGACAGCACTTTCCGCACCGTGCAGTTCATCTCCGCCTCGCTTTATTCGTTGGGCCATGGCGGCAACGACGCGCAGAAGACCATGGGCATCATCGCGGTTCTGCTGTTTGCCTCCGGTCATCTCGGCAGCGAGTTTTACGTGCCGTTCTGGGTTGTCATCACCTGCCAGTTCTTCATGGGCCTCGGCACGCTGATGGGCGGCTGGCGCATCGTGCACACCATGGGTTCGAAGATCACGCGGCTGACGCCGATGCAGGGAAGCTGTGCCGAAACCGGAGGCGCGATCACGCTCTTTGCCGCGACTTATCTCGGGATTCCGGTATCGACGACGCACACGATCACGGGCGCGATTGTTGGCGTGGGTGCGGCGCGTAAAGTGTCCGCGGTGCGCTGGAACGTCGCCAGCAACATCGTGGTCGCATGGATCATCACGCTTCCGGCGGCCGCGATCATCGCGTCGCTGTTTTATCTCGTCAGTGGGCTGTTCTGATGGGAGCAAAGTCTGGCGATAGACAATATGCAGCGCTCCCATACCGCACGAGCAAAAAGCGCGGGCTCGAGGTCATGCTCGTGACCTCGCGTGAAACGCGCCGCTGGATCATTCCGAAAGGCTGGCCGATTGCCGGCGTCGAGCCGCACGACCTCGCGGCACTGGAAGCGATGGAGGAGGCGGGACTGCTCGGCAAGGTCTGCGACAAGCCGATCGGCACTTATCACTACGACAAGAAACGCGGCGACGGCTCCATCGTCAACTGCACCGTCGATACGTTTCCGCTCGAAGTCGAAGAGCAGATGCCGATCTGGCCCGAGCAGAAGCAGCGCAAAACCCAATGGTTTGCGCCGGAGGAGGCGGCCATGCAGGTGCAGGAGCCGGAAC
Source organism: Xanthobacteraceae bacterium (assembly GCA_035440445.1). Classification (GTDB taxonomy): domain Bacteria; phylum Pseudomonadota; class Alphaproteobacteria; order Rhizobiales; family Xanthobacteraceae. The sequence goes on from DAORMJ010000001.1 coordinate 110,091, forward strand.
TGCGCGAGCTCATCAGGAATCTCGCGGACAATCTCGCCAAGAAACTCCATAAGAAACTCCGTTGAAGCGAAAACACGAGCGCGAGCTTTGTTTCGTCTATCTGCTCGGCTGCTCCGACGGCCATGGCCTGCGCACCTATGTCGGCTGGACCAACAACATCGCAAAGCGCGTCGCGCGTCATAACGGCGGCAAGGGCGCGCGCTCCACGCGCGGGCGCGCGTGGCAACTGCTTTACGTCGAGTATTTCGAGAGCCGCGTAGACGCGATGCGGCGCGAGTTTTATCTCAAGCGGGACCGAAACCTGCGCAGGAAACTGAGCGCCGGGATTTCTCTTTCGAGCCCGGTGGCGTAAAGCCGGATCATGAAAGATAACGAGGCAAAACAGGTCGCGGTGGTCGGTGCCGGCCCGGCCGGGCTGATGGCTGCGGAAGAGATCGTCAAAGCCGGTCACCGCGTCACGGTTTATGACCGGATGCCGAGTGCGGGCCGCAAGTTTCTGCTTGCGGGCCGCGGCGGACTGAATCTCACGCATGGCGAACCGCTTGAAGCGTTTCTCGGGCGCTATCGCGAGCGCGCGGAGACGCTGCGCCCGCTGGTCGAGGCATTCACGCCATCGCAGCTACGCGAATGGAGCGCGGCGCTCGGCCAGAAGACTTTCGAAGGCTCGAGCGGACGCATCTTTCCTGAAGCCTTCAAGGCCTCGCCCTTGTTGCGCGCGTGGCTGCGGCGATTGAACGAGAATGGTGTCGGCTTTGCCTTTCGTCATCGCTGGCTCGGCTGGGATGAGGAGGGCTCGCTTCGTTTCGATACGCCGGACGGTATCGTCGCGATCAAATCCGATGCCGCGGTTCTCGCACTCGGAGGGGGAAGCTGGCCGCGCATGGGGTCCGACGGCGGTTGGGTGCAAACGCTCCGCGCGAAAGGCATCGCGCTCATACCGTTGCAGTCCGCCAATAGCGGATTTCAGGTCACGTGGTCCGAAGGCTTTCGTGAGCGTTTCGCCGGCGCACCGCTGAAGCGCATTGCACTTTCCATCGGCGGCGAAAGCGTCCGGGGCGAAGCCGTGATTGCGAGCTATGGAATAGAAGGCGGCGCGGTCTATGCCTTGTCGTCGGCGTTGCGTCGCGAACTGCTTGCCAAAGGCAGCGCCGAACTTCTCGTCAATCTGCGTCCCGATCTTGCCGCCGAAGGATTGTCCGGGCAGCTCGAAGCACCGCGCGGCAAGCAGTCGTTCTCGAATTTTCTGCGTAAGGCCGCCGGCCTGCCGCCGGTTTCGATTGCGCTGTTGCAGGAATGGGCGGCGGCGCGCTGCACCAAACTTTCCACGCTCGCCCCGGCGGAACTGGCGGCGTTAATTCAGCGTCTGCCGCTCATGCTTTCCGGCATCGCCCCGATCGAGACTGCGATCTCGAGCGCCGGTGGCATTCCGTTCGAAGAACTCGATCCACGGCTTATGCTGCGGAAGGTGCCCGGAGTCTTTGCCGCCGGAGAAATGCTGGACTGGGAAGCGCCGACCGGCGGCTATCTTTTGCAGGCGGCGTTTGCCACCGGGCACGCGGCAGGCAGGGGCGTCGCGGATTGGCTCGCGACCGGTGTATAAGGAAGCATGAGCGAAAAAGGGAAAAAGGCCAGCCGGCCGATCTTCATCCGCTTCGATCTGGAATCCGGTCCGCGCATCGGGCCGGGGAAGATCGCGCTTCTTGAAGCGATTGCGGCGACCGGTTCGATCTCGGCTGCCGCGCGCCAGATGGGCATGTCCTATCGCAAAGCCTGGCTTTTGATCGACGCCTTCAACAACACCTTCAGCGAACCGGTGATCTCGACTGAGACCGGCGGCGACCATGGCGGCGGTGCCCGGCTTACCAAGACCGGCGAAGAGGTCTTGCGGCTGTTTCGCGATATGGAATTGAAAGCGATCATCGCGACCGAGCCGTCGCGCCGTGCTTTCGAGAAGCTCGTGAAGCTGCCGCCATCACGGGCGGCGCAAAAGAAGTAAATCTCTCACGCCGCCCACTGGCTGGGGCTAGAACGTCGCCCTGGCTTTCGCGAACACAGTCCGGCCCGGCTCCGGCAGGCCGTCGGCAAGTTCGTAGTTCTTGTCAAGCAGGTTACGCACGCCCGCGGTCAGTTCGAGGTTCTTCGTGACCTTGTAGCGCGCGGTCAGGTTCACCAGCGTGTAAGCACCGGTCAGGCCGTAAACGCCGACGCCGGGCGGCAGGATCGGAGCCGGCTGTAGCGTGACATCGGTCCAGCGGGCGCTTGCGAGTTCGACGCTCGGAATGATCTCGAGTTTTTCCGTGGGCGTGTAGGACAGATAGAGATAAGCCTTGTGTTGCGGCACGCCGGTCGGCCGGAACGCGGTGTTGACTACGTCTGTAATCTCGCGGCGGATGAAGGTGTAGTTCGCGCCCGCCGTGAGCTGCGAATGCAGCCGGGTCGTGCCGGAGATTTCGAAGCCGTAGAAATGGCCGTTGCCGACGTTCTGGAACTGCGTCGTGACCGGCACGACGGTCACCGTCTGAATGAAGTCGGTCACGTCGCTATAGAACACCGCCGTTTCGATCCGCGTGTCCGGGTTCACGCGATATTTCCAGCCAAGTTCGTAGTTGATCGAACGCTCCGGCCCGAGGTCGGGGTTCGGCAGCGCCGTGCCGAAGCGGGTGCTGAAACGTTCGAACAGGGTCGGGAAGCGCGAGCGCGAGGAAACGCTGGCGTGGAACTGGCCGACCGGCGAGTAGCGCCAGACCAGCATTGACTGCCAGTTGAAGGCGTTGCTGCCGCCGAGCGGGTAATTGGTGATGACGCCGCCGCTGAACTCTTCGGCGAGCAAGAGCTTGTTTTCGTCGTAGCTGATGCCCGCGATCCAGTCGATGTCCTGCGTGACGCGGTAGGTGTTCTCCGCGGCGATCGACCAGGTACGCTCCTTCTGCGTCTGCGTCGGTTCGATGTTGCGAAACGCGGGGTTCGTCGGACGGTTGTCGTTGTATTCCTTGTGCGTATCCTGGCGGTAATGGAACGCGGCTTTCAAAAGGTTACGCGGCGTGATCTGCGTGCCCGCCTCGATGCTCGCGCCATAGGCGCTGTCGTTGTAATAGCTGTCGAAACGCCCGTTGTTGCTCTGGGTCGTATAATTGATGTTGTCGTAGGCCGACAGCAGGTTGTCGAACGTGTTGTAATAGAATTTGGTCTTCACATAGGACGCGTCGCCGATCTTGGTGTTTGACAGAAAACTGAAGGTCGAGACGTCCCATTGCGGCCAGCGCCAGAAGCCGTTCGCAGGCACCGGCGGATTGGTCCGCACATGCAGCGGGCCGCCCTTGAAGCCTTCTTGCCGGATGTAGTTGAAGACATATTCGTCGGTGTCGTTCGGGGTGAAACCGAACTTGAGGTTCAGACGCCAGTCGCCGGAATCAGAGTTGATGCGCCTGCCGCCATCTTCGAGGCTGGTAGGCGTCGGCTGATATTTCCGCGACAGCGTCCAGAAATCCTGATCGTTACTGGTGAAGCTCGCCTGCAGGTAATAGCGCTCCTGCAAGGTGCCGACGCGGCCGTAGGTCTGCCAGCCCTGGAAGCTGCCGCGATTGTCGATCGTGAACCCGGCAATCGCTTCCGCTTCGAAAGGCTTCACCGGCTTGCGGGTCACGAGGTTGATCCAGCCGCCGAGACCGCCGGGCCCGTTGAGAACCGAGGCATAGCCTTTCTCGACCTGAATTTCGGAAAGGTCGGAAGTCGGGAAGCGATTGAAGTCGAGACGGTTGTCGGCAGGGAGATAGATGCGCACGCCATCGACAGTCAGCGGCACCTGCCAGCGGCCGAAGCCGCGCACGAAGATGTCGCGTTCATTGCGGCGGCCATTGCTGTCCATCGTCGCGCTGACGCCGGGGAGGTTGGCAAGTGCGGAGTCGAGCGTGGTCGCGTTCTGCACGTAGATCTGCTCGCTCGAAATCGACACGCCGGTCGGCGAGACGGTTCCGTTGGCGAGATTGTCATGCTGTCCCGAAGTCACGGTAATCGTGCCGAGGTTGAAAACATCGCTTTGTGCTGCGGCGTGCTGCGTCATGGTCATGGCAGTCGTCGACAACAGAAAAGCAAGTACCGTTCTGCGCATTCATAGCCCCCGATTGCAGGTATTCCTGCTTCTGAAATTTCGTGCGCGGGTTTTCCGCGTGCCGTCATCCAGCCCGAATGACCGCGTCTTCGTAATATAAATATGGATATAACGAATCCAACTCTATATGCCGGTGCTTCCCGCGCATTTGGTCGCAGCGTGGGGCGGCGAGAGAAGAACAAACGGAAATAGCCCGGAGTAGCTGCTGACGGCACGCGCCAAGCAGGACTCCGGGCAAGTGCTCGAACGGGAGGAAGCCGGTCCTCTGTCGAGTTATTCGTTATATAGTAAAAGATATAACGAGGCGCAAGGGGTTTCACAAAGCAGTTGCGCGGTCGGAAAATTTATTCTGCGGGTGAGGGAATGGCCGCCGCGGCTGCAGAAGTGGCAGCCCGCGCTGCCTCCGGTGCTGTCTCATTCCGAGGCTGGCCCGGCAGCAGATGCGCGATCGCATTCGCGTAATAGCGCAGGATGTGCAGATCGGCCGGATTGGCGGCGAACAAACCATCGCTTTCCGTGACGATGTGCCGGAGCTTCAGCATCCGCAGTCCGACTTCGATCGCGTAGTCGCGGTCCGAGCGCGGGATGTGCACATAAGCGCCGGAATGCTCGAGCGTCTCGATGATCTTCGAAACGCGCGCCTTGATGTCGAACAGCGAAAGTGCTGCGGGATGGGCTTCGAGCATCGCGGTTGCGACCAGCGAAACCGGAAGCGCTGGCACGACTTTGCCGACCGCGTCCATGAGCTTTGCGCCGAGGATCTCGACTTCGGCAAAACGCTCTTTCTCGGGAAGGTCGCGGAAATCGATCTTTCGCTCGGTGACATATTGCTTGAGCGAGAACGGCTCGCCGAAACTCACGCAAGTATAGCCGAAGCGATACCAGTGGCCGCGCAGCGCAAGTCCGATCTGCCGGAAGAAATGCTTGAGGAAGGTGAACAGCCTGAATCCGAACACCGGTTTCTTGCCGTGCTCGACGCTCGCGGCACTCGTTAGCATCCGGTCTTCCAGCACGCGGTCGTAGTTCACGCCGACCGGAACGAACACCACGTCCTTCGGTCCTTTCGGATCGAAGGAGGCAACCATGTAGCTCAGGAGCCCGAATTTCGGCGGGCGCAGCTTGCCGTCGCGCGAGAGCCCGCCTTCGGGAAAGATCGCCTGCACCACGCCCGATGCCGTCGCCATATGAACGTAGCGCGACAGTACCTTGCGATAGAGCACATCGCGCGAGTCGCGCCGGATGAAATAGGCGCCCATCGAGCGGATCAGGTTGCGAAGTCCCCAGACCTGCGCCCATTCGCCGACCGCGTAGGACAGCGCGGAAGACTGCGCCGCGACATAGGTGACGAGCACATAGTCCATGTTGGAGCGATGGTTGATGACAAAGACCACCGAAGAATCCGGATCGACCTTCGCGAAGGATTCCTCGTTGCGAATGCCGATCCGCACCCGGTAGAGCATTTCCGAAATGCGTTTCGCGAGCCTCGTCCCGATCCGGAAATAGGCATAGGCGGAGAAGGAGGGGACGATCTCGCCGGCGTAGCGCTTCACTTTCTCCATCAGCACTTCGCGGGGAATTTTGTGCTCTCGCGCGTAGTCGTCGACCGCGTGCAGCACTTCCGGGTCATAGACCAGCCGGTCCATAAGCACCTGCCGCTTGGTGAGCTTGAAGGGCTTGATCTGGAGCCGGAGCCGTGAGTTCAGTTCGCCGATGGCCTTGTTGGCGCGCCGCCGCAGCGCCCAGCGCACGCTCGGCAACAGCAGCCGGTCGAGAAAAGCCAGCGCCGCGAGCAGGCCCGCGATAATGACGAGCCATAGCGGCAGCGTGACTTCGGACCACATGATTCCGCCCAACAATCCCTGCAAGACGGCGGCCCGATCATCCGCTATCTAGCCATTTCCTCTTTGGTGACGCCTTCGCGGTTCTTTTTTGCTCGTGACCGGATAAGCCCCACGCCATGCAATACAAAGCCAAGCCCCCGCGCAACTGGGCCCGGACCCTGAAAGGCTACGCCTTCGGCTGGGCGTGGTTCGACCAGGTGAGTTCGTGGGCTTTGCGGCGGCTTTTCGTGCCGTCGTCTCTGCTCTGGGGTGCGGCCGAGGAGTCGGGCACTTCGCTCGAGCATTTCTACGACGCCGCGGGTATCGCGCGCGGCAGCGTGAACGAGAAGAAACTTGCCGAAGCGCTGGCGCAAGCGGCTGCGGCGCGTGTGCAGGCCGAGAGCACCGAAGCGCAATGGCAGGACGCCTTCTTCGGGCCAGGCACGCAGGATGCAGACGCGCGCCGCGAGATCGAAGCGGTCCGCTATGCCGCAAGCCACGACTATAATCTCACGCGGCGGCACTTCGGCTTCATGCTGCGCAAGCATCCGCCGCGCATAAAGTCGCTCACGCAAAGCCCCGAAGAAGTTGCGGCGATCTATGGCGCGGGCTTCGAACGGCTGCTGCTCGACGAGATTGAGACGAAGAACACGCCGATCGAGATCTCACGGAAAATCGAACGCGCAGCGGGCACCGACTACTGGCTTCGCTTCCGCAGTCCTTCGGCTCTGCTGGGCGATGCAGTTTACGCCCGCGTGCTGGAGCCGCGCGGCGTCGAGAACCCGCCGACGATCATTTTCGGTCACGGCATCTGCATCGAATACGATCACTGGCGCGGGTTGATCGATGAAGCACGCACGCTGCGCGCCGAAGGCTTTCGCGTGATCCGCCCGGTCGCGCCGTGGCATGGCCGCCGCCGGCCGAAGGGAAATTTCGGCGGTCAGCCGATCATGGCGCGGATTCCCGGCGGCTTGTTCGATGCGTTCACGGGTGCCGCGCAGGAGTGGGCGGTACTGGCAAACTGGGCGCGCGATAATTTCAATACACCGCTCGCCTTCGGCGGCACGAGCCTGGGCGCGCTGATCGCGCAGTTCGCAGCCGAAAAGATCGGCGCGCGCAATGAGCGGCTTCGCCCCGAGGGGCTGTTTCTCATCACGCACTCCGGGCGCATGACCGACGCCACTTTTCACGGTGACATGGCCAATCTGCTCGGCGTCGATCTCACGGCGCATGAACAGGAGCACGGCTGGAATCGCGAGCGGATCGAGCAAGGCCTTGGCCTGCTCGATCCCGCGCGCCTCCCTGCGGTGAAGCCGGAGCGTATCGTGACCGTGCTCGGCAAGCGCGATCGCGTGACGCCGTTTGCAAGCGGCCTCAGTCTGATCGACTCGTGGGGCGTGCCGGATGAAAACCGCTTCGTCTGGGACCGAGGGCATTTCTCGATGCCGCTCACCATGATCCGCAATCCCGCGCCCGTGGCGCGATTCCGGGAAGTGATGACGAAGTAGCGTCATCCTTCGAGATGCGCTTCTTCGTAGCGCTCCTCAGGATCAGGTAACGATTATTGTCGTCCCCGCGCTCCCCGCTTTCGCGAGGACAGGCAGCGGGGACCCATAACCATCAACCTCTCCTCTCATGGTGAGGAGCGATGCGCAGCATCGCGTCTCGAACCATGAGGCCGCAAGGCTTGCGCGCAATCATTGCGACCGGGGTTATGGATCCCGGCTCGCGCTCGCGAATTCGCTCGCTTTGCCGGGACGACGCCCAATAATTTCTTGACTTCAAACCAATCTAGGACTATATACCTATACATCCCGCTCCTCTCCGAGGGGCGTTTCTAGGGCGCTTGAAGCGCGGAGCGGGAATGCGGTTGGCCGCAGCCTTGGCGCTTACGCAGCGCTGATGTTGCGGCGGCTGAAGTCGTCTGGTTCCGGCGCGCCTGCCGCGCGTCACAGGACCTTCCTTGGCGGCTTGCTCGTCAGGCGCGTGCCAACGCGCCGGAGCAAAGCCGAGAAGGTCCGCCAGCGGAGGATAAAAGGTCAGTCCTCCGGGGGTCAGGCGAAGAAAAGCCGAAAACCAGCCGCGCGCGGGATGCCGGTTTCGCCGGTTCGCTCGCGGTCAATGTCTTCCTCTGCACTTCTACCTTTTCGTGCAGAGGGCCGTGACGCGCTTCTGGCGCACACGGCATCCCGCGCGCCCTCGGAACTTCGTGAGGGCACCCACCGCAAACCCCGGAGCGAACCGCTCGCGGGAATAAGAGCGGCTGTTTGAAACCTGCCAACCGCTGGCCTCATCCTGAGGAGCGAACGCGTAGCGCTCGCATCTCGAAGGATGGGCGAATGGCGCAGTCGCCCGACTACGCGACCCGCGTCTGGCTGCGGCCTTCGTAAAGATCGCGGCCTTCCACCAGCGCGCGGATCTTGCCGTCGGCGATCGAGCGCTTGAGCATCCAGAACCCACAGTCGGGGTGGATATATTTGATGCGGCCTGCGCCGATCATGGTCTCCGCGCGTTCGATCTGCCGCGCGATGGAATCCGCGCTCTCGATCACGGTGGACTTGATGTCGACCACGCCGAGGCCGAAGCCGATTTCGGGCTTCAATTCGCGGAACGCCGCGAGCTCTTCGGCCGGGCGGTGCGCGTTCTCCATGACGATGTGATCGGCATGGAGCGCGTTGAGATATTTCATCAGCTGATTCCAGGTGCCTTTCTGGATCGACTGACCGCCGTAATTACCGAAGCATAGATGCACGGCCGGCTTGGTCTTCACTGCTTTCAGCACGCGATTCATCGCTTCCGCCGCCCACTGCCATTCGTCCGGGCTGCCGGGAAGATTCGCTTCGTCGATCTGCACCACATCGGCGTCGATATATTTCACCTGTGCCGCGAGCGCGTCGGCGATCGCGAAGGTGAGGTCCGGCAGGCTCTTGTAATGCTTGTCGAGCAAAGTCTTCGCGAGCATGTGCGGGCCGGTGACCGTGAATTTGAACGGCTTCTTCGTCAGTCCGCGCGCGCGCTGATAGGCCTGCGGCAGGTCGAGCGTGCCGGAGCTCACCGGGCCTTCGACCAGTCCGGGCGGCTGCGAGCGAAAGCGCATCGAGCTCATCGATCGGTATTCGACCAGTTCTTCAAACGTCAGCTTGGTGCGGATGCCCGCCATCGGCCGCACGAAGTACTCGATCATGCCGTTGGTCTCGGGATGGTTCACGTCGAAGCGCGAAAGCTCGCCGTCGCAGACCACGTCGATGCCGGCCTGTTCCTGCGTATGCAGCACCACGCGGGTCGCGTCGATCACCGCCTGCTCGGAGGGAAGTGCCGAAAGCCACTCCGGCACGGGGTAGGAGCCGACGACGGTCGTAAGGATTCGGGCGGCACTCGACATAGGGTCACTCCCTGGAATGGTTCTCGACGGTTGCGGGGCGTCTTTGAGCGCCCTAAGATCGCAAGTATCTAATTGGTTACTTATAGCGCGGCGGCAACGCAAGCGCCAAGCAACCCTAAAAAGAAACACGCAAGAGGACACGCCATGAATGTCGCAGCCGCAACGCTGCCGGAAAGTTTTCAGGACGAGGCCGCGGTCGAGGATTTCATGACCGCACCCTCCGATCTGCTCCGCGCCGATCTGGAGAAAGTGCCGGGAGACATCATCGTGCTCGGCGTGGGCGGGAAGATGGGCCCGACGCTCGCGCGCCTCGCCAAGCGCGCGTCGCCCAACCGCCGCGTGATCGGGGTCGCGCGCTTTTCCGAAGCCGGCCTGCGCGAGAAGCTGCAGGCATGGGACATCGAATGCATCGAGGCCGATCTCCTCGACCGCGGCAGCATCGAGAAGCTGCCGAAATCGCCGAACGTGATCTTCATGGCCGGCCGCAAGTTCGGCTCGAGCGGCGCCGAGCATTTGACCTGGGCGATGAACGCCCATGTCCCGGCCATGGTAGCGGAGGTCTATCGGCAGTCGCGCATCGTCGCTTTCTCGACCGGCTGCGTCTATCCCTATGTGGACGTCACCAAGGGCGGCGCGACCGAAGACGTAGCCGCCGTTCCGCCGCCGGGCGCTTACGCGAATTCCTGCGTCGCGCGCGAAGCCATGTTCGAGCATTTCTCGCGCCAGTACGGCACGCCCGGCCGGATCATTCGTCTCAACTACGCAATCGACATGCGCTACGGCGTGCTGCACGACGTCGCGACGAAAGTACACGCCGGCCGCGAAATCGACCTGACCGCGGGACATGTCAACGTGATCTGGCAGGGCGACGCGAATAGCGCGATCTTGCGCATGCTCGCGCATTGCACCGCGCCGACGACGCCGATCAACATCAGTGGGTCGGAGACGATCAGCATTCGCTGGCTCGCGGCCGAATTCGGCAAGTTGTTCGGCAAGGAGCCGAAGTTCACCGGCAAGGAAGCCTCCGACGGCTGGCTTGTGAATACGATGAAGGCGAGGGCGCTGCTCGGCGAACCTTCCGTGTCGCTCGAACGGATGATCGGCTGGACCGCAGACTGGATTTCGCGCGACCAGAAAAGCCTCGGCAAGGAAACGCATTACGATACGCGCGATGGCAGCTTCTGATCTCGAAATTGGCCGGCTCGCAGCCGGCGAACTGGCCGATGCCGAAGCGCTGGTGAGCGAAGCAGGCTGGAACCAGACCGCGGAAGACTGGAGAATCTTTCTCGACCTCGGGACGGTCTATGCGATCCGCGACGGCGGCAGGGTTATCGCGACTGCGGCTACGTTGCCCTATGGCGGCAGCTTCGCCTGGATCAGCATGGTGCTGATCTCGGGAGACTACCGCAGGCAGGGTCTGGCGACGCGGCTGATGGAGCGCTGCATCGCCGATCTCACCGCCGCCGGTCTTGTGCCGATCCTCGACGCGACGCCCGCGGGCCGCACGGTGTATCTCGGCATCGGCTTCGAGGATTCCTGGCCGCTCCAGCGCATGCTCCTGCGCGAGCCTGCGAACCTGCACGTGGAGGCGGAGCCAGCGGTCCAGCCTGTTACCGACGTGGACTGGAACGAACTCTGCGCCTATGACGCGAAGTTCTTCGGCGCGGATCGGAGCGCAATGCTGTCGCATCTGCGCGGGCGTTTACCCGAAGCCGAATTTCTTGTTCGTCGCGACGGCAAGATCGCGGGCTTCCTGCTCGGACGAAAGGGCGGGCGCGCGTCACAGATCGGACCGCTTGTCGCCGATGACGAAGATGGGGCTTTGGCGCTTCTTGATCGCGCCAGCCGCTCCGTAGCGGCGCCGGTCTATATCGACGTCATGGATGAAAAGACGCGGTTTATCGAGCGCTTGAAAGCGCTCGGTTTCGTGCACGAGCGCCCGTATACGCGGATGCTCCACCGCCGCCGCGAAAGTTTTCAGGAGCTTTCTCACACCTTTGCGGTAGCAGGTCCCGAACTCGGCTAAGCAATCGCCAAAGAAAAAGGGCCGGTGGAAACCACCGGCCCTTGGATTTTTTTGCGTTCGCTCGATCAGTAGAGCTTCGGCGGATTGATCGCCGGCATCTTGATGTTCTTGTCGAGGAACTCGTTGGTGTAAGCCGACTTGATGTCGTAGGGCTTTTCCATCTTCAGATATTCATCGACGAGCTTGTAGTCGTTCGCCATGCGCGTGTCGTCGTGCCAGCCGAGTGCGACGGTCTTCGTCGTCTCGTCGCTCATCAGGATCGAAACGAGGTGCCAGTTGGTCAGCTCGTTATCGAACTTAAGCGCGCCGTTCATGTCGACCATCGCCTGGATGCAGGGCTCCGGCTTCTTCGCGCATTCGGCGAAGGCGCGCTGCGTCACCTTCACGAAAGCCGCAACCTTGTCCTTGTTCTTGGCCAGGTAGTCGCGGTTGACGACGAGCGAGTTGCCGTAAGGATTGAGACCGCCGTCGCGCCAGGCGAGGAAACCCATGTCGTCGCCGAGTTCGCGGGCGAAGATGTGGTGGATGTTGTAGAACGACGTGGTCGCATCGATCGCGCCGGACTTCAGCGCGGCGAGCTTTGCGTTGGCGTCGATGTTGACCCAGATCACCGAGTTCGGATCGATGCCGTTTGCTTTCGCAAGTGCCGGCCACATCGTGCGCGCGCCGTCACCGGCCGGGTTGCCGATGCGCTTTCCGACGAGATCCTTGATGCCTTTGATGCCGGAGCTCTTCTTCCAGTACATGCCCTGCGGCGAGTTGGCATAGATGTTCATGACGCCGACGAGGTTCGCGCCCTTGCCGTTGAAGAGCAGCACACCCGCCATGTCGGAGAGACCGATCTGGGACGAGCCCGCCGCAACTTTCTGCGCGGAAGCTGCCGAGCCGCGGCCCGCTTCGATGTCGAGATCGACACCGGCTTCCTTGTACCAGCCGTTTTTCAGCGCGTAGAAATAGGGTGCGTGGTCACCGCCGACGACCCAATTGAGCGTCAAGGTAACCTTCTGCGCCGACGCCGTTGCCGGTGCGAGTAACGCCGCGGCGAAAATTGCGGACGCGAGTTTAAGCGAAGTTTTCATCTGACCTCCTCCCGTAAGCCGATTGCCGCGCGGGCCGGTCATCCGGTTCTCGACATGCGGCAGATTTTCGATGTAACTATCTAGTTACAAGACGATATGAGCGGCCAAAGCGCCTGTCAAATGGCGCGGAAATGAGCGCAGGCGGCCAGTGCCGCATCGCGACGAAAACGGCCAAAGGGAGATGCGCGTGGTGGCGTTGCGCTGGAATGACTTACCGGCTGATGTGCTGGCTTTGTTGCGGAAAGGGACCGTGATTCCGGCTCATCCGCTGGCGCTCGATTCTTCCCGCAAGTTCGACGAGCGCCGCCAGCGCGCGCTCACGCGCTATTATGTCGATGCCGGATCCGGGGGATTAGCGGTCGGCGTCCACACCACGCAATTCGCAATCCGCGAGGTGGAGCTCTATGAGCCGGTGCTTTCGCTTGCCATGCAGACGGCGCGCGAAGCCGCGCAGCGCCCGCTCGTCATGATCGCGGGCCTCGCAGGAAAAACCGCGCAGGCGGTGAAGGAAGCGCAGACCGCGCGCGGCATCGGCTATCACGCCGGTCTTCTCTCGCTCGCTGCGATGAAGGGGGCCTCGGAAGACGAGATCATCGAGCACGCGAAACAGGTAGCCGCGGAAATTCCGCTGGTCGGCTTCTATCTGCAACCGGCTGTCGGCGGCATCCTGCTGCCGGCTTCCTTCTGGAAGCGCTTCGCCGAAATCGAAAACGTCGTCGCGATCAAGATGGCGCCCTTCAACCGCTATCGCACCCTCGACGTGATCCGCGGCGTCGTGGAAGCGCGCGCCGAGGATCGCGTGACGCTTTACACCGGCAACGACGATCACATCGTGCTCGATCTCGTAACGCCCTTCGTGGTCGTGCGCGACGGCAAGCCCGTTACGGTCCGCATCAAGGGCGGTCTGCTGGGCCACTGGAGCTGCTGGGCGCAGCGCGCTGTGGAATTGCTTGCCCGCGCGCAGAAAGAAGCGGCGCAGCCTTCCGTTTCCGCGGAGATGCTGGCGCTCGACTCGCAGGTGACGGACTGCAATGCCGCGATCTTCGATGTCGCCAATGACTTCCATGGCGTCATCTGTGGCTGCCACGAGATATTGCGGCGGCAGGGTTTGCTGGAGGGCACCTGGTGCCTCGACCCGAAAGAAACGCTGGGGCCGGGACAGAAGGAAGAAATCGATCGCGTTTATGCAGCCTATCCGCATCTGAACGACGACGCATTCGTGCGCGCCAATCTGGAGCGATGGCTCGCGTGAGGTATTTTTGCGGCTTGCGAGCACCGGGCGCTTCCCGGATAGTCGGGTCGGGAAGGGGAGACCATTCATGAGCGGCAGCAACGAACAGGTGCAGCGCTATGCGCTTGCCGTTCTCAGCCATTTGATCCTGATTGCGATCTGGCACTTCTTCGTCGTTTACGGAAAAGTCCCGAAGATTGTCATGCCGTCGCCTTACGACACGCTGCATGCGCTGCTCGTGCCGAACTACCGCTGGCTTGAGAATATCACCGCGACCAGCATCGAAATTTTCGGCGGCTTCCTGATCGCTGCCGTATTCGGAATTCTCACGGCGCTCCTGTTCTCGTGGTTCCGCTGGTTAGAGATGTTCGCAATGCCGCTGCTGGTCAGCCTCAACATGATCCCGAAGGTGGCGCTCGGGCCGCTGATGATCGTGTGGTTCAAGTACGGCATCTGGCCGAACACGCTGATGGCCTTTGCGATCTGCTTCTTCCCGATCGTGCTGACCACCGCGCGCGGCCTTCGCGAGGTCGAGCCGGATCTTCTGGATCTCGTTCGCACGCTGCGCGGCTCACGCTGGCAACTCTTCACGAAGATCCAGCTGCCCGGTGCGCTGCCTTACATCTTCTCCGGCATGAAGGTCGCGGCGATCCTTGCCGTGGCGGGCGCCATCGTCGGCGAATTCCTCGGCTCCGAGCGCGGTCTTGGCTACCTGATGTTGCAGGTGCAAGTGACGCTCGACACCGCCGCGATGTTCATGGCGGTCATCCTGATCACGCTCATCGGCGGGCTGCTCTATGGCATCGTGCTTGGCCTTGAGCGTTATTTCGTCGTCAAAGACGCACGGATCCAGTAGGCGGCGACATGAGCGAAGCATTCATCCATCTCGAAGGCGTAAAGAAAATCTACCGCACCCGCGGGATCGAATTCCTCGCGGTGTCGGAAGCGACCTTCGATGTCGAGCAGGGCGAACTCGTCTCGCTGGTAGGGCCTTCGGGCTGCGGCAAGACCACGCTTCTGAAAATTCTGGCCGGTCTCCATGGCTACGATGCGGGCAAGGTGCGCATCGGCTCCGAGCGGCAACCGTTCAATCCTGCAAAAGATATCGGGATGGTGTTCCAGCAGCCGCTGCTCCTGAAGTGGCGCAAGATCATCGACAATGTGATGCTGCCGACAGAAATTCTCGGCATCCCGCAGGACGTGGCCCGCAAGCGCGCCTACGAATTGCTCGATCTCGTCGGCCTCAAGGGTCACGAGGAGAAATATCCCTACGAGCTTTCCGGTGGCATGCAGCAGCGCGCTTCCATCGCACGTTCGCTGGTCCATGATCCCAAGCTCGTCTTGATGGACGAGCCTTTCGGTGCGCTCGACGCGCTGACGCGCGAGAAGATGAATCTGGAGCTGCTGCGCATCTGGGAAGAATCGAAGAAGACCATCATCTTCGTCACCCACGGCATTACCGAGGCCGTCTTCCTCGGCACTCGCGTCGTGGTGCTGACCGCGGGCCCGGCGAAAATGGCCGACAACTTTCAGGTCGATATTCCGATGCCGCGCACGCTTGACGTGCGCAACACCGAGAAGTTCGGCGAATACACGCGGCGCATCTATCGCCTGCTGGGGATGGAATGAGCTGGGACGGCATCATCATCGGCGCGGGGCATAACGCGCTCGTCCTGCAGGCCTATCTCGGCAAAGCCGGCTTGAAGACGCTTTCGATCGACCGCCGTCATATCGCGGGCGGTGGTCTTGCGACCATGGAAGATCCGCGGCGGCCGGGCTTCCTCCACAACACGCATGCGTTCTTCCAGCGCGCGATCACGGCCATGCCCTGGTATGCGGATCTCGAGCTCGAGCGCCGCGGCGCGCATTATATCGAGCCCGAACTGAACGTCGCGATGATCATGAGCGACGACCGCTCGCTCGAATGGTGGACCGACATCGACCGTACCGTCGCTTCCTTCGAGAACTTCTCAAAGAAAGACGCGGCAACGCTCAAGCGCTGGCAAAGCGATTTCGTGCCGATCGTGCGCGATATTCTCGCGTGGGAAGCAAAATCGCCGCCGCTGCCGGTGAACGAACGCCGCGCGCTCCTTGAAAAGAGTGCGGCCGGCCGCAGGCTCCTGGAAGTCAGCGCGCTGTCACCGCTCGAATTCGTGCATCAGGAGTTCGAGCACCCGGCGGTGAAGGCGGGGCTTTTGTTCTTCAACGGCCTTCGCGAAGTCGATCTGCGCGTCAAAGGCTTCGGCCATCACATCGCGGCACTCCTGGCGTCGCCTGCCAAAGCGCAGATGTCGCGTGGCGGCTCCGCGGCACTCGCCCGTGCACTCGAAAATGCCGTTTACGAAACCGGCGGAGAAATCCGCTTGCTGACGGAGCCCGCGCGCATCGTCGTGGAGAATGGCAAGGCCGTCGGCGTCGAGACACGCGAGGGCGAGGTGCTTCGCGCGAAGACCTTCGTCGCCTCCGCGCTGAACCCGCAGCAGACCTTCCTCGGACTGCTGGACGAAGCGCTGTTGCCGCGCGAACTGCGCGATCTCGCATCGAAGTTTCAGTATAATCTGCTCGCGCCACTGTTTGCGCTTCACCTCAACCTGAACGAAGCACCGCAATATGCGGCGGCGAAGAACAATCCGGCGCTTGCAAAAGCCTTCATGGTCATCATGGGTCTCGACCATGTCGATCAGTTCAACGACATCGTGCGCCACCACGAAGCCGGGACCGTGCCGGATACGGTGATGTGGGGCGCAACGCCTTCGCTGTTCGATCCTTCGCAGGCGCCCCAAGGTAAGCACGCTGCCTTCATGTGGGAGAAGCTGCCTTATCACCTGCACGGCGACCCCCGAAGCTGGGACGCCTACAAGGATCAACACGGCCAGAAGATGCTGCAACTCTGGCAGAAGCACGCGCCGAACCTCGAAGGTGCCGTGATCGATGCCTTCACGCGCTCGCCGCTCGATGTCGAGCGCGAACTGCCGAACATGCGCGAAGCGGACCTTCTCATCGGCGCGTTTACGAACGGGCAGGTCGGCCACAACCGTCCGTTCCCGAGTGCGGGCAGCTATCGCGCGCATGTGCCGAATTTGTATCTCTGCGGCTCGTCAAGCCACCCGGGCGGCAACGTCACCGGCCTTCCCGGCTACAACGCGGCACAGGTCATCCTCGCTGATCTCGGCATTCGCGCGGACTGGGCGCCGTCCCCGATTTCCGAGCGATTGAAAGCGTTACAGGGATGACGACGGCAACGGCGGTCGCGGTCAAAAAGACGTCCCGGCGCGCAAGCGCCAACGTGCGCGATCCCGAACGCACTCGCGCGGGCATTCTCACTGCTGCGACCGTTGAAATTACCGCGAAAGGTCTCGGCGGCGCGCGCGTGGACGAAATCGCCGAACGCGCCGGCGTGAACAAGCGGATGATCTATCATTATTTCGGCGGCAAGGACGGGCTCTATCTCGCGGTGCTCGAAGCGGCTTACGCCGAAATCCGTTCGGAAGAAATCAAGCTCGACCTCGGCAAGCGCGATCCGGCCGAAGGCATGCGCGAACTCGTGCTCTTCACCTGGAACTACTATCGCGACCATCCCGAATTCCTGAGCCTGCTTGCGACAGAGAATTTGCATCGCGCGGCTTATCTGAAGCGCTCAAAGAAAATCCGCGAACTGCATTCGCCGCTGGTCGGCATGATCGGCGACTTGTTGCAGCGCGGCGCAAAGTCCAAAGTGTTCAGGAACGATGTCGATCCGGTTGAACTCTATATCTCGATTGCCGCGCTCGGCTTTTTCTATCTGTCGAACCGCTTCACGCTCGCCACGATTTTCGGCCGCGATCTGAACGCGCCCTCCAGCCTGAAGGCCAGGGGCGAACATCTTGTGGATGTGGTCTTAAGCTACCTGCGGCCTTAGCTTCCGGCACCGCGGCGCTATTGACGGGAACCGCTGGCTCGTCGTACTTGTAACTAGTTGGTTACTTACGGCCGCGCGCAAGACGGCCGCACAAAACCTCATTTTTCCGGGAGTATGAAAATGGCGACGCAGCGCCTCGGCATCATCATGAACGGCGTCACGGGACGCATGGGCCTGAACCAGCATCTGGTTCGCTCGATCGTTGCGATCCGTAAGCAGGGCGGCGTGTTGCTGTCGAACGGCGACCGCGTGATGCCGGATCCCATTCTGGTTGGCCGTAATGCGGAGAAGGTTGCAGCACTCGCAAAGCAATATGGCATCGAGCGCTCGACCTCTGATCTCGACGCCGCGCTGAAGAACCCCGACGACACCGTGTTCTTCGATGCCGCGACCACGCAGATGCGCACCGACCTGCTGACCAAGGCGATCAACGCCGGCAAGCACGTTTATTGCGAAAAGCCGATCTCCGACCAGCTCGACAAGGCGCTCGCGGTCGCGAAGCTCGCCAAGGAAAAAGGCATCAAGCACGGCGTCGTGCAGGACAAGCTGTTTCTCCCGGGCCTGCGCAAAATCCAGTTGCTGAACGAGTCTGGCTTCTTCGGAAAAATTCTCTCCGTGCGCGGCGAGTTCGGCTACTGGGTCTTCGAAGGCGATTGGGGACAGCCCGCGCAGCGCCCGAGCTGGAATTACCGCAAGGCCGACGGCGGCGGCATCATCCTCGATATGCTGTGCCACTGGCGCTACGTTCTCGACAATCTGTTCGGCAACGTGAAAGCGGTTAGCTGCCTCGGCGCCACGCACATTCCCTCGCGCGTCGGCGAAGACGGCAAGACCTACAAAGCCGACGTCGATGATGCGGCCTATGCCACCTTCGAGCTTGAAGGCGGCGTCATCGCGCAGATCAATTCGTCCTGGGTCACGCGCGTCAAGCGCGACGATCTCGTCACCTTCCATGTGGACGGCACGCATGGTTCGGCGGTCGCGGGCCTGACCCGCTGCTACACCCAGCACCGCGTGAACACGCCGCGCCCGGTCTGGAATCCCGACGAGCCGCAGACCATGAAATTTCAGGACCAGTGGGAAGAGATGCCCGACAACACCGTTTACGACAACGGCTTCAAGGTCCAGTGGGAAGGCTTCATCCGTCATCTCGTCGAAGACGCGCCGTGGAAGTTCGATTTGCTCGAAGGCGCGAAGGGCGTTCAACTCGCCGAGCTTGGTCTCAAAAGCTGGGCCGAGCGCCGCTGGCTCGATGTTCCTGAACTGAAGGTGTAACCATGGCGACGCTCTCGCTGCCCGGTCTCGATCGGAAACTCGCGCCTTACACGACCGGCGAGCCGATCCAGTTTCCTTCCAAAGAGGAAATCGCTTCGTTCAATCGCGTGGCCTTTGCCGCGGCGCATGTCGTGGCCGATCCGCTCGCGAACAACGACCCATGGCTCGATGCCGCGGTCGACTGGGATCGCACGATTGCGTTCCGGCATTATCTCTGGGATCTCGGTCTCGGCGTCGCCGAAGCCATGGATACCGCGCAGCGCGGCATGGGCCTCGACTGGAACGGCGCGCAGGAGTTGATGCGCCGCGCGCTCGAGGCCGCGAAGTCGCGTCCCGGCGTCAAGATCGCCTGCGGCTGCGGAACCGATCACATCACGCCGGGGCCGGATGTTTCTGTCGATGACGTGATCCGCGCTTACGAAGAGCAGATCGAAGTGATTGAGAAGCTCGGCGGACGTCTGATCGTGATGGCGAGCCGCGCGCTCGCTTATGCCGCGAAGAGCCCGGAAGACTACAAGCGCGTCTATGACCGAATCCTCGGTCAGGTGAAGGAGCCCGTGATCTTGCACTGGCTCGGCGAGATGTTCGATCCCGCGCTCAAAGGTTACTGGGGTTCGGATGACCACATGGCGGCGATGGATGTCTGTCTCGACATTATCGCGCGCAACGCCGCGAAAGTGGACGGCGTGAAAATCTCGCTCCTGTCCAAGGAAAAGGAAATCGAGATGCGCCGCCGCCTCCCCAAGGGCGTGCGCATGTACACCGGCGACGACTTCAACTACGCCGAACTGATCGCGGGCGACGAGGAGGGCTACTCCGACGCGCTCCTCGGCATCTTCGACGGCATCGCGCCTGCGGCTTCCGCCGGTCTCGCAAGGCTTGCGAAGAACGATCTGCAGGGCTTCCACGGCATTCTGGAGCCCACCGTTCCGCTCTCGCGCCACATCTTCAAGGCGCCGACGCGCTTCTACAAGACCGGCATCGTGTTTCTGGCCTGGCTCAACGGACAGCAGGATCATTTCCTGATGATTGGCGGGCAGGAGAGCGCGCGCTCGATCCAGCATCTCGCCGAACTCTTCCGGCTTGCCGACAAGGCGCGCGTGTTGCACGATCCGGAACTCGCGGCTTCGCGCATGAAGAAGCTGCTTTCGGTTCACGGCATTGCATAATACCTGCGGAATCCAATGAACGCTGAAGGCCTCTCGATCAATCTCGCGACCGTTCGCGAGCAATGGACTCTGGGGCAGGCCGTCGAGGCTTGCGCGAAACTCGGCATCAAGGCGATCGATCCCTGGCGCGACCAGGTCGCGAAGTTCGGTCTCGATGACTCTGCGAAAGTCATCAAGGACAACGGCATGCAGGTCACCGGCTATTGCCGGGGCGGCATGTTCACGGCAGCCGACGCGAAAGGCCGCGCCGCCGCGATCGACGATAACAAGCGCGCCATCGACGAAGCGGCCGCACTGGGTGCGGATTGTCTCGTGCTCGTCGTCGGCGGCATCCCCAATGGATCGAAAGACCTTGCGGGCGCACACCTGCAGGTCGCCGAAGGCATATCCGCCGTGCTTCCTTATGCGCGCGGCGCAAACATGCCGCTCGCGATCGAGCCCTTGCACCCGATGTATGCCGCCGATCGCGCCTGCGTGAACACGTTGCGGCAGGCGCTCGACATTGCAGGGCAGGTTGGCCCGGATGTGGGGGTTGCCATCGACACGTATCATGTGTGGTGGGACCCGGAACTGAAAGAGCAGATTGCGCGCGCGGGGCGCGAGAAGCGCATTTTCGCCCATCACATCTGCGACTGGCTCGTGCCGACCAAGGATCTGCTTCTGGATCGCGGCATGATGGGCGACGGCGTGATCGACTTCAAAGGCTTCCGCCGCATGATCGAGGACGCAGGATTTCACGGCCCGCAGGAAGTGGAAATCTTCTCTTCGGCCGACTGGTGGAAGCGCCCGGGCGAAGTGGTGCTGAAAACCTGCATCGAGCGTTACAACACGCTTTGCCGCTGGATTCCCTCGGACTCCTCGAACGCTTGACGTCAGCGCAATAGCGCACCGCGCAGCAGCGCGCGATATAATTTATCTTTTAGCGACGTTGCCTTCGTCAATTCCATCCGCTCGATGCAGACGCGTGTTTCCGCGTTTTCCCGCATCGTAAGGCCGCGCCAAAGCACCGGAGCGAGCGAAAGCGGCGAGGCGAGTTTCTGCTTCAGCAGTTGCAGCGCCGGAATGATCCGCAGCTCCGTGTCGTCGAAATCCGTGCCGAACGGAAAGTCCGGCAACAGCACGGCGTGCTTGAAGGAGTCCAGCGCCGCCTCGATGCGCGCCGGCGTATTGTTGCGGAATTCGGCGGGTATTTCATAGCTCTTGGAAATCTTGTGGTTCTTTTTTGCCTCCGCAAGAAGTTCGTTCTGAAAGCGCGAGTCCGCGACGTTCAGCATTGTTGCAATCACGTCCTCGTCGGATTTGCCGCGCAGATCGGCAACGCCGTATTCGGTTACGACGATATCGCGCAGATGCCGCGGGATGGTCGTGTGCGCGTAATTCCAGCGGATGTTGGATTGCGTGGGCTTGCCCGATCCGCGCGTCGCATTCACGCAGATGATCGAGCGGGCGTTTTCCAGCGCAAAAGCCTGCGCGACGAAATTATACTGCCCGCCGACGCCGCTGACCACGAGGCCGCTGTCGAGCCCGTCCGAGACAACCGCGCCGAGCAGCGTCGCCATCATGCCGTTATTGATGAAGCGGGCATGGACGCGCGCCACGCGCTTTTTATCCTCGTCACCGTAAAGCTGGTTGACGTAGGAGATCGGCTTCATCTGCAGCCTGGCGCGATCCGCTTCGCTCATCTCGCGGAGGCGCCGATAGAATTCCTTCGGTCCGAGAAAGAAGCCGCCATGCACCAGCGCGCCATCGACCTCGCGCTTCACGACGCCGGCATCGATCAGCGGCAGGAGCGAGTCGACAAACATCTCGGTCGCGGCAAAAAGCCCGGCGTCGAACGTATCGAGTTCGGCAAGCGCAGGAGCGGCCGGCGAAAGCGCCGCAATCATCTTCCGGAAGGCGGCGTTCTCCCGCTGTCGCAGGATCAGCGCATGTGCCGCGGCGTCGCCCTCCGCGCCGATGCCGATTTGCAGGGTGCCGCCGTCTTTCACGAGCGAGGCCGCATGCAAACCGATCGCAAAAGACGTGAGCGGTACCGGCTGCTTCGGTGGCGCGAACAGCGGAAAATCGGTCTTGGGATTCTCGTAGATGAAATCGAACGCACTTTCCGGCAGGTCGGCGTCGCCCGGCATGAAGGGCAGTTCGGAGTTCACCTCCGCGGCGAACAAAAAGCTCGCCTTACCCTGCTTGCGAGCCTCCAGAAGATCGAGCGTGAGATCGGTGTTGCAGGAAATGCTGTAGCGCGGCTCGCCATTGACAACGCGTTTGGCGACGAGTTGCGCAACCACGTTCACCTTGCGGTCGAGCAAGTAAGCGGCAGCGTGGGTGTAGTTCGCGGAGATATAGTTGCGTTGTGCGAGCGCGGAGCCGAGCCAACGGCCGGCAAGCAGGAAGAATTCGCTCACCTGAATATTGCCGGGAAGCGTTCCGTTGCGCAGCGCGCGGGCGTAATCGAGGTCGGGATAGCCGCCGAACAGCCGGTCCAGCACCGGATTGATGAGCCGCGCTTCCAGCCCCGAAACGCTCGGCCGCTGCAGGGTCAGCGCCGTGAAGATATTGAGCTTCTGCGTGGCGTCCTTCGCCGCGCGGGCATAGATCGCATTCGCGATCGTATTGGCTTTGCCGAGTCCGAGCGGCAAAGCCAGCGTTACGTTGCTACCGAGAAGTGCGCCGATGGTTTCGGCGAGTGTTTCGGCGTCATCGAAATACTGCGGTCTGCTCATGGCGAGCAAAGTACCGCGAACGGGAAGCGAAAGCGATGACGCGCGGTGTTACTTCTTGGACAAATCGATCCCGGCGGCCTTGGCCGCCATCTCGACGTATTTCTGCGTTTGCTGAAACGCACCTTCCAGCGCCTTGGCGGTTTTGATGTCCGAAATTTCCGCGAACTTCGCAGCAATGGCGTCAGGTGTGCGCTCCTCCGGCGGGAAATAGACGCCTTGCGTTTCCACGATACGGATCACTGAATAGACACCAGCGCCAGCGCCCATGATGGTGCGGGAAGGGGCGTTCTCGCTCACCATGTAAAGCACGGCAGGCGTAATCGCTTCCGGCTGCATCAGTTGCAGCACATTCGGCGGCAACAGTTCTTCGGTCATGCGGGTGGCAGCAGTCGGTGAGAGCGTGTTCACGCGAATGTCGAACTTCTGCCCTTCGTGATGAAGCACGTTCATCAGGCCCACCATCGCGGCTTTCGCGGCACCGTAATTCGACTGCCCGAAATTGCCGAACAGACCCGACGAGGAGGAAGTGAGCACGATGCGCCCGTAGTTCTGTTCGCGCATGGTTTCCCACGCAGCCTTGCAGCAGTTCACCGAGCCCATGAGATGCACTTCGAGTACGAGCCGGAAGTCTTCGATCTCCATTTTTGCGAAGGTCTTGTCACGCAGGATGCCGGCATTGTTCACGAGGACATCGACGCGGCCCCATTTTTTCTTCGCCTCTTCGATCATGGCCTCGACTTCGTTGTATTTGGCGACATTGGCGCCGTTCGCCATGGCGTCGCCGCCCTTCGCCTTGATCTCCTGCACTACGGCTTCGGCGGCAGAGAGCGAGCCGCCCGAGCCGTCGCGTGCGCCGCCGAGATCGTTCACCACGACCTTCGCGCCGAGTGCGGCGAGCGCAAGCGCATGAGATTTGCCGATGCCGTTGCCAGCACCGGTGACGATGGCGACGCGATTGTCGAAGCGAATGGTCATTTTAAACCCTCGATGCTTTTGAACTTCAGAACTTCTGGCTGCGTGCGAAGCGGTCGGCATGGAAATTGGCGTCGCCGAGAAACTCCTGCGTCACCCGCGATCGCTTCATGAAGAGGCCGATGTCGACTTCGTCGGTCATGCCCATGCCACCGAACATCTGCACGGCTTCGGACACGGCAAGTTTCACGACTTCCGCGGCCTTGAATTTCGCGGCGCTGACGGACGAGCCTGCCGTGTCCGGATTCTTGTCGAGCGCGACGCATGCCGAAAGCACCAGCGAGCGCAAGAGTTCCAGTTCACCGAACAGGTGTGCCGCGCGATGCTGCAACGCCTGAAACTCGCCGATGAATTTTCCGAACTGCTTGCGTTCCTTCAAATAGCTGACGGTCCGGTCGAAACTCTCGCTGGCAACGCCAAGCATTTCGGCCGAAAGTCCCGTCCGTCCGGCGTTCAGCGCGTTTTCGAGGAGCCCATAGCCTTTGCCGATCTCGCCGAGCGCGTCCGCGCCTGCGGCATGGACGTTGTCGAATTTGATCCGCGCGCTGTTGCGGCTGTCGACGCCGATTACCCGCTCGATGGAAATGCCCGGCGACTTCGCATCGATGAGAAAGAGCGAAATACCGCTTTGGTTGCCCGGCTCGCCATCCGTTCGGGCGGCCACAATGATCTGGTCGGCGATGTGCCCATCGACGACAAACGTCTTGTCGCCGTTCAGGCGAAATGCATTGCCAGCCATCTCCGCTTTGAGCGCGGTCGCCTCCGGATTGTGCTTGCGGCCTTCGTCGATGGCGAGCGCGACAATGGTTTTGGCGTCCGAGATCGCGGGCAGCCACTTTTTCTTTTGCTCGTCCGATCCGCCGCGGCGGATCGCGGTCGCGGCCATCACGGCGGTGGAGAGGAAAGGCGAGGCGGTAAGCGTCCGGCCCATTTCCTCGCAGACGAGCGCCATGCCGACATGACCGAAGTCGGAGCCGCCGTGATCCTCGTCGACGAGGATGCCGGTCCAGCCCATATCCTTCATGCCGCTCCAGAGTTCGCGGCTGAAACCGTCTTCACTGCGGCTGTCGCGCAGGCGCCGCAATTCGGAAACCGGCGATTTGTCGGCCAGAAATTCCCGCGCGGAGTCGCGCAGCATGATCCGGTCTTCGTCGAGCGCGATCATTTCAGGCCCCCGGCAGCTTCAGGATTTGTTTGGCGACGATGCCGAGCATGACTTCGGAGGTGCCGCCTTCGATGGAGTTCGCCTTGGTGCGCAGCCATTCGCGCGGCAGCACGCCTTCTTCCGAGCGTTCGCTTTCCCATTCGAGGCCGTCAGAACCGGCGATCGTCATGAAGGTTTCGTAGCGGCGCTTGTTCAGTTCGGTGCCGGCATATTTCAGGATCGCGGACTTCGCGCCGACACCCTGACCGGCCTTGGCTTCGGCCTTGTAGCGCTCGATGGTGGCGAGGAGCGCACGCCCGTCGATCTCCGCGCTGATGATCTCTCGCCGCAAAAGCGGCTCGGCGAGGCGGCCGTGCTCGTCGCGGCCATATGCTTTCACGGCTTCGCCCGGCAGCGAACGCATGGCCGCAAGCGAAAGCCCGGAGCCGATCGATGCGCGCTCGTGCGTCAGCAAATATTTGGCGATGGTCCAGCCGTCGTTAAGCGTGCCGACAAGATTTTCCTTCGGGACTGTCACGTTGTCGAAGAAGGTCTCGCAGAACGGTGATTTGCCGGAGATGAGCAGGATCGGCTTGGTCGTGACGCCCGGCGTTTTCATGTCGAACAAAACGAACGAGATGCCCTTATGCTTCGCCGCGGCGGGGTCGGTCCGCACGAGGCAGAAAATCCAGTCGGCTTTGTCGGCGTAGGACGTCCAGATCTTCTGTCCGTTGACGAGAAAGTGGTCGCCTTTATCCTCGGCCCTGGTTTGCAACGAGGCGAGGTCGGAGCCCGCGCCCGGTTCGGAATATCCCTGACACCAGCGGATTTCGCCGCGCGCGATCTTGGGCAGGTGTTCTTTCTTCTGTGCTTCGTTGCCGAATTGCAGGAGAGCAGGTCCCAGCATCCAGATACCGAAACTTTCCAGCGGCGAGCGCGCGTTGATGGCGCGCATTTCTTCGCGAAGAATTTTTTCTTCCTCGCGCGAAAGTCCGCCGCCGCCATATTCTTTCGGCCACATCGGGACAGTCCAGCCGCGCGCGGCCATGCGCTCGAGCCAGATTTTTTGGTCTTCCGACTGGAATTTCCAGTTGCGCCCGCCCCAGCAAATGTCCGGCTCACCGCGCGAGGGCTTGCGCATTTCCGGCGGGCAGTTTTGCGCGAGCCATTCGCGCGTTTCGCGGCGAAACGTTTCGAGCGGCATGGATATCCTCCCGGTGCCTGGCGTCGGCATCGCATTTTTTTTTTTGGCGAGATTTTCTTAGCCTGCGGCTGTGTTGCCGGGAAGCCCGACGCGCGTGAAAACCGGACGCGTTTCGCACGGCGGAAGAGGTTTCCGTCGCGTTTTCAACTTAAAGAAAAATGCGGACTGAAAGCGCCGAAGCAATACCGGGAAACGACGGCCGGAAAATCCGGCAAAGCCGGCCAAACATGCGTGAGCGGCTTCGACGCGCTACGTCGTGAGAATGCAGAAGAAGAAAAGCTCGCCTCCGAAGAGGCGAGCTGGAAGCGGCTTAGTAGCGGCAGCCGGTAATGTAGCAGGTGTAGCCGCGCGGGGTGCGGACCGCGCATTCAGCGAGCGCGCGGCGGCGGGCATAGTTCAGGTTTCCCGAACCCCAGCCGGTCGCGTAGGCGCTGCGTGCTTCGCAGTAGGCCGCATGCGCGGCATCCGGCGTAACGAACGAAGAAGCAGCAAAGCCGGCGACGGCGATCGCTGCGATAGCAAAATAACGGGTCATTTTCTGTCCTCTCCCAGCTCTGGAATACGGACGGACTATAGCGCGATTTTACCGGTAGGTGAGTAACAACATCTCGCGATGCGATAACGAATATTTGTCCTCTGATGATTAACGCGCCACGGAGCCGCCGCGATAAATCCGGTAGCATGCTGCGATAGGGCGACTCCGCACAGATTTCGGGCGCGAGGCCGCCGGAAATGACGTTGGGGAGTTCTGAAAATGCGAAAATCGTTCCTAGGCCTCGCGGTTCTGGCTTTACTGGTCGGTACCTTCGGGGTTCGCGCACAGGAGAAAACCTATGCACGGGGCGATCTGAACGCAGGAGCGCAGCGGCTCGAGAGCCAGCTGCAGCGGGAGCTCGCGAGCCGCCCTCGCTCCCCGGCCGAGCTCAGGAAAGAGGCCGACAGTGCCCTGACCGGAAAAGACGCCCGCGTCCATGCCCAGCGCCTCGGCGAGCTTGCGCTTCATACCGAGAAGGATGCGGCGCTATGGCTGCGCTACGCCCGCGCGCTCGGAGAGATCAGCCCCTCGAACGCAGCGGAGCGCAATATCATTCGCGACCGCACGGCAGCGGCGGCCTACATCGCCTATCGCAGGACTGCCGATCGCAGGGTCGAGGGCGAGGCGCTCGAGATCATCGGCCGCGTCTATGCGAACCGCGAGCTCTGGCGGCCCGCGCTGGACACACTCAAGCTCGCGCTCGAACGCCGCGACAGCCCCGAACTGAAATCCTTTTACGAAAACCTGCGCGATACCCATGGCTTCCGGGTGCTCGATTACTCGGTCGATGCCGACGTGGCGGCACCGCGCGCCTGCATTCAGTTTTCCGATCCGCTCGCCCAGAAAGTCGATTTTGCGCCGTTCATTTCCGTGCAGGGCATCGAGAAACCGTCCGTCACCAGCAACGAGCAGCAGATCTGCATCGAGGGGCTGAAGCACGGCGAAACCTATGCCGTCACCGCGCGCCGCGGCATTCCGTCGAAGAATGGCGAAGTGTTGAGCAACGCTTCCGAACTGCAGATCTATGTGCGCGACCGCAAGGCGGACGTGCGTTTCACCGGCCGCGCCTATGTACTGCCGCGTACCGGCCAGAAGGGCATTCCGCTCATCTCGGTCAATACCAAGCGTCTCAACATTCAGGTGGTGCGGATCGGCGAGCGTTCGCTGATTCCCTCCGCGCTTGACGGCCAGTTCCGGCAGGCGCTGTCGCGCTACGAGATTGAGCGCCTTGTCGAAAACCAGGGCGCGCTTGCGTTCAAAGGCGAACTGGAAGTCGCCTCCGATCTCAATAAAGAAATCACCACTGCATTCCCGATCGACGAAGCGGTCAAGGATTTGCGCGCCGGCGTCTATGTGATGACTGCCGCTCCCGCGGACGCGACAGGCAGGCCGGAATACTCCAACCTTGCGACGCAATGGTTCGTGGTTTCCGACCTCGGCCTGACGGCAATCACGGCCCAAGACGGTCTGCACGTCTTCGTGCGCGATCTCGGTACTGCAAAGCCGGTCGCTGATGCGGAGTTGAAGCTGCTTGCGAAGAACAACGAGGTGCTCGGCACCATCAAGACCGACGCGCAGGGCTTTGCGAAATTCGACGCCGGCCTCGTGCGCGGCACCGGCGGTCTTGCGCCGGCCGTGCTTATCGCCGAGCGCAAGGGCGCGGATTATGCGTTCCTGTCGCTCACCGAAAGCCCGTTCGATCTTGCTGATCGCGGCGTGGCGGGCCGTGTCACGCCCGGCCCGCTCGATGCTTATGTGTTCACCGAGCGCGGCGTGTATCGCTCCGGCGAAACCGTTCATGTAACCGCGCTTCTGCGTGACGCGAAAGCGAAGGCCGTCAGCCTGCCGCTTACCTTTATTCTGTCGCGCCCCGATGGTGCGGAAGATCGCCGCATCGTTATCAACAGCGACGAGGCGGGCGGCCGCAGCTTCTCCATGCCGCTGCTTGCGGGTGCCACCACCGGCACCTGGCGGCTGCGCGCCTATGCCGATGTGAAGGCCGCACCCGTCGGCGAGATAGCCTTCCTTGTCGAAGACTATGTGCCCGATCGCATCGAGTTTGATCTGAAGGCTGCGCGCCCGGACATCAGTGCGAGCCAGCCCGCGCAGATTGCGGTCGATGGCCGCTATCTCTTCGGGCCGCCTGCCGCGTCGCTCGATCTCGAAGGCGAAGTGGAGATTCGCGCGTCGCAGCAGCGCCGCGGCTTTGATGGCTTCAGCTTCGGCTTGACCGAGGAGCCGTTCACGCCGATCCGCCGTCCGCTCGCGGACTTACCCAAGACCGATGCGAAGGGACACGCCGATCTTTCCATCGCGTTGCCCGATCTCCCGCGCACGTCGCGGGCTCTGGAAGCGCAGATCACGATCCGCATGCAGGAAGCCGGCGGCCGCGCGATCGAGCGGCGGATCGTCGTTCCGGTCGCGGCGACGGAGCCCGCAATCGGAATCCGTCCGCAGTTCAAGGGGCGCGTCGGCGAGGGCGACAAAGCGCTGTTCGATGTCGTGCTCGTCGATCCTGCCGGAAAGCTGGCAGCGAAGCAGAATCTGAAATGGGCGATCTATCGCGTCGAGACGCGCTACCAGTGGTATCGCGTTTCCGGCTCTTGGGATTACGAGCCCGTGCGCCAGACCCGCAAGATCGCGGAAGGCACGTTGAACGCGTCTTCCGAAAAGCCGGTCACGATTTCCGCCGATGCCCCTTACGGACGCTATCGCCTGGAAATCACCTCGCCTGAGGCGACCGGCCCTGCTGCAAGCTACGCCTTCGATGCCGGCTTCTACGGTGAAGCCTCTGCCGACACTCCCGACCGCCTCGAAGTCTCGCTCGACAAGACCGAATACAACGACGGCGACACGCTGACGGTATCGATTGCGCCCCGCATCGATGGTGCCGCGACTGTGATGGTGGTCGGCGACAAGGTTCATGCCGTGCAACAGACGCAGATCGGCGCCGCCGGTGGCCGTGTTACCTTCCGCGTCGGCGCGGATTGGGGACCCGGCGCTTACATCGTCGCGTTCCACCATCGTCCGCTCGACGTACAGAAGAGCCGCTTGCCGAGCCGCGCCATCGGCGTCGCATGGTTCGGTGTCGCGCGCGCCGCGAAGACGCTCGACGTCAAGCTCGAATTGCCGCAGCAGCTTCGTCCCAACACGCGCTGGACCATTCCGGTGACGGTAACGGGACAAGCGGGCGGTAATGCGCGCATCGTCGTTGCCGCGGTGGACGTCGGTATTCTCAACCTGACGAACTACAAGTCCCCCGCGCCCGATACTTATTATCTCGGGCAGCGGCGTCTCTCCGGCGAAGTGCGCGATCTCTATGGCGCATTGATCGACGGAATGCAGGGCGTGCGCGGCCGCATCCGGACTGGCGGCGACGCTAACGCGCTGGAAATGGCAGGCAATCCGCCGTCGCAAGCGCCGCTCGTGCTCTATTCCGGCATGGTCGCCGTCGATAAGGACGGGAAGGCGAATGTGAGCTTCGACGTTCCTGCCTTCGACGGCAGCGTGCGTGTCATGGCGGTCGCGTGGACCGAAGACAAAGTGGGCCACGCGGCTTCCGAAGTCATCATCCGTGACCAGGTCGTAGTGCAGGCGACCCTGCCGCGCTTCCTCGCCTCGAGCGATCGTTCGACGCTCCGTCTGGAAGTGACGAATGTGGAAGGCCCTGCCGGCGAATATCAGGTCGATCTCGTGACCGAAGGTGCGGCGGAAGTTTCCGCGAATAGCCGCAAGCTCAGTCTGGCTGCTGGTGCGCGCACTGGCTTTACGCTCGATCTGATCGGGAAGGGCGTTGGTCCGGGTTCGCTTGCGGTCCGCATCTCCGGTCCGAACGGTTTCTCGATCGAGCGCAAATACGCGCTCCTGACGCGGCCCGCTTATCCCGTGATCGAGCGGCGCACCGTGCGCGAGCTTGCGCGCGGCGAAAGCATCGTGATCGACGCGAACCTGCTTGCGGACGTCGTGCCGGGCACGGGTTCTGTCTCGCTGACCGTCTCGCCGCAGAACGCAATCGACGTGCCATCGCTTCTGCTCGCGCTCGACCGTTATCCTTATGGTTGCTCGGAACAGATCACGAGCCGCGCGCTGCCGCTGCTCTACGTCAACGATCTCGCCAGCGAGAGCCAGCTTGCGCTCGACAAGAGCATCGATGAGCGCATCAAGGAATCGATCGCGCGTGTCCTCGCACGGCAGAATTCCGAAGGGGCCTTCGGCCTCTGGAGTGCTTCCAGTGCCGCCGACACCTGGCTGCACGCATACGTCACCGACTTCCTGACCCGCGCGCGGGAGAAGGGCTTTGTCGTACCGGAGAACCAGTTCCGGCTTGCGCTGAACCGTCTCCGCAACGCCGTGCAGCTTGGCAATAACCGTGGCGGCGACCAGAACACCGAAGCGATCGCCTATGCGCTCTACGTGCTCGCACGTAACGGCGTGGCGCCGGTCGGCGACCTTCGCTACCTGGCCGATGCCAAGATCGAAGACCTCACGACCCCGCTTTCGCGCGGTCAGGTTGCGGCGGCCTTGTCGCTGATGGGCGACAAGCTCCGTGCCGAGAAGGTCTTCAATGCAGCACTCTCTGCACTGCCTGCGGATTCGCTCTCTCCGGTTGCCGGCCGCGATGATTACGGCTCGCCGCTTCGCGATGCCGCCGGCATCGTCGCGCTTGCGACCGAAGCGGGCGCGGAGAAGACCGCTCGTCTCGCACTCGCGAGGCTGGAGGTCGCGCGCGGAGTGACACCGCATACCAGCACGCAGGAGAATGCCTGGATGGTGCTTGCCGCGCGTGCTTTCGTGAAGGATGCACAGCAACTCGCGCTCACCATCGACGGTGTTTCGCATAAAGGCAGTTACTTCCGCACGATCCGCTCCGCCGATCTGCAGGGTAAGACCATCCGTATCGCGAACAATGGTGATCGCCCCGTGCAGGTGGTGATCGGCATTCGCGGTGCGCCCAATGCTGCCGAGCCGCCTGCCGAGAAAGGCTTCCGCATCGCGCGGACCTATCGTGCGCTCGACGGCACTCCGATCGATCCGTCGAAGGTGACGCAGAACCAGCGCATGGTCGTCGTGCTGCGCGTCAACCAGACCGACCAGGTGGCAGGACGCTTGTTGCTCGTCGATCATCTTCCGGCGGGTTTCGAGATTGACAATCCGCGGATCGTCGCCGGTGGCGAGACCGGAAATCTCAAATGGATCGGCGAGACGACGGCGACCGCGCACACCGAATTCCGCGATGATCGTTTCGTCGCGGCATTCGACCGGCGCGAGAACGAGAAGGGCATCATCACGGTGGCCTATATCGTTCGCGCGGTGTCGCCCGGAAAATATGCGCATCCCCCGGCGATCATCGAAGACATGTATCGTCCGGACCGCTTTGCGCGGACCGAGGCGGGCGCAGTCGAAGTGCAGCCCGCCACGCGATGAAGAAAGCGCGGATCATTAAACTCGCCGGCCTCGGCGCGCTCGCGATGATCGCGGGCGCGTTCGCGGCGGTCGGTCTGATCCGCGTCACCGCACCGGCACCTTCGGAGATTCTTCGCTCCGTCGAAGTGGTGGACCGAAACGGCGTGCTTCTGCGCCCGTTCTCGCTCAACGACGGACGCTGGCGTCTGGCGGCAAAGCCGGAACAGGTCGACCGGCGCTATCTCGAAATGCTGATCGCCTACGAAGACCGGCGCTTCTACGATCACTTCGGCACCGATCCGCTCGCCATGTTGCGGGCGGTCTATCAACTCGTCACGAATGGCGAGATCGTTTCCGGCGGCTCCACGCTGTCGATGCAGGTGGCGCGGCTGATCGAACCGCGTAAGCAGCGCACCATTGCCGCCAAAGTCGCCGAGATCGTCCGCGCGATGCAACTCGAAGCGAAGCTCTCGAAGCAGGAGATTCTCGAACTCTATCTCACGCTCGCTCCCTTCGGCGGCAATCTCGAAGGCATTCGCGCGGCGTCTTACGCTTACTTCGGAAAAGAGCCTGCGCGGCTGACGATCGGCGAGGCGGCGCTCCTCGTCGCATTGCCGCAATCGCCGGAAGTGCGCAGGCCCGATCGCGCGGGGGACGTCGCGATGCGTGCGCGCAATCGCGTCATCGATCGCATGCTGTCCGCGGGCGTGATCACGATTGCCGAAGCGAACCGCGCACGCGAAGAATCCGTGCCGCGCCAGCGCCGGGAATTGCCGCAGGTGGCACCCCATGCGGCGGAAGCCGCGATCGCCGCGTTTCCCAAACAGCAGCGCCACCAGCTCGCGATCGATGCGACCATTCAGAAGCGCCTCGAAGAACTCGCGCGCGAAAAGCTGACCACGCTCGGGCCCAATGTTTCGCTCGCGATTCTCGTCGCCGACAACGAAACCGGCCATGTGCTGGCGCGCATCGGTTCGGTGGATTTCAACGACGCCGAACGCGCAGGGCGCATCGACATGACCCGCGGCGTCCGCTCGCCCGGCTCGGCGCTGAAGCCCTTTATCTATGGGCTCGCCTTCGAAGATGGCGTCGCGCATCCCGAAACCTTGATCGAGGACCGCCCCACGCGCTTCGGCAACTGGCGTCCGGAGAATTTCGATCTCACCTTTCAAGGCACGGTCACGTTACGAAAAGCGCTGCAGCTTTCGCTGAACGTGCCGGCGGTCGCCTTGCTCGACTCGGTCGGGCCGCAGCGGTTGTTTGCGCGTCTCGAACAGAGCGGCGCGCTGCTGCAATTGCCGCAAGGCGAAATCCCCGGACTCGCGATCGGCCTTGGCGGGCTCGGTCTTCGTCTCGAAGACCTGACGACGCTCTATACTTCGCTCGCCCGCGGCGGCGATACCTTCCCACTCGTTCATCGTCTCGATGTCGCGAATGAGAACCAGCGCCGCGCGCGGCTGCTGGATCCGGTGTCAGCCTGGTATGTCGGCAATATTCTCATTGGTGCGCCGCCGCCGGAGAATGCCGGTTTCGGCCGCATCGCCTTCAAGACCGGCACTTCCTATGGCTATCGCGATGCCTGGGCTATCGGCTTTGACGGCAAGCGCACGATTGCGGTCTGGGTGGGCCGTCCCGACGGACAACCCGTTCCCGGCATGATCGGTCGCGCGGTTGCGGCACCGATCCTGTTCGACGCCTTTGCGCGCGCCGCTCCGAAGATCGAGCCGCTGCGCGCCGCACCCGCGGGAGCGATCGTCGCGAGCACCGCGCGGCTGCCCTTGCCGCTTCGCCGCTTTGCACCCGCGGGCGAAATGCGCACGCTCGCTGCCCACGAGCCGCCGTTGAAAATCACATTTCCGATGAACGGCGCGCAACTCGCGCTGGAGCGTGACGGCCCGCTTTCGCCGCCGCAGCCGCTGGTCATCAAGACGACCGGCGGCAATGGTCCTTACCGTTTTCTGGTCGATGGACGTCCGCTCGGCGAGGCCGATTTCCGCAATGCCGCGTTCTGGCGGCCGGAAGGGCCGGGCTTCGTGCGCCTGACCGTGATCGATGCGAGCGGCGCGACCGATAGCGTCGTCGTCCGTCTTCAGCACTGAACACCAGAAAGTCTTCGCATAGACTGGAACCGTGCTAAACTGACGCCGGTTACTGGTGTGCCTTGTTCAGTCCTGGGAGACGAAAATGTCAGTCGCGCCGGAAAGCTACCAGCAGGGATATTCGGGGTTCGCCAAGTCGCTGCACTGGATCGTGGCGCTTCTTGTGCTGACCGCGATTCCGGTCGGCATCCTGATGGGCCAGATCGAGAACGCGCCGTTCAACCTGTTCAACTTCCACAAGTCGCTTGGCGTTGCGATATTGCTGCTGATGACGATCCGCCTGATCTATCGGATCGTTCACGGCGCGCCGCCGGAGCCGAATATTCCCGCGCTCTATCGTTACGCCGGGAAGGTGACGCACTGGGCGCTCTACATCCTCCTATTCCTGACGCCGATCTCGGGCGCGATCGCAAACATGTATTACGGTGCGACAACGCCTTTCTTCGGCCTGTTCGAAATCCAGCCGCTCTTCGCGAAGAACGAGGATACGGCAAACTTTATCTTTGCCCGCCACAAGATCATGGGCTTCGCGATCGGCGTGCTTGCGATCATGCACATCGGGGCCGCGCTCTTTCATTATGTCATCCGCAAGGATGGCGTGCTGGAGCGGATGCTGCCGGGCCGCTGATCAAATTTATAAACAGCCGCGCGCGTGGCGTTTACGCCATTCGCGCAAAAGAGAAAACGCTTGGCGCTTGCGCCAAGGGGGAGGGAAAAGTGGATGTGGTTCGAGACCCGCACCTGACCAGCGCATCCCGCTTAGGGGCGCAGTGCTTTTGAAATCGGGATCGCCGGGACAAGCCCGGCGATGACGCGTGATGGGAAGTGCGCGCGTTCGGAAGGACAGCACGACTGCATCGCTCTTGACCTTAGGAGCTTAGGCCACCGGCAGCGCTAGCAGATCCTTGTGCCCGACGACACATGCGCTGCCGCCTGTCTTGCGCGCGGAAAGCCACGACTGAACAACGTCTTCCGGAACGCTTCCGGTTTCGCGCACGGCATTGGCCCAGCCATCGGCAAGCTGCACGATGAGATCGTGATCCTCTTCGGCAAGCCGCCACGGGCTGTCGGCCAGTTCGGTCTGGTAGCCGAGCGAGGCAAGCGTCTTCGCCATGAAGCCGATTGCGCGATTGCCCGCCGAAGGGCCGAAGCCTTTTTCCTTGCCGAAGTCGCGCTCGAAGGCTTCCATCATCCGCGCGTCGGCCGCATGTGCGGGCGCCCATTGAGCGGTCTCGTCATGGACGAGCGTCGTGTAAAGCGGGAGCCGGTCGCTGACGAGCGAAGCGCAGAAGCGCGCGATCCACGCCTCGGAAACGAGGTCGAACAGCGCGGCGGAAGTCACGAGATCGGGCTTCTGCGTGCCCCATGGCGCTGGATTGGCGTTGAGGTCCGCGCGTTTGACTTCGACGCGGATGCGCTTTTCCGCTTTTTCGACTTCAAGGCCCGCTGCCGTCGGCCGCGTCTTGTCGGCCCATGCGCTGATGAATTCGAGCGAGGCGGCGAGCAGATCGGCGTCGTAATCGACGAGCACCCAGCGTTGCCGTGGCCCGAGTGCGAGCGCGGTGCCGCGCAGGTTGGAGCCCGCACCCGCACCGAGATCATAAATCACCGGCTCTGCTTTGTTGGCGAGGAGCGCCGCCGTCTTCGCAAGCAGTGCGCGGTCGCGCGAGCGGTGATCGACCGGCTCGCGCAGGCGTAGCCATGTTGCTGAGAAACTCATGCGGAAGCCTTGTTGCTGGCGCGATCGAGCGCATCGGCGATGCGCTTCGCGGTGTCGGTCCAGCGCGGAAGTTTCTTGGCGTATTCCCACGCTGCGTCCGCGCGCTTGGTCAGTTCAACAGGCGAGGTGAGAAGACGGCGCAACGTGAGCGCGAGTTCGCCGGCATTTCCGGGCGCGACGAAGACGCCCGCATCTCTCGGTACGGTTTCGACCAGCGCGCCGCCCGATCCCGCGACAACCGGAAGCCCGCGCGCAAGCGCTTCGGTGAAGGCCATACCGTAGCCTTCGAAATGGGATGGGAGCGCAAACAGTGCGGCGCTCGAATATTCACGCTCAAGCCCGGCATCGTCGAGCGGCCCGAGCAGTGCCGTGCGTTCCTTGATGTTGCCCGAGGCGATTTCCGTCTCCAGCGTTTTCATTGCAACCGCGTCGCGATCGGTGCTGCCGGCGATCCGCCACTCCCAATCGAGGTCGCGGATTTTGGAAAGCGCTTTCGCGAGCGTGTCGTGCCCCTTGCGCCGCGTGATCGCGCCGACGGAAAGAATGCGCGGCGGCTTGGCATTGCCCCTCGCGCGGGGTGCCGCTTCCGTGCCGGGTTCGGCGACCGTGAGATCGTCCGGTGTCACGTTGAATTCGCGCGCGAGCAATTCGGCGGTCGAGCGGCTGGTGGCAATGGTCGCAACCGCGCGCGACAACGCTTCGCGTTCGGTGCGATGCAGATAGTCGATGCGATCGGACGTCAGCCCGGTTTCGAAGGCGAGCGGATGATGGCAGAGCGCCACGAGCTTCGCCTTGAGCGAGCGCAGGACCGCAAGCGGAATTGCGCCGAGCGCGAGACCGTCGATCATGACGAGCGCATCGGCGGCAATTTCCGCAAGCAATTTTTCGGTTTCGGCCAGCGCTGCATCCGAAGGCGAGGGAAACTCGCCCGACAGTTGCAGATGCCGCACCCGCCAGCCTAGGGCAGGCAATTCCTCGATCACGCGCTTGTCGTAGCGATAGCCGCCGGTCGGCGTGTCGAGATTGCCCGGTATGCCGAAGACGACTTCGCGCATGAAGGTTAGACCGCAGCCTCGTACCAGCCGCGCGCGACGTGCGACTCGTGCATGGTTACTTTGATCTTGGAAATGCCGTCGCTATCCGCGCCGAGCTTGCCGGCTTTCAGCGCCGCCTTCATCTGTTCGAAGACATAGCGCGCGAGAAATTCGGTCGTGGTCTGCTTGCCCTTGAACTCCGGAACTTCGTCGAGGTTGCGATAGTTGATCGCCGCAAGCGTTGCTTTAAGCGCGTCGGACGCGGCGCCAATGTCGACAACCACTTCATTCGGTCCCAGGGTCTCGCGGAAGAACGCAACGTCGCAGACGAAGGTCGCGCCGTGCACGCGCTGCGCGGGGCCGAAGAACTCGCCCTTGAAAGAGTGGGCGATCATGATGTGGTCGCGGACTTCGAGGCCGTACATAGCGAGGCTTTCCTTGTTCGGAGTTCAGTAGCGGACGAGTGCGCCGAGGCCCGGCGCGCGCGGCGACAACAGGCGTGACAATTGCTGCGGAAGTTCGGCAAAAGGCACTTCCTCGCCGAGCAGGGCATCGAGCCGCGGGTCGGAAAGCATGCCGATGGCCGCTTCCAGCCTGCGGCGCGTGGTCCAGCGCTTGGCGCGGCTCGCGCAAACATTGCCGACCTGGCTCGAGATCAGCCGCAGTCGGCGGGAGTGGAAAGCATCACCAAGCGGCACGCTCACCATGCCGGTGCCGAACCAGCTTGCCTCGACAATGGTGCCTTCGACGCCGGCGAGTTTCAGCGCCAGCGAAAGCCCGGCCGCCGAGGCGGTGGTGTGGATCACGAGGTCGGCTTCGCCCGGCGCGTCGTCCGGTAGTGCGAAGCGGGTGTTCAGTTTTGCCGCGATGGCGGCGCGCGAAGGCTCGACATCCACCAGCGTGACGTCCGCGCCGGGGAGGCGGCTCGCTAAACTTGCGACCAGCATGCCGACGATGCCGCCGCCGACGATCACGATCCGGTCGGCCGGCTGCGCGCCGCCGTCCCAAAGAATGTTGAGCGCCGTTTCCATGTTGGCGGCAAGCGTCGCGCGCCGGGCCGGTACATCGTGCGGGATTATGAACGCCCGTTCAGCCGGAATGACGAAACGATCCTGATGCGGATAAAGCGCGAAGACGGTTTTACCTTTCAGGCCGGCCGGTCCTGCTTCGACCATGCCCACGGCCGAGTAACCATACTTAACGGGAAACGGAAATTCGCCTTCCTGCGCGGGCGCTTTCATCCGGCTCCATTCGGCTTCCGGCACTTTGCCTTCAAAGATCAACCGTTCGGTGCCGCGGCTGAGGCCGGAATAAAGCGTGCGCACCAGAAGCTGGTTCGCGCTCGGATCACCAATTGTTGCGGCGCGTAACTCGGCTTTGCCCGGCGCTACATACCAGAGCGCCTGCGCGGCATTGTTCTTAGGTTTAACGCTTGCGGTCACGGGAAGGGCCTTAGCAAATTTGTTGAAACGCGCTAGACGTAATCGAGTTTTCGCCACGGTTGTCGGCGAGAAGGCGCTAACGCGCAAGCAGGGAACGTCTTTACCACCCATGTCAATGGAATCCACTTCCGCCGAGGCCAAAGCTGCCATCGGCGCCGCTACCGATGCGGCCAGTTTCAACACGCTCACCGGCGAGACCACGCCGACCGGCACGCAGTCGGTCCGCCTGATCTGGCGCCGCCGGATGATCTTCGGCGCGCTTGCCACCGCGACCATGCTCGGCATGGCGGCCTGGCTCGTCCATATCCTTGCGCATGACGGCTTTGGTTTACTCGATGCCGCGCTCGTTATCTGCTTCCTCACCTATGTGCCGTGGATTGCGATCGGCTTCTGGAATTCGGCGGTCGGCTTCTTCTTCATGAACTTCCGGAAGAACCCGCTGCCCGAAATCACGCCGGTGGTGTTGAAGGCGCGCGATACCGATCCGATCACCGTGCGCTCGGCGATCACCATGACCGTGCGCAACGAAGACCCGGCCCGCGCCTTTGCGCGCCTGCGAGTCATCAGGAAGAGCCTGGAGAAGACCGGGCAGACCGATCACTTCGACTTTTTCGTGCTCTCCGACACCAACCGCGACGATGTCGCGGCGCTGGAGCAGGCGGCAGCCGAAGAGTGGAACAGAGAGTTTCCCGGCGCTTCCAAACTTTACTATCGCCGCCGCGAGAGCAATGTCGGCTACAAGGCCGGCAACATCCGCGACTTCTGCGAGCGCTGGGGCAAGAACTACGAGTTCATGATCCCGCTCGATGCCGACTCGATCATGACTGGCGAAACCATCGTCCGCATGATCCGCATCCATCAGGCCAATCCGCGCCTCGGGATTCTGCAGAGCCTGATCGTCGGTATGCCGAGTTCGAGCTTCTTCGCGCGCGTTTACCAGTTCGGCATGCGTCACGGCTTGCGCGCTTATATTTCCGGCTATGCCTGGTGGCATGCCGACTGCGGGCTGTTCTGGGGTCACAACACCACGATCCGCATTCAGCCGTTCTACGATTACTGCAAGCTGCCGCTTCTTCCCGGCAAGCCGCCCTTCGGCGGGCACATCCTTTCGCACGATCATATCGAAGCGATGATGATGCGCCGCGCCGGCTATGAAGTGCGCGTGATCCCTGAAGAAGTCGGCTCGTTCGAAGAAACGCCGCCGACGCTTTTGGACTTCGAAGCGCGCGACGTGCGCTGGGCGAACGGCAACCTGCAATATACCAAGCTCCTGAACATGCCGGGCCTCTTGCCGGTAAGCTGGGTGCAGCTGGTCATGGCGATCCAGATGTTCGTCGGGCAGGGCGCGGTTGTGCTGTTCGCGATCCTCGCGGCACTTGCGATCGCCATGGCGCCCGTGGGTTCGGCTACTACCTTCCCGGTCTGGTCGGCGCTCGGCTTCTACGCGGTCTTCATCTTCCTCTTCATCGCGCCACGCATTTTCGGCGTGATCGATGCGCTGATGAATTCGGCGGCCCGTTATGGCGGCACGCCGAGGCTCCTGCTCGCCGGTGCCATGGACATGCTCTTTACCTTCGTGCATGCGCCGCTGCAGATGTTCGCCGCCTCCTACTTCATGGTGGCGGCTCTCTTCGGCCGTAAGACGAAGTGGGATGGGCAGCAGCGTGACGGCTATCGCGTACCGTGGCGCGCGGCGGCAAAGACCTTCATGCCGCACACGCTGTTCGGCCTCGCGCTGACGCTCTTCGTGTTTCTGTTCTCGCCGCTTTCCGCACTCTGGTTCGTGCCCTTCGTGTTCGGCCTGCTCGTGGTGATTCCGTTCGCGGTCTATACCTCCGACACGCGGCTGGGTGCCTGGGCGGAGCGCAACAAACTTTGCGCGATGCCCGAAGAGTTCGACATGCCGGAAGAGATTCGCGCCGTGCAGGCGACGGCAGCCTGAACATGCTGAACTGGCTAACGACGGGGCGGGCGATTTTTCGCTCGCTCCGTATTTATTACGGCGACCGCGATCGCCACCGGAAGATGGACGCGATCTATGCGCGCTTCCTCAAAACCGGCGATCTTGCTTTCGATGTCGGCTCGCATGTCGGCGATCGTGCCGGCTCGTTCCTTCGCCTCGGTGCGAAAGTGGTCGCGGTCGAGCCGCAGCCGGCACTCGGTTCGGTGTTGAAACTTTTCTACGGCCGCAATCCGCGTTTCCAGCTCGTCCGCGCCGCGATCGGACCGCAGGAAGGCGAGATCGAACTGAAACTGAATACGCGCAATCCGACGGTCGCGACCGCTTCCGACGATTTCATCAAATCCGCCGACGCCGCACCCGGATGGGAGGGCCAGCGCTGGGACGACCGCATCAAGGTGCCGATGACGACGCTCGATGCCCTGATCGCGCGTCACGGCAAACCGGCCTTTGTGAAGATTGACGTGGAAGGCTTCGAGGACGCGGTACTGGCCGGTCTGTCGCAGCCGTTGCCGGCGCTTTCGATCGAGTTCACGACGATCCAGCGCGACGTCGCGCTCGATGCGATCCGGCGGCTCGCCGGAATGGCCAGCTACAGTTTCAATGCCGCTCTCGGCGAGAGCCAGGAATTCGCGCATCGTCAGGCCATTTCCGCCGAGGAAATGTGCCGCTGGATCGAGGAACTGCCGATCGAGGCGAATTCAGGCGACGTTTACGCAAGCCTGAATGACGCAGCCCTGAAAGCCAATCCTTCAAGCTGATCCCGCAAACGTGCATGGGGCCGCTTTCGGCCCCGTCCTACACTGGAATAAATAAAGAACTGGATTCACCGCTTCGCGGCGGGGAGGGAAACATGGCCGACGTCATTCCATACAACCGGGAAGAGAAGGGCGCGCAGCCGCCGTCGCTCTATCCGCCCTATAAATCGACCGTGCTTCGTGCGCCGAAGCAGCCGCTGGTGATTCTGCCGCATACGCTTTCCGAAGTGACCGGTCCGGTTTATGGGCACGGCAAGGTCTTGCCGATCGATGCCGATCTCACGAACCAGCATGCCGGCGAACCCTTGGGCGAACGCATCATTGTCAGCGGGCGCGTGCTCGATGAAAACGGCCGTCCCGTTGCGAACACGCTCGTCGAAGTCTGGCAGTGCAATGCTGCCGGCCGCTACATTCACGCGCGCGACCAGCATCCCGCGCCGCTCGATCCGAATTTCTCGGGTGCCGGCCGCGTCGTCACCGACGCCGAAGGCAACTACAAGTTCACCACGATCAAGCCCGGCGCCTATCCGTGGCGCAATCACCCGAACGCATGGCGTCCGGCGCATATTCACTTCTCCATGTTCGGGCCGAGCTTCATCAATCGTCTCGTGACGCAGATGTATTTTCCGGGCGATCCGCTGTTTGCGTTCGACCCGATTTATCAGGGCATTCCCGACGAGAAGGCGCGCGAGCGCATGGTGAGCCGCTTCGATATGGATTCGACGATCCCCGAATGGGCGCTCGGCTACAAGTTTGATATCGTCCTGCGCGGCCGCAACGCGACACCGATGGAGGACTGAGCGTGAGCAAGCAGCGTTTTGGCCAGACCCCGTCGCAGACGGTTGGCCCGTTCTTTCACTTTGGCTTGCCTTATGAAGGCGACAGCAATCTCCTCGTTGGCGATGCACAGGGACAGCACATCGTCGTCGAAGGCCGTGTGACCGATGGCGCGGGCGAACCGATTCCCGACGTGATGATCGAAATCTGGCAGGCGAATGCCGCCGGAAAATACGACCATCCAGAAGACACGCAGCAGAAGCCGGTCGATGGCGGCTTTCACGGCTTCGGACGCTGCGCGACCGATAACGATGGCGTGTTTCGATTCAAGACCGTGAAACCGGGTCCGGTTCCCGGTCCCGGCAATACGCTGCAGGCCCCGCATATCGTCACCTTCGTCTTCGGCCGCGGAATGCTGAAGCAGTTGCTGACGCGAATCTATTTCGAGGACGAGGCGCACAACGCCCACGATCCGGTGCTCGGATTGGTTCCCGAAGCAAGGCGCAGCACGCTGATCGCGCGCAAAGTCGATTCCTCGACATATCGTCTCGACATCGTGCTGCAAGGCGAGGGCGAGACGGTCTTCTTCGACTACTAAAGCTGACGGCATTTCACGTCCGGCGAGCAAAAGTTCGCCGGACGATTGGAATGATTCGCGAAAGCAGCCGCGCCGCCGGTGAAACGGCGTTCGATAGGCAATTCGTATCGCGGCGCCGCGATCACTCTATTTTTTTCGATCCAGAAAAATCTCTCTCAGCACTTCGTTGTAGTGCCCCGCGCTCAATGCTGCGGCGCAAGGTAAATATACGCTTGCTTTATCCCGCAACGATTCTGCAAAATCGTTGGAGCGCCAACTGGCGCTTCATGGAAACGCGGCGAAGACCGCGGCCCGGCTCTCTGTGTGTGGAGCGCCGGTGTTAGGGAGGACTTTTTCTATGCCGACCATTAAAGGTTCGGGCGCGCCGGTAGCTGGCCGCCGGAAGTTCCTGAAGACTGCTGGTGTAACGGGTGCTGCAGCTGTCGCGACCATTGCTATGCCGCAGGTGTCGCGCGCGCAGACGCAGGTCTGGAAATATCAGTCGACTTGGCCTTCGAAGGACATCTTCCACGAGTTCGCGGTCGACTACGCGAACGTCGTCAACAGCCTGTCTGGCGGCCGCCTCAAGCTCGACGTCCTTGCCGCCGGCGCTGTCGTTCCGGCTTTCCAGATGGCGGACGCGGTGCACGCTGGCGTGCTCGACGCCGGTCACGGCGTGTCGGGTTACTGGTACGGCAAGCACAAGGCTTATTCGCTGTTCGGCACGCCGCCGTCATTCGGCTGGGACGCCGCGAGCTTCCTGGGCTGGTTCTATAACGGCGGCGGCGAGGCGCTCTACAAAGAGCTCGTCAACAACATCCTCAAGCTCAATCTCACCGGCTATCTCTACTTCCCGATGCCGACGCAGCCGCTCGGCTGGTTCAAGAAGGAAGTGAAGTCGGGCGACGACTTCAAGGGCCTGAAGTACCGCACCATCGGTCTGTCGGCCGAGATGTTCAAGGAAATGGGCGCGGCGGTCACCATCATGGCCGGCGGCGACATCGTTCCGGGTCTGGATCGCGGCCTGCTCGATGCGGCCGAGTTCAACAACCCGTCGTCCGACATCATCCTCGGCTTCCCGGACGTTGCGAAGTTCTACATGCTGGGCAGCCACCATCAGCAGATGGAAGCCTTCGAAGTGATCTTCAACAAGGCGAAGGTCGACGCGCTGCCGAAGGAACTGCAGGACATGCTGCGCTACGCTTCGCATGCTTCGTCGTCCGAGCAGATCTGCAAGGCTTACGATCGCTACTCGAAGGATCTCGAAGAGATCAAGAAGCGTGGCGTGAACGTAGTGAAGACCTCGCAGCCGGTGCTCGATGCACAGATCGCGGCCTGGCAGAAGGTGATCACCGAGCAGTCGAAGGAGCCGTTCTTCGCGAAGGTGATCGAGTCGCAGAAGGCCTGGAACAAGCGCGTGTTCGCTTACACCAGCGTCAACAATCTCGATTCCCAGGCGCTCGCTGCCGGTCACAAGACACTGATTGGCTAATCGCAATTGAAACAGTGGAACCCGCGCGGATAACTTCCGCGCGGGTTCTTCTATTCGCGTGTGCGGCGTAACCACTGCGTAACAAATGAGCTTTCGCGCAGGACACGCAAACTGACAGGATGCTTCTCGCCGTATTGTCGCGGGCAAGCATAGGGAGGGCTGCAATGAAGAACATCGCCTTGATCCTCGGCGTGATCGGTGGCGCGTTCGGCTTATGGGCCGGCTTCACGTTTTACGGGGCCGACTACGCAGCGGCGTTCTCTTCTCCCAAGGCATTCTTTCACGTTACCGGGACGCTCGTGCCGATCCTTGCGATCATCGGTGGATTGATCGCGTCGCGGCGTCCGTCGATTGCCGCGGTCCTCATGATCGGCGCGGCACTCGCGATGCTGCCGATCTTCGGACCCAAGTGGCATACCGTGCTGGCGGTCACCTTCTGCGCGGCAGGCGGCGTCGCCGCGACGCTCCTGATCGATGAATCGCATCAACTGGGTCTGCGCATCGTTGATGCGATCAGCACCTGGGTCGGCAAGACGGTGGGCTGG
Organism: Xanthobacteraceae bacterium; assembly: GCA_035440445.1. Taxonomy (GTDB): domain Bacteria; phylum Pseudomonadota; class Alphaproteobacteria; order Rhizobiales; family Xanthobacteraceae. The sequence continues at coordinate 154,461 of DAORMJ010000001.1, forward strand.
GCGATCCTGATCCTCACCTTTGTCACCTGCTACGAAGTCTTCATGCGCTATGTGTTCGGCCGCCCGACCGACTGGGCGTTCGACGCGAGCTACATGCTTTATGGTGCGCTCTTCATGCTGGCGGGCGCCTATACACTTTCGCGAAACAGCCACGTGCGCGGCGACTTTCTCTATCGTTCCTGGCACCCGCGAACCCAGGCCAGCATGGACCTCGCGCTTTACGTGCTGTTCTTCTTTCCCGGGATTCTGGCGCTGCTTTATTCCGGCTTCGGCTTTGCCGAACTGTCGTGGCTCATGAAGGAGCGCTCCTCCGCGAGCCCCAGCGGGCCGCCGGTCTATCATTTCAAGACCATCATTCCGCTGACCGGCGCACTGATGCTCTTGCAGGGCATCGTCGAATTCATGCGCTGCATTATCGCGGTGCGTGACGGCGCATGGCCGCAACGCCTGCATGACGTGCAGGAACTCGATCAGCAGATGCTGCAGAAGGCGGAGCAGGGCGAGTATCAGACCATCAAGGATCTCGAAGAACTCGGCCAGCGTAAGGGAGCAGTCTGATGTCGGCGTTGCTTGCAAGCTGGGGGATCGGCAACCCGGAACTGGGCGTCATCATGCTCGTCCTGTTCGTTGCCTTCATCATGCTCGGGTTCCCGATCGCCTTCACGCTGATGGCGCTGGGCGTGTTCTTCGGTTACTACGCGATGGGCGATCTCGTGTTTTCGCTCGTCGTGCAGCGCACCTATTCGGTGATGACGAACGACGTGCTGATCTCGATCCCGCTCTTCGTCTTCATGGGCTACGTGATCGAGCGCGCAAACGTGCTCGACCGGCTGTTTCGCTCGCTGCAACTCGCGGCGGGCCCGATCCCGGCCTCGCTTGCGCTCGCGACCCTTGCGACCTGCGCGATCTTCGCGACCGCCACCGGCATCGTCGGCGCGGTCGTGACGTTGATGGGTCTGCTCGCATTCCCTGCGATGCTGCGCGCGGGCTATGACGTGAAGATCTCTGCCGCAGTGGTTTGCGCCGGCGGCTGCCTCGGCATCCTGATCCCGCCCAGCGTCATGCTGATCCTCTATGGCGCGACCGCGGGCGTCTCGGTCGTGAAGCTTTATGCCGGCGCGTTCTTCCCCGGTATCATGCTCGCCGGCCTTTATATGCTGCTGACGGTTCTGTTCGCGCTGCTCAATCCGCGGCTCGCGCCGAAGCTGCAGGCGACGGCTGCGGACGCGGACAATGAGCTTTCCTCGGGGACGCTGAAGTTCTTCCGCTCGCCGCTGCCTGCGATCCTCTACGCCGCCTTCGTGGCGGCTGTGATCTGGTTTCACGATCTCGGTGCGACCTGGATCGGCGTGTTCGTGATCTTCGGTATCGGCAACGCGATCTATGCTTATAAATTTCCCGGCGTCTATTTCACGCTGCTGAGTTCGTTCCTGCCGCTCGGCGCTTTGATCGCGGCCGCCCTCGGCTCGATCGTCTTCGGCATCGCGACGCCCTCCGAAGCTGCGGCGATGGGCTCGCTCGGCGCGCTTGTGCTCGCTGTCCTCTACGGCACCGACTACAACGTCGGCTGGAAGCGGGCGCTGGTCACGATCTATGGCGTTGCAATGGGCGCACTCCTGATCGGGCTGTTCCTGTTCTTGCCGTTCCGGAACTATGCGATCACGGTTCTTATCCTGACGATTGCAGTCGCGCTGCCGCTGATCCCCTTCAATCGCTTCGGCTACACGGCGCTGCGGGACTCGATCTATCTCACCGCGCGCACCACCGCGATGGTGTGCTGGCTTTTCATCGGCTCGTTCATCTTCTCCGCGATCTTCGCCTATCTCGGCGGCCACGGCCCGATCGAGAAGTTCGTGCTGTGGATGAACCTGAACCAGACCGGCTTCATGATCCTCGCGCAGGTCATCATCTTCGTGCTGGGCTGGCCGCTGGAGTGGACGGAAATCATCGTCATCTTCATGCCGATCTTCCTGCCCCTCCTGAAGACCTTCGAAATCGATCCGCTGTTCTTCGGCCTTCTGGTGGCGCTGAACATCCAGACCTCGTTCCTGTCGCCGCCGGTGGCGATGGCGCCGTTCTATCTGAAGGGCGTCGCGCCAAGCTGGGTCAACATCAACGACATCTTCCGTGGCGTGCTGCCTTATATGCTCGTCGTGATCGTCTCGATGGTGCTGCTCTATGCCTTCCCGCAGATCGGGCTCGCGCTTCCGAACTACCTCTATCCCGGAAGTCCGTCGAAGGTGGTCGGCTTCGCGGCGGGCTTGAACCCGGTCTATCTGTTCGGCGCGGGTCTGGTCGCGGTTGCGATCACGGCGACCACGCTTTGGGCCGCATTGCCGCGGGGCGGGAAGTATCACCGCTTCGTTGAAACGGAGCTCGAGCCATACGTGGCGCTGTTCTTCGCCGCCATGGTGGCGCTGTCCTTCACGCTCATTTTATCGGGTGCACTCAATCTCTGGGCCTGATTGTGATAAGGTGTCCGGATCGATCATCCGGACACCCATATCGTGAGCGCTGAATTCGTCGAACTGACCGCGACCGAGGCCGCAGGCAAGATTGCCCGCGGCGAAATTTCCTCTGAGGACTACACGCGCGCGCTGATCGCGCAGGTCGATAGCATCGAAAACAAGGTCGGTGCCTTCGCTCACTTCGATCCCGAATTCGCGCTGGCGCAGGCGAGGGAGCGGGACGAATACCGCGCCAATGGCAATGCGCTCGGGCCCCTGCACGGTGTGCCGGTCGCCATCAAGGATTGCATCGACACGGCGGACCTGCCGACCGAGAACGGCTCGGCGCTGTTCGCGGACCGCCGCCCGTACAAGGACGCGACCGTCGTCACCAAGCTGCGCGCTGCCGGTGCCGTGATTTTCGGCAAGACCGTCACGACCGAGTTCGCTTTTTTCCATCCGGGAAAGACCAAAAACCCGCACGACCTCGAGCGCACGCCGGGCGGCTCGTCCTCCGGTTCCGCCGCGGCCGTTGCGGCCGGCATGGTGCCGCTTTCGGTCGGCACCCAGACCAATGGCTCCATCATCCGGCCCGCCGCTTATTGCGGCGTGTTCGGCATGAAGCCGAGCCACGGGCTGGTTTCCCGCGCCGGCGTGTTTTCGCATTCGCCGACGCTCGATCACGTCGGCCCGTTTGCACGCTCGCTCGACGATGTCGCGCTGATCCTCGATGCCATCGCGGGCTATGACGAGGAAGACCCCGATACGAAGCCTTATGGCGTGCCGAACTTTCTTTCGGGCATTCGCGAGAAGCCGCCGGTCGCGCCGAAGCTCGCTTATGTGCGCACACCCGCCTGGAGCAAGGCCGACAAGGCGACCGCCGAAGCCTTCGAAGAACTGGCGGATTCGCTCGGCGACATGGTGCAGCGGGTCGAACTGCATGAGCCGGTCTATAGCCACGCATGGGACGATCTCCGCGCGATCATGACCGCCGACATGGCGCATCGTCACGGCAAGATCGTTACGCGCGGTGGCGACGTTGCAAGCCAGACGCTGCGGGATTTTCTCGCCGAAGGCAGGCGCGTTCCCGCCACGCGCTATCTCGAGGCGCTGGCGCAGGCCAAGCAATACGCCCGAAGCCTCTCGGATTTCTTCGAATATTACGATGCGATCCTGACGCCTGCCGCGACCGGCGTTGCGCCGAAGGGGCTCGGGTCCACCGGCGATCCGGTGTTCTGCTCGCTGTGGACGCTGACCGGGCTTCCCGCGGTTTCGCTGCCGCTTCTGCAGGGCGAGAACGGTCTGCCGCTCGGCGTGCAACTGGTCGGCCCGATGAACCGCGACGCGCGTCTCCTGCGCACCGCGAAATGGCTGCTCGCTCATCTCGCACATGGCGAGGCGGCTGAAGTCGCCTAGACTCTGATTCAACTGCGTTGAATCAAAGTCGTCGCTTACTGTTTAATTGAGCATGATCTTTTCCGAAAACCGCTTCGCACTTTTCGGCATCATTACTGCACGCGATTGCCGGAGATGGTGAGCTGCGCAAGCTGCTCCGGCTTGTCGCGTGCGAGTTCGCCGGTGACTTTCTGCAAGCCGTCCATGCCCAGGATCGCGCCCATCGAAGTACCGGAGATCAGGTTGTCCGCGACCAGCGCGGCACCCGCACCCTTCGACACCTGAATCGCGATGCCGATCCGCGACTGGCGCACGATATTGCCGGTGACGGAAACGTCGCGCTGATATTCCTTCCAGCCGAGCCAGATGCCCGCGACCGGCGCGCGTTCGATGACGTTGCCGGAGACGATGGTATCGGCCTCGACGCCGATGCCGATGCCGCGTGCTTCCTGATCGACGAAGGCCTTGCCGCGCGTGACGAGGTTGCGGATCAGGTTGCCCTGCACGATGGCAAGCCGCCCGCCGTGATTGAAATTGGTCACCGAGATGCCGAGTGCCGCGCCATCGATGGTATTGTTGGTGATCACCGCGCCTTCGAAATCGAACTCCGAATAGATCGCGACTTCGCCGAGCGAAGAGGTGGCATTGCCGCGGATCTGCATGTTCGAGGCGGCGTTGCCGCGAACGGCGCTGAAGGCGCAGTTCTTGATGCGGTTGTCGCTGACGATCACGTTGGCCGCGCGAAAAATGTTGACCGCGTTGCCGTTCTGTCCCGAACCGCCGTCGCGCGCTGCGATGTCCATGATGCGGTTGCCGGTAACGAGGGTGCCGTCGTCGCCTTTCTCCGAGCGCCAGACCAGAATCCCGTTATTGCCGATATTGCGGATCGTATTGTTGCGGATCGCAAGCCCCGTGGCGTCGAGCGAGAAGATCGCCGCCTTGGTCGCGCCGATGAAGCTATTGTCCGCGATCTCGCCGCCGACGCCTTCGAGCACAAGCCCGGAGCCACCGGCACCCGTGACGATGCAGTCGCGCATGACGAAGTCGCGCGTGTTGCGAAACGTGAGCAGTCCGCGCTTCTCCGGCAGCGGACGTCCGCCGCCTTCGAAGGTGAGGCCGAAAAGGCGGATATGCTCGGCATTCGAGCTTGCCAGTAGCGATGCGCCGTAACCGAGCGAAAGGCGCGATGCCCCCGGCACGCCGACGAGATGCGCGCCGGCCGGAAGCATGATGTCTGCGCCGCGATAAAAGCCGGGCGGGAAGAACAGCGGGATGCGCGAACCGGCGGCGGCGTTGATCGCGTTCTGCAGCGCGCGGGACTGATCGTCGGGGCTGTTGGCGCGCACGCCGAGCTTGGTCACGTCCGCGCCGAAGCCGCCGGAGGGAGCGGTCGCGGCATTTGCGGTCGCCATCGGCGTGGTAACGCCGGTGATGGTAAGGCCGGTCAGCAGGGAACGCCGGTCGAGGGTCATTTCCGTCTCCGCATGGGAATCCGCGGAGTTCGTTTCAAGAAGCGGGCCGGGTTAACCGTCCCGCCGCGAGACAGCCGAGATCGCAGCCCGAACGGCGGCTTCGCCCGCGCGGATGAGTGAGGCGAGCGAACCCTTGCCGTGGCCTGCGGCCGGTGAGGGAACGTGAACGAAGAACGTTAACGGAGCGGGCGTGCGTGCGGCCGTTTCGGCAAGCGCCTGATAGAAGACGGCGTTGCAAAGATAACTCCCGGCATTGATCGAGAGTTCTGCCTTGGCACCGCTGTCGCGAATCGCCGCCCGAAGCCGCATCGCAGGCCCGCGCACGTTCAGACGCGGCGCGCCATCCGCAATGAGCTTGCGCTCTACCGGCACGAAGCGGACACTATCGGGATAGAACAGCGATGCACGATTGCGTGCGAGTATTTCGACGCGAATGTGCTTGGTGCGGGCGGCAACGCCGAAGAGCACGATGGCGTCCGGATTCTTCGCGAGCAGCCGTTCGAGTTCGCGCTTCGCCGCCGCATAAGCAGTCGGGAAAACAGCCGTGACGAGGAGCGCGTCCGTCGCGCGGATGCGCGGCGATTTCGCGATGGTACGAACGATCGTTGCGGATGGATTGCGCGGCACACCCGGAAAAGGTCCGAAGCCCGCGACGGCGACGCGAAGCGGCCTGCGCTGGTTCATACGTCCGAAAGGCCGATCAGTCTGGCGAGTTCGTCAGCGGCGAGCGCCGGCGTGAGCTTGCCGTCGGCGACCGACTTCTCGAGCACGGGAATGCGCGCGCGAATTTTTGCGTCAGAGCGGATGCGTTCCTGGAAATGCTCTTCTACGAGCGTCCACATCCATTTGATTTCCTGCGCGCGGCGCTTTTCGGCGAGGCGGCCCGATTTCTGCTGGCGCTCGCGATGCGCGATCACGGCTTCCCACAGCCCGCCGATGCCGTCGCCGGTCAGGCCGGAATAGGTCAGCACCGGCGTTGCGTCGTTCTGGTCCGGCGCAAAAATGCGAATGGCCGATTTCAGGGCGCTTGCGGCGGCTCGCGCGCGGGGCAGGTTGTCGCCGTCCGCCTTATTCACCGCGATGATATCCGCGACTTCGAGAATGCCTTTCTTGATGCCCTGCAGTTCGTCGCCAGCACCCGGCAGCATCAACACCACGAAGACATCCGTCATGCCGGATACGGCGACTTCGGATTGTCCGATGCCGACCGTTTCCACCAGCACGACGCTATAGCCGGCAGCCTCGCAGAGCAGCATCGACTCCCGCGTGCGCGCGGCGACACCGCCGAGCGTGCCGGCCGAAGGCGAGGGGCGAATGAAGGCATGGTCGTCCATCGAAAGGCGCTGCATGCGCGTCTTGTCGCCGAGGATCGAGCCGCCCGTCTTCGTGGACGACGGATCGACGGCAAGAACGGCGACGCGATGACCGGCGGCCGTGAGGTGCGAGCCGAGCGCGTCGATGGAGGTCGATTTGCCGACGCCCGGCACGCCGGAAATGCCGACGCGGATCGCCTTGCCGGTTTCGGGCAGCAGCATGCGCAGCAACTCCTGCGCCTTGGCGCGGTGTTGCGGCTTCTTCGACTCGACAAGCGTGATCGCCCGCGCCAATGCCGCGCGATCGCGCGAGAGCACCTTGCGCGCCAGATCGGCGGTGTCGGAAGAAGGCTGCGATGCTTTCGTCATGTCCACGCCTTATAGCAGGTCAGGCGATTCGCTGGGGCGCTATCCGATGTCGGCAAGGCGCGTATCCAGCGACAGGACCAGTGCCTTTTTCTCGCGCCGGAAATCCGCGCCCATCGGCCAGATATTGTTCGGAAAGGCCTCCAGCAGCGCATTGACGTAGAAGTCGAACACGGCCTCGCGGCACAGCATGTATTTCGCGGCAGCCACGATGGTCTCGCGATCGATGATGCAGAACACGCGAAAATCCTGCTCGCGTTGCAGGAAGGCATCCACCGTCACCGCAAGCGTCGGATAGCCGGGATGCAGCATGTCGTCGAGGCAGATGACGCCGCGCGGGTCGAGCGTGTCGACCGCGAGCGCAAGATCGTTCGACAGATGTTCGGGTGTGTGTTCGCCGTCGATATGGAAGAAGCGGATTTTGTTGCCAGGCGCTTTCGCAAGCATTTCCTGCGCGCTCACCTTGCGGCTGTCCGCTTTCATGACGATGGAGCGATTCGCAACGCCGTATTTTTCGAGGTTGGCGTTGAGGCGGGCGAGCAGGCCCTCGTCCGGCCAGGTGAACGTATCCATGCCGATCGCGCGCTCGCCGGATTGCAGTGCATGCGCGAGCGCGATGAAATAGCGCCCCTCGAAGGTGCCGATTTCCGCGAGATGGCCGGAAATGCCCGCTGCGGACTGGATGCGCATGGTGGCCGCGCTGATGGTCGCGGCGAAGCTCGACGACATGCCGCGCACCGACGAGTAGTCGTGCTCGATGTAGTGGTCGGCGGATGCGAGACCGGATTTCAACATTGCGACTAGCTTATTCCGCTGCCGCGCGGTCGTGGCCGAGCTTCTTCGCAAGCGAGCGCAAGAGATCCTCCGCCGCTTCCGCGATCACGGTGCCGGGCGGGAAAATCGCCTCCGCGCCCGCCGCTCTCACTTCGGCAAAGTCCTGCGGCGGGATCACGCCGCCGACCACGATCATGATGTCGTCGCGGCCTTCTTTTTTCAGCGCGGCTTTCAGTTCCGGCACGAGCGTGAGGTGGCCCGCGGCGAGCGAGGAGATGCCGACGACATGCACGTCGTTTTCGACCGCCTGCCGCGCGGCCTCGGAGGGTGTCGCGAACAAAGGCCCGATATCGACGTCGAAGCCGAGGTCGGCAAAAGCGGAGGCGATCACCTTCTGACCGCGATCGTGTCCGTCCTGGCCTACCTTTGCGACGAGGATACGCGGGCGGCGGCCTTCGTCGGCTTCGAATTTTTCCACGAGCTTCTGCACGCGGACGACTGCGTCGGACATATTCCCGACCTCTCGTTTGTAAACGCCGGTGATCGCGCGGATTTCCGCGCGGTGGCGGCCATAGACCTTTTCGAGCGCCGACGAGATTTCTCCGACCGTCGCCTTGGTGCGCGCGGCATCGACGCCGAGCGCAAGCAGATTGCCGGTGCCGTTCTCCGCGGCCTTGGTCAGCGCTTCCAGCTTTTCCTGCAGGACCTTCTCGTCGCGCTCGCCGCGGAGCTGCGTGAGCTTCTCGATCTGGCGCTTGCGCACGGCAGAGTTGTCGACCTTCAGGACCTCGATCTCGGCTTCGCTTTCGGGCTTGTACTTGTTGACGCCGATCACCGCCTGCATGCCGGCATCGATCCGCGCCTGCGTTTTTGCCGCCGCCTCTTCGATGCGCAGCTTCGGGATGCCGGCCTCGATGGCTTTCGCCATGCCGCCGAGGCTCTCGACTTCCTGAATGTGATCCCACGCTTTCTTCGCGAGATCGTAGGTGAGCTTTTCGACGTAGTAGGAGCCGCCCCACGGATCGGCGATCCGGGTCGTGCCGCTTTCCTGCTGGAGGAAGAGCTGCGTATTGCGCGCGATGCGCGCGGAAAAATCGGTCGGCAGCGCCAGCGCCTCGTCGAGCGCGTTGGTGTGGAGCGACTGCGTATGCCCCTGCGTTGCCGCCATCGCCTCGATCGCGGTGCGTGTCACGTTGTTGAACACGTCCTGCGCGGTCAGCGACCAGCCGGACGTCTGGCAATGGGTACGCAGCGAAAGCGAACGCGCATCCTTCGGGTTGAACTCCTTCATCAGCTTCGCCCAGAGCAGGCGCGCCGCGCGCATCTTGGCGATTTCCATGAAAAAGTTCATGCCGATTGCCCAGAAGAAGGAAAGGCGGGGCGCGAACTTGTCGATGTCGAGACCAGCTGCAATGCCCGCGCGCACATATTCGACGCCATCGGCAAGAGTGTAAGCGAGCTCGAGGTCCTGCGTCGCGCCGGCTTCCTGCATGTGATAGCCGGAAATCGAAATCGAGTTGAATTTCGGCATGTTCTGCGAGGTATAGCCGAAGATGTCCGAGATGATCCGCATCGAAGGGACGGGCGGATAGATGTAGGTATTGCGGACCATGAACTCCTTCAGAATGTCGTTCTGAATGGTCCCGGAAAGTTTCTGCGGCGAGACACCTTGTTCTTCTCCCGCGACGATGAAGAGCGAGAGCACCGGAAGCACCGCACCGTTCATGGTCATCGACACGCTCATCTGCTCGAGCGGGATGCCCGCGAACAAGGTGCGCATGTCGAGGATGGAGTCGATTGCGACGCCCGCCATGCCCACGTCGCCGGAGACGCGCGGATGATCGGAGTCGTAGCCGCGGTGCGTCGCCAGATCGAAGGCGATGGATAGACCCTTCTGCCCGGCGGCAAGATTACGGCGATAAAAGGCGTTGGAATCTTCCGCCGTCGAGAAGCCGGCATATTGGCGGATCGTCCAGGGCTGCGTGACGTACATCGCAGGATAGGGGCCGCGCAGATACGGCGCGATGCCGGGCCACGTGTTCAGAAAGTCGATGCCTTCGAGGTCGCGTTCGCCGTAAGCGGGATTCACGGCGATGCCTTCGGGCGTCAGCCACGGCCCCGCCGAAGAGGCGACCGCGGGCGCTTCCGCTCCGCTAAAAGTGATCTTGGAGAAGTCCGGCAGCTTGCTCATGGCCTCAATTATACCCCCGCGCGCGAGATAATCACGCACCGCGATAAACCTTTATATTTCAGCTATTTGCGTGCACAAGCCCGTTCCTGACAAACTGAGAAGCGCGGCCGCCGCCTGGCCGCTGCTCGCCCGCTTCATCGAAGCGGAGGCCCGGATCGGCCGCTGGGCCGAGCGGCGGCGGCCGACCGCTTTTCTTTATGAGTTCGTTCGCTTCGGGGTGAAGCAGGCTTGGGCCTGTCTCTTCGGCGGGCTGATGGTGGCGCTCATCATCGCGACCACGCTCTGGTATCCGCGGACGGCCGCGCTCGCGCGCTACGACTTCCTGTTTCTCGCGGCGGTGGCGATTCAGATCGGCATGCTCGCTTTCAAGCTGGAGACGCTGCAGGAAGTCAAGGTCATTTTCATCTTCCATGTCGTCGGCACGATCATGGAAGTCTTCAAGACCAGCATGGGCTCGTGGATCTATCCGGAGGAGGCGTTCTTCCGCATCGGCGGCGTGCCGCTCTTTTCCGGCTTCATGTATGCGAGTATCGGCAGCTATATCGCCCGCGTATGGCATCTGTTCGACTTCAGGTTCCGGCATCATCCGCCGCTATGGGCGGTCTATCTGCTCGCCGCTGCGATCTATCTGAATTTCTACGCGCACCATTACGTCTATGATTTCCGCTACGTGTTGTTCGCGGCGGCGGTTCTGCTGTTCGGTCGCACGATGATTTATTACAAAGTCTGGCATCATCATCGCCCTATGCCGCTGTTGCTCGCGGCCTTTCTGGTCGCGCTCTTCGTCTGGATCGCCGAGAATGTCGGCACGATCACGAAGACCTGGCTCTATCCGCATCAGTTGACCGGGTGGCAGGCGGTGTCGCTCGCAAAATTCGGTTCGTGGTTCTTGCTGCTGTTTCTAAGCTACGCGCTCGTGGCCTTCGTGAATCAGCCGAGGAATGAGATACAATCTGTCATTCCGGACACGCCGAAGGCGTGATCCGGAATCCAGGGCTGAGCAGAAAAGCGGTGCAATCAGTTCTGGATTCCGGGTTCGCTCGCTTTCGCTCGCGCCCCGGAATGACAGATCACAGTTCTTTATGCGCTTCCTTCAGCGTCGCGACCACGTCGCCGCCGGCATAGATGAAGCCGCCAATGCCGGCTTCTTTATACGCGGCCTCTTTCTCGCCGCCGCGTCCGGCGAGATACACATAGGCTCCGGCATCTTTCAGCGCCTTCGCAATGCCTTCCGCCTGCGCGGCATACACGTCGTCGGAAGAGCAGAGGCAGGCGAGCTTCGCGCCAGAATCCTGAAACGCCTTCACGGCGTCCTCCGGTGAGTTGATGTTCTCCTGCGCCACGGCGGCGATGCCGCCAGCCTCGAAGAAGTTGCGGGCAAACGTCGTGCGCGCGGTGAAGTCGGACGGTTTGCCGAGATTGGCGATGAAGATCTTTGGGCGATCTTTCATCGCGTCCGCGGCGTCGCGCAGCGCCTCGAAAGGCTCCGCAATCCGCACGCGCGGCAGCGCGAGCGCGGAATCGGCGGGATGCGGCTGATCTTCTTGCGGCTTGTCGTCGAGCGCGGACTCTTTGGGCTCGTTCACATTCGGGAATTCGCTGACGCCCGTGATCGCGTCCTTGCGGATCGCGATATTGCGCGCCCGCGCGTTGCGCGTCTCCGCGACTTTCTTCTGCACGAGGCCTGCTTGCAGCGCTTCCGCGAGGCCGCCGGCCGCCTCGATTTCCTGAAAGAGTTTCCACGCGGTTTCGCAAAGCGCGGAGGTGAGGGCTTCGATGCCGCCCGAGCCCGCCGCCGGATCGCCGACGCGAAATAGGTTCGATTCTTCCAGCAGAATGGTCTGCGTATTCCTCGCCACGCGCCGCGCGAAACCATCGGGAAGTCCGAGCGCGATCGTATGCGGGAGTACGGTGATCGCATCGGCGCCGCCAAAGCCCGCAGCAGCGACTGCCATGGTCATGCGCAGCATGTTCACGTTGGGATCGCGCCGCGTCATCATCCGCCACGCCGTTTCGGCGGAAATGAAAATAGGTTTCGGCGCGAGGCTAGCGGCGTTCTCGATCCGCGCCCATAGCTTTCGCAACGCGCGGAATTTCGCAATCGTCAGGAACTGGTCGGCATCCGCCGCAAGCCTGAAGAACAGCGCGCGCCGCGCGTCATCGAGCGAAAAGCCGCCTGCTTCCAGCGCGCGCAGATAAGCGACACCACTTGCGAGCACGAAAGCGAGTTCCTGCGCTTCCGAGCCGCCGCTTGCATGAATGACGCGGCCATCGGCGCAGGCGAAGCGGCTGTCGAAACCCTGCTGTTTTAGGCTCGCGATATGCGCGGCAAAGACCGGCGCAATCTCCTGCCACGGCATGGGTGCGCCACCGTGATGCGCGATCATGCCGAGCGGATCGTAGCCGAAACGGAATTTGGTTTTTGCCGGATCCGCGCCGCGCTCTTGTGCGATCTCCGCGAGCCACACCGCTGCGTCCTTCGACTGCGCGCCGAGATCGAGTTCGATGTCGATCGCGTCGAGCCAAATCTCGTCGAGCGCTTTGGCAAGCGCATCTTTCGTGGCAGGCAACGCAAAGCCGTAATTGCCGATGGCGCCGGGAAGCACCAGCGTCAGGCCCGTCGCGCCGTTTTCGAGATCGCGCAGCGCATGCTTGTTGGCTTCCTTCGGGTCGCGAAAATCGATCCGTTGCAGCACGCTCCAGGGTTCGCCATCCGCGCGTCCCGCCACGCGCGGCGCATTCTTCGCGCGCTCGTAAAGCGGCTGGATCGAAATCCCGTCATAGGTCTTCGAGACGAGCCGTTTTTCGAATGGCGCACCCTTGAGCGCGCTTTCGACGAGCTTCATCCAGTCGTCGCGGCTGGCGGCAGGAAATTCGGAGGCGAGGGCGAGGTCTGACATCAACAATACTCTTTAGACTACCGCACATTGCCACGTTGGAGCGCGTGACGCCAAGAGGCGGTGTGACAAGCAGCGTCAGCCGTTCTGGTAGCGGCGGATGCCAGCCGTATCGAGGCGGCGAACCAGCGTCTTTGCCGGGATGTCGCCGATCAAAACGTCGGGTGCAATTTCCGAAAGCGGCACCAGCACGAAGGCGCGCTCGGCGATGCGCGGGTGCGGAATGGTGAGGCCGTCTTCGTCCACCACGCGATCGGCATAGAGCAGAATATCGAGATCGAGCGAGCGCGGCCCGTAGCGGACTTCGTGCGCGCGGTCGCGTCCCTCCGCGCGTTCGATTTCGTGCAGCCGCGCAAGCAGTTCACGCGGAGGCAGATCGGTCGAAACCGCGACGACCTGATTGAGATAGTTGCCCTGCGGCACCGGACCCCATGGGTCGGTGTCATAGAGCGACGATTGCGCGAGCAGCGAGCCGACGTTTGCCGCGAGCGCGTCTCGCGCCGCCGCAAGATGCGCGATGCGGTCGCCGAGATTGGAGCCGAGACCGATATAGACGTCAGCCATCGCGTCTGCGTTCGACCGTGGTCGCGACATAGTCGAAGATCGCATCGATCGGAGCCGACGGTTTCTTCACGGTGACGCGAGCGCTTTTGACGGCCGGGAAGTGCGCAAGAATTCCCGCCGCGACGTGGCCTGCCGCCGCCTCGATCAGATAAAAGCGCTTGTCGCGAAAGAGCGCCTCCGTCACCGCGACGACCTCGCCATAGTCGACGGTGTCGGCGAGCCGGTCGTGTTTCACCGCTTCCGCGACATTCGCCTCTAACTGGATATCGAGGATGAACCGCTGGCCGAGCCGCGCTTCCTCTTCGCCGACACCATGGCGCGCGAACAATACGAGCCCGACGATATCGATGATGCCTTTCATGCCGCTGCTCCCGTCGCATCGACGATGCGCAGCGCCTGCAGATGCGTCGCGACATCGTGCACGCGGACGATCGCGGTGCCTGCAAGGGCTGCGAAGACGGTCGTCACCACGCTGCCGCCAATGCGGTCGGCCGGGTCGCTCGGCGAAACCTTGTTGATGAAGGATTTGCGCGATGCGCCGAGCAGCACCGGAAAGCCGTAGTCGTTGAGCCGCGCGAGATTGCCGAGGATCGCGAGGTTCTGCTCCAGCGTCTTGCCGAAGCCGATGCCGGGATCGAGCACGATCTGGTCTTCTCTCGTGCCTGCCGTGAGGCACTTCTCCACCGCACGCGCGAAGAAGGATTTCATGTCCTCGAAAATGTCGAGCGAGCCATCGATCGCTTCGCGATTGTGCATGATGATGGCGCCAGCACCGGTCTCACCGATCGCACTTGCCATACCGGCATCGCGTGAGAGGCCCCACACGTCGTTGATGATATGCGCGCCTGCCTCGACCGCCTTGCGCGCAACTTCCGCTTTATAGGTGTCGATGGAGATCGGCGCGTCGGCAACCGCCGAAAGACGTTGGATCACGGGCAAAACGCGGGCGAGTTCGGTCGCGGCATCGACCGCTTCGTGGCCCGGCCGGGTGGATTCGCCGCCGATATCGATGATCGCGGCACCTTCCGCCGTCATCCGTTGTGCGGCAGCGACCGCATTCTCGACCGAAGCGTAGGAGCCACCATCGGAAAAGGAGTCCGGCGTGACATTCAGGATGCCCATGATGATGGGCAGCCGTCCCAACGGGATCAAGCGTCCCCGGGCGCGGAGTGTCCTGACTGGCGGTTTTGCAAGCATCGCGGAACTAGAACGCTCGTGCGTCTAAAACGCAAGCAGGCGCTTTCGCGCAGCTAGTATGTGATCTGCAAGGGCAGGGTCTTGGCCCGCTCGATCCACTTCTGGATCGCTTTTTCGCCTGGCAGGAGTTGCACTTCTTCCGCGCGGGCTTCCGCCGCGCGCTTTTTGCGCTGCGCATTCTGCTCGGCCATCTTCTTGGCGAGGTGCTGCGGGTTCCGGAAACGCAGCGCACGCACGGTCTCGACCCCGGCATCCTTCAGGAGCAGCGTATATTCGCCGCCGAGACCCTTGATGCGCATCAGGTCGGCCTGATTCACGAGATTGAGGATGTCCTGGGCGGCGATTCCGGTCTTCTGCGCCAGTTCCTTGCGTCCCTTGGCGCTCTTCGCCGCTTTCAGGAGGCTTGCCGTGGTGCGGATCCGCACCGCGCGCAGCTTCTCGACTGCCGCAGCGTCAATGCCACCGATCTGTTTGACCGGATAGGACGGGTGCTCCCGCTTGTTCACGCCCCAAATCCTTCGCCGCGCGGCTTGTTCAGCCGTCGTCCTGGTTTCTTGTTATCGATACAAGTGATTCTGCAGTGCGGAGAGGAAGCCGAGGAGAGGCGTCGCGATACCGAGCGTTCTGGCCGCAACTGCAAACATCTCCGTCCCCCTTCTTGCGCCGTGCGTTCAATTTGCACACTTGTCGTCATGCAAAAGCGGCAAGCTGTCAAAATCTTTTTTTCGACCGCGACGGTTGACTGTTGCTTGTGTTTGCGACTCTCGACGGGTTGGACCTTCGGTCTGGCCGGACTATAACTTTTCGAAACGCCCGGGATGCAGGAGCGAGGAATGGCGAACGCGGATACCGACGACAAGCTCTTCATTGGCCTGGCCGCCAAGCCCCAGTTTCTGAGCCTGAACCTCGCCAACCGTCATGGGCTCGTGACCGGCGCCACCGGCACCGGCAAAACCGTGACCTTGCAGACGATGGCCGAGGGGTTCTCGCGCGCTGGCGTTCCGGTTTTCGCAGCCGACATCAAGGGCGACCTTTCCGGCGTGTCGCAGGTCGGCGAGGGTAAGGACTGGATCGTCAAGCGCTGCAAAGAAATCGATATGAAGTACCAGCCCGACGAGTTTCCCGTCGTGTTCTGGGACTTGTTCGGCGAGCAGGGCCATCCGATCCGCACCACCGTCAGCGAAATGGGGCCGTTGCTGCTCGCTCGGATGATGAACCTGAACGACACGCAGGAAGGCGTCCTCAACATCGCCTTCCGGGTCGCGGACGAGAACGGATTGCTGCTGCTCGACCTCAAGGATCTGCGCGCGATCCTGGCCTACGTCGCCGAGAATTCGGCGGCGCTCATGAAAACCTACGGCAATGTTTCCTCGACCACGGTCGGCGCCATCCAGCGCCAGCTCCTCGTGCTCGAAAACCAGAACGGCGAGAAATTCTTCGGCGAGCCGGCGCTCGACATCAAGGACCTGATGCGGGTCAAGGACGGCAAGGGCGTCATCAGCCTGCTTGCCGCCGACAAGCTCATGGCCAATCCGCGGCTCTACGCGATCTTTCTGCTTTGGCTCCTGTCGGAACTGTTCGAGGTGCTGCCGGAAGTCGGCGACGTCGATAAGCCGAAGCTCGTGTTCTTTTTCGACGAAGCGCATCTTCTGTTCGACGAGGCGCCGAAGGTCCTTCTCGACAAGATCGAGCAGGTCGTCCGCCTGATCCGCTCGAAGGGTGTCGGCGTCTATTTCGTGACCCAGAACCCGGCCGACGTGCCCGAAACCGTGCTCGCCCAGCTTGGCAATCGCGTGCAGCATGCGCTGCGCGCCTATACGCCGAAAGAGCAGAAAGCGGTGAAGGTTGCGGCGCAGAGTTTCCGTCCCAACCCCAAGCTCGACGTCGAGCGCACGATCACCGAAATGGGCAAGGGCGAAGCGCTGACTTCGTTTCTCGAAGGCAATGGTGTGCCGGCGATGGTCGATCGCACGTTCGTCCGGCCGCCGGCCGCGAACGTCGGGCCGGTCACGGAAGCCCAGCGCAAGGCGATCATCGATCGCAGTCCCGTCAAGGGTCTCTACGACACGCCAATCGACCGCGAGTCGGCCTACGAGAAGTTGCAGAACAAAGCCGAAGAGATGACTTCGGCGGACGCTCCCGGCGGCACCGGCGGCGTCTTGGGTGGCATCGGCGATCTGATCGGCGGCATCTTCGGCACCAACCGCAAACGCGGCGAAAAGCTTACTACCGGACAGAAGGTCGCCCGCGATGTCACGCGCACGGTGACGAACCGCGTGGCCGGCCAGGTTGCCGCCGATCTCGGCAAAAAGGTCGCGGGCTCCGTGGGCGGATCGATCGGCAGGGCGATCATCCGTGGTACGCTCGGAAGCATCCTGCGCCGCTAGTTAACCCAACAGCGCATTCAGGCAAATTCGCTTCGCCTTCATGTTGCGTATTTGCGCTCGGACGCTACGATCCTCTCCCGGGGGCGTTGCGCCGCGCAGATGCGGCAAAGGCGACGCGGATTGGTGAGACATGCGATCGCTTATCGCGGCCCGGATCGTGCTGCTGGATTCTGATCAGGCACGCCGGGACGCATTGACAGCCGCGCTTGCGGAATTCGCGGCTTTCGAAGTCGAGAGCATCGCAACCGTGGCTGAGGTGCCGAGCGTCGCTTGGACCGCGCCGGATGTCTTTATCGTCGAGGGGCCGAGTCGGGCCGCGAACGAAGAAGCAGGCTCGATTTCGTCCAATCCGTTTCTTGCAAGCGGCATCCCGACCATTCTGCTCCTGCCTGCGGCCACCAACGAGCAGCGGCGGCGGGCGATCAAAGCGGGATATTCCGTCGTGCTCGGTGCGCCGGTGCCGCCGCGTCTGCTCTATCGCCGGATCGCGCATCTCATGCAGGTGACACGGCGGGCGAAGCGGAGAATGGCGCAGGCAGTCACTGAAAGTACGAAGCCCCGCGTGATCGAGATCGCGCCGGCTGAACCCGCTCCCCGCGCAAAGGTGCCTGCGCACTAAATCGGTTTTCTCGCAGCGCACGCGTTGCTAGCGTCTCCTTCGAGCAGGAGATTCCAATGTCGCTTGAGCGTGTGCTTTCCACTATCGACGAGAACCTCGATCGCAGCCTCGAGCGGCTGTTCGCATTGATGCGCATCGAAAGCGTTTCGACCGATCCGGCTTATGCCAAAAACTGCCGTGCCGCGGCCGAATGGCTCGCCCAGGAGCTCGCGAAAATCGGCCTCGATGCCTCGGTGCGCGACACCAAGGGCCATCCGATGGTGGTCGGCCATAGCAAGACGCCGCAAGCCGGACCGCACGTGCTCTTTTACGGTCATTACGACGTGCAGCCCGCCGATCCGGTGGCGCTCTGGGACACGCCTGCCTTCGATCCGCAGATCAAGACGGTCGCCGGGCGCGAGGCGATTATTGGCCGCGGCTCCGCCGACGATAAGGGTCAGTTGATGACCTTTCTCGAAGCGCTCCGCGCCTTCGTCGAAGCGGAAGGCAAGCCGCCCGTGCGCGTCAGCGTTCTGCTGGAGGGCGAGGAGGAAACCGGCAGTCCGTCGCTCGCACCGTTTCTGGAGGCGAACAAGAACGAACTCAAAGCGGACGTCGCGCTCGTCTGCGATACTGACATGTGGAACGACGACACGCCCGCGATCACCACCATGCTGCGCGGCTTGATGCTGGAAGAAGTGATCGTGAAAGGGCCGAGCCGCGACCTGCATTCGGGCTTGTTCGGCGGTGCTGCAATCAATCCGATCCGCGTGCTCGGCCGCATCATTGCCTCGCTCCATGATGCGGATGGACGAATTCTCGTGCCCGGCTTCTACGAAGGCGCGGACGAACTGGATCCCGAGATCAAGGCGCAGTGGCAGTCGCTCGACTTCAGCGAAAGCAAGTTTCTCGGCGAACTGGGCTTGAGCAAAGCGGCGGGCGAAACCGGACGCCATGTGCTGGAGCAGATCTGGTCCCGCCCCACCTGCGATGTGAACGGCATCATCGGCGGCTATACCGGGACCGGCTCGAAGACGGTGATCCCGGCGCAGGCTTCGGCAAAGTTCTCGTTTCGCCTCGTCGGCAAACAGAACCCGGAAGCGATCCGCGATGCCTTCCGTGCTTTCGTCCGCGCGCAGCTCCCGCCGGATTGCGATGCCGAATTTCTCTCGCATGGAGCAAGTCCCGCGCTGCAGCTGCCGCTCGACTCGCCTTATCTGAAGAAAGCGCGCGAGGCGCTTGCGGCGGAGTGGGGCAGGCCCGCAGTGCTGAAAGGTTCGGGCGGCTCAATCCCGATCGTCGGAAATTTCAGGCGCGATCTCGGTATGGATTCGCTTCTGATCGGCTTCGGCGTCGACGACGATCGTATTCATTCGCCCAACGAGAAATACAACCTCTCCTCTTTCCACAAAGGCGCGCGAAGCTGGGCGCGGATTTTGGACGCACTGCGTTCCTAGACGGGGGCTCGGCGCCCCGGCCTATCGCCAGAAAGTATGGATCTCGGAATTGGCCTGCGGCACCGGCTTTTCCGCCGGTGCGGGAATGTAGGTCGTATCGAAGCTGAGGCGGCGGATGTCGTACACCCGCGCGAACACCACGCCGTCGCGGCGCACCTCGTTCATGATCGGCGCGAAGAGTTCGGCGCAGTAGAAGGTGCCGAGCGACACCGCGAAATCGGCATCCTTCGCGTCGTTGGTCGCGACGAAGTCGTCGCCGAGTTCGAGGCCGACGACTGCCGCCGGACCGCATACGGCAACTTTCCACTTCCGGTTCGCGGGCTTCACGAGCTGGTGCTCCTTGATCTTCTCAAGCAGCGTCTCGGAGGCTTCCTTGAAACCGAGTGCCCAGTAATCCAGCATGTAGCGGTCCGACGCGCCGCGCACGCCACCGGCCATCTGGTTGAACAGCGCATACTGGTAAGGGTGAATGCGCACCATATCGACGACGGTAACGCCTGCCGCAAGCGAGAGCGCCGCGGCACCGGCAACGGCCGCCGAACGGCGATAGCTGCTGAGCTTCTCAAGAAGATAGGCGACCGCAACGCCTGCTAGCACGACCATCGGCGGCACCACGAAGAGGAAGTGGCGCACGCCGTTGTAAAGCACGGGCCGCGTCAGCACGACGAGCAACACCGGAATAACCGCGGCGGCAACGAGTAGCGCAAGAGAAGCACGCTTCGCGGGCGTCCCGTTTCCGCGCACGATCATGACGATCGATCCCGCCATGGCCGCGATTGCGAGTGCGCCGACGATCTCCGGAATTTTCAACACGCAGAGCTTGGGCAGATAGCTGCGCGGCATCTCGGGGATCATGACGGTCATGCCATCATAAAGTTCGCGCCACGGCTTCTCCCAGAAGTTGGAGAAATAGGCGATCGCCTTGAACGGATTGAGCGGCGATTGGACCGCGTAGGGCCAGACGATGGCCATCACGACATAAGCGAGCGGCAAGGCGAGCGCGAGGCGTCCCACCAGTGTCGCAGCGCGCAGGAACGCCGCGCGGAAGCCGAGCGTCTTGATTTCGGCAAGCATATAAACGAGCAGCGCGGTGCCTGCGAACAACACGGCGATGCCGCCGATAACGCGCGTGCCGATCAGCAAGCCGAGGGCAACGCCGAACAGCACGATGGTCGCGGGTGAGGCGCGCGGATATTCCTCGAATGCGCGCACCAGCGTGTAGAGCAGGAACGCCATCGCGATCGCGAAAGGAATGTCCTTCGCGTTGATGAACATGTGCCCGTAATAGAGCGGCGTAATCGCAAGCAGCACGACTG
>DAORMJ010000001.1:174870-176376 GCA_035440445.1 Xanthobacteraceae bacterium
CCACACCACGACAAGCCCGAGGACGCCGACGATCGCGCCCATCAGTCGGCGCGACTCGAAGAGGTCGGTGGTCGTGAAGCGGTCGAGGATGGAAGCGGCAAGATCGAAGCCGCCGCCATAGTAGAACAGGTTCGAGAACGTGAACGCGCGCGTGTCGGTGAAGCCCGACGCATAATAGGCGTAGAGCAGTTCGCCGTAGTGCGAATGGGCGTAGTCGTCCCAGCTCAGGCCGTAATCGCGAAAGGTGAACGCCGCGATGATGCTCACGGCGGCGAGGGTGGCGAGCGCAAACAAGTCGGCCGGCGCGGCCTGCACCCGCTGGTTCATGATGGCGAAACGCATGTCTTTGGAGTTGGTCGCTCGGTTCGCGCCGGGGCGGAACCCTTGTTCGGAACGGACGGCCGGCTACGCGTCCGTCGCCTAGATAGTAGGCGATTACGGCAGGATTGGTGCAAATCGCCGTGGCAAAAACAAGAGGCTTGCCGTGCGGTGCAGCACGGCAAGCCTTAGCAATCGCAAATGAATTTACGATGAAGCAGGTTGCCTTACGTACCTTTCGGTACTGCAACCCTTGATTGTGTCGTCAGGCGCCTTTGGAAGCCTCGGCATACATCTCGGCGACGTATTCCCAGTTCACCAGGTTTTCGACGAAAGCCTTGAGATAGTCGGGGCGGCGATTGCGATAGTCGATGTAGTAGGAGTGCTCCCACACGTCGCAGCCGAGGATCGGCTTTCCGCCGTGCACGAGCGGGCTTTCGCCGTTCGGGGTCTTGGTCACGACAATCTTGCCGTCCTTCACCGCGAGCCAGGCCCAGCCCGAACCGAACTGGCCGGTGCCGGCGGCGATGAATTCTTCCTTCATTTTATCGACGGAACCGAGGTCCGCGACGATCTTCTTTTCGAGTTCGCCGGGGATCTTGCCGCCGCCGTTTGGCTTCATCCACTTCCAGAAATGGAGGTGATTGTAGTGCTGGCCGGCGTTGTTGAAGATCGCCGGGTTCTTGCCGAACGACGCCTTTACGATCTCTTCCAGGCTCTTGCCCTCAAGATCGGTGCCTTTGAGCGCATTGTTGCCGTTATTGACGTAAGCGAGGTGATGCTTGTCGTGGTGGTATTCGAGCGTTTCCTTCGACATGTAGGGCGCAAGTGCGTCATGTGCGTAGGGAAGGTCTGGAAGTTTGAAGGTCATCCGATTTCTCCTTTGTTCTCGCGGACTAGATAGCCGGGGAGCGGCAGAACCGACAACCTTTGGAAGTTCCGTAGCGCCCCTGGCCCCGGTTTTCGCCGAAAAGCCGTGTTTGGGTAGGATGAATTAACCCCTTGCGGCTAAAGCTGGTTTCCTTGTGTCTCGCAAGTTATTTCCGCTAGAGGAGCGTTCTTCCCATGCCGACAACCCTGACCTTGGGCGGTATCGTACTGGCGGTGCTGGGTCTGCTGATTGCCTTTGCGGGCTTGCCTGACCGCTCCGCCGGTCTCGGCCTTGGCAGCGACCTGTTGCAAGCGGGA
>DAORMJ010000001.1:176501-198741 GCA_035440445.1 Xanthobacteraceae bacterium
TGAACGACGGCCTTGTGACGGAAACGCCGCTCCCGCTGCCGCGCGCTGCCGCGCCGAGGACGCCCGCACCGGCACCCGCGCCGGTTGTAATGGAAGAACCCGAACCGGAAGCTGCTCCGGCGCGCACGCCGCGTCCTGCTCGGCCTGCCCTGCGCGAGTCGCAAGCCCCGCAACCGGAGCCAACGCCCGCGCCGCGCGCCGTTCGTCCCACTGCCGAGCCACAGCGTAGCCCTGCGAAAGCGCCGCTCCTGCCGGAGGTGCGTCGTCCGGAGCCCGTGCGCGAGCATGAGGAACAGGAAGAGGACAATGCGGACGACTTCCAGCCGCAACGCAGCGAGCCGCGCTGGATGCGTGCGCAGGCGGAAGCGAATGATCGCAATCCGCAAGCGCCCGTAATTCCGCTTTCGACCCGTCCGCTACGAGCGTCGCCTTCCGCCGCGCCGGCCCCGCGCCGCGAAGTGGCTGCGGCACCCGTACCGAGCGTTGATGTGCGCCGCCGGCCGGCACCGGAAGCGCCGCCGGTTCAGCCCGAGCAGCCGGAGCCCGCGGAAGTTTCGGTGGTCCGCTCGGGCATCATCGCCGGCATGGCCTATACGCTCTACTCGGATGGATCGATCGAAGCGGAGCTTCCCGCCGGTCTCGTTCGCTTCGCTTCGCTCGGCGAGCTACAGGATCACGTGAAGCGCGCGGGCGCCGACGAGGACAACGGCTATAATCCGAATTCGTCGCAGCGCTAGACGTTCGCGGGCTTAGCGCGCGGCCGGTTCACGAGCCAGATTCCGCAGGCGACCAAAGCGAGCGCGATCCACAGGAGCGGGCTCACTTTCTCGTTCAGGAAATAAGCGCCGGACAGCATCGCGAATAGCGGCGAGAGAAACGTGAAGACCGAAAGCGTCGATGCAGGATAGGTCCGCACCAGTGCGAACCATGCGAGATAAGACAGAAACGCCACGATCACGATCTGATAGGCGAGCGAAGCCGCAACCAGACCGTCGAACTTCGTGATCCCGCTTTCTCCGAACAAAAGCGCGCCCGGCATGAACAGCGCGGTCATGCCGAGTTGGTAGGCGAGCGTCTTCGCCGGGTGAATTTTCGCGAGCGAACTCTTCTTGATGATGAGTGTCGTTGCCGCCCACAGCACGGCCGCGACCAGCATCATCATGTCGCCGATCAGCGCGGTCGCCGAAGGCAGCGAGAGACTGTCCGACAATGCGAGCACGAGTCCCGTGAAGGCGCAGAGCAGTCCCGCGATCTGCGCGAAACCCATGCGCTCGTTCGGCAGCAGGAAATGCGCGCCGATCGCGACCACGAAAGGCGTGGCATAAAGAAAGAGAATGCTGCGCGCGACATCGGTATAGACCAGCGCCCAGTAAATGAATGCAAACTCCGACGCGAACAGAAAGCCGACCAGCAATCCGACCGCCAACGTGCCGTCGCGCTCGAACAGCTTGATGCCGCGCAGATAGCACCAGACGAGCAGGAGCAGGAATGCGCCTGCGCAGCGTAGCCCGCTCTGGAAGGCGGGCGACACCGCTTCGTTCGTGACCTTGATCGCGACCTGTTGGAAGCCCCATGTCGCGGTGAGCACGACCATGGCCAGTGCCGCGACGATGTCCAGCCTGTCGTGCTGTTTCATGCGCTGGCGTCGGCGCCCGCGGTCACGATGGCAAAGACGTAAGCAATCGCGACTTCATCGAGCCGGTCGAAGCGGCCCGCGGCACCCCCGTGGCCCGCATCCATGTTGGTCTTGAGAAAGATCGGGTTCTCTCCCGTGTTGAACCGGCGCAGCTTCGCGGTCCATTTCGCGGGCTCCCAATAGGTCACGCGCGGATCGGTCAGGCCCGCAAGCACCAGCATGGCCGGATAGGCTTTCGCCGCGACATTGTCGTAGGGCGAATAGCGCAGCATGCGTTCGAGCACGGCCTTGTCGGTCGCGGGGTTGCCCCATTCGGGCCATTCCGGCGGGGTGAGCGGCAGCGTGCCGTCGAGCATCGTGTTGATGACGTCGACGAAGGGCACTTCCGCGATGATGCCCGCGAACAGATCCGGCCGCAGGTTCGCGACCGCGCCCATCAGGAGACCGCCCGCTGAGCCGCCATGCGCGACGATGCGGCTCGGGCTCGCAAATTTTTCGGCGACGAGATGGTCGCCGCAGGCGATGAAGTCGGTGAAGGTGTTCTCCTTCTTCTCCATCTTGCCGTCGAGATACCAGCGCCAGCCTTTGTCGGTGCCGCCGCGGATATGCGCGATGGCATAAACGAAACCACGGTCGACCAGCGACAGGCGGCTCGTGGAGAAACTCGCCGGCATCGAAATGCCGTAGGAGCCGTAGCCATAGAGCAGGCAAGGGGCCGTGCCGTCGATCTTGGTGCTGACGTGATGGATCAGCGAAATCGGCACGACCGCGCCGTCTTTGGCTTTTGCGAAGATACGGCGCGTCACGTAGTCGGCAGGATTGTGGCCCGAGGGCACTTCCTGACGCTTGCGCAGCACGCGCTCGCGTGTCCGCAGGTCGTAATCCCAGACTTCCGTCGGCGTCGTCATCGACGAATAATTGAACCGCAACGTGTCGGTCACGAATTCGTAGCCCGTGGAAGAGCCCAGCGAATAGGCTTCTTCCTCGAACGCGATCGAATGCTCCGCGCCAGTTGCGATTTCGCGCACGATGATGCGCGGCAGGCCCTCGTGACGCTCGAGCCGAGTCATCCAGGCCTGAAAGACCGAGCAATCGAGGATCAGCGTGCCCGCGCTGTGCGCGATGAGATCGCGCCAGTTCGCGCGGCCCGGATTGGCGAGCGGCGTGGTCACGATCTTGAAGTCTTCCGCCCCGTCCGCGTTCGTCAATAGGACAAGAATGTCCTCGCCATTGAACGACGGATGATGCTCGACCTCGTAACGCATCCCGACTGTGCGCGGCTCGATCAGGCGCGGCTTGGCGGATGGGTTGTGCAGGTCGAGCAGATAGACTTCGGAGGTGTCGTGATCGCCGGCCGAAATGGCGCCATAGCGGCCAGCCTGCAACTCGCCGAGATGGACGAAGAAGCCCTTGTCGAATTCTTCGTAGATGAGTTCGTCGTCCGCTTGCTTTTGGCCGAGGCGGTGCAGATAGACGCGAGAAGGGCGATGCTCGGCATCGAGCTTGATGTAATAGAAGCCGCTGGCGTCGGCGAGCCAGAGTGCGGCGCCACCAGTGTCTGTGACGAGATCGTCGCGGTCGGCATGGCTCGAAAGATCGCGCACGCGCAGCGAATAGAGTTCGGAGCCCTTGTCGTCATAGCCCCAGGCGAGGAGCTTGTGATCGGGCGAATGCGAAACGCCGCCGAGCGAGAAATAGGATTTGTCTTTCGCAAGCGCGTCGCCATCCAGCATCACTTCTTCCGCGCCGCCACCGGAAGGTTTGCGGCAGACCAGCGGATGCTGCCCGCCTTCGCGATAGCGGGAGAAGTATTCATAAGGGCCATCGCGGGATGGCACCGAGGAATCGTCTTCCTTGATGCGGCCGCGCATTTCCGCGATCAGCTTTTTCTTCAGCGGCTCATACGGCGCGAAAGCTTTTTCGGTATAGGCGTTCTCAGCTTCGAGATAGGTGCGGATGCGCGGTTGCAGGACCGAGGTGTCGCGAAACACTTCCTGCCATTTGGGGTCACGCAGCCAAGCGAAATCGTCCACGAGGGTGATCCCGTGGACGATCTGTTGCGAGGCTATGCTTTCAGCCGATGGGGTCGCGCCGAGCGCGGTTACGTTCCAGCCTGAATTACTTGCCGCCTTGGTCATCTGATTTTTGCAACTTCAATGCATGACCGTTCATGCAATAGCGCATTCCGGTCGGGTTGGGTCCGTCCGGGAATACGTGTCCGAGATGCGCCTCGCAAGAGGCGCAGCGGATTTCGGTGCGGCGCATCAAAAATGAATTATCCTGATGTTCGGAAACCGCGCCGCCTTCGATCGGCTTGTAGAAGCTCGGCCATCCGGAACCGGAATCATATTTGGTTTCGGAGGAAAACAGCGGCGCGCCGCAGGCGACGCAGTTATAGACGCCCTTGCTCTTTTCATTGAGGTAGGGGCCGGTCCATGCCGGCTCGGTGCCGTGTTCGCGTGTGATGCGATACTGTTCCGGCGTCAGCGCCTGCTGCCACTCGGCATCGGACTTGACGACCTTGGGACGGTTGGTCTCGGACATGGGTCTGCTCCGGGTTCGATTTTCCGTACCAGAGGTATGCCTCGGCCCGGCAGGCTGCAAGCCGGGAGTCTTACACAAGCGCGCGAGCGCGAAATGCCTCGCGAGATCGTAACCGGTACCGCTGCCTGCCGCGCGGCGTTCCGCGCGCAGCGAACGCCGCAGCCGCGCCTCCTGCGTGGGATTGCCGGCTCCGAGGAAAGCATGCTGCCGCCGCAGCAGATCCTCTCTCGTTTCCGTGCGGAAGGCACGAATGTGAGCCCATGCGGGGCCGCGCACGATAATCGGGGGCGCTCGGAAAGCCATCGCGATAACTCCTGCTTCGGAAAGCGGGAATTTTCGCGGGATTTGACGGCGCGGGGATATATTCCTATAGAAGGAAGCCGGCGCTTCTTCGTAAGCCTTTCTCCACGCAGAGAGATTCAGGGAGAAAATATTTTTTCCAAAAAACCTATTTCCCCGCTCTCGCCGTATTCGCTAGGGTAAGTATATATTCCTAGTAACGGGAGTGGCTCTGGATGTATGGTGTAATTTGTTCCGAGACGGCGAACCGCAAGCGCGCGAAAAGCGGTTCGGAGCCGCCGCCGAGCATATCGTTGTTGTGTCTGCTTGCGGCCCGCCTTGCGGCGAGCGCGGTCGGCGTTCCCGCCTCGGAAATTTCCTTGAGCCGCCGCTCGTCGCGCCGCGTCTCGACGGCGCGTCAGCTCGGCATTTATCTCGCGCACACGGCGGCGGGATTGCCGCTCGTGAAAGTGGCGGAGTGCTTCGGGCGCGATCGCACCACCGCCGCGCATGCCTGCCGCCTCATTGAAGACCGGCGCGATGATCGCCGCTTCGACGCCGAGTTGAACGAGCTCGAAGATCTGCTCCGCATGTTTTGTGGAGGCGTCCGGTGAAGAAGACGCGCAAAGAACCGCAGGACTTCCTGCGCCAGCATGGCGTAGGAAAAGCCGGCAAGGAGAACGCCCGGATCGCCCCCGACGCGCTCCTCGTCAACGAAAGCGAAAGCCCGCTCGCCTGGCTCGCGCGGCGCAAGGACGTGAACGGGAAGCCGATGATCGATGCGGCGCAATTTGCCGCCGGCGAGCGTCTGCGCGCCGACTTCACCCGTGCGGCGATGACGCCGCGCATCGGTGCGAACTTCTCCGCACCTGTCGCGCATGGGCGCCGCGGCAGCGGCGAAAGTGCCGCGTTCTATTCCGATATCGTGATTGCCGCAAAAGAGCGGATGAACCTCGCGCTGGACGCGGCGGGCCCGGAGTTCTCCGGCCTGCTCCTCGACGTTTGCTGCTTTCTCAAAGGACTGGAAACCGTCGAACAGGAGCGCGGCTGGCCGCGGCGCACGTCCAAGGTTGTGCTCGGCCTCGCGCTCGATCGCCTCGCGCGGCATTACGGGATCGGCGTGGCAGTCACCGGCAAAAATCGCGCGCCGATCCGCGGCTGGCAGGCCGAAGGCGCAAGACCCACGATGGATGCGCAGCGTGATTAGAGCATGATCCCGAAACGTCTGAAGCGGTTCTCGGAACAGATCATGCTCAAGAAAATCAGGCTGCGAGCACTTCCTTCGCGTCGCGTTTCATGCGCTCGACCATGGAACGGAAGCCGTTCGAGCGTTGCGGCGTCAGATGTTCGCCAAGCCCGAGCTGATTGAACACGGCATTGGCGTCGGTTTCGAGAATGGTTTTGGCCTGCTCGCCGGAATAAAGCGCGAGCAGGATCGCGACGAGCCCTTTCACGATATGCGCGTCGCTGTCGCCCTGAAACTCGATCACGCCGCCGGGCTTGGGGTGGCTGGTAAGCCAGACCTGGCTCGCGCAGCCCTGCACTTTATTCTGGTCGGTGTGGTCCGCAGCCGGCAGCTCCGGCAGCTTGCGGCCGAGCTCGATCACATAGCGGTAGCGATCGTCCCAGCTATCCAGCAGTTCGAAGTCGTCGAGGATTTTTTCGATGCGCTCGTTCATGGCCGCTATATAGGCGGCGCGGCGAGAACGCACAATTTGGAAAGGCTAGCCCGCCCGGCGATGCGGGTTCTGCGGTCCGGCGGTCTTTTCGGGTGCCATCCACGGCAATTCGCGGTCTTCCGCCGTCAGCGTGTCGCGGCCCGGACGCGGGGTCGATCCGGTCGGCAGGTCCTGCTTCGAGATCGTCTCGGCGGAGTTCGATGAAAGCATTTCGTAGAGCATGCGCGCGCCGTTCTGCGCCTTCTGGCCGAATACCTGCAATGCCTGCGAGCCGATCGCGCAGGCATCGGGTTCGCGTTGGCAGAAACCGCGCGCATCCTTGATCGCGGCCTGTGCGGCGCCGATCGCTTCGAAGGTGCTGATGTCGGGCGTATTGGAATCGGTTTTCGCTCCCGCCGGCAACAGCACGACGACGATCAAAAGCCAGAACGCTACACGCAACAGAAAGAACATGACGCCTTCAGTCCCTGCGCGGCTTATCTGCCGCGTCATGGCGGACCCTAGCGCGGACCCCTTCAAAGAAGCGTTCGGCTTTCGAGGCGCATTGCGGAAATTCCGGCAACAATTTCGAAACTATTTGGCCGGAGCGCCGTGCGCGAGACGGTACAGGATGAGAACGAAGGTCTCGGCTCGGAAACCGATCGTTCACCATGACGCTGGATCGGGTGGAAACCATGCGAAATCAACGCATTCGGAGCGGTCTTCCGCTGTCTCGACGCACGGAATTTAGGGTTCGCTTAAGTGCGCGCTTTTACTGTCGGCAAACGAGGCGAAGGAAGGCGCGCAAGGCTTCGGTTTTGCAGGCGCCAGTAAGAAGTAGAGTTGCGTAGTTCCATGCTGATGCCCGTGCGGGCTTATCTCGATGCGCTGATTCATCCCGATGCGCGCCAGGACGCTCTGGTCGCGGCGCGGCATCGCGCTTTCTTCGCGACCCGGCTGTTCGTCGGCCTGTCCGCGCTTGCGGTGCTGCCGCTTTATCTCGCCTGGCGCGGCGTTCCCGGTCCGGTGGAAGTGATCGCGCTCGGCTGGGCGCTGACGCCGCTTCTCCTGGTCATGTATCTTTCCCGCAGCGGCCGTTACGAGCGCGCGCAGCTTTTTTCCGCCTGTGCGCTCGCGACCTTGATCGGCTTGATCGGAGCCACGACCGGCGGCATCGTTTCCTTCGCCGCGCCATGGCTTGTCGTCATTGCGCTCGAGGCTTCGCTTTCCGCGTCGCGTCGGCTGATTGCGGCGACCATCGCGATTTCGCTCATCACGGCCGTGGCGCTTTGGCTGATCGTGCCTGCGCCGCAGCAGGTAGTTTTTCATCAGGACTGGATCGCGCTCGCGGGTGTGGTCACCGCGTCGATCTATGCCGGGGGCATTGCGCTGGCCAACAGCACCTTCGTTCGCGAGGGCGACTTCGCGAAACTAGCGAGCGAGGCGCGCTACAAGCTGCTCGCGCAGAATATGTCGGACGTGATTGCCCGCCATGGCACCGATGGCGGCGTGACGTTCCTGTCGCCCGCCGTCGAGCAGCTTGCCGGAGTGCCTGCGAGCGATCTTCTCGGCCACAAGCTCTCTGATCGCGTCCACCTTGCCGATCGCCCTGCATTCCTGACCGCGATTTCGGACGCATCCCGGAGTGACCAGCCGGTGTCGCTCGAATTCCGCCTGCAGCGCGAGCGCTTCGACGGCGATCAGCGCGCGGCTCCCGAATTCATCTGGGTGGAAATGCGCAGTCACGCGATCGATCCCGGCTTCGCGGCTCCATCTTATGAAACGGCGCGGCCGGTGGTTTCCGTATTCCGCGATATTTCGCGCCGCAAGGCCGACGCGCTTGCGCTGGACCATGCGCGCAGCGATGCCGAACGCGCGAACGACGCCAAGAGCAAGTTCCTCGCGACCGTAAGCCACGAGTTGCGCACGCCGCTGAACGCGATCATCGGCTTCTCGGAAATGCTCGCGCGCGAAGAGGAAATGAAGCTCGACGCCGCGCGCAGGCAGGATTACGCGCGGCTGATCCGCGATTCAGGCGATCATCTGCTCGCGGTCGTGAACGGCATTCTCGATATGTCGCGGATCGAAGCGGGGCATTTCGAGATCGTGACGGAGCCCTTCGCCGTGCGGCCCTTGATAGAGAACTGCCGCAAGATGCTTTCGCTGCGCGCCGAGCAGGCGGGGATTCAGCTTTTCGCAGACGTCGCGGGCGATCTTCCCGAAATCAACGCGGACCCCCGCGCGTTCCGGCAGGTGGTGATCAATCTCGTCTCGAACGCGATCAAGTTCACCGAAGCCGGCGGCAAGGTCGATATGACGGCGCGTTCGTCCGGCGGCATGCTCGAACTGGTCGTGTGCGACACCGGTGTCGGCATTCCCGAAGCGGATCTCGCCCGTCTCGGCGATCCGTTCTTCCAGGGCCGCTCGTCTTACGACCGCATGTATGAAGGCACCGGCCTCGGTCTCTCGGTAGTGATGGGGCTTGTGAAGCTCCATGGCGGCACGGTCCAGATCGAAAGCCGCCTGCGGAAGGGTACCAAGGTATCGGTGCGGCTGCCGCTCGACTGTCACTCCGCGGCCAAGGCCATCGGTACGAGTCAGGTCACGAAATTCCCCCAGCGCACGGTTCATTCCATGCGCGACGAAATGAAGGTCAGGAAAAGTGCGTAAACGCAGCCCCGCACGCCGCGCGCGTCAGGATCAGGAAGACGACTTCGAGGCCGCACCAAAGCGCCGCTCGCTGCTGCGCCGCGCATTGGGATTGCTGCTGCCTCGGCGCATCACCGATACGGTTGCGCTTGCAGTAGCGACCGCCGCGTCACTGGCTGTGGTCGTCAATGCCGTTGCCTTCCAGCAGAATACTGCGCCCGCCACGCTCGAACGCCTGATTTCGGGCAACGACGACGCGCCGACGCCGCAGCGCCGTCCGGCCGATGCGCCGGCGCGCAACATGAACGATCTGATCCAGAACATTCAGCGCGAGCTTTCCGTCCGCGGGTTTTATAATGGCGCGGTCGATGGCGTGCCGGGCCCGCGCACCGAACAGGCCATCCGCGATTTCCAGAAGGGCAAGGGCGGCCAGAATACGCTCGAGCCCAACGACGCACTCCTGAACATGATCCGCAAGACCCCGGTCAAGAGCGACGTCACCGGCTCGATCACCACCCCCGCGCAGAACGAGGGAAAATCCCTTCGCATTCTTTCGCTGCAGCGGGCGCTGGCGCGGCTTGGCTACGGACCGATCCGGCTGACCGGCACCTTCAGCCCGGACACGAAAGACGCGATCGAGCGCTTCGAGCGCGACTGGCGAATGCCGGTCACCGGACTGATGTCCGATAACCTTTTCACCAAGCTCGCTTCCGTCAACGGCACGCCGATCGATTGATTCTGGTCATCGCGGCCCGTTCAGATTACTGCTTCGTGATCTGCTTCCTGCCGTAAGGTCACGCGCGTGCGTCTGAAGAGTGCCATCTGGGTCGCGGCCTATGTCCGCCGGTGCAACGCCGAAGGCAGTTATGCCGTCGTCCGCCGCCGCGGCGCGGAGGAAGCGGGCGCTATCTTCGTGAAGATTTCGAAGCTCGACGGCACCGCGGCTCTTTTCGGACCGGCGCCGCAAACCGCTTTCGACGATGCGCGGCCTTCCGATCATTTGTTCGCGCCGTTCTTCGCAGCGGCCTTCGTCGCCGAAGCCGATGTCGAAGCGCGGATCCTGCGGGAGCAGAAGTTCGATCCTGACCTGTGGCTCGTCGAGGTCGAGGATCGCGGCGGCAGGAACTTTCTGTTGCTCGCGCGGCAATAGAACGACGCCTGATTCAACTTCGATGCGTTAACACGCTGTTAACCCTACCTGTCCGTTACTTGCACCTTGGGTATTCGCAGACGCAGGGCCCAAGGAGGCCGTGATGGGTTTGTTGGTCAGATTTCCGCTGGAACGTGCGCGGGCCGTTCCGCCGGTGGCGAGGGCAGGCGAGAGTGCAGCGATTGTCGTGCTCCCGGTCGTCCGCATCGAACGCGCGAGCGGCAAGGCTTCTAAGAAGTCTCAGCCCAAGACCCGCACGCGCAGCGGTACGCGACCGCGCCGGCGCACCAAGCAGCCGGCGTGAAGTGCTGGCGAGATCGCCGATAAGATTGACTGTCGCGCTCCTTTCGGCAGCGCTCCTGAGCGCCTGCGCGCGGGTAGGCGATTTCGACCGTCCCAATCCTTCCTATTTTCACGATGAGATGCTCCCGGTTGTCGGAGCCTATGCGGCGCAGCGGCGCGGCGAGCCGGTGTCCAACGCGCCGATGACCGATGACGAGCGCACGCTGCGCGATCTCGCCTATGCGCTCATCGCACCGCCGATCACGAGACAGAAGTGGCTCGTCACGCTTGCGGACCTGCATCAGTCCCGCGTGCTGCCCAACAGCAATCCGCCATTCTCCGTCGAGAGCTATGCCAGTTCGCTGATCGACGTACCGTATCGCTCGGCGACCGCGCGCTATTCGCGGCTGATCGACGACATTCGCGCCGACAGCGTTCGCGTGACGCCCTTCTTCACGGTTGCGCAGCGCGTCGTCGATATGGATACCGTGCGCGAAAAAGGGCTTGCCGGCATCGGACGCATCACCGCGCAGGAGCGTGAGATCGCGATGGCGCGGGTGGCCGAGAACCGCATGCTGATCGGCTGGGTTTATCGCAGGCTGGGCGAGCGCGTGCAGGGCTATCGTTTCGCGCTCGAGCGGCTGCTGATCAAGACACCCGCACCGGCTGCGGTCGATGCCGAACGGGCGCTGCGCGCCTACGAAGAGCGGCTCGCCAGAATTCCGGTGATGAGCGCTCCGGCGTTTCAGGCTGACCGCCCGCAATATCCGAATCTGCAGGCGGACGGCCCGCAATACTTCAAACGCTAGCGCGTTCCCTGACGCCGGCTTCGACTCGATAACAAGGAAAGCTCCTTTCGATGAGAGTTGCGGCGCGGCGATAGCGCGCGCCGCCGGATCTGTTTCGATCAGGCTTTCAGGTGTTTCTTGAAAAACGGTCCGAGCACGCTGATGGCCTCGGCAATTTCCTTCTCGCCGTCGTAGAGTTGCATGTGGTTGGAGCCCTTCACGACGTGCATGGCCTTGTCCTTGCTCGCGGCGCGCTTCAAGAGATCGTCGCTCATCCATTTGCTGCCCGCCTCGCTGCCCGCAACGATTTGGAGTGGCTGAGTCAAGAATGCTTCGGCCTTGTTGTAGGCGTCATAAGGAATGATCTGATC
This sequence comes from Xanthobacteraceae bacterium, assembly GCA_035440445.1. GTDB lineage: Bacteria > Pseudomonadota > Alphaproteobacteria > Rhizobiales > Xanthobacteraceae. The sequence goes on from DAORMJ010000001.1 coordinate 187,859, forward strand.
GAGGCTGCGTGCGGTCATGTAGCCGGGCGCAGTCGGGTATTCCGCGCGAGGCGTGTGATAGTACTCCCAGGCCTGACGCAGCTCTTCGTTCGGAGCATCTTTTTCGTTGAGCGGCGCCAGGGGGAAGCGCGCCGGTTCGCCACCTTTGGCATCCGCTGTGCGGGCGTCGGAGCCCATCTTGATCAGCGGCTCGGCGTCGGCATCTTTGATGTTGTTGTCCCAGCCGTTGCGGAACATCTGGCCGATATTGACGGCGCTGACGGTGCCCACGGCCTTGATGCGCGGATCGTTGATCGCGGCGTTGGCGGTGTAGCCCGCCCCGGCGCAAATACCCATCGCGCCGATCTTGCCGGCATCGACGTAGGACAATGTGGTGAGATGGTCGAGAACGGCGCTGACATCTTCGGTGCGCACGGACGGGTTCTCTGTCTGGCGCGGCATGCCGCCGCTTTCGCCCTGATAAGATGCGTCATAGGCGATCGTGACGAAGCCATGCTCTGCGAGCTTCTTCGAGTAGGTGCCTGCGGTCTGCTCCTTCACGCCGCCGCCGGGATGGGAGACGATCACCGCCGGATAGGATTTTGATTGATCGAAGTCCTTGGGAAAGTTGATCACCGCCGACATGTCGATCGCAGGATTGTTCGTGTTCTTGAACGTGATCTTGCCCATAGCGAAGTTCCTCTCTGTTCGATGTTTACCGACCTGTTCCTGTGCGCGGTGGCGCTATTCGGCCCGTCTTGAAAGCAAAGATAGGCAGACGATTGTTCCGGATAAACGTCCTAGACATTGCATCAGTGTTTAGTAATACTTGACAGTATGATCCCCGGCCCTTCGCAGCTTCCCTCGATGGCGTGGTTCGTCCACGTCGCGCGCCGCCGCAGCTTCACGCAAGCCGCGACGGAGATGGGGGTGACACGAGCGGCGCTGTCGCAACATGTGAAGGCGCTCGAACAGCAGTTGAACGTGCGGCTCCTGCATCGCACGACGCGCGACATGTCATTGACCGAGGAAGGTCAGCGTCTGTTCGACGTTTTGCAACCGGCATTTGCCAACATCGAAAGCGCAGTCAGGGGATTGCGGGAAGCGGGTGCCCAGCCATCGGGCGTGATCCGTCTCTCCGTATCGCGCGTCGCCGCGCGTTCACTGATCGAGCCGCACCTCGCGGAGTTTCTTTCGCGCAATCCAAAACTCGGACTGGAACTGGTGACCGATGACGGCTTTTCCAACATCGTCGCCGACGGTCTCGATGCCGGCATCCGATTAGGCGAGAGTCTCGACGACCAGATGATCGCGGTGCCGATCACGCCGCCGCTCGAGATGGCGATCGTCGGCTCGCCTGCCTATTTCAAGCGCCATGGCATTCCCAAGACGCCGCATGAACTGAAACATCACAACTGTCTGGCCTATCGTTTCACCACAAGCGGCGCGATCGACCGCTGGTCGTTCGACGCGCCCGGCAGGCAAACGCAGACCATCGTCTATGACCCGAAAGGGAACGCGGTCTTCAACGACGACGAGAGCATGTTGCGCGCTGCATTGCATGGCGTCGGCCTCGTTCAGCACATCGATCTTTGTGTGCGTCAGTATCTTCGGGAGAGGACGCTGGTTCGCGTGTTGCTGGAGTGGGCGAGGCCGCGTTCCGCCTTCTTTATATACGTGCCGTCGCGTGCGCACATGCCTGCGAAGACCCGCGCGCTGGTGGACTTTCTTGTCGAGCAGCGCAAAGAGCTCGCGCGGGAAGTGCGTCGCGGCTGATGCAGGCGATCTAGGATAGCGCGCTGGCCAGACGCGTGACCGGCTTTGCGACAACGAGTTGCCTGAGGTCGCTTCCCATCGGGTCCTGAAACACCTTCAGGTCGAATTCCGGCAAGAGCGCCAGCAGGTGGTCGAACATGTCGGACTGGATGCTTTCGTAGTCGTTCCATGCCGTGGTCGTCGTGAAGCAGTAAATCTCGATCGGAAGTCCTTCGCGGCCCGGCTGCAACTGCCGCACGATCCGCGTCATGTGCTGGTGGATCTGCGGGTGATTGCGCAGATAGGCATCCACATAGGCCCGGAACGTTCCCACGTTGGTCAGCCGCCGCATGTTCGCCGGCGTCTGCGCCCAGCCGCCGAGTTCGGCATTCCACTTTTTCAGGTCGTCTTCCTTGCGCTGCAGATAAGGCTCCAGGTAGCGAAACTTGCGCAGGGTCTCGATTTCTTCGGCGGTGAGGAAACGGATGCTCGCTTGATCGAGATAGATCGAGCGCTTGATGCGACGGCCGCCCGATTCAGACATGCCGCGCCAGTTCTTGAAGGACTCCGTGACCAGTTTGCGAATGGGAATGTTGCTGATGGTCTTGTCCCAGTTCTGCACGCGAACCGTATAGAGCGATATTTCCGTCACATCGCCGTCCGCATTCAGGGCCGGCATTTCGATCCAGTCGCCGACGCGAACCATGTCGGTGGACGAAATCTGCACGCCGGCGACGAGCGAGAGCAGGGTGTCCTGAAAAACCAGAATGAGCACGGCCGCCATCGCTCCGAGGCCCGAGAGCAGGATCAGCGGAGAACGATCAATCAGCGTCGCGATCATGAGAATGGTCGCGATCGCGTAGATGCCGATCTTCAGGATTTGCACATAGCCTTTGATGGGCTTCAGGTCGGACTTGGGACGCCGGCGATAAATCGCCTCGCCGATATCGAGCGCCGCGGCGATCGCCATCGCGATCGTGAGAATGACGAAGGCGTTGGCGACGTTCTTGACCACGGTGGCCACCGCGATCGGCAGGTGCGGCACGAGCGGGATGCCGCTCGAAATCACGATGGCCGGAACGATATTGGCGAGACGTTCGATTACGTTTTGCGCGCGGATTTCGCGGTCGCGCCCGAGCGGAGTTCTGCTCAGCAGGTGATCGATGGCGCGCAGCAGAATTCGTTTGACGATGAAGTTTGCCAGATAGGCGACAAGCAACAGAATAAAAATCGCGCCAATGGATTCGAGGGCTGGATACTGGCTCGTGAATTCATATGCTTTATCAAGCAACCTGCATGGTCCTTTCGTAACGATGTGTTCTGCGACGGAATTTTGAAGCCACTGCAATACAAGAATATGCCATGCAGATAAACCCTGCGGATGCCGCAACGCATCGCGCGAGTGCATTTCTCAAGTCAGCGTTTGGGATGGAACATTTCGTGGCGTGCGCGATGACGAAATTCACACGCGCTGGTCGCGCTAGCGCGCGTTGAACGGCCCGCATTTTGCATTCGCAAGCCGGGAACGCAGCAACGGTCGTGCACCTTCTTCGCGCACGAAAGCGCGGATGAATATGATTCCCATCATCGACGGCGACTCCACGATGAGCCGGTCCGCCGCAGTAATCTCGCTGTTGCTCGGCAGGAGCGCGCGTTGCTGCGGCGTCATCAGTTGCAATTCGATCGCGCCGCGGCCTGCGGCACGATCGTTCAGCGAATAAAACACGCGGCCCTGCCGCGTATAGAACGCGAGGGAAGTCATGTCGGGCGTTGCAGGCACGCTGAAAGCGAGCGGCCCGCGCGACAGATCATAAACGCAGGCAGCATAAACGAACGCCGGATCGAGCCGCGGCAACAGCTGTTCGAACGGCGTCGGTTCGGGAATCTGGACGATCTCGTTGGTCTTCCCGAAACGCGAAAGCCTGGCATAGGCATCGTTCTGCGCGAGTTGCGGCATCGCGAAGATGGAGAGGATATGAACGATGCCGCCGAGAACGAGGCCCGCGGCGAGCGGGAGCAGAATCCGTCTCATGGACATTGCTCCTGCGTGACCCGCGGCATCTCCGCCGCTTCGCTGCGCGCGACGCCGGTCGGCATGTCGTAAAGACGGAAGATCGCGATGATCCGCTCGCTCTCTGCAGTCGGCAGCCAGTTGCCGCTGCTGGCGCGTGGCGACAGCCGGATGTCGACGCTGCCATCGGCGTCGTAGGTCACCTCGGTGCTGGTGAAGCCGTAACGCGATGCCGGGTTTTCGATAAGGCGTCCGCGGCCGTCATAGATCGTGAGCGTCCAGAACCGGGCAGGGAGGAGCCTGCCTTTGACCCGGATCACGCAGCGCCCGTCGAGGGCCTGTCTCTGTTCGTCGGTGGTGGCGATGAAGGCGACGCCTTCGGAGAGGCCGATCGGCAGCTCTCCCGAGCGCGCAAAGCTCGCGCGCGCATAGGGGTCGGCATCCGGCGTCCCACTTCGCGGCCACGACCGCCAGACGCCGATATCCAGTGCGCTGAAGCCGTTGTCTCTGGCCGACATATGCCATGTCAGCGCGAGCCCGGTTGCGGCTCCGACGATCAGGGCGAGGATGAACGAAAGCGTGCGCAAACGTCAGGCACCGGAATCGAGAAGTTTTGAGGATGCAGCCAATGCCACGGAGCCAGCCGCCACTCCAGCGGTTTTACCGCGTGGTCTGCACGGTCGCCGTTTGCCCGTTGTTCTGCGGCAATGAGGCGTTTCCGGCGGCGTCGCGGAACGTCCGCTCCAGCTTGAGCAACTGGTCGATCGCCCGCGGCGGCAGCGTGGCCGGGCGGGTGATCACGGGGCTTTGCTGGTTTTGCGCGACCGGCGGAACGTCGCGTTTGGGAGCCGCGCGGTTCACGCCCGGCATGGGATTGAGCTTCACGCCCTGGTGGGCGACCTCCATCACCTTGTGCCAGGTCATCGCGGGCAGCGAGCCGCCGGTCATGCGGCGCAAGGGTTGGTAATCGTCATTGCCATACCACACCGCCGCGACGAAGTTGCCGGTAAAGCCGATAAACCAGGCATCGCGATAGGCATTGGTTGTCCCCGTCTTTCCCCCCGATAGGATTCCATTCAATATCGCCCTCCTCGCCGTGCCGTTCTCGACGACGTTCACGAGGATTGGATTGATCTCATTTATCACGGAGACGGGGAGAAGTTGTTCTGCGCGCGTGAGATCAGTCGTGTCTCTCCATATCAACTCTCCCGTATGCGAGCGGATTTCCAACGCTGCATGACCACGCACATACTTTCCGTTCGACGCAAAGGTGGCATAGGCCTGCGTCATGTCGAAGACGGTAACCTCGGCAGCACCAAGTGGCAGAGGCGCGGAAATACGAAGCTCGGTAGTCAAGCCCATCTTGCGTGCGAGATCGACGATCTTGTTTCGTCCGACGACACCCGCGATGCGCACCGCAGGAGTATTCAATGAAAGCGTAAGCGCTTGGGAAATGGGCATGTTGCCGAAGTAGGAGCGCGAATAGTTCTGCGGGCACCAGGAGCCGAGACAGAGCGGGCCGTCGAGCACCATGGTCTTGCCGGTCATGCCGTTCAGGAAGGCGGTGGCATAGACGAAAGGCTTGAAAGACGAGCCCGGCTGCCGCAGCGCGTCGGTCGCGCGGTTGAACTGGCTTTCGCCATAGTCGCGCCCGCCGACCATGGCGCGCAGCGCGCCGTTGACTTCCATGACCACGATCGCGGCCTGGTTCGCGTTATAGTCGCGGCCGAACTGGCGCAGCGAAGACTCAATCGCGTCATCCGCGGTCTTCTGGATCGCCGGATCGAACGCAGTACGCACCACGAAGACGCGCTCGATCACGCTCGGCGGCAGTTTCGCCGCGATCTGCTGCACTTCGCGGAAGGCGTAATCGAGATAATAGTTCGGCGTCTGCTCCTCGCGCCTGTCCACCGCGCGCGCGGGATTGCGCCGCGCGCCGAACACCTGACCTTCGGTCATGAAACCGGCTTCGACCAGATTGTCGAGCACGGTAGAGGCGCGCGCACGCGCAGCCGGCAGGTTCACATGCGGCGCATAGCGCGTCGGCGCCTTGAAGAGCCCCGCGAGCATCGCGGCTTCCGAAAGGCTGACGTCGCGCGCCGACTTCGCGAAGTAGAACTGCGAAGCCGCATCGACCCCGTAGGAGCCGCCGCCGAGATACGCGCGGTCGAGATAAAGTTTAAGGATTTCGTTCTTCTTCAGCCGCGACTCGAGCCAGATCGCAAGGAAGGCTTCCTTCACCTTGCGCTCGATGGTGCGCTCGTTCGAGAGAAAGAGGTTCTTCGCAAGCTGCTGCGTGATCGAGGAGCCGCCCTGCAGCACGCCGCCGGCGCGCACGTTGGTGGTGAGCGCGCGCAGCGTTCCCGCGAGATCGATCCCGAAGTGTTCGTAGAAGCGCCGGTCCTCGGTAGCGAGCACAGCCTTGATCAGATGATCCGGCATTTCTTCGAGCGGCACGGAGTCGTTATGGCGGATCCCGCGCTCGCCGATGCGGTTGCCGTAGCGGTCGAGGAAAGTAACCGCGAGCTCGCTGCGCTTGAGCCAGTCTTCGTCGGTGGTCTCGTTGAAGGCGGGGATCGCAAGCGCCAGCATCAAGACCGCGCCGCAGGTGCCGAGCGTCGCGGCCTCCGAAAGCCCCTCGACCGCGACGCGGCGGAAGCCCGAGACATGGAAGCGGTCCATGAAGGTCGAGTAGTCGTCCCAGATTCCGCGGAGCCACGCCCAGAACGCGTAGAGTGCCGCGTTCAGCCGCGCGTCGAGATCGAGGAAGAACTGCCGCACCGGCCCGAGCCCGCCGCGCGAGGGCGGCGCGTCTTTCTTCGGACCTTTGCCGAACGGGGGCGGGGTGGACGAATCGGCCACGGGGCAGAAACTCGCGGAAAATAAAAGGGTCTCGGGAAGCCCGGGGATTATAGCAAAGCCGACGGTAATGGGCGACTGCGGACGCCGGGGGCGGTTAACGCGGGGCGGCGCAAGGGCTTGCGATTACCCATTGAGGAATGTTTTCGTTATATCGTGCTTCACATACCCACGGCTGGGTTATGCAACTGGCGACTCGCACGCTGTTGTGTCAGGTTTCGTCACTTTTGAGATGAAAATGGCTGTAAAACAATGGCTTACGATAAGCCTTCCAGTTCTGCCAATCAGATCGATAAGGCTGGAAAGCGGTTTTTCAACACTGGTCTGACTATCGACGAACGAGCGGAGGCTATCAACGCCATTTGGAGTTGGCGCACTGCTCACAGTTACCCCCTCAACGCGTTGCATATGACGCTGCGCAATCGAGCTCTCAAAGTGGAGCGGACGGGTCTTACAGCTCAGCGGCTGAAACGCCTCCCATCCATTCTCAGGAAGCTGGGCCGCCAAACAACTATGCAGATGTCCCAGATGCAGGACATCGGAGGCTGCCGCGCCGTCGTTTCCACGATGCCGCGCTTGGAGGCTCTGCGCTTTGTTTATCGATCAAGTCCGCTTAGGCATGACTTGACTAGAGTCCGCGACTACATCGCTGAGCCTAAAGACGATGGGTACCGCAGCGTTCATTATATGTATCGGTTCTCTGGCAAAGCGACTTCTTTGCCGTGGGATAAATTACGGATCGAAGTACAGATGCGCACTAAGCTGCAACACGCATGGGCCACATGCGTCGAAACAGTAGATGCATTCACAAGCGAAGATCTGAAATTTGGTAAGGGTACCTCTAAGTGGAGACGTTTCTTTCGGCTCGTTGGGTCAGTGCATGCCGGTCTAGAGAGGACAGCTATCGTTCCCGGCGCTCCGGCCAATCCAGCGACCTTGTGGCGCGAGGTTCGTGAACTGGAAAATGAGCTTCAGGTGATCCGTCGGCTGCGCTCTTACGCACAACTGACCTCACACATTACGGGGCAGCGCGGCGCTCTTAAGGAGTGGTTCTTGATCCAGATGCTTCCGGCCGAGGGACGAGTGCTTGTCCGTGGGTTTGAGAGGCAGCACGTTAAGCAGGCGCAACAGCTATTTGCTGAATCAGAGAAGCAGTTTCAGGGGACCAAAAATCAGGCGGTGCTGGTCGCGGCAAGTTCCGTTAACGAACTTAAAAAGGCCTATCCCAACTATTTCGCCGACACAGATCACTTCACTTCAGTTTTGACTAAATACTTGAACTATTAGAATGCTTTACAAGGGCAGTTTCGGCGAACGCTCGCTCGAGCACTTCCCTGCCTCGCCGGAATCCAGCGTCCGAGCTTCTTTAACCGATCGGACTCGCGATCGACGTTCTCGCGAACGTACGGGATGACACTGGGGATCTTCGACAGCTTGCAACTACCCATTTTGGGGATTATTCTCCCCAAAATGGGTAGTTCTCGCAAAACTTCCGAAGGTCTCGGCATTGCGCTGTTTCCGCGCGTACGGCTGCGAGTGCTCGGCGTATTGTTCGGCCAGCCCGATCGCCGCTTTCTTGTTTCCGAGGTAATCAAGCTGGCGCAGTCGGGAAACGGAGCCGTCGTAAGGGAGCTCGACAGGCTGCGCGGTGCGGGATTGATCTGGGTCGACGGAAAGACCTATCAGGCAAACCGCGCATCTCCGATCTTCGAGGAGCTTCGGGGAATTGTCGTGAAAACTGTCGGCCTGATCGAACCCATTCGTTCCGCATTGAGGCCTTTCGAACCGCGCATCGATCTTTCTTTTGTATATGGTTCGGTCGCGAAAGGGCAAGATACGGCTTCGAGCGACATCGATCTGATGATCGTAAGCGACAAGCTGAGTTATGGCGATCTCTTCAAAGCCTTGCAGAAAGCCGAAAAGAGTCTGCACCGTTCGGTCAATCCTACTTTACTGACGACGAAGGAATGGAGCCGGAAAAAAGCCGAGAAGGGATCGTTCGTCAACAAGGTTGTGCAACAGCCTCGACTCGACGTGTTCGGAGCGGGATATGGCGCCGAATGAACTTGCCAACCTCGCTCGTACGGGTCTTCTGAAACGGGAGCCGGGCGAGCAACGCGAGTTCGATGGATTGTTCGCCGCTGGCGAAGCCGCTCTAAAGCGACTCCGATGTTGTTACGCTTTCCGAACAGGGGCGGTTCTCAAGAGCCTATGCCGCTGCGCACGCATTCAGCCTTGCCGCTTTGCGGTGGCACGGATTTCGGCCCGATAACAAGAGATATATTGTGTTTCAGGTGCTGCCTCATACGCTCGGCATCAAACCTGAATTGGTTCGCATTCTCGACAAATGTCACTTGCAGCGGAATCTCGCCGAGTATGAAGGTAGCTTTGAGACGGATGCTTTGCTTTTGAAAGAGCTGATTGCAATCGCGCAAGAACTTCGCGCGCGAGTTCGCGGCCTCGGTGCGATTGCGTAAGGCGGTCGGATAGGCCAAACTTTTTTGGTTCTCTACTACTGTATCGCAAGAAGACGGTTCGTCAGAGTTTTTAAGCCACCCATGTTCTTCGCCTCCGAAAGAGACACGCTCAATTACGCGCGCGACAAGGCGCAGGAGCTTTTCGAGCAGACCGGCCAGAAGCCGCATATTCTGTCGGACAATAACCTCTCGACTTTCTTCGGAGAACTCGGTTCGGCGTTTCGGCTGATCCTCGAGGAAAAAGAAATCCTCTTCTTTGCCATGCTGCAGTGGCTCGTGATCGCGCTTGCCTATCTGGTTTGGACCCAGATGCTCGACTGGATCCCGGATGACGTCTGGCGGCAGGTGAGCAAGAAGGACAACAAGATATCCTTCACGCTCCTCAATCTTGCGCTGAGCGGCTGGAGCTTCCTCGTCATCATGGTCGCGAGCTATCCGCTCTCGCTCCTGAATGCCGCGATCACCGCCGTGCATTATCTGCGCAGCGCCGGCCGCCGCTCCACCATCGCGGCATGCCTTTCCTACGCCTACCGAAACCTGCCGCGGCTCTGGGCCTTCACCACCATCGACGCCTGGATCACCGTCAACGCGATCCTCGATCGTATGCCGCGGAAGAACAGCCGCAGGACCCCCGCCGACGAGGCGCTTTATTATGCGTGGAAGATCGGCACGATCGGCGTCGTGCCGGCGCTCACGGCGGGAAAGGGATTTTTCGACGCGGCGAAGGATTCCGTCGCCGTTCTGGCGGCGCATCCGCTGCGCGCCATCGGCGTGCGGATGGGCTACAGCATGATCTGCTGGGGTATCGGAATCCTCGCTTATGCCGGGGGTCTCAGCTACGCCATGACATCCGCCCATTCAGTCGGCGGCCCGAATGGCGTTTACAATTTCTATGTCGTGCTTGCCGTGCCGATCGTGTTTGCGGTGGGGGTGACGGCCGTGCTGGTGCGGCCGTTTTATCTCGTCATCGTGGCCCGGCTTTATGCGCAAGTTGTTCCCGTGGGCGATCAGGCCGCGGTTCCGGCAGACAACCGCAAAGCGGATATCGCCGGCGTGATCTTCGCGATCCTGCTCTGCACGCTGCTTGCATTTTACTGGTTCGGGGACCAGTTAGGGCTGCGCGGCTGGATCGAGTCGCTTGCAGCCCGGGACCTGCGCGGCGTCGATGGATCGCGCTGACGCATCTCCGGCGTTCCTCGTATCGTGCCCGGTGAAATGACCGAACCGTTCTGGAAGACCAAGGCGCTGGAAGAAATGACCGACGCGGAGTGGGAATCGCTCTGCGACGGTTGCGGGCGCTGCTGCCTCGAAAAGCTCGAGGACGAGGACACGCTCAAGATTTATTACACCGACATCGCCTGCCGCCTGCTCGATTGCGAGTCCTGCCGCTGCTCCGATTACGAAAACCGCCAGAAGCGCGTGAAGGACTGCGTGAAGATCACGCCCGCGAAGCGCGAGGAGTTTTCCTGGCTGCCGAAAACCTGCGGCTATCGCCGCGTAGCCGAGGGCCGCGATCTGTCCTGGTGGCATCCGCTGATTTCTGGCGATCCGGACACCGTGCATGCCGCGGGCATTTCCGTGCGCGGCCGCGTCGGCGCGATCGAAGGCAAGGTGCGGCTCCGCGACTACGAAGATCACATCGTGCGGTGGCCCATGCTTGAACCGGAAGGTTCAAGCAAAAAGAGAAAGCTTGAGCCGGAAGGCTCCAGCAAAAAGAAAAAGTTGGAGCCGGAAGGCTCAAGCACCCCCACCCTTAATCCCTCCCCCGCCAGCGGGGGAGGGAAGCGAGCATCGCGAGCGGG
>DAORMJ010000001.1:198751-221765 GCA_035440445.1 Xanthobacteraceae bacterium
AAAGCCACGCCTCATAAAATAATCCGAACTACCCGGCGTTAAAAAGAACAAAATCCTAGGAATTAATGCTTGACAGCGTGACGCTGCCGGAGTAAGGTTTCGGCATACTCCAAAATTGCATCAGCGGGCGGGCGGCAACGCCATCCCGATAAATACAGCGGCGGCGGACAACCGGCCGCTTTTTTCTTTTACAGGAAGCCGATGCCGAAATTCATCGTCATTCCGCCCGAGAAGATCGCCGAGGTGCGCAAGCTCTACGAGGGGACGGACGTTCCCGTGCGCGATCTTGCTTCCATCTGCGGGCTTGGCGTCACCACCTTTCTCCGGCGTGTGCAGCTCTGGGGCTGGAAACGGCGCAAATTGCGAATGCAGGACTATGACCGCGCGGCGGAAGCCGAGGTGCAATCGATCCGCGAGGTTGCCGCGCCCGCCGTCACGATTGCGCAGAACGAAACGCTGATCGGCCGCGTGCGCGCGGCAGTCGAGCGCGAGATCGTCGCCATCGAGGCGGTGCTTGCGCGCGTCGAAGGGGCAAAGCTGCGCTCGACCGATGCCGAGCGCGCGGCGCGCACGCTCGCGACCCTCGTGAAGACCTTGCGCGAAGTAGCGGCCCTCCAGCGCGACGAACAGCCGGAAGATGCAGGCGGTGACACAGACCAAGACGAATTCCACGATCTCGACGCTTTCCGCAGAGAACTTGCGGAACGGCTTGATCGACTGCGGCGGCAGCGAAGCGCTTGAAATTGTCACGCGCGGCTTTCGCGCGGAGCACTTCGAAGCGCTGCTCGGCCTCTGGGAAATCTGGGCGCGCGAAGAACAACTGCCGCCCGAGGCGGCCTGGCGAAACTGGCTCATCCTCGGCGGCCGCGGCGCGGGCAAGACGCGCGCCGGCGCCGAGTGGGTGAGGGGCATTGCGCTCGGGCGCAAGTGCTTCGGAGAAGCCGCGCGGCAGATTGCGCTGGTCGGCGAGACGTTGGCGGACGTGCGCGAAGTGATGATCGAGGGCGTGTCGGGCCTGCTCGCGGTGCATACGCGCTGGGAGCGGCCGTTGTGGGAGCCTTCGCGCAGGCGCATCGAATGGAAGAACGGCGCGGTCGCTTACGCGTTTTCCGCCGACGATCCGGAAAGCCTGCGCGGGCCGCAGTTCGAGGCGGCCTGGTGCGACGAGCTTTGCAAATGGCGTCGTGCGGAAGCCGCATTCGACATGCTGCAATTCGGGCTTCGGCTCGGGCAAAATCCGCGCGCGGCGATCACGACGACGCCGCGGCCGACCCCTTTGTTAAAACGTCTGCTTGCCGATCCCGCGACGCTCTTGAGCCGCACGGCGACGAAGGCGAACGCCTTTCAGCTCGCGCCGCAGTTTCTCGAGCAGATGCTCGCGCGCTACGCGGGCACACGGCTCGGGCGGCAGGAGTTAGATGGCGAACTGATCGAGGCGCGCGCCGACAGTCTGTTTCCGCGCGAGCGGATTGAGCGGGCGCGAGTAGAAACGCATCCCTCCCTCGCGCGCATCGTGGTGGCGATCGATCCACCAGCGTCTTCGCGCGAAGGCGCGGATGCCTGCGGGATCGTGGCCGCCGGTGTCGATGACGACGGCAAGGTTTTCGTGCTCGCGGATGAAAGCGCTGGCGGATTGTCGCCATTGCAATGGGCGAGCCGCGCGATTGCGCTGTATCGAAGGCTCGAAGCCGATCGCATTGTGGTCGAAGTGAACCAGGGCGGCGAGATGGCGCGCGCGGTGCTGGCGGAAACCGACGCGAGCGTTCCGATCGCGGAAGTGCGGGCGACGCGCGGCAAGGTGTTGCGTGCCGAGCCCGTGGCCGCGCTCTACGAGCAGGGGCGCGTCGCGCATGTCGGTGCCTTTTCGCTGCTTGAAGACGAAATGGCGGATTTCGGCGCGGACGGTTTGAGTAACGGACGCTCGCCGGACCGGCTCGACGCGCTGGTCTGGGCGATCACTTCGCTGGTGTTGATGCCGCGCGAGGCGACGCCGCGGATGCGCTCTCTTTAGATCGGAGCAGAAATGCAATTACCCTTCCGCAATCTCTTTGCGCGGAGCGCTTCCGCGCGCGTGCCAGAAGAAAAAGCGAGCCGCACCGGCGCGCTGGTCGCGCTCTTTTCGCAAGGTCGCCCGCGCTGGACGCCCCGCGACTATGCAGCACTTGCGCGCGAGGGCTACGCGAAGAATCCAATTGCTTTCCGCAGCGTGCGCATGATTGCGGAAGCGGCGGCGAGCGTGCCGCTGCTTTTATATGAAGGCGCGCAGGAGCATGACGAGCATCCGCTGCTCGCGCTGCTTTCGCGCCCCAACCCGCGCCAGACCGGCGCGGATCTGATCGAGCAAATCGCGGGTTATCTGCTCGTTTCCGGCAACGCCTATCTCGAACGCGTTTCAATCCTCGACGATGTGCGTGAGTTGCACGCGCTTAGGCCCGATCGCATGAAAGTGGTGCCGGGCAGCGAAGGCTGGGCCGAGGCTTATGAATATCGTGCAGGCGGCTCGTCGGTGCGCTTCGCGATGAGCGAGACGCCCGCGCCGATCTTGCATCTGACCTTGTTCAATCCGCTCGACGATCATTACGGCATGTCGCCTCTGGAAGCCGCGCAGGCTTCGCTCGACGTGCATAACGCCGCGAGCGCCTGGAACAAGGCTTTGCTCGACAACGCAGCTAGACCTTCCGGCGCGCTTGTCTATTCCGCCGCCGGCGGCAATCTTTCGGACGATCAGTTCGAGCGGCTCAAAAGCGAGCTCGAAGCGCATTATCAGGGCGCGGCGAATGCCGGCCGTCCGCTTCTTCTCGAAGGCGGGCTCGACTGGAAGGGCCTGAGCCTCTCGCCGAAGGACATGGACTTCGTCGAGGCGAAGCACATCGCCACGCGCGAGATCGCGCTCGCCTTCGGCGTGCCGCCGATGTTGCTCGGCATTCCCGGCGACAACACCTATGCGAACTATGCGGAAGCGAACCGGGCGTTCTATCGCCAGACCGTGGTGCCGTTGCTTGCGCGCATCGCGACCGCGTTAGGGGCTTGGCTCGGCGAAAGCTTCGGCGGCAGTTTGCGCCTGGTGCCCGACCTCGACGAGATCCCCGCGTTGTCGCTGGAACGCGAGGCGCTGTGGAAGCGCCTGGGCGATGCGAGTTTTCTCACTGACGAGGAGAAGCGCGCGGCAGTCGGCTACGAACCGATCCCTGCTGCATCGCTCATGACGCTGCTTGCGAAATACGACCCCAACCAGCCCCGCGTGCCCGGCGGAAGTCCTGACGGCGGACAGTGGACGAGTGGGGGATACAGCGTCGGCAACGAGGGCGTGCTCTCGGATGAAAATCCGCATGAACTGGTGCCGGGCGCGCAATATGCGCAGAACGAGAACTTGCCCATAGAGCAAGCACTCAACAAACATATCTTGGACGATCATGTAGATAAGACAGATGAGGAATTGATTGCACGTATCCGTAGGGAAACCTTGCGAGGTGTATTCGTGACTACAGGGAGAGATCGAAATGGAGCATTCGATTCTCCGGAAGCAGCGCGAAATTTCATTCTTCGCACGATTGAATACAATCAAGATGCAGTTGCGCGAGTTGCGAAGGGGCAATCACCCGATGCCTTCCTCACCTGGCGTTTCGGTTATGAAACTGGGCGAGAGGCTTACCTTGAAACGCCGGATTCCGATGTTAGAATTCGGAAAACCTATAGTGTTGGCGTTTACATCATCCACGATCCGCGCTCAAAGCTAGGTTATAGAATCGTCAGCGCGTATCCAAGAAATTTTAATCCGAGAACAGGCCGGTGATTGTCATGAATGCCCCGGAAGAGTTTTACGACTTTTGCTTATATTTGCATCAGGATTTCTTGGTCTATGGGCCTGAGCCGCGCGACTGGATTCGCGGGGCAATGCTACACATGAATGAAGATCGCCGTTCCGTTTTGAAAGATTATCTCGAAGAATTACTGAACGGCGGTTATTCCGACTCGGACCTGCAAAAAGTATACCTCAATACTGATGCTGAACTTCGCATTTGGGACGACCGAGGCGTTCGACAGTTTTTCGAGCTAGTTATGAATACGCTCAACGAAGAACCGCCACACGATTGATCCTATACGGTCGTCTGTCTTGCGTCGTCGTTAATTCTGCCTCGCATCACTCGGAAATTGGCTCGGCGAGGGCTTCGGCGGCAGCTTGCGCCTCGTGCCCGACCTCGACGAGATCCCCGTGTTGTCGCTGGAACGCGAGGCGCTGTGGAAACGCCTTGGAGATGCGAGCTTTCTGACCGACGACGAGAAGCGCGCGGTCTGACGTTCAATAAATTATGAGTGATCTCATCCGCACCTTCACGGAGCGCGGCGACCTCGCGCATCTGGCCCTCTTTCTGTGGGCGTCGGCGTCGTCCGCGATGCTTGTGCTGACGTTGCGGGAATTGTTTGCCGCGAACGCGCGCTTTGATGCGTTCGTGCGCGAGCTTGCGCGCTTTAACCGGCGTGTCAGGAAATAAAGTCGTCATTCCGGACAGCCCGAAGGGCTGATCCGGAATCCAGCGGAAGGCTGCTCTGGATTCCGGGTTCGCGCCCCTTCGGGCCGCGCCCCGGAATGACAGAGAGAATGAACGCGCGCTTCGACGCCTTCGTCCGCGAGCTCGCGCGGTTTAACCGGCGCATCAGGAAATAGACGATTCAAGGAATCCGAAAATGACACCACGCATCCGCTCGTTGGCGCCGGAGGCGCCGATGGTGTTTCGCGAATTCGTTCGCCAGCTCGAGCGGCTTCACGCGCCCCCCGCGAAGAAAGCCGAAAAGCCAAAGCGCGCACCGCGCGCGAAAGCCAAACCCAAAACGAAAAGGAAGCGCTGATGCTGTTTCCCATGAACGACAGCAAAGCGCTTCGTTTCGACTGCAAGTCCATCGATGCGTCGGGCGTCTTCACCGGCTATGCCGCGCGCTTCAACTCCGCCGACCTCGGCCGCGATCTCATCGTGCCCGGTGCTTTTGCGGAGAGCCTCGCGCAACGGGGTGCGGCGGGCGTGCGCATGTTGTTTCAGCACGATCCGGCCGAACCGATCGGCGTGTGGCTGGAACTGCGCGAAGATGCTCGCGGGCTGTTCGCGCGCGGGCGGCTCATTTCCGAAATCGCGCGAGGGCGGGAAGTGCTGTCGCTGATGCGCGCGGGCGCGATCGACGGTTTGTCGATCGGTTTTCGTACCGTCGAAGGCCGTACCAATCCGAAGACCGGCATCCGCCGTATTGCAAAAATCGATCTTTGGGAGATCAGCGTTGTGACCTTCCCGATGCATCCGGGCGCGCGTGTCGCGGCGTTGAAGCGCGACGCGCCGCATTCCCGCAATCTTGCTGCCACCATCCGCCGTGCGGCGGATTTCATTCATCCGTCCACGAGGTAACCTATGGAACAACTGTTGAATCCTTCTCCCGAAATCAAATCGGCCGGCGGCGGTGAAGTCGCCGCGGCCTTCGATGACTTCATGCGCTCGTTCGAGGCCTTCAAGTCCGAGAACGATGTCCGTCTCGACCAGATCGAGCGCCGCTCCGCCGATGTGCTGACCGGCGAGAAAGTCGATCGCATCAACTCCGCACTGACCGAACAGAAGCGCGTGCTCGACGAGCTCGTGCTGCGCGGACGCCGTCCGTCGCTCGGGCAGACGAAGCATTTTCCGAGCGGCGCCGAACTCGAGCATCGATCCGCGTTCGATGCCTATGTTCGCAGCGGCGAGTCGTCCGGTTTGAAGCGGCTGGAAGGCAAGGCGCTCGCGGTATCGACCAACGCCGGTGCCGATGGCGGCTATCTCGTGCCGGAAGAAACCGAGCGCGAAATCGGCCGCAGGCTCGCGAACATCTCGCCGATCCGCGCGATTGCGGGTTATCGGCAGGTGTCGTCGAACGTCTATCGCAAGCCGTTTCTGATTTCGGGTGCCGCGACCGGCTGGGTCGGCGAGACCACCGCGCGCAGCAGTGCCACGGCGTCGCCGACGCTCGCCGAACTCGCGTTTCCGACCGTCGAGCTTTACGCCATGCCGGCCGCGACGCAGACGCTGCTCGATGACGCCGCCGTCAACCTCGACGAGTGGATCGCGGCCGAAGTCGATACCGTATTCGCGGAGCAGGAGGGCAAGGCCTTCGTCGATGGCGACGGCACCAACAAGCCGCGCGGTTTTCTCGATTACGACAAGGTCGCGGAAAGCTCCTGGGCCTGGACCAAGCTCGGCTTCATCATCTCGGGTGCCGCCGGCGAATTCCCGGAAGAGAATCCGTCCGATCCGCTGGTCGATCTCGTCTATGCGCTCAAAAGCGGCTATCGCCAGAACGGCACCTTCGTGATGAACCGCCGCACGCAGGGCGAAATCCGCAAGCTCAAGGACGATAACGGGCATTATCTCTGGACGCCGCCGGCACAGGCCGGCGCGCCGGCGACGCTCATGGGCTTCCCGGTCGCGGAAGCCGAGGACATGCCGAACATGGCTTCGGGGTCCTATTCGATTGCCTTCGGCGATTTCCGCCGCGGCTATCTCGTGATCGACCGGCAGGGTGTGCGCGTCTTGCGCGATCCTTATTCGTCGAAGCCTTACGTGCTGTTCTATGTGACCAAGCGCGTCGGCGGCGGCGTGCAGGACTTCGATGCGATCAAGCTTCTGAAGTTCAGCGCGACGTAAATCCGCGCCGGTACATGACGCGGCGCGGCGGCACCGGTGCTGCCGCGCTGACATGCGTTCCGTTCGGTGACGGCGGCGCCGCAAAAGGCGCCGTCGTGATCGGCACGTAATGCGTGAGATGCCCGCAGGAGAAGCCCTTCTCGGGGTGCGAAGCGCGGGTGATGATGCCGACCAATGCGCCGTTGCGCAGCACCGCGCCGCCGGAGTCGCCGAAACAGGCGCTGGCGGTGAAGTCGCTCATGCGATCCGGCGCGACGAGGCGAAACGGACGCAGCACGACGACCGGCGCTTCGTGCAATGCGCCGAGCTTGCCGCGCAACGCTTCCTTGGTCGCGCCATAGCCTGCGATGCGGAAGTCGCCGTCCGTGCCTTGCGTGCCGATTTCGATCGGCAGCGACGTTGCGGGGAGCGGCTCGCGCAATTGCAGAATGAGTGCGTCGCCTTGCACCGAGACGACGCGGCCATTGGCGAGCGTCGCGGTTTGCAGGCGTTGCAGGATCGCGAAGCGCTTGCCGCCGATATCCACCGCGCGCGGGCCGCAATGCGCGGCAGTCGCGACATGCAACCGGTCGATAACCGTGCCCGAGCAATTCAGCACGCCGGCCGGGCCGACGATGCGAACCATGTGGCGCCCTAGCGAGGATTGCGACCCGAGTACGATGGCTTGCGCCTGCGCGCTCGCGAAGAGGCCGATGCAGGCGAGCGCAAACGTGCGCGCAATACGACGAATTTGTAACGGCTTCTGCATCGTGCCCCGAATCCCGGCTTCGATTGTAGCAAGCGCGACGCGGCGCGAAAGGGCTCAGTCGATGGAGGAGCCGAGGCGCTTCGCCGTCGCGCGGATCCAGTCGAGCTGCAGCGAGACCATGACGATGCCGGTGACGACGCCGCAGTTGCGGCCGTTCTTGCCGCCGGCCCAGGCGATGACGCCGTGCAGGATCAACGTGCCGTTTTCGTTGCGATAGGCGCTGCCGCCGGAGTCGCCGGTACACGAACCAGCGGGCGGCGTATCCGGCACGGGGGTGAGGCGAAGCATGATGCCGCCTGTGGTGCCGCTGCTGACGAGCCGGACCGCGCGAAGCGTACCGATGCGCCGGTCGCCTTCCTGGCCTTCGCCGAAACCGGCGATGATGAAGGAAGTGCCGCGCGGCGGAAACGCTTTCTCGGCGGAAAGACGCGCGGGTCGAAGCGGCCGTG
Source organism: Xanthobacteraceae bacterium (assembly GCA_035440445.1). Lineage (GTDB taxonomy): Bacteria > Pseudomonadota > Alphaproteobacteria > Rhizobiales > Xanthobacteraceae. The sequence continues at coordinate 206,608 of DAORMJ010000001.1, forward strand.
GCGCGGGAGACGCAAGTTTCAGGAGCGCCATGTCCGGCGAGGGGCGGCGCGTCTGATAGGTGTCGGTGCGGAACGCCGGATGCAACACGATCCGCGCAACCGGAATCGAAACACCGCCGGCATTGATGGAGAAATCGCCTCCGCCGGCGACGCAATGCCCTGCGGTGAGCACGAGATCGCGCGCGATCAGGGTGCCGGAGCAATCCTGTCCGCTCGAGGTAACGAGCACGGTGTGCTGCTGGCCGCTCGCGTCGCTATTGCGCGCGCCCACGATCGCGGCGGCACCCGAGAGCGACGCGGCGAGCGCCGCAAAAACGATAGCGAAGCGAAGCATCGAAACTCCTGCGGGGGCTGATCTCGCGCGCGCCTTCATGCTTGTCAACTGGACGAAATCATGGCCGCCATTTTGTTAGAACCGCCGGCGAGCGAGCCGCTCTCGCTTTCCGATGCGAAGACCTATCTGCGCGTCGATCACGAACACGAAGATGCGCTGATTGCCGCGATGATCGCGGCGGCGCGCATTCAGGTCGAAGCGCGCACGCGCCGCGCCCTGATCACGCAAAACTGGCGGATCGTGCTCGATCGCTGGCCGCCTTCCGGCGTGATTGCCGCGCCGGTTTCCCCGTTACGCAGGGTGCTTGCGGCGCGGCTGCGCGATCCCGCGGGCGAAAGCCTGCCGCTCGACACGGACGTCTTTATTGCGAACACGGCCTCGTCTCCGGGCATGATCGAATTCGACACCGGCAGGGTCGTTCATCCGGCGAAGCCCTTTGCCGGAATCGAAATCGACGTAGAGGCCGGTTACGGCGAGGCGGCCGATGTGCCGGCACCGCTCCTGCAGGCGATCCGGCTCTTGCTCGCGCGGGCTTACGAATATCGCGGTAACGAGAATAACGACATTGCGATGCCGGAAGGCATCGCCGCACTGCTCGCGCCTTATCGCGTGGTGTCGTTGTGAGCGGCATCGGCGAATTCCGTCACCGGCTTGCGCTCGAAGTCGCGGAAGAAACTGCAGATGGCGCCGGAGGCGTCATCCGCTCCTTCGCACCGCTTGGGCAAATCTGGGCGAAGATCGAGCCCGCGACGTTCGATGATCGCATGCTTTCGGACAAGCGGATCGGCGTGCTCACGCATCGCATCACGCTTCGGCACCGGGAATCGTTGACGCTTTCGCATCGCTTCGTGCTCGGCACGCGCGTCTTCGTCATTCGTGCGCTCCGCGACCCGGACGAGACGCGGCGCTACATCGAATGTCTGGTCGAGGAGCAGCATCCGTGAAGCTGCGCGCGGCTTTTCGTGCGGGCGTGTGGCTGCGCCGTCTGCGCGCGTCGAACGCAGATATTCGCGACGCCGTCGCGGATGCGGCGGCCGAGGCGCTGCGCAACGAGGTCGAGCGAACCGCGGGCGTTGCAACTGTAATCGAGAGCCTCGGTCATCGCCGTTTGGTCGGCTCGGCTTCGCCGGAAGATGCGGCGCGCGAATTCGGAGCACTTGAACAACCCGCAACACCCTGGCTCGCGCCAGTCCTCCCGCTGGCGCGCGGGAGCCGATGCGGGCGGCAGCTTTGTCCGCTGCCGCCCGCGCAGTTTCACCGCAAAGGAAAAAGTAATGCCTGCATCGGCAGCAGCCTTGCGCGCCGCGATTTTCGGCGCGTTGAAAGCGGACGGCCCGCTTGCCGCCATGCTCGGCGGCGCGAAGATCTACGACGAGCCACCGCGCGAGGCATCGCTGCCTTACGTGACGCTCGGTGAGGCGGTGGTGTCTGACCGCTCGACGTGCACGGAAGACGGCGAGGAGCACGCGCTGAGTTTGCATGTCTGGTCGCGACAGGGCGGACACCGAGAGGCGCATTTGCTTTCGGGGGCGCTGTTGCAGGCGCTCGTGGATGCGCCGCTGAACCCGGCCGGTCATCACCTTGCCAATCTGCGCTTTGTCGTCGCCGATATTCGTCGCGAGGCCGACGGCCGCACTTATCACGGCATCGTGCGGCTGCGTGCGGTGACGGAGCCTGCGTAGCGCCTTTTGCTGTCATTCCGGACGCGGCGAAGCCGCGATCCGGAATCCAGCGGCGATACGGCAAATCCTGCGCAAGCGGCTTCTGGATTCCGGGTTCAGCGCGTTCCGCGCTGCCCCGGAATGACAAATATTTTTGAGCCGATGGCTATCGCGCAAGGAGAACGAAAATGCCCGCGCAAAAGGGAAAAGACTTACTGTTGAAGATCGACGACGACGGCTCCTTCGTCACCGTCGCGGGATTGCGAAGCAAGACGCTCGCCTTCAACGCGCAGACAGTGGACGTCACACATGCGGAATCCTCCGGGCGGTGGCGCGAACTCCTGTCGGGTGCCGGCGTGCGGCGCGCTTCGCTGTCGGCGTCCGGAATTTTCAAGGATGCTGCATCGGACGCATTGGTGCGCGAAGCCTTCTTCAATGGCAGCTCGCCGGAATGCCAGATCGTGATCCCGGATTTCGGCACCATCGAAGGTGCATTCCAGATCGGCGCTTTGGAATTCTCCGGTAATCACGATGGCGAAGTGAATTTCGAGATTTCGCTGGAAAGTGCCGGCGAACTGACCTTCGAGGCCGCGTGATGGTGAACCGCCACCGTGGCGAGATCGAAGCCGAGCTCGGCGGCAGGCGGCGCAGGCTTTGCCTGACGCTCGGCGCGCTTGCCGAGCTCGAAGCCGCTTTCGGCGCGGACGATCTTTCCGCGCTCGCGGAGCGTTTCAGCAGCGGCAAGTTGTCGGCGCGCGATGCGCTCCGCGTCATTGGCGCTGGACTTCGCGGGGCGGGCGAAGAGATCGCGGACGAAGAGGTGGCACAGCTTGCGTCTCGAGAAGGTGCGGCGGGCTATGTCCGCGTCGTCGTCGAATTGTTGTCCGCAACCTTCGGCGTGAGCGAGCCGCGATGACGAGCCCGCCGCCGTTTCCCTGGGCGGCGGCGATGGCCTTCGGCTTCGGCGTGCTGCGGCTTTCTTCCGAAGAATTCTGGAAGCTTACGCCGCGCGAACTCGCGGCCGTCATACGCGCGCTGCACGGCCAAAACGCGCCGCTCTCGCGCGAGAGCTTGAATGAACTGATCGCGCGCTTTCCGGACCGGGCACATCCTTCGAGACGCGACCCATACAAGTCGGCTTTAGCCGACTTGTAAATTTAAATACTGATGTCGGATAAATCCGACATCAGTGGCTCGCTCCTCAGGATGAGACCCTCATGGTGAGGAGCGGCGCTTCCGCGCCGCGTCTCGAACCATGAAGTTGAGAGAGAACACATGACAGAAATCGACGGCATCTCCGTTTCGGTCGACGCCGACCTCAGCGACTTCCGCCGCGAGCTTGCCGAAGCCGACCGGCTTTCGCGCGGCTTCGGCGCATCCTTCTCGCGCGCACTGAGCCAAGCCATCGTGCAGGGCAAGAGCTTCGGCGATGTGATCCGCACGCTCGGATTGCGGCTTTCAAGTCTTGCCCTGAACGCCGCGTTCAAGCCGATCGAGCAGGGGCTTTCGGGCGCGTTCAACGGCCTGTTCTCCGGTCTCATGGGCGGCGGCAGCAGCCTTGGCAATCTTCCGAGCGTTACGCCGTTTGCAAAAGGCGGCGTCGTCGCGACACCCAGCTACTTTCCGCTCGGCAACGCGCTTGGTGTTGCAGGCGAACGCGGCGCGGAAGCGATTCTGCCGCTTGCGCGCGGCAGCGACGGACGCCTCGGCGTGCGGGCCGAAAATTCGCAGCGTCCGCTTGCCGTGAATGTCAGCATTACAGCACAGGACGCAGCGAGCTTCCGCCGCTCGGAGGCTTTTGTTTCCGGCATGATTGCGCGTGCCGTCGCGCGCGGGGAACGGAATCTGTAAATGCCTGCATTCCATGAAGTGACATTTCCGCTCGACGTTGCGCTCGGCGCACGCGGCGGACCTGAGCGGCGCACGGAAATCGTGACGGCGGGATCAGGCCGCGAAGAGCGCAATGCGCGCTGGGCGCACGCGCGGCGGCGCTGGAATGCGGGCTATGGTGTGAAGTCGCTCGCAACCCTGTCCGATGTCGTCGCCTTCTTCGAAGAGCGACGTGGGAGGCTTTACGGCTTTCGCTGGCGCGACCGGCTCGATCATTCCTCCGCCATGCTCGGCGCGGCCCCGTCGCCGCGCGATCAATCGCTCGGCACCGGCTACGGCGAGAGCGCGAGCTTTCAGTTGAAGAAGACCTACGGCGCGCTGCACGCGCCTTATGCGCGGCCGATTGCAAAGCCGGTCGCAAACAGCATTCGCGTTGCGGTTGACGGCGATGAGAGGGAAGCGGGCGTGGATTTCGACGCCGACAGCGCGACCGGGCTGATCGTCTTCCGCTCCGGGCGCATCCCGGCCGTAGGCGCGGTTGTGACCGCGGGATTTTTGTTCGACGTGCCGGTGCGTTTCGATACCGATTTTCTCGAAGTCGATCTTGCGGCCTTTGCGGCCGGAGAAATTCCGTCGATCCCCGTGGTCGAGATCCGGCCATGAGAACGATCCCGGAAGGACTCGCGGCGCACCTTGCGGGTGGCGCGACCACGCTTTGCCATTGCTGGAAGATTGCGCGACGCGACGGCGTGATCCTCGGCTTCACCGATCACGACGAAGACTTGTCGTTCGGCGGCACGAACTTTCGCGCGGGCAGTTTCGAAGGCACCGAGAGCGAACAGCGCTTCGGGCTAGCCGTGACGGGCAGCGAGTTACACGGCGCGCTTTCGGATGATGCGATTTCGGAGGGCGATCTTCTCGCCGGGAAGTACGATGCCGCGCGTGTCGAACTCTATTTGGTCGATTGGTCGAACCCGGAGAACCGTATTCTGGAGCGCAGCGGCGACATCGGCGAAGTGCGCCGCGAGGGTGCCGCCTTCGCCGCCGAGATCCGTGGCCTTGTGCATCAGCTCGATCAGGAAACCGGAAGAATTTACGCGGCATCCTGCGATGCCGAGATTGGCGATGGCCGCTGCAGGATCGATCTCGACGATCCGGCGTTTTGCGGGGCGGGCGAGATCGCGCTGGTGCAGGGTGCCGCACTCTTTATAGCGACGGGGCTCAATGCGTTCGACGATGACTGGTTTTCGCGCGGCAAGCTGACCTGGACGAGCGGCGCGAATGACGGCGTTGCTGCCGAAGTCAAACTGCATCGAAACTAAAGCGCTCACGTGACGCTCGCGCTGTGGCAAGTGCCACCGCAGGCCATGCAGCCCGGCGATACCTTCACGCTCACCGCCGGTTGCGACAAGCGCTTTGAAACCTGCCGCGCGAAATTTGCAAATGCGCTGAACTTCCGCGGCTTCCCGCATATGCCGGGCAACGACTTCGTCGTCGGCTATGCCGTGCCGGGCGAGCCCTGCCATGACGGAACGCCGAAACGATGATCACGCGCGAAGAAATTGTCGGCAAAGCACGCGGCTGGATCGGCACGCCCTATCGTCATCAGGCTTCGTGCAAAGGGGTGGACTGCGATTGTCTTGGCTTCTTGCGCGGGCTCTGGCGCGAAATTTATGGCGAGGAGCCGGAACTGCCGCCGCCTTATGCCGCCGACCGGGCGGAGGCATCGAAGCGGGAAACGCTTGCCGAGGCCGCGCGCAGACATATGGAAGAAATCGCGCTCGACGATCTTGTGGCGGCGGGCGGGCAGGTGATTGGAGACACCAACACCTTTGTCGGCAGTGCTACGGGGCCACGGTACAACGTGACCGCGAACGGGATCATGTATGCCGCCGGTGCCGGTGAGACTTACCTTCCAGGCAGCAGCGCAGGAGCCACGTCGACGGGCGGATTGTATATTTGACACTTTACAATCGCCCTTGATAGTTTTCGATCCTCGACTTCTCCGCGTCGTTACTCACTCTGAATTGAAAGCACCGATTTCTTTATCAAGTTAGCGTCTGTATCAGTCAAATTTTCTGAGCGGTAAAAGGGCGAATGTAACAGCATGAAGCGCTTGGTCATTGCAGGGCATTCGCATGCTTATGCTGTTACCGGAAGAGCGGCGAGTTCTGTTTCTGAGATTCGCAGGATTACCCCCCGTGTGGATGCCTTGATCGGCCCTTGGCCGAGAGCAGAGGATTATTGGTGCGAGTTACGGCGCCAATCTCAGGATAGTATTGTAGCGTTGTTATGGGGAGGTAACGAGCACAACGCGCGTTTCTTTTTTCTTCCTGCGCAGCCGTTCGATTTTGTGGTGGCTCGACGTGCGCTGTTGCCGATTCAGGTGGTCTTCGACCTGGTTCCAGAAAGTCTTGTGCGTGCTCGTTTTCAACCGCTCAAAACGTCTTTGGTGAACTTTCTTTACGAATTTTCGGAACTGCAGAAGCGGAACGTTCTTGTGGTAGGAACGCCTCCGCCAAAAAGAGACGAAACGGCACTGCGTCAGTTTATAAGATCGGAGACCCATTTTCGCGTCTGGGTGGACAGCAGGGCTTCGCCCGGAGACGATATTCCCATCAACCTGCCGTTTATTAGATTGAAATTGTGGCTGATCGTGCAGGACATGCTTTCCGAAGCCGCAGTAGCCGCAGGTGTCCGGTTTCTTCCTGTTCCAAAAGCCGCGTGCGATGCAGACGGGTTCCTGCTTCGCGAATACTGGGCGGGCGACATAACCCATGCCAATCTGGAATACGGCAACCTTTTGCTCGCATACGTTTTGGACTACTGCGACCGGGAATTTGAGGTCGGATAGTATGTCTTCTAATCCATATTACTCCGCTCCAGATCGCGCTTTCTGGTCGCGAGCTGTTTCGGCGAACTGGAATCCGTTGAGCGTCGTCCAACGGGATGAGCCCCTTATTCGCAGCGGCGACGAAGTCGTATCTGCGGGAAGCTGCTTTGCTTCAAGCCTCATTCCTTATCTCGAGTCCGCTGGCCTGCGCTATCTGCGAACTGAAGCGCGTCACCCCGATTTTGGCGATTTGCCGGGTGAGAAATATGGGTACGATAGCTATTCCGCGGCTTACGGAAACATTTATACGCCGCGCCAGTTGCTCCAGCTTCTGCGCAGGAGCGTCGGCGTCGTGAAGCCAGTCGAAGATTGCTGGATCATGGATAGAGCGTTTATCGACCCATTTCGACCAGGCCTCAGATATGCCGCGCGTTCAAAGGAGGAGTTTGATCTCCTTACATGTCAGCATTTGAAGAAGACAAAGCGGGCCTTCGAACGGGCGGACGTGTTTATCTTTACGCTCGGCCTGACGGAGGCGTGGATGTCGGTCAGGGACGGCATGGTGTTTCCCGCGTGCCCGGGAACGATCTCGGGCAAGTTCGATCCAGGGCTTCATGCGTTCGTGAATTTTGATGTTATGCAGAATGCCGCTGATCTGAATGCTTTCATCAAAGAGCTTCGGGAGATCAACCCGGACGTGAGAATTATTTTATCCATTTCTCCTGTTCCGCTTGCCGCAACCGCTACGGGCAATCATGTGTTGCTGGCGACGACCCATAGCAAGGCTGTTCTGCGCGTGGCTGCGGAGCACGTCGTGAATGCAAACACCGGGGTATTCTATTTTCCGGCCTACGAGATCATTACCGGGCCGCAAGCTCCGGCGTGTTTTTTCGAGCCGGATCACCGGAATGTCAGCCAAGACGGGGTTGCGGCGGTCATGTCGGTATTTCTGTCGTCTTGCGAAAGTTCGGCACCGGCGGGGCGTTCGGTCGGTGATAAGCTTCCCGGCAATTCCGCCGAGTGGTCAAGAGCTTTTGCGGAAGTAGAATGCGAAGAGGTTGCGGCGGATCGACCCTGACACAGCTGAGCGATTGGCCGCGAATCGGAGCGCGCGGCGGATCTGGACATTACACCTCCATTGATTCCGAAAGAACGAGCATGAATCTCGAAATCCGAAATCATCTTTTATTCTTTAACGGCAAACAAGCGCCTTACCGCCCAACGCCGAACCGCTCCGGCTTGATGAACCCCGATACGATTATCGATCACGATACCGCAAGCAATCCGCTTGATCCATCCGGGGACATCGGCTGGCTGACGATGCCGGTGGCGCAGGCCTCGGCGCATGTCGTGATCGATTGGCAGGGTGGCATCACGCAGCTCGCGCCGTTCAACGTGCAGTGCTGGCACGCGGGCGCGTCGAAATATGGCAACCGTCAGAACTTCAACGCCTTCTCCATCGGCATCGAGCACGACAATCCGGGTTACCTGCGCAAGATCGGCGAAGGTGTTTATTCCGGCGTCTGCGTGATCGACACGAGCAAGAACCCGGAGTTTCGTGTCGCGCGCGTCGCGACGCCGGAGCACGGCGATCACTACTGGCTCGCCTATTCGGAGAAGCAGATTGCGGCGAGTGCCGCGCTGCACGCCGCGCTTAAGGCTACATATCCTGCGATCCGTACCGTGCTCGGGCATTATCATATCTGCCCGGGCCGCAAGACCGACACCAATCCGCTGTTTCCGCTCGCGCATATGCAGGCGATCGTGCGCGGGGAGGCCGGCGAGCTGCCGAAGGCTGTCGCGATAACGCCGGAGCCGAAGCAGCAAGCGGACGCGTTGAAGCCATCCTTCGTGCCGGACGCGACGGTTGTGGCCGATCTGCTCAATCTTCGCGGCGGACCCGGCATTCAGTTTGCGATCAAGGGTTCAATTCCTTACGGAACGCGCATCGACGTGCAGGATGCGGACCGCCTTACGAACTGGCTGCGCGTCGTCACGCCGTTCGGCGCTACCGGCTATGTACATGGCGGCTTTGTTCGCCTCGACTGATCTCCAATAATACAGGTGACATCATGAAGCGCGTTTTCCTGCGCGGCCTTGCGGCCGCGTTTTTCGTTTTCGGCTCCCGCTTTTGCGCAGAGCGAAATCGTAGCCGAAGGGCTCTACACAATCGTGCAGCCTTATCTGATGGCGGTCGTCTCCGTGGTTGCGACAGCCATCGTCGGGTGGCTTGCGGAACTGCTTCGCCGCAAGTTCAGCCTCGATATCGAAGCCTCGCATCGTGAGGCGCTGCAGACTGCCCTCGCGAATGGCGCAGGGCTTTTGCTCGGAAAGCTCGGCGGTACGCTCGCGGGCAAAACGCTGGATCTGAAAAGTGCGGTGCTCGCCGAGGCCGTGAATTATGTTCTGCAGTCGGTGCCGGATGCGGTGCGCCATTTTGGCGTGACGCCGGAGGCGATCGCCGAAAAGATCTCGGCAAAGCTTTCGCAGATGAATTCCGGCAATGCTTGAAGCAATCGCAGGGTTTGCGGTTTCTTTCCTCGCGCGTCTGCTGCTCGAATGGATTGGAGAGCAGAAAAAGACCGCGGGTGAGCAGGAAGTGGGCCGCCTGCGTTCCGAACTCGACCACGCACTTGAAGCACTCAAACGGCAGCGGGCGATTGCCGAAATCGCAGCGCGCATTGCCAGTCGCGAGGAAGTGCTCGCGCGGCTGGAGGAGGGCAGCGCATGAACCTCACTTGCCTCGGGCTGGAAGTGATCCTCCTCGGTGCGCGGCTTTGCTTCGGCGAGCCCGCGCCGCCGAGAACGGTTCAAGTCTGTCCGATCGTCGTTCCCCGCAGCAAGGAGTGGGAGCGCGCGCTTCGTGCCGAGCGCTTTGCCGCTGCCAATTCGCCCCGCACAGACGAGGCCATTTCCGAATGGCTTTCGCTTCGAGATCAGACGAGGGGGCGTCGCGCCCGCTAGTCGTCATGCCCGCGAAAGCGGGCATCCAGTAACCCCAAACGATCGTCGGTGGTTACTGGATTCCGGGTCTCGCACCATCCCGGTTAAACCCGGATGGTGCTCGCCCGGAATGACAACGGGTAAGCTTGGATATAAATGAATCCTGTTCCTACAGGGTTCGTCCAATGCACATTCGCGAAGCAATCGAGAGCCGTTACTCCTGCCGTGCCTTTCTTCCCGATCCGGTGCCCGAAAAAATCGTCCGCGAAATTCTGCAGAGTGCGTCGCGCGCGCCCTCGGGCGGCAACCTGCAGCCATGGATTGTGCACGCGATTGCGGGCAAGCGGCTTGAAGAACTGAAAAGTCTGATCCGTCCGCGGCTCAGCGAATTGCCGCTCGCGGAGGGCAGCGAGTATCAGGTTTATCCGGCTCCTCTGAAGGAGCCATACAAGTCCCGCCGCTTCAAGGTGGGCGAATTGCTCTACGAGAGCATCCAAATTCCGCGCGAAGATCGTCCGGGCCGCTACCGCCAGTTTGCCCGCAATTTCGAGTTCTTCGGCGCGCCGGTCGGCATCTTCTTTGTCCTCGACCGCACCATGGGTCCGCCGCAATGGCAGGACCTCGGCATGCACATCCAGAATGTGCTGCTGCTCGCGCGAGGCTACGGCCTTCATACCTGCGCGCAGGAAGCCTGGACCTTCTGGCACAAAACCGTGTCCCGCTTCCTCGAACTTCCCCCCGAATCCATGCTCTTTTGCGGCGTCGCACTCGGCTATGCCGACGAGGCCGCGGCCATTAACCAATGGCGGTCGCCCCGCGCGGAGGTCACTGAATTCGCGACCTTTCAGGGCTTCGAAAGCTAGGCTTTAACGCTGCTTCACAGCTGCCGCTGACTTCGCGGCGGCGTGGTGGCACACTGCGGCATGAATTTTCCTGCAGTTCGAGTCGCCAAATCGAACTGCAAATTGAACTGCCCTGTGAAGCACCATGCGCCTCCTTGTCGTTGAAGATGATCCCGACCTGAACCGCCAGCTTGTCACGGCCTTGTCGGACGCTGGCTATGCTGTCGACTCCGCTGCCGACGGCGAAGATGGGCACCACCTCGGCGATAGCGAGCCCTATGATGCCGTGGTGCTGGATCTCGGTCTGCCGAAGATGGACGGCATCTCGGTGCTGGAATCCTGGCGGCGCAACGGCAAGATGATGCCGGTCCTGATCCTCACCGCGCGTGACCGCTGGTCCGACAAGGTGCAGGGCTTTGATGCGGGTGCCGACGACTATGTCGCCAAGCCGTTCCATATGGAAGAAGTGCTCGCGCGTCTTCGCGCGCTGTTGCGGCGCGCCGCAGGACACGCGACCACCGAACTGGTCTGCGGCCCGGTTACGCTCGACACGCGCTCCAGCCGCGTTTCGGTAAATGGCAATCCGGTGCGGCTCACGTCGCATGAATACCGGCTGCTCGCCTACCTGATGCATCATACCGGCCGCGTCGTCTCCCGCACCGAGCTTGTCGAGCATCTTTACGATCAGGATTTCGACCGCGACTCCAACACGATCGAGGTTTTCGTCGGCCGTCTGCGCAAGAAGCTCGGCATCGACGTGATCCAGACCGTGCGCGGTCTCGGTTACATGCTCGCGCCGCCCGCCGATGCAAGTTAAAGCGCCGTCGCTCGCAAGGCGCCTGTTTCTCTCCGCGACTGCCGTCAGCCTGATCGTGCTGCTTGTCATCGGCATCGTGTTGTCGACGCTTTATCGCAACGCGGTCGAGCGTGCCTTCGACCGGCGCATCAATGTTTACTTGCGCAATATCGTCGCGGAAATCGCGAACAATCCAAAGACGCCAACCATAGAGCCCGAAACGCTGGGCGAGCCGCTTTTCTTCATTCCGGGCTCGGGCTGGTACTGGCAGATCACGCGACTTTCCGAACCGCAGGAACGCAAGGCGTCTCGCTCGTCCCCTGAAGAGGGATTCCCTACGCTCGAGAGCCTGAAAGCGCCGCAAACCTACGGCGGACTGCGGCAGGCTTATATCGCGGGACCGGATGACCAACGGTTGCGCGCGGTCGAGCGATTTCTCGATCTCGGCGACGATGGCCGCTTTCTTCTTTTCGTTGCGGGTGACTCTTTCGAAATCGAAGACGAGGTCTCCGACTTCAACGACGCGCTGCTGCTGACATTCGCGTTCATTGGCCTCGCCTTCATGGCGATCGTCTGGTTCCAGATCCGCTATGGTTTGCGGCCGCTCAAGAAGGTTTCCGAAAGTCTCGCAAAAATCCGCTCCGGCGAAGCCGAGCGTCTGCAGGGCGACTTTCCAAAAGAGGTCGCGCCGCTCGCTGGAGAAGTGAACGCGCTGCTTGAATCCAACCGCGAAATCGTGGACCGCGCGCGCACCCACGTCGGCAATTTGGCGCACGCACTGAAGACGCCGCTCTCGGTGCTGGTGAACGAAACCAGCAACGTGCAGGGGCCGCTCGGCGAAAAGGTGCGCGAGCAACTCGGTGTCATGCGCGATCAGGTGCAGCGCCATCTGGAGCGTGCGCGGATCGCTGCCCGTGTCGCGGTAGTTTCGACCACGATCGACGTCGCGCCCGTGGTCGAGGTTCTGGTACGCACCATGGAGAAAATTCACCGCGATCGCGGCGTGACCCTGCAAAGCAAGACCAACCCGGAGATCCGCTTTCGCGGCGAAAGGCAGGACCTCGAGGAGATGCTCGGCAACCTCGTGGACAATGCCTGCAAGTGGGCGGCAACCCGGGTCGATGTCGAGATGTTCGCGCTAAGTGCGCCGCTGGCAGGCCGTCCCGCCTCGTTCCGCATTCAGGTGGATGATGACGGGCCAGGGCTCGCTCCCGCGGAGCGGGAGGAAGTGCTTCACCGCGGCAGGCGGCTCGATGAGAGCACCCCCGGCACCGGGCTTGGCCTTTCCATCGTGTTAGAACTTGCGAAACTTTATGGCGGCACGCTCCAGCTCGGGAGTTCGCCGCTCGGCGGCCTGCGCGCGGAGCTGGTGCTGCCGGGGGCCTGAGGAGGCCCCGCTTTCGCCCGAATTCTGGGGGCATTTTGGTCGAAATCTGTCGGGCGGCTGCGCCTGTTTCTGTGTGGAGTTGGGGGCTTTGATGCCGGCTTTGAAAACCAAGATCGTCGGAACTGTCTGTGCGCTTTCGCTGTCTCTCGCCGCGTGTTCGGGCGATGCGGGACCCCGCACGCAGGACGGGATCTTCCTCGGTGCGCTGACCGGAGCCCTGATCGGCGCCGGCGCCAATCGCGGTCCCGGCGGTGTCGTGGCCGGTGCCCTGATCGGCGGACTGGTCGGCGGCGCGATCGGCAACGCACTGGACGAAGAGGACCGCCGCCGTGCCTATGAAGCTGAGCTTCGGGCGCTCGAGGCCGAAGGGCCGGGCGCGCCGGTCAGCTGGCGTGGCGACCGCGGCGCCTACGGCACCATCGTGGCCGGGCCGCCTTACGCCTATCAGAGCTTCCAGCGCTGCCGCGAATATACCCACACGATCTATATCAACGGCCGTCCGCAGACGGCGCGCGGCATCGCCTGCCGCAATCCGGATGGAACCTGGAGTCAGGTGCAGGGCTGACGGAGCAGGGCTGCACTGCGCCGATACGCCTTTTGACCTGAAATCGTCCCGGCCTTAGGAGCATCGGCCGGGAGAGATGATGCTTTTCTGGTCGCTGCTTGCATTGATGACCGCCGCCGCTGTGCTGGCGGTGCTGTGGCCGCTTTCGCGGACGCCTCGCCTTGCGGAAGAGACCGCAGGCGTGGCCGTCTATCGAGATCAGCTCGCAGAGATCGAACAGGACCGCGCGCGCGGCGTATTGAATGCTTCAGAAGCGGACGCCGCGAAGATAGAAGTCTCGCGGCGGCTCCTTGGCGCGGCTGCGCAGGACACACCGAAAGCGGACGCCAGCGTCTCGCGCCGCCGGATCGCGGCGATCGTGGCGCTCGCAGGCGTGCCTCTACTTTCCCTGTCTTTATATCTCGCGCTTGGTGCGCCGGAATTTCCGGATGCGCCTCTGGCGGAGCGGCTTGCAAAGCCGATCGAGCAGCAGGACATCGGCATCCTCATCGGCCGCATCGAGGAGCGGCTCGCAGCCTTTCCGGAACAGGGACAGGGCTGGGAGCTGATCGCGCCGATTTATCTGCGCGTGGGCCGGACGGGCGATGCGATCGCCGCGCAGGAAAAGGCAATTCAACTGCTCGGCAGCACGGTCGCGCGGCAGATCACGCTCGGCGAATACATCCGCAACGCGAACGGCCGCATCACACCGGAATCCAAGGCCGCGTTCGAACGCGCGCTTGCCTTGAATGAAAAATCTTCCCCCGCGCTTTTTTATTTAGGGCTTGAGGCCGAGCAAAGCGGCAATCTCGCCGATGCGCGAAAATACTGGTCTCGCATCGTCGAAAATGCGACCGATAACGACCAGTGGCGGATTCCCGCGCAACGCCGCCTGCGGCTGATCGAGCAGAAGCAATGACGAGAAAGCAGCGCCGGCTCACCTTGATTGCGATCGCAGGCCTCGTTCTTGCGGGAGCTGCGGTGTTGACGCTTTCGGCGCTGCGGGATTCCATCACCTTCTTCGCAAGTCCGAGCGAACTTGCGCTCAATCCACCGCCGCCCGGCAAGCGCCTGCGCATCGGCGGGCTCGTGAAGGAAGGTAGCGTCGTGAAGGAAGGCGTGCGCGTGCGCTTCGACGTCACCGATGGCGAAAAGAGCATCCCCGTGCGCTATGAAGGCATGTTGCCCGATCTCTTTCGCGAGAAGCAGGGCGTCGTTGCCGATGGCGTGCTCGAAGACGGCGTATTCATCGCCCGCACGATTCTCGCGAAGCACGACGAATATTATATGCCGCGCGAAGTCGTCGATGCCCTGAAAGACAAAGGCGTCTGGAAACATAACGAGGCCCCGAAGCAATGATCGCGGAGCTTTCGCATGCGGCCCTTGCGATCGCCTTCGCGCTGGCGGTCGCGCAGACATTCTTCTCGCTCTGGGGAGCATGGAAGAACGACACGCGGCTGATGCAGGTTCCCCCGGTTGCGGCCTATGGCGTGTTTCTGTTCGTGGCCGCTTCCTTCGCGGGGCTGACTTATCTTTACGTTACGTCCGACTTCTCGGTCGCGAACGTCTATTCGAATTCGCATTCGGCCAAGCCACTGCTCTATAAAATCTCCGGCGTTTGGGGCAATCACGAAGGCTCGATGCTGCTCTGGGCGCTGACGCTGGTAATTTTCTCCGCGTTGATCGCGGCGTTTGCCGGCAATCTGCCGCCGCGTCTGCGCGCGAACGTGCTGGGCGTGCAGGGACTGATCGCGGCGATTTTCATTCTCTTCATTCTTGCGACCTCGAATCCGTTTCTTCGTCTCGCGGTGGCGCCTGCCGAAGGGCAGGGGTTGAATCCGATCCTGCAGGATGTTGGCCTCGCGCTGCACCCGCCGCTTTTGTATCTCGGCTATGTCGGTTGCTCGGTCGCCTTCTCCTTTGCGGTCGCGGCTTTGATCGAAGGGCGCATCGACGCCGCATGGGCGCGCTGGGTGCGGCCCTGGACG
>DAORMJ010000002.1:0-15254 GCA_035440445.1 Xanthobacteraceae bacterium
CATCCGCCGCTGCTCTATCTCGGCTATGTCGGCTTCTCGATCGCCTTCGCCTTCGCCGCCGCCGCGCTGATCGAAGGCCGCATCGACGCGGTGTGGGCGAGGCATGTGCGGCCCTGGACGCTCACGGCGTGGATGTTCCTGACGCTCGGCATCGCGATGGGCTCTTACTGGGCCTATTACGAACTCGGCTGGGGCGGCTACTGGTTCTGGGATCCGGTCGAAAACGCATCCCTGATGCCGTGGATCGTTGCAACCGCCTTGCTTCACTCTGCGGTGGTGATGGAGAAGCGCGATGCGCTGAAGATATGGACCGTGCTGCTCGCGATCCTGACCTTCTCGCTTTCGCTGCTTGGCACGTTCCTCGTGCGGTCGGGCGTGCTCACCTCGGTGCATACTTTCGCGAGCGATCCGACGCGCGGCGTGTTCATCCTCGCCATTCTGGTGTTCTTCGTCGGCGGCTCGCTCGCGCTGTTTGCGCTGCGCGTGTCTGAACTGAAGCAGGGCGGCATCTTCGCGCCGGTATCACGGGAAGGGGCGCTGCTGCTCAATAATCTCTTTTTATCTGCCTGCGCCGCGACGGTATTCATCGGCACGCTCTATCCGCTATTGCTGGAGTCGCTCACCGGCGAAAAGATTTCGGTCGGTGCGCCGTTCTTCAACGCGACCGTCGGCCCGCTTGCGCTCGTGCTGGTCGCGCTGATGCCTGCCGGCCCGCTCTTGTCGTGGAAGCGCGGCGATGCTGCCGGCGTCGCGCAACGGCTCATGCTCGCAGCAGTGCTTGCGCTGGTCGGGGCTGCAGCGGTCTTCGTGATGAATGGCGGGCCGCTTTATCCGATGATCGCGCTCGTCATCGGTTTCTTCGCGTTCGGCGGGGCCTTCACGGAATATGCGCTTCGGATCGCGCTTTTCCGCGCACCGCTTGCGGAGTCGTTTGCGCGGGCACGCGGGCTGCCGCGTGCGTCGCTGGGCACGCTGCTTGCACATCTCGGCGTCGGCCTTTCGCTGATCGGGGTTGCGGCCGAAGGCGGCTGGCATGTCGAGAAGGTCGCTGCCGTGCGTCCCGGCGAGAGCATGCAGATCGCGGGCTTCGATCTTCGCTTCCGCCATTGGGCCGAGCGCAAGGGCGAGAACTATCGCGACATCGCGGCGATCATCGAAGTTCGCCGCGGTGGTTTGCTGATCGGCGAACTCGCGCCAGCCAAGCGCATCTTCGTCATGCGCGGTCAGACCACGACCGAAGCGGCAATCCGCACCTTTGGCCTAAGCCAGCTTTATCTCAATGTCGGCGATCCGGTTGCCGATCAGCCGGTGGCGCTGCGCGCCTATTGGAAGCCTTTCGTGCTTCTGATCTGGATCGGTGGATTGGTCATGGCGCTGGGCGGCGTATTTTCGCTTTCGGATCGCCGCCTGCGTGTCGGCGCACCGAAGCCGGCGGCAAAGAAGACGCTCGCTGCCGCACCGGCAGAGTGAGGCGCGTCGATGAAAAAACTCGCGCTCATGTTCGCAGCTTTCATTGCACTTTCGCTCCCGGCACTCGCCGTGCAGCCGGATGAAGTTTTGAATGATCCCGCGCTCGAAGCGCGTGCGCGGGCGCTTTCGGCCAAGCTGCGCTGCATGGTCTGCCAGAACCAGTCGATCGATGATTCGGATGCGCCGCTTGCGCGCGACCTGCGGCTGCTCGTGCGGGAGCGGCTGAAGGCGGGCGATAGCGATTCACAAATCCGTGAGTTTCTGGTCGCGCGCTATGGTCAGTTCGTTCTTCTCGAGCCGGAAAAATCCGCGAAGAACGCGCTCCTGTGGCTGGCCCCGCTTCTGGTGTTGTTCGCGGGAGCCCTTGTTTTGCTTCGGCTTTTCCGCCTCCCGCGGCGCGAAAACCCCGCGCCGCTGACGGCGGAAGAGAAGCGGCAGCTGGACGAGATTTCCTGACCGTTCTCCCCACCTTACAAAAACGTAATCTTCCAGCGACATCGCCGTAAGGCTGCCGCTCTTAGCTTCCACTCCGAAAGGCCCGCTCCCCCACGGGCTCAGGAATTTTCGGAGACCACCCCCAATGTCGGACAAGACTATCCCGGCGTCCCGCCGCTCGCTGGTTACCGGACTGGTAATCGGCGCGGTGCTTGCAGCCTTCGCAGTTACCAGCACCAACATCGCCTCCTTCGTATCTTCTGCGAAAGCGCAGATCGTCACGAACCAGCCGGCGAACATGCTTTCCTTCGCGGACATCGTCGATAAGGTGAAGCCCGCCGTCGTCAGCGTTCGCGTCAAGGGCGAAACCCCGCAGACCATGAGCGACGACTCCGGCGACATTCCGCCGAACATGGAGCGCTTCTTCCGCCGCTTCTTCGGCGACCAGGCCCCGAACCGCACGCCGCGCCGCCGCACGCAGGGGCAGGGCTCCGGTTTCTTCATCACCGCTGACGGCTATGTCGTCACCAACAATCACGTCATCGACAAAGCCTCGACGGTCGAAATCCAGACCGACGATGGCAAGACCTATCCCGCCAAGGTGATCGGCACCGATCCGCGTACCGACCTTGCGCTCCTTAAGGTCGATGGCCGCACCGATTTCCCCTGGGTTCGCATGGCGCCGGCTGCTCCGCGCATCGGCGACTGGGTTCTTGCCGTTGGTAACCCCTTCGGTCTTGGCGGCACCGTCACCGCCGGCATCGTTTCTGCGCGTGGCCGCGATATCGGCGCAGGCACCTATGATGACTTCATCCAGATCGACGCTGCCGTGAACCGCGGCAACTCCGGTGGCCCGACCTTCAACCTCGCGGGTGAAGTCATCGGCGTGAACACCGCGATCGTTTCGCCGACCGGCGGCAACATCGGCATCGCCTTCGCGATCCCGTCCGAGACGGTGCAGACCGTCGTCGCTGCGCTCCGCCAGAACGGTCACGTGACCCGCGGCTATCTCGGCGTTCAGATCCAGCCCGTGACGCAGGAAATTCAGGAGAGCCTGAACCTGAAGACGCAGGAAGGCGCGCTCGTCGGTGAAGTGCAGCCCGATCTTCCGGCCGATAAAGCCGGTATCAAGTCGGGTGACATCATCATCGATGTCGATGGCACGCCGATCAAGAACGTCCGCGAATTGCAGCGCAAGATCGCGGCCTTCCGTCCGGACTCGACCGTCAAGATCAAGGTGATCCGCGATGGCAAGGAGCAGACCATCGACGTGAAGCTTGCGAAGCTGCCCGACCAGCAGCAGGCTGCGAACGATCCGCGCCCGAATCCGCAGCGCACGCCGCGCCGCGATGACTCGGAAAATCGTGGCGACCGCATGGATCGCGGCGAATTCCGCCGCGATCGCCAGAGCCGCCAAGACCGCCAAGATCGCATGGACCGGATGGATCGCGACGACCGTCCTTCACGCGAAACCAACCTCTCGCAGCTTGGCATCTCGGTGGCTCCCGCCAATGAGGTCGCAGGCGCCGGCCAGCAGGGCATCATCGTCACCGACGTTGATCAGTCCGGCCCGGCAGGCGAGCGCGGCCTTCGCACCGGCGACGTGATCATCGAGATCGGCGGCAGCAACGTGAACCGTACGGCCGACCTCGACGACGCCATCGCCAAGGCGCGCAAGGAAGGCAAGAGCGTGATCCTGCTTCGCGTGAAGTCGCAGGCCGGAACGCGCTTCGTCACCCTGCCGGTTGGCAGGGGCTAAAGAGCTTCGGGAGTCCGTGGCGGCGTAAACCCCCATCGCCCCCTGCCGACTGCGGGCACCCGGGGGCGGGAAGCGTGAAAGCGCTTTCCGCCCCAATTTTTTTGAGCGAGAACACGGCCCAACCTTTGAGTCGAATGACATGCGCCTCCTGATCGTCGAAGACGACCGCGAAGCTGCGGATTATCTGAAAAAAGCGCTGCGCGAAGCCGGCCACATGGCGGAGGTCGCCAATGATGGCGAGGCCGGCCTTGCCATGGCGCTCGACGATACCTTCGATGTGCTCGTCGTCGATCGCATGCTGCCGAAGCGCGATGGCCTCTCGGTGATCTCCGAGCTCCGCTCGCGCGGCAAAACCATGCCGGTGCTGATCCTCTCTGCGCTCGGGCAGGTGGACGACCGCGTTACCGGTCTGCGCGCCGGCGGCGACGATTACCTCGCCAAACCTTACGCGTTCTCCGAATTGCTGGCCCGGGTTGAGGTCATGGCGCGCAGGCGAGCGCCGAACAGCGCGGAAACGGTCTATCGCGTGGCCGATCTGGAGCTCGATCGCCTGTCGCACCGCGTGATGCGCGGCGGCGAGGAGATCGTGCTGCAACCGCGCGAATTTCGCCTGTTGGAATATCTGATGCGTCATGCCGGTCAGGTCGTGACGCGCACCATGTTGCTTGAAAACGTATGGGACTATCACTTCGATCCGCAGACCAATGTGATCGACGTGCACGTCTCGCGGCTACGCTCCAAGATCGACAAAGGCTTCGACAAACCGCTGCTGCAAACCGTGCGCGGCGCGGGATACATGGTCCGCGAGCCGGCCAGCCGCTGAGCGCTCAGACCTTTCTGAGGATCGCGCAGAACTCGTTCCAGTTAACCGGCGTGTCGTAAACCCGCTCGGGCTTGAGGCGCGTGAGCCCGAGCTCGTAGAGCATCGCCATGATCTCGCGAAACGACGCCGGCGTGAAATAGAGCGAATGCACGTCGATGTACTTTCCTTTTGCGTCGTCATAGGCGCGGATCGCGGTCTGTATCCGCTGCGGATCCATCGGGCGCTCGCCGGGTTCTCCATTCCAGTAGGCCACGGCATCGTTGTGCGCGGTAAGTGCCGTGCATTTGATGACGTCGGCCAGCGTATGCACTTTGCGTTGCTCGCGGTGCGCCCCGATGATTTCCGCGATCGTGCTTTCCGGCAGGAAGTGGTCGAAACAGTAGCGCTTGTCGGGAATGAGTAGAAAATAGCAGCCGTCGTCTTCGAGAATTTTCTCGACTTGGCCGAGATGATGCAGAAGGTCGGGCTGGTGCTCGATGCAATGCGAACTGATGACGGCCGAAAACTTTCGATCGACGACTGAAAGATCTCCGCTGGGAGAAACAAAATCGATCACATCCGGTATTGCTTGGGGAGCGAGGCCGATCGTCTTCGCCCGCTCGATCAATTGCTCCCGGGTCATAAGATCAAAATAGCGGACGTGCGGTCCGCGCATCACCGGGTTGGTGAAGGGGCCTATTTCAAGCAGGGAATGTTGCGGCACGAGTTTTATGAAGTTCTCGCGAGGCACGGCAGGTGTCGCGATCCGTCCCTGGCTGCGGCCTTTCTTCTCGTAGTGCTCGCGCAGGGCTGCATCGCCTCTTAGCCAAAGGCCGCGATATTTCGACCGGTAGAAGGCGGGATCGAACTCCGGAGGAAAGGCGGCGCTGCTGCCCGCGGCTTGCGTTCGCGCGTCCGCAACTGTCTCCCCAAAGAGCCATCTCCTGCCTCGATTCCACATGAAGGGATTGTAACTTGTGTCTGTTTACTGGAGCAAATAGTTTGCCGCGTGGTAGGGCTTTGGTCATCGGCAATCACTGAAGAATAATCCGTGACGGCGCTCGGTAAACTGATCCGCACGACCGCCTTCAAGATCATCGCGGTCTATCTTATCGTATTCGCCATCTTCGCGATGGCTGTGATCGGCTATCTTGCGCGCCACACGCAGGCGCTCGTCGTTTCCCAGATTACCGAAACGATCGATGCGGAAATCCGCAATCTGGAAGACATTCACGCCGATGCCGGCATCGGCAGGCTGATCGACATCGTGTCGGCGAGGGCGCAACAGCCGGGCTCGAATCTCTATATCGTCACGTCGTTCAATGGCGCGGTGCTTGCGGCGAACGTGACCGATATCGACAACGCAACGCTCTCGCGCCCCGGCTGGTCGGAAATTTCCTATCGCCGGACCGATGAATCCGACGCGCAACAGCACGATAGCAGGGCGCTGGTGCGCGTTGCCTTCATCGGCGGCTTTCGCGTGCTGGTGGGCCGCGATATCGAGGAGCGCGAGCGGCTGCGGCAAATTCTTGCCACACCCGCGCGCTGGTCGGTGGTCGTGATCGTATTGCTCGGCATCGCCGGTGGCGTTTTCGTCACGCGCCGCGTGATGAAGCGGATCGACTCCATGACTGCGACTTCGGAGCAGATCATGCGCGGCGACTTCGGCGGGCGCCTTGCCGTCACCGGATCAGGCGACGAATTCGACCGCCTCGCCAACAGCCTCAACGCCATGCTGGGCCGCATCGAGAATCTGATGGGCGGGCTCAAGCACGTGTCCGACAACATCGCACACGACCTGAAAACGCCGCTGACGAGGCTGCGCAACCGGGCAGAAGAAGCGCTGCGCGCCAACCACACGGAAGCCGAACTGCGGCGCGCGCTCGAATCCACCATCGATGAATCCGACAATCTCATCCGTACCTTCGATGCGCTTTTGATGATCTCGCGGGCGGAAGCGGGCGAGTTGCGAAAGGCCATGACCGATTTCGATGCGGCGGAAGTCGCCCGCGATGTGGGCGAACTTTATGAGCCGGTCGCGGAAGAGAGCGGGCTGGGGCTCGCGATCGACGCGCCGGAACATCTGCCTGTCAAAGGCAGCCGTGAGCTGATCAGCCAGGCGCTCGCCAATCTGGTGGATAACGCGATCAAGCACGGCGGCACCATCGCAGGCAGCAAGGTGACCGTCGCCGCGAAGAAAACCGGAGATCGCATCGAATTCGTCGTAGGCGACCGCGGCCCCGGGATTCCGGAAGCCGATCGGGCGAGGGTGGTCGAGCGCTTCGTGCGGCTAGAGGCGAGCCGGTCCCGTCCCGGCGCCGGGCTCGGCCTCTCGCTGGCGCAGGCGGTGGCGAAGCTCCACGGCGGCGAGCTGCGGCTGGAAGACAATTCACCAGGCTTGAAGGTTACGCTCGCGATTCCGGCCGAGCCGGGCCAAACTAGAGGGGCATGAAGGCCTCCGATACCCCGCCGGCTTCAACGCCCGGCACCTTGCTCTCGCGTTTGCGCGAAACTCCCCGCGTGGCAAATGCTGCCGCTGCCAAAGCCGCCGTTTCCGGGATGGTGGAAGAAGCAGGCGGCGAGGTTGGCGCGCGGCTGAAGACCGCTCTTTCCGGCAGCGAAACACTGGACGCCCTGTTGCAGGGCGTGTTCGAGGGGTCACCCTATCTCTGGGGGACGACCACCGCGGACCCGGCGATGCTCCTGCGGATTTTGGAGGAAGAACCCGAGGCCGCGACGCAAAGAATTCTGACCGGCTACGCGCGCCTCGCGCTGGACGCCGAAAGCGATGCCGAAGCGCAGGTCGCGCTGCGCGCGATGAAGCGTGAAGGCGCGCTGTTGATTGCACTCGCCGACATTGGCGGGATCTGGTCGCTCGACGAGGTCACGGACGCGCTGACGCAACTCGCCGACAAAGCCGTGCACACGGCGGTGGACCGGCTTCTGCTTGCCGCCGCGAAGGCCGGAAAAATCAACCTTCCGAACAACGATAGTCCCGGCGAAGGCTCTGGCTACATCGTGCTGGCCATGGGCAAGCACGGTGCGGGCGAACTCAACTACTCCAGCGACATCGATCTCATCGTTTTTTTCGAGCGTGAAGCGCCGCTTGCCGAAGGCGTCGAGCCGGTGCAGTTCTTCGTCGGCATCACGAAAAGTCTTTTGAAGCTCGTGAACGAGCGCACCGCAGACGGTTATGTCTTTCGCACCGACCTGCGGCTTCGGCCCGATCCCGGATCCACGCAGATCGCAATTTCGACTGCGGCGGGATACGACTACTACGAGCGGGAAGGCCAGACCTGGGAGCGCGCGGCTTATATCAAGGCGCGTCCGGTGGCGGGCGACCTCGTGGCTGGCGAAAAATTTCTCAAGAACATTTCACCGTTCGTCTGGCGCCGTTATCTCGATCATGCGGCGATCGCTGAAGTGCATGCCATGAAGCGGCAGATTCATGCCTTCCGCGGGCATGACGAGATCGCAGTGGGTGGTCACAACATCAAGCTCGGCCGCGGCGGCATTCGCGAGATTGAGTTTTTCGTGCAGACGCAACAATTGATCGCGGGCGGACGGATTCCGGAACTGCGCGGCAAGCGCACGCTCGAAATGCTCGCGCGTCTCGCCGAAGAGAAATGGATCGACGTCGAAGCGCGTGATGAACTGCACGAAGCCTATCTCTATCTGCGCCGCGTCGAGCATCGCCTGCAGATGATGGCGGACGAGCAGACCCATACGCTCCCGGAAGACGAGGACGCGCTGGATCGCTTTTCGCGCTTTCTGGGGCTTGCGGACCGCGCCGAGTTCGCAAAAGTGCTCACGAAGTATTTGCGCCGGGTGCAAGCGCACTATGCGCATCTCTTCGAGGATGCGCCGCCGCTCGCGGCCGTGTCGGGCGCGCTGGTGTTTCCGAAAGAAAAGGACGACCGCGAGACACTCGATACGCTGCTGAAAATGGGTTTCGAGGAGCCGCTTGCCGCAAGCCACCTGATCCGCGGATGGCTGGCCGGAGAATATCGCGCGCTCAAGACCGAGACCGCACGCTCGGAATTTCAGGCGATCTTGCCGGCCTTGCTGGATGCGCTGTCGCGCTCGGGCAATCCCGACGCTGCGCTGCTCGCCTGCGACCGCTTTCTCTCGCAGCTTCCCGGCGGCGAACGGCTGCTCGCGGCAATGCGCATCCACCCCGATCTCGTGCAACTTATTGCACGCATTCTTGCGACGTCGCCGCGCCTGCGCGACATGATCGCGCAAGCGCCGTCTCTGCTCGATGGACTGCTCGACCCTGCATTCTTCGCCGATGTGCCTTCCGAGAAGATACTGAGCCAGCGCCTGTCGGAATTGCTCAAACAGGCGCGGAGCGAAGAAGATTTTCTCGACCTGACACGCAGCTTCGGCCGCGAGCATCTGGTGCTGATCGGCGTGCGAGTTATTTCCGGTGCGCTTTCCGCCAATCGGGCAGGCGAAGCCTATGCGACGCTTGCCGACGTCATCATCCGCGAATTGCACCGCGAGGTCATGCGCCGCTTCGAGGAAAATCACGGCAGGCTTGCGAAGCAGGAAACGGCTGTGATCGCACTCGGCAAGCTCGGCAGCCGCGAAATGACCGCGGGCTCTGACCTTGATCTTCTTTTGCTCTACGAGTTCGACGAGGAGAAGCCGGAGTCGGATGGCAAGCGGCCGCTATACGGCGCGCAGTATTTCGCGCGGCTGACGCAGCGGATCATCAATGCGCTGACAACGCCGACCAACATGGGAAAGCTGTATGACGTCGATTTGCGGCTGCGTCCTTCGGGGCGCTCGGGCCCGGTTGCGACATCGCTTGCAAGTTTCGTCAACTATCAGCGCAGCGAAGCCTGGACCTGGGAGCACATGGCGCTGACGCGCGCGCGCGTCGTGTCTTCCTCTCCGGCGTTCAAGGCAAAGGTCGAAGCCGCGATAGCCGATGCCCTGCGGCAAGAGCGCGATCCCGGCATGATCGCGCGCGACGTGATCGAGATGCGGCAGGCGATCGCCGACGAACGTGGCGATGGTGAGCGATGGGATATCAAGAACGCGCAAGGCGGGCTGATCGATATCGAATTCTTGGCCCAGTATTTCTCGCTGATCCATGGCGAGCAGTATCCGGAAATTCTGGACACGCAGACGGCGCGCGTGATCGACAAAGCAAGGAAACTTTTGCTCCTCGATAAAGAGGATGGCGAAGTCCTGCTTGCCGCCGTCACGCTTTATCACAACCTGACGCAAATCCTGCGGCTCTGCGTGAACGGGGCTTTCGAACCCGCCAAGGCAACGCCCGGCTTGCTCGCCTTGCTCGCGCGCGCGGGGGCGCTCCCGGATTTCGCGACGCTTGACGCGCATCTTGCCGACACCGAGAGCAGGGTGCGCGAGACCTTCGAGCGGATTTTGAATGCGGAAGCGGAGAATTAGTTCGCGAGCATCTTCGGTAGACGGAGGAAAACCGTCGTGCCCACGTTCTCGATGGAGCGGATGCGCATGCGGCCGCCTTGCAGTTCGGAGAGCGATTTGGCGATGGCAAGACCGAGACCGGACCCGGCTTGCGTCTTGGTGAGCTGGCTTTCGACCTGCTCGAACGGGCGGCCGAGTTTCTTCAGCGCGTCCTTCGCAATGCCGATGCCGGAATCTTCGATCACCACGAATGCGCAGGTGCCGGATGCCTTGGCGCGAACCGCGATCTGTCCGCCATCCGGCGTGAATTTGATCGCATTGGAAATGAGGTTCAGGAGAATTTGCTTGATCGCGCGGCGGTCGGCGCGGAGTTTCAGGTCGGTGGAGATATCGGCGCGGCAGAGAAGTTTCTTCTCTTCCGCGCGCACTGACATGACGCGCATGGCATCCGAAACGATCTCGCCGAGCGGCACCGCCTCGATATTTACGGGCATGCGGCCGGCTTCGATCTTCGCCATGTCGAGGATGTCGTTGATGACATCGAGCAGATAGATGCCGCTTGCGCGGATGTCGCTGCAATATTCGTAGTATTTCTCCGAGCCGAGCTTGCCGAACATCCCGGATTCCATGATTTCCGAGAAGCCGATAATGGCGTTGAGCGGCGTGCGGAGTTCGTGGCTCATATTGGCGAGGAATTCGGACTTGGCCTGGCTCGCTTCTTCGGCACGGGCTTTCTCGTCGGCAAATTTCTGGGCGAGTTCGGCGAGTTGCTGCGTCTGATATTCGAGGCGCTGTTGTGAGTAAGTAAGATCGGCGTTCTTGGCGATGAGGTCGCGCTCGCTCTGGATCAGCCGTTCTTCGTGCAGCTTCAGCTTGGTGATATCGGTGCCGATGGAGACGAGCCCGCCATCCTTGGTGAGGCGTTCGTTGATCTGGACCCAGCGGCCGTCGGAGAGTTCGACGCCGCCATCGCTGCCTTGTTGCGAAGCGGGGAGCACCGGATTCTTCATCGCGGCGATCACTTGCTCGTAACGCGTGCCTGGCGCGACGGCATCGTCGGGCAGTCCGTGCTGTTCCTTGAACTTGTTGTTGGAAAGCACGAGCTTCCGGTCCGCATCCCACAGCACGAAGGCTTCCGAAACGGTCTCGACTGCTTCGCGCAGGCGCATGTCGGCGGTTGCGGTGCGCGCCTGCAGGCGCTTTTCTTCGGTGATGTCGGAGGCAATACCGATCAGATGCGGCCCGCTGCCGACGCCCTCCTGCACGAGTTCGGCGCGTGCACGCAGCCAAACCCAGCTGCCGTTCGCATGGCGCATACGAAACGCGCGATCGACCGCGCCGTCGGAAGCGTCCGCAAGGTTCGAGGCAAGCTCGAAAAGCGAACCGTCGTCCGGATGCACGAGGGCTTCGATCTCTCCGAACGACAGAAGCTCGTCGCGCGGTTTGAAGCCGAGAATCTCGAACATGGAATCCGACCAGTAGATGCGGCCTCGTGCCAGATCCCAGTCCCATAACCCGGCGCGGCCGCGGTTCAGCGCGGTGTCCATGCGCGCGCGTACTTTATCGTAGATCAGATCGGCCTCGCGGGCCCGCGCCGATTGCCAGTGGAACGCGAAGCCGAGGATCAGCAGGACGAAGCTGGTCGTGGTGACGAGCGTTACCGTGAGGCGCGTGTCCCGCCACCAGTTGTCGAGCGCCATCTCGCGCGGCTGGAGCGAGGCGATCTGGCCCAGATTGCCGCGAAGGTTGCGAACCGTCGCGAGCGTGCGCTCGCCATCCGGCAATGCGATTTCGATGACGCCGGCACGCTCCGCGAAAGCGGTCAGCGGCTGCGAAGCGCCGAGCAGATCGACCAGTTGTTTGCCGATCACTTGCGGCAGTTCCGGTTCGGCAGCGATGATTTTTCCGCTTGCGTCCGCGATCAGAAACTGACGGCCGTTGACAACGGATTGCGCGGGCGTCGCGAGGCGAAGAATTTTCTTTACGTCCTGCGCATCTTCGCTGGCGGCCATGCGCCGCGCATACTCCTCCGCGATCAAGCGGGCATACATCGAAAGCGCGGTACGGGCGTCGCTGAGCGCTTCGCGCCGGTGTTCGAGCACTTGCACCAGCGCACCCAGCGCAACGACCATCAGAAACACGACGATGAGGATCGGAACGACTCTACGGAGCAGGGGCTCGGCATCGACCAGACGCTGATAGTTGGGATGCGTCAGCGAGCGGGCAAGACCGCGGGTAGAATGTCCATGCGCTGTCGTATTGGCAGCGTGGACGCGCGCCATCGCTGACTCCCCCCGGACGAGCCCCAAAATTAGGTGATCTGGAGGGACTGCCGCATCTCTCCGAATCGAGATTCATATGAATCGATTTCGAAGTGATTTGTCTAGAGTCAACGCGCTGAAAATCGTTTTCCCGAGTCGTGAACTCGCGGTTAACGCCACCGCGAATTCACGCTTCTCGCGCTGCGATTTTGACTCAAGCCAATGATCGGCTTGCGATATCCGTGACATCCGGGGAAAGGCCGGGTGTTTTTGCGATGCGCTGCAGTTCCTTCTCCGCAAGGGCCCGGCGCTTGGGCTCAAGCATCCGCCAGCTCTTGAGCGATGACAGCAGCCTGGCTGCGACTTGCGGGTTCTTTGAGTCCAAAGCCAGAACGGTGTCGGCGAGGAAAGTGTAGCCTGCTCCGTCCGGGCGGTTGAACTGCGAAGGATTGCCCGCGGCGAATACCCCGATCAGCGCGCGCATACGGTTCGGGTTCGTCATGGAGAATCCGGGATGTTTCATGAGCCGATGTACGCGCTCGAGCGCATCGGCTTCCGGGATTCGAGCCTGCACCGCGAACCACTTGTCCATGACCAGCGGATCGTCGCGGTATTGTTGTTCGAAGGCCGCGAGCGCTTTCTCGCGCTCAGGCGTTGCGTGCTGCGATAGCACGGCGAGCGCGGCCATGCGGTCGGTCATGTTGTCCGCGCCTTCGAACTGCCGGAGCGCACGCTCCAGCTCCGCCTTGTTGCCACCGGCGGCGAGCAGGTCGAGGCAGGTGTTGCGCAAGGCACGGCGGCCGGCGCTTTCCGCGTCCGGCGAAAACGTGCCGCGGCTTGTGAGCTTCTCATAGCGCGCGGCGAGCTTCTCCCGCAGGGCATTTCCGATCTCGCTTTTGATCGCGCGGCGCGCACGCAGGATTGCATCCGGGTCGATGTCCTTGCCGATTTCCTGCGCGATATCGGATTCTTCGGGAAGCGCGAAAAGTTCGGCAAGAAAAGCATCGTCGAGCGACTTGTTGTCGAGTGCGTTCGACAACGCTTCGATCAACGCCGTCGCCGGCTCGTTCGCACCTTTGGCCGCGGCGACGAGCTTCTGCATTGCAAGCTGGGCGACGCCATCATAGCGGTTGAACGGATCGCTATCGTGTTTGGCAAGGAAAAGCAGATTGTCCTCGCCGAAATTCGTGGAGATCTTGACCGGCGCGGAGAAGCCCCGATTGAGTGATACCGCAGGCTTTTCCTTTATGCCGGTAAAGACGAACCGCTGCGAAGCCTGATCGAGCACGATCAGATTGTCCTTTACTGTCTTGCCATTCTCGTCCTTCAGCGGAATTTCGCGGCCCTTCTTGTCAAGCAAACCCAGCACGAGCGGAATGACCATCGGCTGCTTTGCGCTCTGGCCCGGTGTCGGCGGTGTCATCTGTTCGACGTCGAGCGTGTAGGTTTTTGCCTTGTCATCGTAGCTGCCGCGCACCGCGAGTTCCGGCGTGCCGGCCTGGCTATACCAGCGCGCGAACTGCGTGAGATCGCGCTTGTTCGCGTCGGCAAAGCAGGCGAGGAAATCTTCGATGGTTGCCGCGTCGCCGTCATGGCGCTTGAAGTAAAGATCCATACCCTTGCGAAAGCCTTTCGCGCCGAGCAGGGTCTTCAGCATGCGCACGACTTCCGCACCTTTTTCGTAAACCGTGACGGTGTAGAAGTTGTTGATCTCGCGATAGGTCTCGGGCCGCACGGGATGCGCGAGTGGACCTGCATCCTCGGCAAACTGGTAACTCTTCAGCCGCTTCACGCTGGAAATGCGCTTCACCGCACGCGAGCGTTCGTCGGAGGAGAATTCCTGGTCGCGGAATACGGTGAGGCCTTCTTTCAGGCAAAGCTGAAACCAGTCGCGGCAGGTGATGCGATCGCCGGTCCAGTTGTGGAAATATTCATGGGCGATGATGCCTTCGATATTCTCATAATCGAGATCGCTCGCGGTTTCGGGCGAGGCGAGCACGTACTTGTCGTTGAAGACGTTAAGCCCCTTGTTCTCCATCGCGCCCATGTTGAAGTCGGAGACGGCGACGATGTGGAAGACATCGAGATCGTATTCGCAGCCGAACACTTTCTCGTCCCACCACATCGAGCGCTTAAGGGAATCCATCGCGTAACCGGCGAGCGGCGTCTTGCCGGGCTCCACGAAGATGCGCAGCATCACGCGTTTGCCAGAAGCGGTTATGAACGGCTCTTCGATGTAATCGAGTTTTCCGCCGACCAGCGCGAAGAGATAAGACGGCTTCGGGAAGGGGTCGTGCCAGATCGCATAATGGCGGTTCGTCCCTTCGATGCCGAAGGCCTCGACGGGGTTGCCGTTCGACAGAAGCATCGGCGCTTCATCGCGGTCGGCTTCGATCCGCACGGTATAGACGGTGAGTACGTCCGGGCGGTCGGGAAAGTAGGTGATGCGGCGGAAGCCTTCGGCTTCGCATTGCGTGCAATAAATGCTGTTCGAGCGGAACAGGCCCATCAGCTTGGTATTGGCCGATGGATTGATGATGGTTTCGATTTCGAGCGTGAGCTTTTCGTGCGGCGGGTTCTTGATCGTAAGCTGCGCGGTCGTGACTTCGTACTCGTCGGTGCGCAGGCTGCGGCCGTCGAGCTTGACGGATGTGAGAGTCAGTTCGTCGCCGTCGAGTTCGATCGCGGCATCCGCGCGGCCCTTGGGGTTGGGGCGCATTACGACGGTCGAGCGAACGCGCGTTGCCTTGGGGTCGAGCTGAAAATCGAGACCGACGCTGTCGATCAGCCAGTCGTAAGGGCGGTATTCGCTTAAACGAACGGCTTGGGCATCGGCTTCGCGCATCATGCTGTCTCCCGGAGCATGATCCCGAAAAGTATGAAGCGTTTTCGGAACAAATCATGCTCGAACAATGAGCTTTGGGGACAGCATTAGTCCTTCGCCGCGCGCGAGCAAAGCGCGAATTGCGTGCGGCGAAACCTGCCGTTGCGTTGCGGATTACGGCGGAATCAGGCGCTTTCAGGCAGCTTCACTGTGTCGCGCAACTCGCGCTTGAGCACCTTGCCGATCGCGCTGCGGGGTAAGCTCTCGACGATTTCAACAAGCGCAAGCCGTTGCGTCTTGCCG
>DAORMJ010000002.1:15338-58230 GCA_035440445.1 Xanthobacteraceae bacterium
CGGGGTTTCTCCCCATTTGAGCGACGGAACGCCGACCACGGCCGCTTCCAGCACCGCGGGATGTTGCGTCATCAGTGCCTCGATGTCGCTCGGGTAGATGTTGAACCCGCCCGAGATGATCATGTCCTTCTTGCGGTCCATCAACGTGAGAAAGCCATCCTCATCGAAGCGGCCGACGTCGCCGGTCCGCAGGAAGCGCTTGCCGGTCTTGTCGAACCATTCGGTTTCGCGGCTCTTCTCCGGGTTGTTGTGATAGCCGTTCATCATGATCGGCGAGTGACCCACGACTTCGCCGATTTCTCCGGGCAGAACTTCCTCACCGTTTTCATCGATCAGTCGCATGTCGTGTCCCGGCAGCGGCTGTCCGACCGTGTGCAGCTTGTTCGGATAAAGCTCGGCTGCGAGCATGCAGGTGCCGCCGCCTTCCGTGAGGCCATAATATTCGCGCAAGCCGCCGGGCCAGCGCTTCACGACATCCGCCTTGACGTCCGCCGCGAAGGGGGCGCTGGTCGAGAACTTCATTTTGTAAGAAGAGAGATCGAACTTTTCGAACTCCGGGTGCGCCATGATGCGCCGATATTGAACCGGCACGAGCATGGCGTGGCTCGCGCGATGCTTCTCCGAGAGCCGGAGAAACTGTTCGACATCGAACTTCGGCATCATGACGAGCGTGCCGCCCATGGAGAGTGTGGGAAACACGCTGACGAGCGTCGTGTTCGAATAAAGCGGCGTCGAGACCATCGTCACCGCATCCGGCGTATAGCCGATGACGGAAGCGCGCTGCACCTGGCCCCAGCGCATGGCATGCGATTGCACGATGCCTTTCGGCGTGCCGGTGGTACCGGATGAATAGATGATGTTGAAGGCCGACTGCGGATCAACGTCGACATGCGCGGGCTTCGCGCCCTCCGCAGCGAGCCACTTCGAATAAGGCTCGCCTGCATCGGAATCGTCGAGCGCAATCCGCCGCGTCTTGATCGATCTATCGACACGCTTGATCTCTTCCGCGACGCCCTTGTCGAGAAAGAAGAGTTTCGCTCCCGAATCCGAAATCATTGTCGCGATGGTTTCAGGCGTGGAGGAGGGCGCGAGCGGTGCGACCGCAACACCGGCGCGCAAGGCCGCCAGAAACACCGCGAGATATTCGATCGAGGTATAGGCACAGATCGCGATGCTGTCTTTCGGCTTCAGCCCGTCGCGCTGCAAGGTCGCTGCGATGCGATCGATGTAGCGGTCGAGCGCGACATAATCGAATTTTCGCTCACCCTGAATGATCGCCGCGTGACTGCCGCGTTCTTTCGCGTGATCGCGAATGAGATCGGAAAGCGAAAGAAATGGAATATCGATCCAGGCTTCGGGATTCATTGTCGGTCTCGTTTATTGTGCGGCGATGGCGGCGCGCTCGTCAGCGAGTTCTTCGATCGCTTCGCGGTATTCATGGATCAGGCGCTTGCAAAGCTCCGCGGTGGTGGGAACGTCGTCGATCGAGCCGACGCCTTGTCCCGCGGACCACACGTCTTTCCACGCGCGGCCTTCATGCTCGATGGAAATCTTGTGCGATGAATTGAGATCGATTTCCTTGCCGGTCGCGGCAATCGACGGCATCAGGAAGTTGCCGTGCACGCCGGAGATCGCCGCCGTGTAAACGATATCGTTCGCGTTCGTGTCGATGATCATGTTCTTGAAACGCTCGTCCGCCATGCTTTCCTTGGTCGAGATGAATCGCGTGCCGAGATAAGCGAGGTCGGCGCCGATCAGCTTTGCTGCCGCGATGTGGCGGCCGGTGGACATGACGCCGGAGAGCAGGATTGTTTTTGGAAAGAACTTCCTGATCTCGGGGATGAGCGC
The DNA here is from genome assembly GCA_035440445.1 of Xanthobacteraceae bacterium. Classification (GTDB taxonomy): domain Bacteria; phylum Pseudomonadota; class Alphaproteobacteria; order Rhizobiales; family Xanthobacteraceae. The sequence continues at coordinate 17,187 of DAORMJ010000002.1, forward strand.
GAAAGGCGAAAGCAGGCCCGCGTGTCCGCCTGCGCCTGCGCAAACGCCGATCAGGCCATCGACCCCGGCTTCCGCGGCCTTGCGCGCGTGGCGAATGTTGATGACGTCGTGAAACACGAGCCCGCCGTATCCTTGCACCGCGCCGACCAGTTCTTTCACCGCGCCCAGCGAGGTGATGATGAGCGGCACCTTATGCTTGCGGGAAATTTCGAGGTCCGGTTCGACGCGCGGATTGCTCTTGTGAACGATCAGGTTCACGCCGAAGGGCGCGGCGAGCTTGCCGGTATCACGCTCGTACTGGTCCACCCGTTCCTTGATCTCGACAAGCCATTCTTCATAGGCCGCGCTGGAGCGCTGGTTGAGCGCAGGGAAGGTGCCGACAATGCCTGCCTTGCAGCATTCGACGACGAGATCGGGATTCGAGACGAGGAACATGGGCGCGGCGACTGCCGGGATCGACAGACGGCCCTGAAACTGGATCGGAATTGGCACGTGGCGTTTCCTTTTTCTGCCGCTGACGCGGGTTTGGAAACGACCTTTTCGCTCTCCGGCAGAGGCGTCAAGGGCGGCCCCAAGGCCGCCCCCGAGACCGCTCTTTATTCCGCCTAGTGGTTCCCGAGCAGTGCGGCTTTGTTGTCTGCGAGAAACTGCTTCATCGGGCGCGGCGCGCGGCCCGTAAGCGTCTGCACTGCGCCCGGCGCGATTGCGACATTGCCGGCGCGCGTATTGGTGTCGAAACTGGCATAGACCGGCGCGAGAAACGCGGGCATGCCCGCCGCGATCATGCCTTGCACAAGCTGTTCGTCGGTGACGTCGATGACTTCGACCTGCTTTCCCGTTACTTCGCTCGCGAGCTTTGCGATCTCGCGGTTCGTGAGCAACGCGGGGCCTGTAATGTCATGGCGGGCGTTGCCTTTCGGCTCCGCTGCGAGCGCTGCTGCGGCTGCGTAAGCCGCATCCTCGCGCGCGACATGCGCAACCTTGCCGTCGCCGGCCGCCGAGAACCACTTGCCGGATGCGAGGACCTGCGGGAGCGAGTGCAGGAGGTTTTCCTGGTACCAGGAGTTGCGAAGCACGGTCCAACTCAGGCCGCTTTGTTCGAGCGCTTGTTCGGTGCCGTAGTGGTCGGGCGCGAACGTGATCGGCGAGCCGGGCTCGGGCTTCGGCATCGACGTATAGACGATGTGCTTAACGCCCGCCTTCTTCGCAGCCGCGATTGCCGCCTCGTGCTGGCGCAACCGCTTGCCGGGCGTGTCGAGCGCATCGGTCGAGATCAGGAGCAACCGATCGACGCCACGGAATGCCTCTGCCAGCGCCGGATCGTCGAAGTCGACCTTGCGGACTTCCGCGCCTTTGGCGGCGAGGTCCGCGATCTTCGAGGGATCGCGCGTTCCAGCGATGATCTTGCCGGCTTTGGCTTCGAGCAGGATTTCAGTGGCGCGGCGGCCGAGCTGGCCGCTGGCGCCGGTGACGAGAAGGGTGGGCTGGCCGGACATGACGGTGTTTCCTAAATATGCAAATATGTACTATGGTCTCTTCTAGAGACCATCTCTACATGCGAGAGTATTGGGCGTCCGTAAAGAAGGCAGTTTTGCGAGCGCTGGTTACTTTGAGGGAACCGCTATGAAACGATCTGCGAACGCCCGCCGCGGCATTCAGGATGTCCTGCGCGCGCAAAACATCTCGGGCCAGTCGCTTGCCGAATGCCCGGTGCGGCAGGTGCTGGATCAGATCGGCGACAAGTGGAGCACGCTGATGCTGCTTTCGCTGTCCGAGAAGCCATATCGTTTTGGCGAGTTACGCCGCCTGATCCCCGACATCTCGCAACGCATGCTGACGCAGACGCTTCGCGATCTGCAGCGGAACGGGCTGGTCCTGCGCACGGTTTTCCCGACCCAGCCGCCGAGCGTCGAATATCGCCTGACGCCGTTGGGCGAGTCGCTGCTCGAGCCGTTGCAAACGCTCGTGCGCTGGACTGAAACCCACTACGGAAGAATTCAAACCGCGCGCCAGCATTTCGACGGAAAGGCGGACGCCGCCTAAGGCGCGTTCGCGGATTCGTCAGCGCGCGGATAAGTCGAGCACTTCCTTGACTGCAGCGTCCTGCTCGATCCACGCGAACAGGCGGCTGACATTCGGATAGTCCCGCCATGTCTTCGGCAGGCGTGCCGTCCAGCGCGCCATGATGAACGCGTAAGCATCGGCGACCGTGCGGCGGTTGCGATAAACATATTCTCCATCGCCGATCAGCCGGTCGAGATGCTGCATCACCCGGTCGATCCGCGCATGCGAAGCCTTCCGGACATCGTCGAGCGCTTGCTTCTCCTGATTCACCGTGAAGCGCTGCGGCGTGAAAAAGGGCCAGAATGCCGGGTGAAAGTCGCCGGTCAGAAACGACATGGTTTCGTTGAACTCGAAGCGGCCGAGCATGTCGTCATCCGCGCCAAGCCGCGCGGCCGGGAACCGTTCGATGATGTAGTTCATGATCGCGTCCGACTGGGTCATGGCGCGCACGCCGCCGATGTCGATCGCCGGCACCATCGCGAGCGGGTTCACCCGCTTGAATTCCGCCGAGGCGTAATCTGCTTTGACGGGCTCGAATTCCGCTCCCGCCCATTTCAGAGAGATCCAGCAGGCCAGCGCACAGGTGCCCGGTGCATAGTATAATTTCATGGTGCAACCTCCTTGGAATCTCGCCGCTAGACCGGCCGATAATCTGAACACAAGCCTATGTCCCATGAAAACTGTTTTCATTGTGAAACAGGCATGCCCTTGCTGCCCGGCGGGATATGCGCCATTGGCTAGCCGCGATGACCAGCTTGCCCCGCAACCTCGCAGCAGAAATGCGCTTTTCGGTAGCGCCCATGATGGAGTGGACAGATAAACACTGTCGCTACTTCCATCGTCTGCTGTCGCGCCGTGCGCGGCTCTATACCGAGATGATCACGACCGGCGCGGTGCTGCACGGCGATCGCAAGCGGCTGCTCGGCTTCAATCCGGAAGAACATCCCGTTGCGATCCAGCTCGGCGGCTCCGATGCGAAGGATCTGGCGGCGAGCGCGAAGATCGCGGAAGACCTCGGCTACGACGAAGTGAATCTCAACTGCGGATGTCCTTCCGATCGCGTGAAGAGCGGGTACTTCGGCGCTTGCCTGATGGCCGCGCCGGCGCGCGTGGCCGATGGTGTCGCCGCGATGAAGGCAGCGGTGAAAATTCCGGTCACCGTAAAGTGCCGCATTGGCATCGACGATCAGGACGAAGAGCAGGCGCTCGACGAGTTCGCCGACGCGATGGTTGCAGCGGGAAGCGATGCGCTGATCGTGCATGCGCGCAAAGCCTGGCTGCAGGGGTTAAGCCCGCGCGAGAACCGCGATATTCCGCCGCTGAACTATGACCGCGTGTTTCGCCTTAAGAAGCGGCTCGGTGAATATCCCGTCATTCTGAACGGCGGTATCGCTTCGCTCGAAGACGCCAGAGAACATCTTGCCAAAGTAGATGGCGTGATGGTCGGCCGTGCCGCCTATGATGTGCCGGAGCTACTGCTTGGCGTCGACCCCGCGCTGTTCGGTGAAGCCGCGCCGGTCGCAAGTTTCGCGGAAGCCTTTGAAAAGCTGATGCCCTATATCGACCGCGAACTGGCGGCGGGTGCCCGGCTTCACGACATCACGAAGCATTTGCTCGGCGCCTTTCGCGGCAGGCCGGGCGCACGCGCGTACCGCCGGCATCTTGCTACCGAAGCCACCAAGAGCGGCGCGAATGCATGGGTGTTGCGCGAGGCGCTTGCTTTCCTTTCCCATGAAATCCCGGCACAAAGCGCCGCATGATGATCCTTGGAATACCCGCGAGCGAGTTCGCGGTTCTGGTCGGTGCGATCCTGATCGCGGGTGCGCTCACCGGCATCTTCGCCGGCCTTCTCGGCATCGGCGGCGCGGCCATCTCCGTTCCCGTGATGTACGAGGTCTTCAAGGCGCTTGGCGTCGCCGACGAGGTGCGCATGCAGCTTTGCGTCGGCACCGCGCTTGCGCTGATCGTGCCGACATCGATCCGGTCCTACTTCGCGCATCGCGCGCGCGGCGCGGTGGATGAGAGTATCCTGAAAATCTGGGCCTTGCCGATTATCGGCGGGGTCGCGATCGGTTCTTTCATCGCTTATTTTGCGAGCGCGGAAGTTTTTAAGCTCCTCTTCGTCGCCTTCGCGTCGCTGATGGCGATAAAGCTCTTGTTTGGCCGGGAAAGCTGGCGTCTCGGAAACGAGTTGCCGGGAACAGGGCTTACCGTAGCCGTCGGCTTCGTCATCGGCGTTATCTCCGCGCTGATGGGCATCGGCGGCGGTGCTTATTCGGCGCTCTTCCTCACGCTCTACGGCGTCTCGATCCATCGTGCTGTCGCGACGTCCTCGGGCGTCGGTGTGCTGATCTCGGTTCCGGGCGTGATCGGATACATGATCGCGGGCTGGCCGCAGCAGGCGCTGATGCCGCCGCTTTCGGTCGGCTATGTCTCGTTCCTAGCGGTCGCATTGTTTGCACCGGTCAGCGTGTTGGCGGCGCCCTATGGGGCGAAGATGGCACACTCCTGGCCGCGCCGACGGCTCGAAGTCGCCTTCGCCCTTTTCCTGCTGATCGTTTCGGTGCGCTTTTTCGCGAGCCTGATGGGCTGGTTTTAGCGGTCCGGCCTTGCGCTAATTATTGCCGTCTTCGAGCGCGACCTGTTCGCGTTTCCTGCGCAGCGATGGAATGAGCGGCATCACGAGCAACAGCAGCGCGACGGCAAGGCAGGCGGCAGAGATCGGCCTCGTCAGGAATGTCGTCAGGTCTCCGCCCGAGATGATCAGCGCGGTCCGCAGCTTGTTCTCCATGATCGATCCGAGCACGAAGGCGAGCACCAAGGGCGCCGCCTCGTATCCGAGCTTGCGCCCGAGATAGCCGATCAGGCCGAAGGCGAGCATCACGTAGAGATCGAAGACGTTATTGCTGCTCGCGAATACGCCGATCACGGTGAAGAGCAGAATAAGCGGAAACAGGATGTTGTAGGGCAGGCGCAGAAGCTGCACCCACATTCCGATCAGCGGCAGGTTCAGGACGAGCAGCATGACGTTGCCGAGATACATGCTCGTGATCACGCCCCAGAACAGATCGGGACGCTGCACCATCAGGAGCGGCCCCGGCTGGATGTTGTGAATGACGAACGCGCCGAGCAAGAGCGCCATCACGACATTCGGCGGAATGCCGAGCGTGAGGAGCGGGATGAACGCGCCGCCTGCTGCCGAGTTGTTCGCGGCTTCCGGTCCCGCAACACCTTCGATCGCGCCTTTGCCGAAACGCTCCGGCGTTTTTGAAACGCGCTTTTCGAGGGCATAAGAAGCGAACGCCGCGATCACCGCGCCGCCGCCGGGGATGATGCCGAGCAGGAAGCCGAGAACCGTTCCGCGTCCGATCGGGCCCGCGCTGCGCCGCCAGTCTTCCTTGTTGGGAAGGAGATTGCGGATTTTCGCTTCGGTGATCGTGCGTTTGACGCCTTGCTCGATGTTGGAAAGCACTTCGGCGACACCGAACAGTCCCATCACGACCGGCACCAGACCGAGACCGTCGTAGAGTTCGATCCGCCCGAAGGTGAGGCGCGGTTGTGCGGTGATGCTGTCGAGTCCAACGAGGCCGAGCACGACGCCGGCGCTCGCCATGAGCAGCGACTTCAGCATCGAGCCTTGCGTGAGAAACGTCACGATCACGAGGCCGAGCGCCATCAGGCTGAACATTTCCGCAGGCCCAAAGGCGACCGCGAAGCGCGCGAGATGCGGCGCGACCAGCATCAGGCCAACGACGGCGACGGTGCCTGAAATGAAAGAGCCGAAGGCCGCGATGCCAAGTGCGGGGCCGGCGCGGCCCTGCTTCGCCATTTGATGGCCGTCGAGACATGTAACGACGGAGGTCGCCTCGCCCGGAATATTGACGAGGATCGAGGTCGTGGAGCCGCCATACATCGAGCCGTAATAGATGCCCGCCATCATGATGATGCCGGACTCCGGCGTGCCGGAAAGCGTCACCGGCAGAAGCAGCGACATCGCCGAGATCGGACCGATGCCCGGCAGCACGCCGACAAGCGTTCCGATGAATACCCCGATGAAACAATAAAGCAGATTGACCGGCGTCAGCGCGACCGCGAAGCCATTGGCGACTTGCGAGAGCAGGTCCATGCGCTACCCGATCTCGAACCAGCCGCCGGGCAGCTGAATCTGGAGCAGCGACTTAAGGACCCACCAGATCAGCAACGGCACGCCGACGCCGATCGGCAATGCAAGGCTCCAGCGCACGGGGTTGACCGCCCGCAACAGGATCAGCATCAACGGGATCGTCGAGAGCAAAAACCCGAGCCTGCTGAACGCGAAGGCATAGGCGACGAACGCACAGACGACGATGATCGTTTTAGGCCACTGCGTGCCCGCCCAGAGCGAACGAACCGAGGGGCCTTCAGTCCTGACGGCCTGCACAGCAATGGCCAGCGCCATGCCGGCCATGAAAAGGCCGATCCAGAACATCATGAAGCCCATGCCCGGTTCGTTGACCGAGCCGATTTCAAGCCTGCGGCCCTGTTCGATGATGAACAGGCTGATCGCAAGCCAGATCGCGCCACCCCACAACTCGGCATTCGAGCTGCGCAAGCCGGTGCTTCTCATGGGTTCATGTTGCATCGTGGAAAAAAGCTCCGCCGTTTCCGGCGGAGCTTGCTCTTTCGCGATTACTTCTTGCGGAGACCGAGCGTTTCAACCACTTGACGTTCGGACTCCGTCACCTCTTTCACGAACTTGGTGTAGTCGGCGGTGTTCTTGTAGTTCACCACCATGTCGTATTTCGCGAGCGTCGCCTGCACGGCCGGGTCTTCGACCGCTTTCTTGAACGCGTCGTGCAGGATTGCGACGATCTTCGGGTCCATGCCTTTGGGGCCGGCGATGCCGAACGGCGAGTCGAAGACGAAGGGATAACCAAGCTGTTGCAGCGTCGGAACGCCCTTGTAGTTCGGTGACGGCTTTTCGGTCCAGATCATCAAGAGGCGAAGCTGGCCGGATTCGACGAGGCCTTTCCAGCTGCTCGATTCGACCTGCAGCGTCGTATGCCCGCCGAGCACGGCGGCATTGGTTTCCGCGCCGCCCTTGAAGGGCACCTGTGTGAGTTTGATTCCGGCTTTCGCTGCGATCTGCTCCATGCCGATATGCAGCGACGTGCCGGTGCCCGGCGTCGCGTAGGTCACCTTGCCCGGGTTTTCCTTCGCGAACTTCACGACGTCATCCCAGGTCTTGAACGGAGAGTCGGCTTTCACGGTCACGCCGAACGTGTAGCCGGTCAGATGGACGATGTAGGTAAAGTCCTTCTCCGCGTTCCATGTTGTCTGCTGCATCAAGGGCAGACGAAACACGGTGATCGGAATTTGCGAGATGGTGTAGCCGTCCGGCTTTGCCGTTGCCGCCATCGTCGCCGGACCGACAGTGCCCGAACCGCCAGCGCGGTTATCGACGATAATGGGCTGTCCAAGGTGCTTGCTCGCAGCTTCCGCGATGGCGCGCATCGCGATGTCGGTGGCACCGCCCGCCGTCCACGGCACGATCAGCGTGATCGGCTTGGTCGGAAAGTTCTGGGCCAAGGCATTTCCGGTGCCGGAAATTGCAGCCATTCCCGCAATGGCCATTGCGAGCGCAAAACGCTTCATCTTTTCCCTCCCTGAGGTCGTTATTTTACGTCTTTGTTGCCATTCATCGACGTTGCGATTTTGCGAGCGCGAACAGACACGCACCGCAAGGCATGCTCACTGCAACATCATCGCAATTTGAGGTCAACAGCGCGGCACAAGTTTCCGCATCGCGGAACGCTATGTTCCGCGAGGTGGAAGCGGGAACAGCGGTAGCGGTATTCAGCGGCGGCCGCGAAGCACCATCTGCATGCCACGCAACTCGAACGATTCGAGCCGCTGCAAAAAGCTCATGCCAAGCAGGCTGACCCGCAAATCGCCTTGCCGCACGATCAGGGCCGGCACGCGCCGTTCGACAATATTGCCGATCTTCAGTTCTTCGAGCACGACCGCGGCGGCAAAGCTGCGCCCCTTCGCGGTTTCAATAGTGACGTCATACTTCAGAAGATCGACCGGCAGGCCCGCCGCCCGCGCGGCCTCCACGGTGAGCACGACACTCGACGCGCCGGTGTCGATCAACATGAGAACCGGCGAGTTGTTGACATGGACGCGAACATTGAAGTCGCCGGCGTCCGAACGCTGCACGCGGATGCTGGTATTGATGCTCGCGGTAATATCCTGATCCGGGGTGACGACCGAGAAAACGCGATCGACGACTTTCACGACATCGCCGCGATAGTTGTAAACGATGGCGAGCAACGCCGCGATGCCGACCCAGATGCCGATCGATTTCAGCATCTCGTGGAAGCGGCCATAGAACATCACATAGAGGCTGCCGCCGATCACGAAGAGAAGCGCGGAAAAATACACGAGGCTCGCGAAGTCGCTGGTCGGAATCGGGCCGACCATGCCTTCGTCGTGATGCGAGATCAGCACGACGACTGCGAGTGCAAGCCCGAGGATGATAAGCCAGAGAACTTTGTCGTTGCGGAACATGATTGAATTCTATCAGACGCGCGCGGGAGAAGTATGCCGGGTATTTTCGGGTTGTTTCGGCTGTAGCGGACCGGCGTCGGTAACGGGAGCGAGTGCGGCCATCACACGTTCGGCGGGGAGGGTGACGATGACCTCGGTGCCCTCGCGCAGCTTGGAGCGCAAAGTGAACGTGCCGCCGTGCAGGTCGATGAGCCCCTTCACGATGGGAAGGCCAAGGCCCGCGCCCTGTTCTGCCGTCTTGATCGAGTTCGATCCCTGGCCGAAGGAGGCCATGACGATCGGAATTTCTTCTTCCGGAATACCGGGGCCGTTATCGCGGACGCTGACATACTGACCGCCCGACGCTGTCCAGCCGACCTTGGTAAAGACCTCGCCGCCCTGCGGCGTGAACTTGATCGCGTTGGAAAGCAGATTGAGAACGACCTGACGCACCGCGCGCTCGTCCGCCCACACTTTCGGAAGGTTCGATTCCAGTACGGTGTGCAAAGTGATGCCGCGATTGGTCGCGCGCATTTTCATGAGGTGATTGCAGTCGTCGGCAATGCCAAGGATCGAGACGGGCTCTTCGTTCAATTCGTAGCGTCCGGCCTCGATGCGCGACAGGTCGAGAATTTCGTTGATGAGGTTGAGAAGATGCTCGCCGGAAGTGTGAATGTCGCCGGCATATTCCTTGTAGGCGGGAACCGCGTGCCCGCCGAGCACTTCGTTCTTCATGACTTCCGAGAAGCCGAGGATGGCATTGAGCGGCGTCCGCAACTCATGCGACATCTGCGCGAGGAAGCGCGACTTGGCGAGGTTGGCGGCTTCCGCGCGGCGGGCTGCCTCGTCGGATTTCGCCTTTGCCTGCTCGAGTTCGGCGATGAGCGTGTCGAGTTGCGCGCGCGCTTCAAGTGCGGAAACCGCTGCGATGTGGAGGCGGCCCGCCACCATCACGAAATAGGCTTCCGCGCCGATCGTGAGAATCGCAAGCACCACGTCCTGCGGCGTGCCGCGCAGCAGATAGTGCAGGGTAACGACGCCTGCGACCGGAACCGTTGCCGCGTAAACCGCGCTCGGAATGCTTGCCGCGAGCATGGAGAACACCGCGACGACGAGCAGCATCGCAAAGAGCGAAAAATCGCCGGAGCCCTGCGCGCCGAGGCCCACCAGCACATTGACGATCAAGACCCAGCTCACGCCGAAGATCAGATCGAACAGCGTGAACAGAACGCGGTAGCGCTGCATGGCGGCCGGACTTGCCGGCGTCGCGAGAAAACGGCGGCAGGCCGAAACGTTCAGCGAGTGGATCGTGAGAGCGATCATCGTCCACAGGATCGCGCCGATTCCGCCGGTCCATAGCGACGATGCGATGCCGACCAGAGAAATCAGCATGAACAGCGCGAACGAAGCGCCGATGCGATGCTCGGCATAAAGACGCAGCAACTCGTAATGGAAGGCGGGCTTCACGCCGGATGTGGACGTCAGCACGTCGCGCGCGTCGCGGACGCTGCGGTTGAGCATCAGCCGCCGCTCATGCGCAACCCGGGCAGCATCGGCTGCCGTCTCGTCCCCGCGGGCGCTATGGCTCTTCATTACGCAATACCGTTACCCGATGCCCGCATTTGTTCCGTGCGAAACAAAAGTGTGGGGCCGGCGGCAATGCCTTCGCTTGCCCGTGCCAGCCACCCGATACCATTGCGCAAGGGTGGTTAATGCCGGGCTGATTCTTATGGTTAAGGATTCGTAAATCCCGCGCGACGCTTTCGAATAGCGTAGCCTTTTCTAGCGCTTGATAGGTTCCTCGCCGCATGATCGACTGGCGGCTGGAGGCAAAACCGCAATGAAATTGTACGACATGGGCCGCGCGCCCAATCCGCGCCGCGTGCGCATTTTTCTGGCCGAAAAAGGCATCGAAGTTCCGAAGCAGGAAGTCGATCTCGGTGCCTTCGAACAGCGCACGGATTCCTTTACCGCGATGAACCCCCTGCAGCGCGTGCCGGTGCTCGTGCTCGACGACGGAACCATCATCTCCGAGTCGCTGGCGATCTGCCTCTATTTTGAAAAAATGAACCCGGAGCCGAACCTGTTCGGCCGGGACGCGGTGGAAAGCGCCGTTATCGAGATGTGGAATCGCCGTCTGGAGCTGCATTTCTACGGACCGGTATCCCAGTCCTTCCGCCACACCAGCCCCGGGATGGCCCAGCGCGAGAAAGTGCAGGTAGCGGAGTGGGGTAAAGTCTGCCGCGATCAGGCGGTGGATTTTCTAAGCCTGCTCGAAACCGAACTCGGCAAGCGGGAATTCGTCGCGGGAGATCGCTATACCGTGGCCGACATCAATGCGCTCTGTACGGTGGATTTCATGCGGGTGATCAAACTCTCGCTGACGCCGGACATGAAAAATCTCTCGCGCTGGCACGCGGCCGTCTCCGCGCGCCCCAGTGCGCAGGCCTGACCCATGACCGCGAAATACGAGAATATCCGCCTCGAGATCGCGGGCTCGGTCGCGACAATCGTGCTCGCGCGCCCGAAGCAGTTGAACGCGATCAGTGCGGGCACGCACCAGGAATTGCGCGACGCGCTCGATCGCGTTGAAAACGACAAGCATGTCCGCTGTCTGGTGCTGACAGGAGAAGGGCGCGCGTTCTGCTCCGGACAGGATCTGAACGAGCGCGACGTGTCGGATTCAAGCAAGCTCGACCTCGGCGCTTCGCTCGACGCGAACTATAATCCGTTCGTGCGCCGACTTGCGTCGTTTCCGGTTCCGACCATCGCGGCGGTGAACGGCCCGGCGGCCGGAGCAGGCGCAAATATCGCGCTCGCCTGCGACATCATCCTGATGGCCCGCTCGGCCTACCTGCAGCAGGCCTTTGCGCGCATCGGCCTCGTTCCAGACGCCGGCGGCACCTGGTTCCTGCCGCGGCTCGTGGGTCTGAAACTCGCGCTTGCCATGTGCCTGTTCGCGGACCGTATTCCCGCGGAAGATTGCGAACGCATGGGCATAGCCTGGAAGGTATTCGACGACGATCTGTTCGGCGCGGAAGTCGCGAAACACGCGGCGATTCTCGGCGCCGGGCCGACGCTCGCTTATCGGCTCGCCAAACAGGCGATCATGGCAAGCGGCATGAACGACCTTTCGGCGCAGCTTGATCTGGAACGCGACAGCCAGCGTCAGGCCGGGCGTTCGCGCGACTTCATGGAAGGCGTGATGGCGTTCCGCGAGAAGCGCCTGCCGCGCTTCCAAGGCGATTAGCCGCGCGGTGTTTTCCTGCTGTAAAATGCTATGAAGGGGCAGGGAGACAGCAAGAATGACCGCCACGTCCGAAAGCATTACGCAGGCCCTACAAGCCGTCAAAGGCCCCGACGGGAAGGATATCGTTTCGTCCGGAAAACTCTCCGGCGTCGTCGTGACCGGCGGCAAGGTATTTTGCTCGCTGACCGTCGATGCCGCCGAAGCGCAAGCCTGGGAAGGCGTGCGCAAACAGGCGGAAGAAGTCATCAAGGGCTTGCCGGGGGTTGCTTCGGTGCTGATCGCGCTCACCGCCGAGAAGAAAGCGGGTGCGCCCTCCGCGCCGCCGCAGCAGCAGCGCGCGGGCGGTCCGGGTATGCAGCCCGCAGGACGTGCGGTGCAGGGCGTTCCAGGCGTGAAGGCGATTATCGCGGTCGCGTCCGGCAAAGGCGGTGTCGGCAAATCCACCACGGCGGTGAATCTCGCGCTCGGCCTGCAATCGCTCGGCCTGAAAGTCGGCGTGCTCGACGCCGATATTTACGGGCCCTCGATGCCGCGGCTGCTCGCGCTGAAAGGCAAGCCGGAACTGATCGGCGGCCGCACTCTGAAGCCGATGGAAGCCTTCGGCCTCAAAGTAATGTCGATCGGCTTTCTGGTCGACGAAGACACGCCGATGATCTGGCGCGGCCCGATGGTGCAGTCCGCGATCACGCAGATGCTTCGCGAAGTCGATTGGGCGCCGCTCGATGTCATCGTGGTCGACATGCCGCCGGGGACGGGTGACGCGCAATTGACGCTCGCGCAACAGGTGCCGCTCGCCGGTGCCGTCATCGTTTCCACGCCGCAGGATCTTGCCTTGATCGATGCGCGGCGCGGGATCGCGATGTTCAAGCGCGTCGATGTGCCTGTGCTCGGGCTCGTAGAGAATATGAGCTACTTCCTATGCCCGCATTGCGGTGAACGCTCGGATATTTTCGGTCACGGCGGCGCAAGACATGAAGCCGATCGCTGGAACGTGCAGTTTCTCGGCGAAATTCCGCTCGAACTGAAGATACGAGAAACTTCGGATGCGGGCTCGCCGATTGTCGCGAGCGATCCTGAGGGGCCTTACGCGAAAATCTACAAGGACATCGCGGCGAAAGTCCGCGGTGCACTCGAAGGCTCGGGCGGCAAGCGCGCCGCGCCGCGCATTGTCATCGAATCCTGAGGAGATATTTATGCGCGTTTCAATGACCTTCGTTCTTTTACTGCTAAGTGTCAGCGTGAGCGTTGCGCAACAGCAGCCCCGCAACGCCAATCCGCCACGCGATTTATGGTGCCGCGATATGCAAATCGCGGAGGCATCGTCGGTGCAGTATTGTATGGCTTACACGCTCGAACAGTGTCTCGCGTCCCGCGGAGCGCCGAGCGAGCGTTGCTATCTGAACCCGATTTACGATCCGCGCTTCCGGCGATAAGCGCTCAGTCTTCCGCCCACATCCGAAGAAGATTGGCCGAGGATTTCGACAGGAGATCGTAGTCCGGGCTTTTGCCTTCGCGGGCAAACAACCTGCTGCGTGCGGTATCGAGGTCGAACAGCAATTCGCGTTTTGCCTCGTCGCGAATAAAACTTCTGGCCCAGCCGACCGCCGCGAGCCGTTCGCCGCGCGTGATCTCCGCGACATGATGCAGAGACGTTGCGGGATAGACGATCATCGAACCGGCTTCGAGCTTGATCTCATCGTCACCAGCAGGAGTTTCGATCACGAGTTCGCCGCCTTCGTAAGAAGTGGGATCGGATAGAAAGAGCGTGAAGGAAACGTCGGCGCGCATGCCGCCCATGATCGCGTCGTCGACATGGCTGCCGTATTTTTTGCCCGGCTCGTAACGGGAAAACAGGATCGGGCTCAGGTGCTTCGGCCGCGCGGCGAGACGGAAAAGCTCGTTCGCAAGCAATTTATCCGCAACAAGCGCACGCAGGGCAGCGGCGTTCCGGTCCAGCGGATCGGCCTGCCGGTTGTCTTTCACTTCCCTCGCAGCGTAACCGGCCGTCGCGCGCCCATCCAGAAAGCGCACGCGCTCGAGTGCCGCGTTGAGTTCCGTAATTTCCTTCGGGTCGAGTACGTTGGCGATCGCGATACGCATGGTTTAGAGCCACTCAAAATACGGCAAAAGACATGGCGTCACTTCGTGAGCGAGAGTAATCTTCTACGCAAAATCACAGCCGGAAGACAGGCCGGGGAGTGCGCAATGAAGACCACGAAAATCTGGCTCGGCGTCGGTGTTGCGGTCATTGCTGGCGCGAATGCGACGGTACCTGCTGTTGCCGCCGATGCATCTGAGAATGCTGCGTTCGGGAAAACTCTTCGCAGCGACACGGCGCTGTCTTCCTCCTTTCAGCTTGCGCAGAACACGAAAGGTCAGGGCGGCGAGAACGAAACCGGAGAGGGCGGGGTCGACGCGGCAGCCGCCGACAAGGATCCCGTAAAATACGGCATCGCCCTGCAGGTGATCGCCGCGCATTACTATGCGGGGCTTGCCGCTTACGAAGCCGGAGAAACGCAAGCCGGCACCGAGCTCTTCGCGCACGGCTTTTCGGAAGTCTATGCCGAGTTGGAAGAGGTCTTCAAAAAGCGCGGCGTAAAAGATCTTGGCGCCAAGATCGAAGCCGCGATCGCCGCCGCGAACAAGAAGGCACCCGCCGCCGAGGTGAAGCAGGCGGTCGATGCCGTTCTGTCGGAATTGACGAACGCGGAGAAAGCCGCGCCGAAGTCGTCGCTCTCGCGGCTTTCGGTGCGCGCGCAAATTCTGGCGGACACGCTCGACCGCGCGGCAGCCCAATACGTGCTTGCGGCGAAACAGGACGCGACGCTCGAGACCTATCTCGACGGGCTGGGCTTCTCGCTCGCCGCGCAGGCGCAGTCGCGCACGGTACTGCCGGAGGTGGAGAAGATCGATCCGGCGGTAGCGAAAACGCTGCGAGAGGCGCTGGCGCTGGTGGCGAGCGCTTATCCGGGATTGAAAAGGAATGCTGCCGCGCAGGCCGCACCGCTGCTTGCCGCAGCGTCAACCGCGCGCATCGCCGTTTCGAGGCTTCCTTAGTTGCGCCGCAGCAAATTCGCGCGCTTTGCCTCGACTTTCGTCGCAGAGCGCGCGCCAGCGGCATGGCTCCCTGCGTCGCGTTGTCTATGACGCATGGCTGCCCCTACTTTCGGCCCGGCAAAGCATGCTAGGCGCATCGATAAGCGCGCGGCGCCGTGCCGCTCGCAGTCTATGGGAGAAGTTTCTAACGATGAAACGTCGTCAGTTTTTGAAGGTGGCGGGCGCGGGCGTTGCCGCCAGTGCGGTCGCCGCTCCGGCCATTGCGCAGTCGAACCCTGAAATCAAATGGCGCATGACGTCGAGCTTCCCGAAGGCGCTCGACACCATTTACGGCGGTGGCGAAGTATTCGCGAAGCGTCTGGCCGAAGCCACCGATGGCAAGTTCCAGGTTCAGGTATTCGCCGGTGGCGAAATCGTTCCGGCGCTGCAGGCCCTCGATGCAACCTCGAACGGCACCGTCGAGTGCTGCCACACGGTTTCTTATTACTACGTCGGCAAGGACCCGACCTTCGCGATTGCCGCTTCGGTCCCGTTCGGTCTGAACGCGCGCATGCAGAACGCGTGGCTCTCGGGCAACGAAGGCACCGAGCAGTGGAACGAGTTCTACAAGAAATACAGCGTGATGGGTCTGCCGCTCGGCAACACCGGCACGCAGATGGGCGGCTGGTTCCGCAAGGAAATCAAGACCGTCGCCGACCTCCAGGGCCTCAAGTTCCGCATCGGCGGCATCGCCGGTCAGGTACTCGCGAAGCTCGGCGTTGTCCCGCAGCAGATCGCCGGCGGCGAAATCTATCAGGCGCTCGAGCGCGGCACGATCGACGCGGCCGAGTGGGTCGGCCCCCACGATGACGAAAAGCTCGGCTTCGTGAAGGTCGCGCCGTACTACTATTACCCGGGCTTCTGGGAAGGTGGTCCGACCACGCACGCGTTCTTCAATCTCGACAAGTACAACGCGCTGCCGAAGCACTATCAGGCTGCATTGGTGAACGCCGCCAGCTACGCCAACACCTGGATGCAGGCGCGTTACGACGTGCTCAACCCGCAGGCGCTTCGCCGTCTCGTCGCCGCCAAGGCGCAGCTCCGTCCGTTCTCGAACGAGATCATGGACGCCTCGTTCAAGGCGACGAACGAACTCTGGGCCGAACTTTCGGCCAAGAACGCCGAGTTCAAGAAGTACATCGACCTCATGCAGGCGTTCCGTAACGAGCAGTACCTGTGGTGGCAGGTCGCGGAATACGGCTTCGACAGCTACATGATCCGCGCCCGCCGCAACGCCGGCTAACCGCTCAAAAACTGACGAATTTTGACGCCGCGGCCCGAAAAGGCCGCGGCGTATCTATTATGATGCATAGCAAAAGCAGGAGCTCCTAGATTTTTGCATAGCTCTCGTACATGCTCCCCCCAGATGATCGGGGGACGAGAGACCCCCGGGAATCCAATGACAACGAAACCATGTTTCCGAAGGGGGAAATGTTCATGAAGCGCCGGAAGTTTTTGCAAGTCGCAGGAGGTACGGTAGCAGCGAGTGCTTTGGCTGCTCCCGCAATTGCTCAATCCGCTCCCGAAATTAAGTGGCGCCTGACGTCGAGCTTTCCGAAAGCGCTCGACACGATTTATGGCGCGGCCGAAGTGATGGCCAAGGCCGTCCACGAGGCGACCGACGGAAAATTCCAGATTCAGGTCTTTGCCGCAGGCGAAATCGTTCCGGGCCTTCAGGCGCTTGATGCCGTTTCCAACGGCACCGTCGAGATGTGCCACACGGCAAATTACTATTACGTCGGCAAGGATCCGACCTTCGCCTTCGCGACCGCCGTCCCGTTCGGTCTGAACCAGCGCATGATGGATGCGTGGTGTCTCTATGGCGGCGGCAACGATCTCCTCAACGGCTTCTTCGCGAAGCACAAGGTGATTGGCTTCATGTGCGGCAACACCGGCTGTCAGATGGGTGGCTGGTTCCGCAAGGAAATCAAAACCGTCGAAGATCTCAAAGGCCTGAAGATGCGCATCGGCGGATTCGCCGGTCAGGTGCTCGCCAAGCTCGGCGTCGTGCCGCAGCAGATCGCCGGCGGCGAAATCTATCAGGCGCTGGAGCGCGGTACGATCGACGCGGCCGAGTGGGTCGGCCCTTACGACGACGAGAAACTCGGCTTCGCAAAGGTCGCGCCGTACTACTATTACCCCGGCTGGTGGGAAGGCGGACCGATGCTGCACGCGATGGTCAACCTCGAGAAGTACAACGCGCTGCCGAAGCACTACAAAGCGGTGCTTGAAAACGCGGCCCAGGTCGGCAACACGCACATGATGGCGAAATACGATGCCGGCAACCCCGGCGCGTTGCGCCGCCTGATTGCGGGTGGCGCCAAGCTGCAGCCGTTCTCGACGGCGATCATGGAAACCTGCTTCAAGGCGGCGAACGAGGTTTATACCGAAACCTCAGCCAAGAACGCCGACTTCAAGAAGATCCACGATTCCTACATGGCCTTCCGCAACGAACAGTACCTGTGGTGGCAGGTCGCCGAATATTCGTTCGACGGCTTCCAGATCCGCGCACGCCGCACCTGATCGCGGCGTCTGCCAAAGAAAAACCCCGGAGCGAGAGCTCCGGGGTTTTTTTTGTTGTCCAGATCAGAATTTCGGTGGCCCGAGCGGCTCGTCCGGCATCTGAATCTCGATCTTCACCTTGCTTGGATCGATGCCCGTGCCGGTACCTTTGTAGTGCATCACCATTTGCGGGAACATGATCACGAGCACGACCATGATGCACTGGATGACGACGAACGGGACCGCGCCCCAGTAGATCTGGCCGGTCGTGACACCGGCGGTCACTTGCCCGCTGACCTTGTCGACATAGGATTCCCGCGGTGCGACCGACCGCAGATAGAACAGCGCGAAGCCGAACGGCGGATGCATGAACGAGGTCTGCATGTTCACTGCGAGAATGACGCCGAACCAGATCAGGTCGATGCCGATGCGCTCCGCGGCAGGGCCGAGGAGCGGCACGATGATGAAGGCCAGTTCGAAGAAATCGAGGAAGAACGCGAGTACGAAGACCAGCGCGTTGATGAACAGCAGGAAGCCAATCTGCCCGCCCGGCAAGGACACCAGCAGTTCTTCCACCCACTTGTGGCCATCGACGCCATAGAAGGTGAGCGAGAACACGCGCGCGCCGAGCAGGATGAAGAGCACGAAAGCCGAGAGCTTTGCCGTGGACTCGGTAGCCTGCCGCACGAGAGAAAAGTTCAGGCGGCCCTTCATGATCGCGAGAATGACAGCGCCTGCAGCTCCCATCGCGCCGCCTTCGGTCGGCGTAGCAAGGCCGATGAAGATCGTGCCGAGCACGAGGAAGATGAGCGCCAGCGGCGGCACCATCACCGCCGTCACCTGACGGGACATTTCCGAAAGCAGCGGCTCGCGCAGGATCGGAATGGCTCCGAGAAGAAGCGCGACAACGAAGAAAGCCACAGCGCCAATGCCGATCGAGACGATCACGCGAAATAGCGGTTCGAAGGTTGCGAGCGACCCCGTGAGCACCGGCAGAGGATGGTACATATAGCCATAGACCGTCGCCGCCATGGCAGCGAGTGCGCCGACGACGCCGGCGAGACCGCGATAGCGGTCGCCGACCGAGATCAGGAAGGCGAAAATGATCGCAACGAACATCGCGAGCACCACGAAGTCGGCACCCCTGAATGTCGTTCGCGACATCGCGAAATAGCCGATCGCGCCGCTGATCACGACCAGCAGCGCAAGGTTCGCATGCGGGCGCGATGCAAATTGTCTCGAACGCACACCGACGTAGAGGGCATAGAGCGCGGCGACCGCCGCAATCGCTTCGATCCCATACTCTTTCACGGCATGCGGCAGTCCAAGATCGCTGCCGGTGCCAACCAGTCCGCCGACGAGCGCGAAAACGATGAAGAGCACGACCGCGACGAGCAGAAACGTCACGAAGGGCACTGCCGCGATCACGCCGATCGCATTCGTAACCGTGCGGAGCGGACGGTTCTGCCCGTCTTCCTTCAGCGTCTGCGCTTCCGGCGGAAGGCCGGGCGCGCGGTTCGGGAAAATCATCGAAACCAGAAAGACATATCCCGCGTAAAGCCCGGAGAGGATCAGGCCCGGGACGAAAGCGCCTTCATACATGTCGCCGACCGAGCGGCCGAGCTGGTCGGCCATGACGATCAGCACCAGCGACGGCGGAATGATCTGCGCAAGCGTGCCCGACGCTGCGATCACGCCGGAGGCAAGACGGCGGTCGTAGCCATAGCGCAGCATGATCGGCAGCGAGATCAGTCCCATCGAGATGACGGATGCCGCGACGACGCCGGTGGTCGCTGCCAGCAGCGCGCCGACGAAGATCACCGCGTAAGCAAGGCCGCCGCGAATGGGACCGAACACTTGCCCGATCGTGTCGAGCAGGTCTTCGGCCATGCCGCTTCGTTCGAGGATCAGTCCCATGAAGGTGAAGAACGGGATCGCAAGCAGCGTGTCGTTGTTCATCGTGCCATAGACGCGCTCCGGCATGGCCTGCAGGAAGTTTGGCGCAAACAGGCCAAGTTCGATGCCGACGATGCCGTAGATGAGACCGACTGCTGCGAGCGTGAATGCCGCCGGGTAACCGATCAGCAGGAAAACCACGAGGCTCGCGAACATGATCGGAGCCATATTGTGAATGATGAAAGCGGTCATCGCTTGTTGCCCCAGACCTTCGCTGCTTCAGGACTTTTGTTCTGCTGCCTTGAGCAGCCGTTCGGCTTCGGCTTCCGCGGCGTGCACCTGCGGTCCGTCATAGGGGTCGGGGATGAAGCCGCGCATGATCGCGGCACGCTTGATGATTTCGGAGAACGCCTGAATCAGAAGAAGGGTGAAGGCGACCGGAATCAACAGTTTCGCGGGCCATTGCGGCAGGCCGCCCGCGCTGAACGAGCGCTCGCCGAGGCGATAGGAGGCGAGGAAGAAGGGGATCGAAGTCCATATCATCACGATGCAGAACGGGATCAGCGCGAAGATGTGCCCGATCATGTCGATCCAGAGCCGCACGCGCTTCGAGAACGTGCTGTTCACGATGTCGATGCGGATGTGTTCGTTCGCAATCAGCGTCCATGCCGCACAGAAAAGAAAGACTGTTGCGAAGAGATACCACTGCAGTTCGAGCCAGGCATTGGACGAGATATTGAGAAGTTTGCGGACGATTGCGTTGATGGTCGAAACCGCGACGGCGAGTACCAGCAGCCAGGCGACGGCTTTGCCGAGCTTGGTATTGACGGCATCGATCGCTCGGCTGATTGCGAGTAAGGTGCGCAAATTGATCCCCCCGGATTCCTGGCCGGCCAGGGCCCTTCCAAAAACCCTTTCCGATCGTTCCTTTCGGGCACCATAGTCAATTGGACTGACTGATCAAGGTTCGGACCGACAAGACTTCGGCGATGCCATGAATGCATCAAACCTTTGAATATAAAGTGTAATTTGGAAGAATATACTTGCGCTTTACGCGCCGTCCCCGGCTTTTCCTCGCGAGCGCGTGGCTTCCCGGTGCAGCATGTAAAGCCCCGACAGGATCATGATGGCCATGCCCGCGAGCGACCAGTGGTCGGGAACCTCGCTGAACAGCAGGAAGCCATACATGACCGCGAAGAGGACGATCGCGTAGCGGAAGGGTGCAACCGCAGAGAGTTCCGTGCCCCGATAGGCCAGCACGATGAAAAACTGGGCCAGCACGAGACAAACGCCTGATATGGCGGTGGCCAGAATGGTCAGTATCCCCGGCATCTGCCAGGTCTGAAACATCGAGCCGGCCGCGCCGACGATAACGCCGGCAACGATCGAGCCGAGTGTCACGACGAACGCAGGAATCCGCGCGCCGATCGAGCGGGCGAGCATGTCGCGCAGCAGGATCGCGAAGGTGGCGGCAAATGCGAACAGCGAGGCGGGCTCGAACACAGCGGTTCCCGGCTTCACCACGAACAGCACGCCGATAAATCCAGCGGCGACGGCGGTCCATCGCCTCCAGCCGACGCGCTCGCCAAGCATCAATGCGCCGATGATGGTCATGATGAAAGGCACAAGTTGAACGATGGTAATGACGTTTCCGAGCGGAATGAGCGCGAAGGCCGAGATCAGCAATGCGCCACTGGCCGCTTCCGCGAAACCGCGCAGGCTGACCTGCCAGTCGAGGGCTTTGGGCGCGTCGCGCAGTTCGCCGCGCCACCACAGAACGGTGGTGAGAAAAACAAGCGCGAAGATACCCCGCAGCAGCATCACCTCCGAGACCGGCACCTCTCTCACGGCGAACTTGGTGCCTGCGTCGTTGGCGGAAAACAGCGCCATCGCGAGCACCATGAAGAGCATGCCGCGGCGATTGATTGTGCGCTTGTCCATCATTCGCTGCTTGGCGTGATTGCGGCCGCGAGTTGGTTCTTGGCCCGCGCACGCTCGCGATGAAGCAGATAGAGCCCGGCAGCCACGATCATTGTCATCCCAGTCAGAGAAAGCCAGTCCGGAATCTCGCCAAAAACCACGATGCCGCCGATGACCGCGAAGAACAAATAGAAATAACGAAACGGCGAAATCACGGCCATGTTTCCGCGTTGAAACGCGAGAAATATGAATGTGCTCGCCAGCACCATGAAACATCCAGCGGCGACGCATGCCGTGAAGGAATGAAGATCGGGCCAGCGCCACGGCTCCCAGGCCCGCAACCCGAAGGGGCGCATGAGCGGTGTTAGGATCAGCGAAAGCGCAATGCCGACAATCCCCATCCCGAGCGGGACCACGAAGGTCGGGACTTCGCCGCCGATCCTGCGTGATTGGATGTCGCGCGCGACACCGAACGCCGCGGTGAGAATGACGATGAATGCAAGCGGTTGAAACGACTCGCCGCCGGGCTTGACGATGAGCAGCACGCCTGCGAACGCGAAGAATGCGGCAAGCCAGCGTCGCCAGCCGACGGATTCCTTGTACAGGTAGATGCCGGCAATCATGCCGAGGAACGGCCCCACCTGCATCACCGCCGTCACCGTCGCGAGCGGAAGGAATGCGTAACAGGTGATGACGATCGGGCCGACCGACGCTTCCAGCAGGCTCCGCCAGAACAGCTTCCAGTTCGCCAGCGTTTTGAGCTGTCGCGCGCCGTGCACGATGAGAACCAGCACCAGCGAAAGCACGACCGCCGTCCCCGCACGGATCGCGATGATTTCGGGCACCGGCAAAGATTGAACGGCAATTTTCGTGCTGGTGTCGTTCGCAGCGAGGCACGCGCAGGCGATCATCATGAAAAAGATGCTGCGCAGCGGAGCCGCGCCTGCGGCCTTGTTTGCGTTCACTTGATGCGGATTTCTGCGAAGCTGCTAGCCGCCGGTCAGGCTCATGTGGCGGCCCACCGCGGGCTGCTTGGTCCGGCGATCGATGACAAAGTCGTGGCCCTTGGGCTTGCGCGCGATCGCATTGTCCATCGCGGCATAGAGAAGCTCGTTCGACGGCGACGCGCGCATCGGGCCGCGCAAGTCGGCGGCGTCTTCCTGGCCGAGGCACATGTAAAGCGTGCCGGTGCAGGTGAGGCGGACGCGGTTGCATCCTTCGCAAAAATTATGCGTCAGCGGCGTGATGAAGCCGAGCTTGCCGCCGGTTTCCTTGATGCGCACGTAACGCGACGGTCCGCCGGTCTGGTAATCGGTTTCCTCGAACGTGAACTTTTCGGCGAGGCGCGCCCGCACCAGCGAGAGCGGCAGATACTGATCGACGCGCTCGGCCCCCACGTCGCCGAGCGGCATGACCTCGATCAGCGAGATGCTCATGCCACGGCCATGCGCCCACTCGATCAGCGAGGGGATTTCTTCCTCGTTCTCGTCCTTCAGCGCGACCGCATTGATCTTGACGTGAATGCCGGCTTCCTGCGCGGCATCGATCCCCGCGAGCACCTTGTTGAGATCGCCCCAGCGCGTCAGCGCCTTGAATTTTTCCGGATTGAGCGTGTCGAGCGACACGTTGATGCGCTTCACGCCGTAGCTGGAAAGCTCCTTGGCGAAGCGGCCGAGCTGGGAGCCGTTGGTGGTGACGGTGAGTTCCCGCAATGCGCCGCTATCGAGGTGACGCGAGAGCGAGCGGAACAGGCTCATGATGTCCCTGCGCACCAAGGGCTCGCCGCCGGTAATGCGCAGCTTCTCAACGCCGCGTGAAACGAAGGCCGAGCAGATGCGGTCGAGTTCCTCGAGCGTCAGCAAATCCGGCTTCGGCAGGAACGTCATATGCTCCGACATGCAATAGACGCAGCGGAAGTCGCAGCGATCCGTGACCGACACGCGCAAATAGCTGATCTGCCGGCCAAACGGGTCGACGAGGGCAGGCGTGGCAGTGGAACTTCCGGGAATCGGACAAATTTCGTTCATCGGCGGCTTTTTCTAGCGGGTTTCTTATAGTTTTGGGCTTTTCCCGCAGATTCAAGGTGACTGTGGCCAATAATGCCGGTCGCGTAAAGCCGCAGCGCCGCATGGCTTGTCCGCTGCCCGAAGATCGCTAGGTTGCTGCGGGGAGGCGCCAATGGCCGAAGAAAATGCGCCCTGGCCGACCGAGGTCCGGGTATTGAGCAACCGCAGCGCGATCATGGTCGCATTCGACGATGGTAGCGAGTTTACGCTCCCCGCCGAATATCTGCGCGTAGAAAGCCCGAGTGCGGAAGTGCAGGGGCATTCCCCGGACGAACGCCAGACCGTTCCCGGAAAACGCAATGTGATGATCCTCGAGATCCACCCGGTCGGGAACTACGCCGTGCGGCTGGTGTTCGACGACATGCATTCGACCGGGATCTACACCTGGTCTTACCTGCATGAACTTGGCCGGGATCACGAAACGCGGTTTCAGCGCTATCTCGACGAACTCGCCGCAAAAGGCCTGTCACGCGACGCGGGTGCCGCGCACAAGCATTTCCACTAGCGAAGCAAAAAGCAAAAAAGGGCCGGCGAACCGGCCCTTTCTTCAAAATGACGATCAGGCTCAGTTGATGACGTAAACCGTCGCGCCGACCGCGACGCGGCCATAGAGGTCGATGACGTCGTCGTTGTGCATGCGGAAGCAACCCGAAGAATCCGCCTGACCGATTGAATCCGGATCGTTCGAGCCGTGGATGCGGTAAAGCGTGGAGCCGAGATAGATCGCGCGCGCGCCGAGCGGATTGTCCGGCCCGCCCTTCATCTGCTTCGGCAAGCCTTTCTGTCGCGCATGCATTTGCGCAGGCGGCGTCCAGGTCGGCCATTCCTTCTTGTTCGTGACTCGATGCGTGCCCGACCAGGTGAACCCGACGCGGCCGACCCCGATATTGTATTCGATCGCGCGGCCCGGGCTCTCGACGAAATAGAGCTTCCGCTGCTTCGTGATGATCACGATGCTGCCGGGCGCGTATTTCGGGTCGATTGCCGTCGATCCGCCGAACAGCGAAAAGAAGCCCGAGTTGCGCGGCGGCGCGGAATTCAGGTTCTTGCCGCGGCCGGAAATCCATTGTCCCGTCACCGGATCGCGCATGTCCTGGGCAATCGCCTCCGGGATCGCGATCAGCGTGGCAAGTAGCGCAAGCACTATCCATTTCAGTCGCATCGGTGTTCCTTTTTTCCGCAGTTCCGGTCGCTGTCTGCAGCCGTCCATTGTCCATTCGCCACAGATTCTTGGGCCTCGCAAGCGCGCAAAACAGCCCAACGTAATATTACGCAGTGCAGCATAACGCGGACGCCCCCCGGCGAAGAAGGATCACGGATTCTCGCTACAATCCAATTGCTTCGTGATGCGAACGAGGGGGATAGTGCCCGCCTTGCCCGGAAACACCGGATCGTTTTCATGAGTGCAAACAAGAACGCCCTGCATATTGCGTTGATCGGTTTCGGGGAGGTCGGGCGGCGCTTCGCTGACGACCTGCTGCCTGTGCCCGGTCTTACGATTTCGGCGTTCGATATTCTTCGTCACGACGCGTCAAGGCGGGAGGATTACGAGCGCGCGGCGGCGGCGCGTCAGGTGGCGACCCGGGACAGCGCCAGATCGGCCTGCGACGGCGCGCATCTCATCATCTCGGCAGTCACGGCGGCGGCGGCCGAAGACGTGGCGGCGGAAGCGGCAGGCTTTCTAAAGAGCGGCCAGATTTTCTTCGACGTGAACTCCGCAGCCCCTTCAACCAAACAGCGGGCGAGCGCGCATCTCTCGAAGTCGGGTGTCGACTACGTCGAAGGTGCTGTCATGGCGCCGGTGAAGAAGCCGGGCATCCGCGTGCCGATTCTCGCCGGTGGCGTTCGCGCGGCCGAGGTGGCGGAGCGGCTCAATCCGCTCGGTTTCCGGATCACGCCGGTCTCGACCGAAATCGGTCACGCCTCGGCAACCAAGCTCTGCCGCAGCATCATCATCAAGGGGCTCGAGGCCCTCGTAGTCGATTGCACGCGGGCATCCGAACATTTCGATGTGAAGCAGAGCGTATTTGCCTCGCTCGGCGAGACCTTTCCGTCGATCGATTGGCATGCGTTATCCGACGACATGAGAGAGCGTGTCGCCACCCATGGCAAACGCCGCTCAGAAGAGATGCGCGAAGCCGGCGAAATGCTTAGCGACGCTGGTTTTGACGCCGAACTCGCGCTCGCCGTCGCCAATGCGCAGGCCCGAGGAGCCAGGCGCAATGCGTGATCGTGGCATCAACTGCATGCTGTTTCGCGGTGGTACCTCGAAGGGGGCATATTTTCTTGCGAGCGATTTGCCTTCCGATCCTGACGCGCGGGACCGCGTGCTGCTTTCGGTAATGGGTTCCCCCGATACACGCCAGGTCGATGGGCTCGGCGGCGCTCACCCCTTGACCAGCAAGGTCGCGATCGTTTCGAAGTCCGCAGACAAGAATTGCGACATCGATTTTCTGTTCTGTCAGGTCGGTATAGACAAAGCGATGGTCGATACGACGCCGAACTGCGGCAATATTCTCGCGGGCGTTGCTCCTTTCGCCATCGAGCGCGGGCTCGTTCAAGCAAAGCCGGACGTGACGACTGTGAAAGTGCGTACGATAAATACCGGCACTGTCGCTGAATTACTGATCGAAACGCCGGGAGGCGTCGTCAATTACGAAGGCGACGCGCGCATCGATGGCGTGCCGGGAACGGCCGCACCCGTCGTCATCAATTTTCTCGATGCCGAAGGCTCGGTCTGCGGCGCGCTTTTGCCGACCGGAAACGCAAAGGACCACGTAAGCGGCATTGGGGTGACGATGATCGACAACGGCATGCCCTGCGTTGTTCTGCGGGCATCAGATGTCGATAGAACCGGCTACGAGCCGCGCGGCGAGCTTGATCAAGACGCGGCGTTGAAAAAGCGGCTGGAAGAAATCCGCATTGCAGCCGGTCCGCTGATGAACCTCGGCGATGTAGCGAACAAGGTCGTGCCCAAGATGATCCTGATCGCGGCTCCTGTAGCGGGCGGCCATGTTTCGACGCGTTCGTTCATTCCGCATGAATGTCACGCGTCGATCGGCGTATTCGCGGCGGTAACGGTGGCAACAGCCTGCGTGCTGCCGGGCTCGGTCGCGCAAGGAATCGCAAGCGTTCCGGAAGGACGCGACAAATCGATCTCGGTCGAACATCCGACCGGTGAGTTCACCGTGAATCTCACGGTCGGCGGTACTGCCGAACGGCCGGTCGTCGAGCGCGCAGGTTTGCTCAGAACCGCGCGCAAGCTCTTCGACGGAAAAACCTTTGCGCACGAGCGCGCATTTGCAGCGGCGCAGAAGCAAGCCGCGGAATAAGAGAGAAAAAGAATGTCTTCAGGAAAGACCGGACTGGTCGTGACGGCGCATCCCGGCGATTTCGTCTGGCGCGCAGGCGGTGCAATAGCGCTGCATGCCGACAAGGGCTATCGCATGAAAATTCTCTGTCTGTCCTTCGGTGAGCGCGGCGAAAGCCAGTTCGCCTGGAAGAGCGCGGGCGTGAAGCTCGAAGAGGTCAAGGCGCAGCGCAAGGATGAAGCCGAGCGCGCCGCGAAAATTCTCGGTGCCGAGATCGAGTTCTTCGATGCCGGCGATTATCCTCTGCGCACGACAGAAGCGATGATGGATCGCGCGATCGACGTCTTCCGGGAATTGAATCCCGCTTTCGTGCTGACGCATTCGCTCGAAGACCCGTACAATGTCGATCACCCGGAAGCGACGCGCTTCGCGCAGGAGGCGCGCATCGTTGCGCAGGCCGCCGGTCACAAGCCTGATCCGTCGCGCGCCTATGCTGCGCCGCCGGTGTTCCTGTTCGAGCCGCACCAGCCGGAAATGTGCAACTTCAAGCCGAACGTGATTTTGAACATCGACAGCGTCTGGGAGCGGAAGAAGAAAGCCTTCGAGGTTCTCGCCGCGCAGAAACATCTCTGGGAATATTACACGCGCGTGGCATTGAACCGGGGCATGCAGGGTGGCCGCAATTCCGGAAAGCCGATGACGTACGGCGAGGCCTATCAGCGCCTCTTTCCCGATGTGGTGGAGACCTTGGCATGACCTTTCAGCCTGTTGTCGTTCGCAACGTCGAACGCGCCGCGAAAGACGTTGTGGAAGCGCTCGGCAAGCTCGGCGTTTCCACGGTTCACGAGGCCATGGGCCGCGTCGGCCTTGCGAAGAATTATATGCGTCCCGTTTGGCAGGGCGCAGAGGCATCGGGCTCCGCGATCACCGTGCTCGCACAGCCCGGCGACAACTGGATGATCCATGTCGCCGCAGAGCAGTGTCAGCCTGGCGACCTGATGGTGGTTGCCTGTGCCGCCGACAACGAGGACGGCATGTTCGGCGAGTTACTTGCAACCTCGCTGAAAGCACGCGGCGTGACCGGGCTTGTCATCGATGCCGGTTGCCGCGACGTGAAGGCGATCCGCGAGATGGGCTTTCCGGTCTGGTCGCGTGCGATCTCAGCAAAAGGCACGGTGAAGGCGACGCTGGGTGCCGTGAATATTCCGGTCGTTTGCGCCGGTGCCGCAGTCAATCCCGGCGACGTCGTCGTGGCCGACGAGGACGGCGTGGTCTTCGTTCCGCGCGCGGACGCCGCTGCCGTGCTGAAAGCCGCGCAAACGCGTCTTGCAAACGAGGACGAAAAACGCGCGCGTCTCGGCAAAGGCGAGCTCGGTCTCGATATGTACAAGATGCGCGAAGGGCTGGAGAAAGCTGGTCTGCGCTACATCGACAATCTCGACGAATTGAAGAAGTGAGAGAGCAGATGAACAACGAGCCCTGCTTCGATATCGCGCATCTCGGTCACGTCGAGATGCTGACGAACAAGCCAAAGGAAAGTCTCGACTTCTTCGTCAATATTCTCGGCCTTACCGAAAGCGGCCGCGAGGGCGACAGCGTCTATCTGCGCGCCTATGACGACTATGAATTTCATTCACTGAAACTGACCGCCTCGAATACGACCGGCGTCGCGCATATCGGCTATCGCACGTCGAGCGAGCAGGCTTTGATGCGCCGCGTCGCCGCGATCGAGAAGATGGGGTGCGGTATCGGCTGGACCGAGGGCGATCTCGGTCACGGCAAGTCCTATCGCTTCAATGATCCGGATGGCCACGTATTCGAGATCTATTTCGATACGAAGAAGTATCAGGCGAGCGCAGCCGAAAAGCCGTCCTTGAAAAACCAGGCGCAGCGCTTTCACGGCCGCGGTGTCGGAGTGCGCAGGATCGATCATCTCAATCTGCTGGCGCAGGACGTCGGCAAGATCCGCGAGTTCATGCAAGCCGCACTCGGCAGCCGCGTGACCGAAGAGATCGTGCTCAACGACGGCAGCTATGGCGGATGCTGGTTCACGGTGAACAACAAAAGCTACGACATCGCTTATACGCGCGATCACACCCCGGCGCGCGGGCGCTTCCATCACGTGACCTATGCGGTCGATCAGCGCGAATTCGTGCTGCGCGCGGCGGACATCTTTCTCGAGAACGGCGTCTTCATCGAGACCGGGCCGCACAAGCACGCGATCCAGCAGACGTTCTTTCTTTACGTTTACGAGCCCGCGGGCAATCGCGTGGAAGTCGCCAATGCCGGCGCGCGGCTCATCCTCGATCCGGACTGGAAGACCGTCACCTGGAATGAAGCCGAAAGGAAGAAAGGGCAGGCCTGGGGCTTGAAGACGATCGAGAGCTTTCATATCCATGGCACGCCGCCGGCGGGCTAAGCCGATAAAATTTTTCGCAAATTTGCGGCGCATGCCGCGGGTTTCGCGCCTCTTTGGTAACCGAACTGCTTAAGCCCTTGTTAGCGGGGCATGCGTTATCAAGGCGGCATGAAGTTCACGCTTGCCTTGATCTCCGAGCTTGAGGATGCGCTGCAAAGCGGCGCGCCCGAGCGTCGTGTCGTTCTGCTCCGGCGCATCACGGATCTGTTTCTCAGCGATGCAAACCGGCTCAACGAACAGCAGGTCGGCGTCTTCGACCATCTGCTCACGCATCTCGCACACCGGATCGAAGAGCGCGTACTTTCCCAGATCAGCGTGCGGCTCGCGCCGGTACGAAATGCGCCGCCGAACATGGTGACGCTGCTGGCAAAAGACGACAACATCGCCGTTGCCGGCCCGGTGCTCGCGCAGTCGGATCGCATCGGCGAAAGCGATCTCATCGAGATCGCGAACTCGAAAAGTCAGACGCATCTTCTGGCGATCGCAATCCGTTCCACCTTGAGCGAAGCGATTACCGATATTCTGGTCAAGCGCGGTGACAAACGCGTTGTCGGCAAGCTTGCGAAAAACCATGGCGCGCGTTTTTCCGAGCGCGGCTACGAGGCGATCGTCAATCGCGCGGCTGGTAACGATGAGCTGTCGGAAGATCTGGGCTTGCGTCTGGATATCCCGCTGCCGCTCCTGGAACGGCTTCTGCTTCGCGCCACCCATCTGGTGCGCTCGCGGCTGCTCGCCGCCGCTGATCCTGAAAAGCAGAAGCAGATCCAGCAGGCGATGATGAAGGTCGCGGAAGAACTGGGGCTCGGCGCATTCGGCTATCGCGACCTTGCGGCGGCGGAAGGCGAAGTCGGCCGTTTGAATCGCGAAGGCAAGCTCAACGAACGCGTACTCTATAATTTTGCGCAGCACCGGAAATTCGACGAGGTCGTTGCGACGCTGGCGCTGTTCTGCGCGGCGCCCGCCGACGTGATGGCCGACATCGTGCTCGATGACAATCACATCGGGCTCCTCGTGGCCTGCAAGGCGGCCAAGCTGGGCTGGCCGACCGTGGACACGATCCTGGGCGCGAACTTCTCCAATCACCATCTGAAGGGCACGACGCTCACGGATGCCGAACGCTCGTACCGCCTGCTTTCGGAGGCCGTTGCGCAACGCAAAATTGCCGTGATGCTTTCCCGGCGCGACGCGGCCAGACGCGCGAGCTGAACGGCCGATTTTTCTTCGAAGCAAAGCTGCGTTAGAAATTGCCCCGGGCTACGCGCGATCGGGCAAAGAGCGGCATGCAATTTCATTTCGATGGCTTCCGGACCGGCGATCCCGAGGTGGCTGTAGCGGATGCTTCCGTAGAAGCCGGTGGATTTCCGGAAGCGGTCGATGTTCTGATTGTGGGCTGCGGTCCCGCAGGGCTGACGCTTGCGGCGCAACTCTCTGCCTTTCCCGATATCGTCACACGCATCGTCGAGCAGAAACCGGGGCCGCTCGAACTCGGGCAGGCCGACGGCATCGCCTGCCGCACCATGGAGATGTTTGACGCTTTCGGCTTCAGCGAACGCGTGATGAAGGAAGGCTACTGGGTCAACGAGACCAGTTTCTGGCGGCCCGATCTTGCCGATCCGTCGAAGATCGTCCGCTACGATCGCGTGCAGGACGTCGAAGACGGACTCTCCGAGTTTCCGCACATGATCCTCAATCAGGCGCGTGTGCACGACTTCTATCTGCAGGTCATGTGCAATTCTCCGCGCCGGCTCTCGCCTGATTACGGGAAACGCTTCACGGGCCTTGCGATCGATCCCGCACAGTCTCACCCGGTACAGGTCACGCTGCAGAAGGTGGGTAGCGAAGAGAGCGAAGTTGTCCGCGCGAAATACGTTGTGGGATGCGACGGCGCGCGTAGCGCCGTTCGTCAGGCACTCGGCCGCACGTTGCAGGGCGATTCCGCAAATCAGGCCTGGGGTGTGATGGACGTCCTTGCCGTCACGGACTTTCCCGACATCAGGCTGAAGGTCCTGATCCAGTCTGCCGGAGAGGGCAGCATCGTGCTGATCCCGCGCGAAGGCGGCTTTCTCGTGCGGATCTATGTCGAACTGGAGAAGCTCAACGCCGACGAGCGCCTTGCCGGCAAAAGCATCACGGTGGACCAGTTGATCGCCGCGACCCGGCGTATTCTTGCGCCATATTCTTTCGACGTCAGAGAGGTCGCATGGTGGTCGGTCTATGAGATCGGCCAGCGGCTCTGCGAGAAATTCGACGACGTGCCCGAGGCTGAAATCGGATCACGGGTGCCGCGTGTTTTCATAGCGGGTGACGCTTGCCACACGCACAGTCCGAAGGCCGGGCAGGGCATGAACGTGTCGATGCAGGATGGCTTCAATCTCGGCTGGAAACTTGCTCATGTGCTGCGCGGACAATGTGCGCCGGAATTCCTGCACAGCTATTCGGCCGAGCGTCACGCGGTTGCGAAGGAACTGATCAATTTCGATCGCGAATGGGCCAAGATGATCAGCGCACCGCTGAAAAAGCCGGGCGTGCCGGATAGCGAGGGCGTCGATCCGGAAGCGGTGCGTGCTTATTTCGTGAAGCATGGCCGCTACACCGCGGGTACCGCCACGCGCTATGCGCCGTCCATGCTCACCGGCAACGGCGAGTTTCAGAATCTGGCGCAAGGTTTTGCGATCGGCACGCGCTTTCACG
Source organism: Xanthobacteraceae bacterium (assembly GCA_035440445.1). Lineage (GTDB taxonomy): Bacteria > Pseudomonadota > Alphaproteobacteria > Rhizobiales > Xanthobacteraceae. The sequence continues at coordinate 48,930 of DAORMJ010000002.1, forward strand.
CAGCGCCCGTCGTCCGGCTTGCCGACGCAAAGGAAATGTCGCTCGGCGAGTGCGGGAAGGCCGATGGCCGCTGGCGCATCTATGCGTTCGGCGACAATGGCGATCCGGCCGCGCCGTCTTCGCGCATTCGTGCGCTGTGCGAATTCCTGTCGGCGGCAGAGGAATCGCCGCTCTTGCGTTACAGACGCGAGGGGCAGGATATCGACGCAGTCATCGACTTGCGGGCCGTCTTCCAGCAACCCCATCGCAGTTTGCGTATCGAGACCATGCCAACTCTTTTGTTGCCGGAGAAAGGGCGGCTGGGCCTTCGCGACTATGAGAAAATGTTTTGCGCCGACCCGAGGGCAGGCCGGGATATTTTCGATCTGCGCGACATAGACCGCAGCCGTGGGTGTCAGGTGATCGTGCGGCCCGATCAGTACGTCGCCGAGATCCTGCCGCTCGACGACTATCGGGGGCTTTCGTCCTTTTTTCGGAGGTTCATGCGCCCGCCACCCACAATCCAGGATTTTGCGTAAACCGTCCATTTCGGCTGGCCGAAGCGTGGCGTTCGGTTCAGAATGCGTTTTTTTAAAAGTTAAGAAGCGGCTATTTATTTCATGGATTGATTGGAAGGCATCACGGCCATGCGGGGAGAGATCAGACGCGGCAGCAAGCGCAGGCCGATCAGCTATCCTGCAACGCTTTACAACCTCGACCGTTCGGTCATTTGCCGCTGCAGCATCAAGGACATGTCCGATACCGGAGCCCGGCTGAACTTCAGGAGAGCGGGCATCGAGGCGATGAATCAGGTGCCACAGTCCTTCCTGCTCTCGCTGACGGAGAGCGATGAACCGCTTAACGAGGCGCTCCTTGTCTTCAGAACCTGCGAAAAGGTCTGGGTTCGCGAAAGCGAAATGGGAGTGAAATTCGTGAAGAACGGGCCAAAGCGCGCGCTCTAGTGGTTGCTTGACCGGCCTTCTTCCGTTCCGTACATGACCTGCCGGCGGGCGCGTAGCTCAGCGGTAGAGCACTCCCTTCACACGGGAGGGGTCACAGGTTCAATCCCTGTCGCGCCCACCATTCCCCCAGTGCAGCTTTTTCGGCGGTTGAAGCGAGCTCAGGCTCGCGCCAGCAGTTCAAGCGCGGCCGCGGGAACGTCCTCGAATTTATGGACCAGCCGGTCCGCGCCGAGCGCGGCCGGGGGGATATCCGTGTAACCGAACGAGACTGCGACAATCGGGATTTCGGCTGCTTTCGCCGTGATCACGTCGGTTTCGGAATCGCCGATCAAGACGGCGTGGCGCAGATCGCCGCCCGCTTTTTCGATCGCTTCGGTGAGATGGCGCGGATCGGGCTTGCGAAAGGCGAAGGTATCGCCGCCGGCGATGAAAGAAAAATAGCTGGCGAGCTTCAAGTTCTGCAGCAGCTTTGCCGCGTAGCTTTCCATCTTGTTCGTGCAGACCACGAGCCGCGCGCCTTCGGCCGCAAGTTTTTGCAGCGCCTGTTCGGTGCCGGGGAAAGGCCGCGAGTGGTCGGCGATATGTGCTTCGTAATGGCTCAGGAATTGCCGAAGCATTCCGTCCACTTTTTCCTTGCCGACTTTCACCTGCGAATGCGCAAGCGCCCGTTCGATCATGGCTCGCGCGCCGGCGCCGATAAAATTGCGCGCCTGATGATCGTCGGGCGGATTCAGGCCCTCGGTTTCCAGCGTGAAGTCGAGCGCGCGCAGCAAATCCGGCGCGGTATCGATCAGCGTGCCATCAAGATCAAAAGCGACGGTGGGGCGCATGAAACCGTGGTAGCGCAAAGTTCGAGCGGTGGCGAGTGGCGCATGGTGTGCTAGAAGCCGGGAGCTTCATCCATTTTCAGAGCACCCATGAACGCAGATCAACTGAAACGCGAATCCGCGCGGCGTGCGCTCGAATACGTCAAGCCCGGCATGAAACTGGGTCTCGGGACCGGATCGACCGCGGCGCATTTCGTCGATCTTCTGTCGGAAAAAGTCCGCGCCGGCCTCGACGTCGTCGGCGTCCCGACCTCGGAAGCGACGCGAAAGCAGGCAGAGGGGCTCGGCATCCGGCTGACCACGCTCGACGAGACGCCCGCGCTCGACCTGACGATCGACGGCGCGGACGAACTCGATCCGGCGCTCAATCTGATCAAGGGTGGAGGAGGCGCCTTGCTGCGCGAAAAGATCGTCGCCAGCGCCTCCCGCGAGATGGTCGTGGTCGCCGACGAAAGCAAGGCAGTCCGGGAACTGGGCCGTTTTCCGCTGCCGATCGAAATTGTGGATTTCGGGGTCGAAGCCATCCGCAGGGCGATTGTGGACGTTTCTGAAGCCGCCGGATGCCGGGGCGAGATGAAGCTGCGCAAGCGGCCAGACGGTCATGTTTTCGTCACGGATCAGGCACACGTCATCCTGGACGCACATTTCGGCCGGATACCGGATGCAGCGGCCCTCGCAAGGGGGCTTGCGCAAATCCCCGGCGTCGTGGAACACGGCCTCTTCATCGGGCTGGCCACGAGGGCCATCCTTGCGGGGCCGGAGGGTATCCGCGTGATTGAACGGCCTTGAAGGGTTGCATGGGAAGGAGTCTCGAGATGTTTTCGTTCGTAGTCCGCGCGGCAAAGGCGGGCATTATCGCGGCGGTCGTGATCGGTGCGGTCTCTGCCGCGAATGCGCAGACGCCGAGCGCGAACCAGTTGAAGCTCGCGCGCCAGGTCGTGGATACCTCGGGCGCTGCGAAGTCCTTCGACTCGGTCATTCCGCAGATCTTCCAGCAGGTCTACGCGACCTACACCCAGCAGAACCCCGATCTCTCCAAGGAGATTGCGGCCGTGATGCAGGGGCTGATCCCCGAATTCGACAAGCGCAAGGAAGAAATCGCGGTGATCGTGTCCCGCGCTTTCGCCGCGAAATTCAGCGAAGCCGAGTTGAACGACATTCTTGCGTTCTACAATTCGCCCACCGGCAAGAAGCTGGTCACCGAGCACAGCGAAATTCTCCGCGATGCCTTCGGCAAGACCCAGGAGTGGGGCGGCAAGCTATCGCAGCAGCTCGTGGATCGCCTCAAGGACGAGATGAAGAAAAAGGGTCACACGATCTAGCGGCTGACTTATTCGTGATCTGAAGAGCCGGGCGGGCAGAGTTCCGCCCGGCTTTTTTTGTCGCTACAACACATGCCTGATTGCAGAACCTGCCGGATTGAAGGAGTAGAACCGCATTGCCGGATTTCGATTTTGATCTCTTCGTGATTGGCGGCGGCTCGGGCGGCGTCCGGGCGGCGCGGATCGCCGCCCAGCATGGCGCGCGCGTTGCCATCGCGGAAGAATATCGCATGGGGGGCACCTGCGTGATCCGCGGCTGCGTCCCGAAGAAACTTTTCGTCTATGCGAGCCGCTTCGCACATGAGTTCGAGGATGCTGCCGGTTTCGGCTGGACGGTGGAAGGCGTGAAATTCGACTGGCCGACGCTGGTCGCCAACAAGGACAAAGAGATCGCGCGCCTCGAAGCGGCCTACCGCAAGAATGTCGGCGGGGCGGGCGCGGAGATCATCGACTCGCGCGCCGTGATCGAAGACGCGCATACCGTTCGCATCGTGAAAACCGGCGCAAAGCTGCGCGCGAAATATATTGTCGTTGCCACCGGCGGGCATCCTTCGCGCATGGAAATTCCCGGCGAGGAATTCGCGATCACCTCGAACGAAGCCTTTCATCTGGAGGAACTGCCGCGTCGTATCGTGATTCAAGGTGGCGGCTATATCGCGCTGGAATTCGCGTGCCTCTTTGCCGCGCTCGGCAGCAAGGTGACGGTCGTGCATCGTGGCGATGAAATTCTTCGCGGCTTCGACGACGACGTCCGCGCGCATCTGCGCATGGAGATGGTCGCACGCGGCATCGATCTTCGTCTGAACGAGACGATCCAGAAAATCGAGCAGCGCGGTGCGCAACGCTGCGCGTTTCTGTCGGATGGTGCCGCGATCGAAGCCGATCAGGTCATGCTCGCGGTTGGCCGCACGCCGAGCGCCAAAAACATCGGTCTGGAGGCGGCAGGCGTGAAGCTCGCCCGGTCCGGCGCGATCGAAGTGGATGAGCACTCGCGCAGCAGCGTTCCGTCCATCTATGCGGTCGGGGATGTCACTGCGCGCGTCGCGTTGACGCCGGTTGCAATCCGCGAAGGCCATGCGCTTGCCGATACGCTGTTCGGCGGCAATCCCTGGCATCTCGACTATGCGAATATTCCGAGTGCGGTTTTCACAGAGCCGGAGATCGGCACGGTAGGACTGACCGAAGCCGCGGCCAGAAAGGCCGGGAAGGCAATCGACATTTATCGCACGCGCTTCAAGCCGATGAAGGCGACGCTCTCCGGCCGCGATACCGCGATGCTGATGAAACTCGTCGTCGAACAGGATACGCAAAAAGTGCTTGGCGTTCACATCGTCGGCGAGACTGCCGCAGAGATAGTCCAACTCGCCGCCATTGCCGTGAAGATGGGCGCGACAAAACGCGACTTCGATAATACCGTCGCGCTGCATCCGACAGCTTCGGAAGAGCTCGTCACGCTGCGGAATAAAGTGGAAGTCTGACGTTCGAGGGGGGAGTTATGAATTTCCGCAATCCGTCGCGGCGCGAAATCCTTGTGGGTCTCGGCGCCACGGCCTTCACGCCGTTTGCGAGCCGTCTTGCGATGGCGCAGTCACTCCCGACCAATCCTGATGTAGCGATTATCGGGTCCGGCCCTGCGGGACTTTCGGCGGCCCGGACGCTCGCCGCCGCGGGCAAGAGTTTCGTTGTGCTGGAGGCGGACGACCGCAAAGGCGGCCGCGCCAATACCGACACCACGACCTTTCCGGGAATCCCCTTCGACCGTGGCTGCGCATGGATTCATTCGGCGGACCGCAATCCGATGCTGCCGGTCGCCAAGGAGAATGGCTTTACCTTGCAGTTGCACGACGATGGTCTCGATCATGTCTGGTACGGCCGCGACAAGTTTTCCGCCGCGCAGACGAAGAACATCAAGAAGCTCACGAAGGAAATCGTCGACGCGAATTCCAAGGCCGCGAAGCACGGCGACGGCGCGGTCTCGACGATCCGCGCGATCCGCAGCAAAGAAGAGCAGGCGACCGCGACTGCAATGGGCCCGATGGATATGGCGGTGGATTTCAACAACCTGTCCATTCGCGATTACGACGCGCAGGCCGAGCTTGAGCCGAACTATCTCGTGAAGGAAGGCTTCGGCGCGGTGGTGGCGAAGTTCGGCGAGAAAGTGCCGGTCTCGCTCGAAACGCCGGTGCAGAAGATCAAATACAGCGGGCAGGGCGTGCAGCTCGAAACCCCGAAGGGAACGGTCAGCGCAAAATACGCGATCGTGACCTGTTCGACCGGCGCGCTGCAGTCGGGCTACATCAAGTGGGATCCGATCCTTCCCGAGTGGAAGGAAAGCGCGATCCACAATATCCCGATGGCGTTGCTTGCGAAGATTCCGCTGCTGCTCGATGGCGAGCGCTTCGGCCTCAAACCGTTCGAGGACATCCTGCTGGAGATGCCCGGCAAGCAGGACATCTACTTCATCTGTCACCCGTTCGAATTCCCGATGATGATCGGGTTCGTCGGCGGCGACTTCGCATGGAATTTGACCTCGCAAGGGCGCGACGCCGCCGTGGATTTTGCTTCCTCCGCGCTCAATCGCGTATTCGGCGAGCAGGCGAGCAAGCACATTCTCAAAGCCGACTTCACGCAATGGCCGCGCAATCCGTGGGTGCGCGGTGCATATTCCGCGGCACTGCCGGGACACTTTTCGGCGCGTGCAGCGCTGAAGCGGCCGCTCGCGGAGAAGGTTTACTTCGCGGGCGAGGCCGTGGCTGGCGAATTCACGCAGACCTGCGGTGGTGCCGTGCTGACCGGTGCGGAAGTCGCGAACGAAATCATCAAGCGGCTGAAGTAGCGTTAGTCACGCGCGAGCCACTCCGCAGCCTCGCGCCATAACGGTTCGCGCGACGGCTCGCGGAAATAGCCGAAGTGGCCGATCTTTTTCTGGCCGGCAGCTTCGGGCGTGACCGTGATGTGCTCGGGCGTCGTGCCCGTATAGCCTGCGAGCAATCCCGCGACCGTGGCAGGCGGAGCCCAGTCGTCGTCTGACATGCCGACCGCGCGAAGCGCGCCGCGATAGTTCGGAAAGTTCTTGCGCGCGTCCAGCGTCTCGTCGTCGTAGAGATAGCGCGGCTTCATGCACCAGCCGGCCCACTCCCTGAAAACGCCTTTCGGCAGATCTTCGCCCATGCCGACCTTGCCCGGCACGTAGCCGAAGACCGTATAGAGCGCAGGTCCAAGCATGCGCAGCATGAACCAGACGCGATATTTTTCCGGCGAGGGAAACAGCCGCCAGTATCCGATCTGCGAGGCGGCGAAGAACGCGCGGCTGATTTTGTGATTGTTCGGCAAGAGCCCGAGCGCCTGTCCGCCGAAGGAATGGCCGACATAGAGGAGCGGTTTTCCGTCGGTGAGCGTATCCGCGTAATCGACGGCTGCCGCGAGATCGAGTGCCGCCCAGTCGCGCATGCGCGCGGGAAAACCCCGCAGACCGTTTTTCGGTTTCGAGCGGCCGATGCCGCGATAGTCGAAGGTCACGACGCGGAAACCTTTCGCCGCGAGATAGCGCGCGAATTTTGCATAGTAGCCTTGCGGCACGGCCGTCGCGGATGCGATCAGCACCACGCCGCGCATGGGATGCACCGGCTCGAACAGGGTCGCGCCGAGCGGATATCCGTCCGTGGCGGGAAATTCAGTTCGGCTTTCTGCGGCTTTCTCGCTCATGGCGCGCATTCTTCACGCGAAATCAGCGTTAACAAGTGTCTCGCGGGCGACGCTACGGGCCGCTGCGTCGGTTTGACGAGGCGCAAAGCCGGCAGGCCCGCAAAACTGGCATCGTCCGGCGACCCCCGCTATAACCCCCGGCCTCGGGTGGTAGCCCGAAGGTTGGAGTTCGAGACATGAAAGAGCGTTGGACACCCGATTCCTGGCGTAAAAAGCCGGTCGTGCAGGTGCCGGATTATCCGGATCAGGCCGCATTGGAACAGGTCGAGAAGCAGCTTGCTTCGTTTCCGCCGCTCGTTTTTGCAGGCGAGGCCCGCGCGCTGAAGCGTGCGCTCGGCTCCGTGGCATCCGGCGACGCTTTTCTTCTGCAGGGCGGCGATTGCGCCGAGAGTTTCGCAGAGCATCGCGCCGACAATATCCGCGACTTCTTCCGCGTCTTCCTTCAGATGTCGGTGGTGCTGACGTTCGCCGCCGCCTCTCCGGTTGTGAAGGTTGGCCGGATTGCCGGCCAGTTCGCAAAGCCCCGCTCGTCTCCGATGGAGAAGCAGGGCGATCGGGAGCTGCCGAGCTATCGCGGCGACATCATCAACGGGCCGGAGTTCACCGACGAGTCGCGCATCCCCGATCCGAAGCGCCAGCTCGAGGCCTATCGTCAGTCGGCGGCGACGCTGAACTTGCTTCGCGCGTTCGCGACCGGCGGTTACGCGAATATCCAGAACGCGCATCAGTGGATGCTCGGCTTCGTGAAGGATTCGCCGCAGTCCGACCGCTACGAAGCGCTGGCAACGCGTCTGACCGAGACGCTCGACTTCATGCGCGCCTGCGGCATCGATCCGGAAGTGCATCCAGAAATGCGCACGACGGATTTCTATACCTCGCATGAGGCGCTGCTGCTCGGCTACGAGCAGGCGCTTACCCGCATCGATTCCACCTCCGGCGACTGGTACGACACCTCAGGCCACATGGTCTGGATTGGTGACCGCACGCGCCAGCCGGATCATGCGCATGTCGAATTCTGCCGCGGTATCAAGAATCCGATCGGCATCAAGTGCGGACCGTCGACGACGCCGGAAGGCTTGCTGAAGCTCCTGGAAATTCTCGATCCTGAGCACGACGAAGGCCGCATCACGCTGATCGCGCGCTTCGGCGCGGGCAAGGTCGGCGAGCATCTCCCGCGCCTGATTCGCGCGGTGAAGCAGGACGGCCGCAAGGTCGTGTGGTCGTGCGATCCGATGCACGGCAATACGGTCAGCGCGAGCGGCTACAAGACGCGGCCGTTCGATCTGATCCTGCAGGAAGTACGAGAGTTCTTCGGCGTTCATGCCGCCGAAGGGACGCATGCCGGCGGCATCCATCTCGAGATGACCGGCCAGAACGTCACCGAATGTACGGGCGGTGCGCGCGCGATTTCGGCGACCGATCTGAAGGACCGCTATCACACGCATTGCGATCCGCGTCTTAATGCGGAGCAGGCGATCGAGATGGCTTTCCTGGTTGCCGACTTGCTCAAGAAGGGCCGCGTCGAGCGCGCGCGCCCGATCTCGGCAGTCGCCGGCTTCTGATTCTTCGTCATTCCGGACGCGCGTGAGCGCGATCCGGAATCCAGTAACCTTCGGTGTTAGAGATTTAGCGCCGGCGGTTACTGGATTCCGGGTTCGCGAGCTTTGCTCGCGCCCCGGAATGACAAGTTATGAATTAGGCAGCGGCCTGAACGCCAGCGCCCGGCCGATAATGTAGGCCATGCCGCCCTGCCAGACGACGAAGAGAATTCCGAGGCCGTGAATGAAGCCGCCGCTTTCGACGAAATATAGCAAGGTGCCCGCGAGTGTGCCGAAGATCACGGTTTTCAGCGGTGCGCGGTTCTCGCGGAAATCTTCGCTCGCGATGATGAGCGCAGCGGCCGTGATGGTTGAGCCGAGAAACCCGGACATCAATCCCAGGACGATCAGAAGGTTGCGGTTCTGCGGATCATGGAGCGTGATCGCTACCTTGTAGGCGATCCACCAGCCAGCCGCGACGCCGACAAAGGCAATGATCATCGGAATGGGGTTGTGCGATTCCCACGAATAAATACCGAGCATCAGCACGATACCGAAGAACAGCGCGGGCAGCATCGGCACCCCGAACAGTTCGGTCCCCGGAATATTCACATAGGTGGAAAGCAGACCCGAAATGACGCCACAGACGGCGAGGATGACACCGGCTTCTTTTTGGGTCTGATACTTGCGTGCCATTGCCGCGCTTCTCCCTGATTTGCCCGCATTCTACCGCAACCCGTGCCGTGGAAGCCAGCATTGCCCGCGCTTGCGCCGGGCGGTAGACCGGAGCCATGAGCGCAAAAGATCATCTTTCAATCGCAATTGCACAGCTGAATCCCACCCTTGGCGACGTCGCGGGCAACGCCGCGAAGGTGCGGGAGGCGCGCGCCCGCGCGGCGCTCGAAGACGCCGATATCGTCGTTTTTCCCGAACTCTTCATTGCCGGCTACCCGCCGGAGGATCTGGTG
>DAORMJ010000002.1:58246-63628 GCA_035440445.1 Xanthobacteraceae bacterium
CAGGCGGCCTGCCGCTCGGCGATCGAGGAAATCGCCCGCGAGACCGCGGACGGCGGCCCCGCACTCCTGCTTGGCACGCCGTGGGTCGAGGATCGCAAGCTCTATAACGCGGTATGCCTGCTGGATGGCGGCCGGATCGCCGCCGTCCGCTTCAAGGTAGATCTGCCGAACTACGGCCCCTTCGACGAGAAGCGCGTCTTCGTCGCGGGACCCATGCCGGGGCCGATGGATTTCCGCGGCATTCGCATCGGCGCGCCGGTCTGCGAAGATATCTGGACGCCGGACGTGATCGAGTGTCTATCCGAAACCGGCGCTGAAATCCTGATCGTGCCGAACGGCTCGCCTTATGACCGCACCAAGCAGGACGTGCGGCTTTCGCATTCGGTGGCGCGCGTCACCGAGAGCGGCCTGCCGTTCATTTATGTGAACCAGATTTGCGGGCAGGACGAACTTGTTTTTGACGGCGCGTCCTTCGCGCTGCATGCGGATCGCTCGCTCGCATTCCAACTGCCCGAATTTCAGGAATGTGTCGTCGTCACGCGCTGGAAACGTGAAGGTGGCACCTGGCGTTGCGAGAGCGGTCCGGTAACGCCCGACATCGAAGGCGATGCGGCGGATTACTGCGCCTGCGTGCTGGGCCTGCGCGATTACGTGAACAAGAACGGCTTCAAGGGTGTCGTGCTCGGCCTCTCCGGCGGCATCGACTCCGCACTCTGTGCTGCCATGGCGGTGGATGCGCTAGGCCCCGAGCGTGTGCATGGCGTGATGCTGCCGTATCGCTACACCTCGGAAGATTCGCTGAAGGACGCGGCCGACTGCGCGCATGCGCTCGGGCTGCGCTATGACATCGTGCCGATCGCCGACGCGGTGGAGGGGCTCGAGAAGACGCTCGCCGATATGTTCAAAGGACTGAGCCGCGACATTACGGAAGAAAATCTCCAGTCGCGCGCGCGCGGCACCATCCTGATGTCGATCTCGAACAAGTTCGGGCCGATGGTGGTGACGACCGGCAACAAGTCGGAGATGTCGGTCGGTTACGCCACGCTCTATGGCGACATGAACGGCGGCTATAACCCGATCAAGGATCTCTACAAAACCGAAGTGTTCCGTTTGAGCGAGCTTCGCAATCGCTGGAAGCCGTCGGACGCGAAAGGTCCGGACGGCATCGTCATTCCGCAAAACATCATCACCAAGCCGCCGACGGCGGAACTGCGCGAGAACCAGAAGGATCAGGATTCGCTGCCGCCTTACGACATTCTCGACGGCATCCTCGAGCGGTTGGTGGAGCGCGAGGAATCCGTTTCGCAGATCGTGGACGCAGGCTTTGAGAAGGAAACCGTGCTGAAAGTGGCAAAGCTCCTCGATATCGCCGAATACAAGCGCCGGCAGGCCGCACCCGGCGTGAAGGTAACGCTGAAAAACTTCGGCCGCGACCGCCGCTATCCGATCACCAATCGCTTCCGTGACAACGGCGCGAAGCCAGCGGAGCCGGATCGGTCGTTATCGAAAGATGCGGTCGCCGCGCGGACGGAAGTGATCGATTTTTGATTACCTTCATCCCTCCCCTTGATGGGGAGGGTGGCGAGGACGAAGTCCGAGTCGGGTGGGGTGGAGCTGTAGTTCGTTTGCTATGGCCTCGCTTTCGCTCGGCACCCCCACCCGCTCACCTCGCTTTGCTCGGTTCGCCTCCCTCTCCACAAGGGGAGGGAGAGTAACATTGCTACCTCACGAGCGCCGCGCCGTCGCAGCGCACGCCATTGACCCAGACATCGGCTTCGCCGATCCCGATCCCGAGCGCCTTGAGCACGTTGTTGAGAACGCCGTCGATCATCGGCGTCACCGGCGACAGGATCGACCGGATCAATGCCGTGAGCACGCCCGTCGGCGTCAGCGAGAGCAAGCCGCCCGCGCTTACCGTCAGCGACAGATTGTTGACGAGGCTTGCGGTCAGCGATTGCGTGAAGTGAGCCGTCTTCACGTTCTTTGAAGTGAGGTTTGCAATATCGGCATAGCGAAACACCACGTTGACGTCGCTCATGTTTGTGATCTCGGCATTGGCCTTGCCCGTCGCGGTGATGAGGGCAGCGACATTGGCAATCGATGCGTTGAGCATGTGCGGCGGGCTGCCCAGCGTCTTCCAGCCGGAGAGGGAAGCAGGCTCCGCGATCCATGCATTCAGCACCGAAGGCCGCACGCCAAGCGTGACCCGCAGGTCGCTCGCAGGATTGGGGCCGCAGGAAATATCGGCAAGCCGCGCACGCGCGGCGGCGATGTCGAGATAGACCGGCACGCGCAGCGTGATGCCGGAGAGGAGCCCGGAACCGCCGACTTCCGTAATCAGCCGCACCCGCGTTTGCGCGGTGTAAACCTCGATGCCGTTCGCGCCAAAGCGAATCCATGGCGAGGATTGCGGCCGCTCTCCGATGGTGATCCCGAGTTGCGCACCTAACAGCCCCGGCACGGTCAGGTTGGAAGTGATGTCGACCTGATTTTTTCCGTTTGCGACTTCCGCGACCGCCTGAATGAGCGAGAGCGCAGTCACTTTCGCCTGCAGCGCTGCTGCCGCCTGTCCGAAGCCGAGCGAATTGCTCTGGCCGAAGTCGATGAGCTTGTTGACGTAGAGTTTGACGTTGTTGGCGTTGGAATAGTTTTTCAGCTGGCGGAGCGCGAAATCCACCTGCGCGCCCGCGCCGCTACCCTGCGCGACGCTGATCATCGCATCGAGCACCTGACCCGCCGACACTCTCGCTGCTGCAAGATCCTGATAGGTGCCGGCCTGCCCGACGACGGAAGTGCCGAGCGCGTTCGAGAACTTGAAAAGATCGACGTTGAAGCCCGCGAGCGCGTTATAGTCCATGATCGTCAGCGAGACATTGCCGCCGAGCAGTCCGCTCAAGAATGCATTGAGCACACCGCCATCGATCGAAAGCAGCCGCGAGCCGATGGTGAAGGCGGCTTGCGCCGTCGAAACGGCGGTCGCGCGGGTGGCGACATCCATCGTGCCATCGGGCAGCAGGCTTCTGCCGAAGAAAGCCGCTGCCTTGCTGTCGAGCTCCACCATCACGGCGTTGACGGGTGTCGCGTTCGGCACGAAGCGCGCGTTGACGGGAATGGCGGGATCGGCCGTGTAGGTGCCCTTGACGATCCGGATATTGCGAACGCCGAACACGCCGTTGTCGCGCACCGTCGCGGTTGCAGCCTGCAAGGCTTTGTCGGGATCGCGGGCCGCGGCGATGGCTGCGAGATCGACAGCACTTTGCGCGCGTCTGCGCTCGACGAACACCGCGGCGACGTCCACGCCGAGCGCGAGTACGCCGATGGCGCAGACCGCAAAACTTGCGCCCGTGACTGCGATGGAGCCGCGCTCGTCGCGCAAAAATTTTCGCAGCCGGAATGCGCGAAAAGAGAGCCGGCGGGGCATCAGTAACCGCCCCGCCGGACGATCGCGCTCCGCGCGATCGTTTTCGAAGGTAAGGGGATCAAACCTTCGAAAGCAAAAACAATGGAACGTGACGCGTCATAGCGGATCGACACGTTGAAAAGATTGGCGTCTGCGGGAGAGGTGGCCGCCGACACCGTGAGGTATTTGCGGTCGATCAGCGGGTAGCCGCCAACGATCGCATCGACCTGATTTTCGGCGAGCGTCTTGCGCTCGTTGTCGGTAAGCCCCTGGATGCTCGCGCGCGCCGCTTCCGCCGCGAGTTGCTGCACCGAATGGACAGTGCCGAGATACATGCCGAAGACGATGCAGCCGAGCAGCACCAGAAAAAACAACGGCCCCACGATGGCGAACTCGATGGCGGCGACCCCTGAACGGTCGCGTAGCCAACAAGCCAGCTTGCGCTGCAGGTTTCGCCATTCGTGGGACCGCCAAATCAGGGCAGAGAGCTTCGGAAACCGGGCCATGTCTTCGCCGAAAAATAGCATATCGTCTAAGTACAACCATAGAGAGTATCGATAACCTGTGGGTTAAATTTATGCTTGTCTCAATTTATTAGTGTGCCGGGAGAGGCGCTTTTTGGTGGCATTTCAAGGCCTTGCTGCCTAAGACCATGTGGAAGCATTTTGAGAGCCGTTCAGCATGCCTGGCCCTATCGTTCGTTTCGCGCCGTCGCCGACGGGCCTGATCCACATCGGCAATGCCCGCACCGCGCTCCTGAATGCGCTGTTTGCGCGCAAGCACGGCGGCAGCTTCATCCTGCGGCTGGACGACACCGACCGGGCGCGATCCGAGGAGCGCTTCGCAGAAGCGATCAAGCGAGACCTTGCCTGGCTTGGCATCCCGCCGGACCGGATCGAGACGCAGTCTTCGCGGATTACCCGCTACGAGGCGGCGCTGACGAAGCTGCACGAGATGGGCCGCGCCTATCCCTGCTACGAAACCGAAGAAGAGCTTGATCGCAAGCGCAAGCGTCAGCTCGGCCGTGGCCTGCCGCCCGCTTATGATCGCGCGGCGCTGGCGCTGCGCGATGAGGACCGCGCGAAGCTCGAAGCCGAAGGCCGCAAGGCATATTGGCGCTTCAAGCTCGATCATCGGGTGGTGAAGTGGAACGATCTCGTGCGCGGCGAGATCGCAATCGATACCGCCTCGCTATCGGATCCGGTTGTCTGCCGCGCCGACGGCACCTGGCTCTATTCGCTGGCGTCGGTGGTCGACGACATCGACATGAATGTCACGCATATCATTCGCGGCGAGGACCACATCACCAACACCGCCGCGCAACTCGATATGTTCGTGGCCCTTGGCGGCAAGGAGCCCATCTTGGCGCACCATAACCTTCTGACGCTGCCGGGCGGCGAGGGACTCTCCAAGCGTTTCGGCTCGCTGTCGCTGCAGTCGCTGCGCGAAGCGGGGCACGAAGCGCTGGCGATCGCAGCCGCAGCGGTGCTGACGGGAACCTCGCTTGCCGTCGAGCCCGTCGAAAACCTCGATGCGCTCGCTGAAAAGATCGATTTCAAGAAGATTTCGCACGGGCCTGCGCGCTTCGATCCGGCAGACCTCGATGGCTTGACCGCGCGGACGCTGCACGGCGCTTCTTATGCTGCGATGGCAGGACGCCTCGAAGAACTCGGCGTCAGTGGCGGCGAGAAGTTCTGGCTCGCCGTGCGCGGAAATCTTTCGCGATTTCACGACGCCAAAGAATGGTGGGACGTGGTTTCCGCGCCGCTCGCGCCGAAGAGCATCGAGAGCGACCGCGAATTCCTGAAGCTCGCCGAGACCCTGCTGCCCGCAGAGCCATGGGGCGAAAAGGTCTGGGATGAATGGCTTGCTGCGATCAAGCAGGCTTCCAGCCGCAAGGGGCGGGAGCTTTTCCACCCGCTCAGGATCGCACTCACGGGCCGCGAGAACGGGCCGGAATTGCGTGCACTGTTGCCGTTGAT
>DAORMJ010000002.1:63640-68655 GCA_035440445.1 Xanthobacteraceae bacterium
AGCGCGCGCGGCCGCAAGGCTGCGCGGCGAGGCCGCCTGATAAATCAGCGAACCGGATAGAACTGCGGGCCGACCACGCGCACCTTGCGCTTGCCGTCCGGCGTCGTCTGCGCGGCGGGCGGCGTTTGTGCCGGCGTTTCGAACACGGAGTTCGGCGCGTTCTTCTGTTGCGGCTGCGCGAGCGGGCCGATCTTTGGTTGCGAAAGCTGTTTCGCGCGCTGCTCGGTGACGATGATGTCGCCGCGCCGGATGGTCTGGTCCTGCCCCAGCGCTTCCGCCCAGGTCTGGCCCGGACCGCGGCACGAGCAACTCGGATTGTATTCGGTGCGATACTTGAACGCGTTCGGCATCGCCGAATAAAGCTGGCCGGAGAGCGACACCGCCTGCTGAATATCCTGACCCGGATTGGTGTAGGTATAGAGCGAAACTTCCGCCGCCGGGCACTGGCGCTTGCAGAGCGCCTCGTCTTCGCCGAAGCGCGACTGCACCGTCGAGAAACTCACCGGGAAGAAGGCGCCGTCGCACATCCGCACGCAGACCGTGCGGAAACCAGCACCTTCCGGCATCGTATTCGGGTTCACATCCGCCGGGGTTTCGTCGTTGCTGCCGAACAGCTGCTCGAGGAAGCCACGCGGGCGCGAAGGCGGCAGCGCCACGTTGCGGTACTGCGGACCGCAGTTGTTCTGGTTCAGCGAGATCAGAATCTGGCGGCGCTGCAGGTCGCGGGTGTAGTTCGCGTCCGAATTGCCGCCGCGGATCTGCGAAAGCTCCTGCTGCATGCGGTCGAGGTTGGCGCGCATGCGGTCGATCTGCGGCTCCAGCGCGTTGCACTGCTCCGGCCGCTGGCTGCCGCCGAAAATAAAGAAGCCGCGGCGCTCGCAGCCGAGGCGGCGCGCGGTATTGATCGCGTTGTCGAGTTCCTGCCGCTGCTTGACGATAGCGTCTTCGTAGCGGCCGACCTGTTCGCCGGTGGCACCTGTCGGTCCGCGGTTGATCTGCGCAAGCGCGGCTTCGAGCCGCTGGCAGGTCGGATTCGCGGTATTGGTCTGCGGCTGCTGATAGGTCGGCGGCGGCGGTGCGTTCGGCACGTTCGCAGGCGGCAGGGGCTGCGCCATCGCCGCGCCCGTAAGCGAAGCAATCGCCGCCACCAAAAGTCCAAAACGCCGCTCGATACGCATGAATCGGTCCGCCTTACCCGATGGATTCGCGCTAAAACACAGAATATCGTGACCGAATGATGATGGCGAGGCTGGATCGCGCCCCGCCGCAGCCTGTGGGCATCGGAACCCTCTCGCCGCAGTGGCGGGGTTACTCCGCGTCGGGCTGGACCGCCGGAGCGGCCGCGGCAAAGGCCGGGTGATTCTGTGCGGCAGCGTCCGCCGCCACGATCTTCGGGAACCGGTCCATCCCCACCTTGTAGCGGCGCGCATTGAAGACCTGCGGCACGAGGCAGATGTCGGCGAGCGTCGGCTGCGCCCCGAAGCAGAACGGCGCGGGCGAAATGATCTGCTCAAGTGCCGAGAAGCCGGTCTTGATCCAGTGCCGCGTCCAGCGATCGACCGTCTCGAGGTCCAGGCCGAGCGTTTTCAGCATGTAGTTGCGCGGACCGGTATTGCCGAGCGGATGAATATCCATCGCGATCAGATCGGCGGCCGCGCGCACTTTCGCGCGTTCGAGCGGATCGGTCGGCAGCAGCGGCGGATGCGGATGCACCTCGTCGAGATAATTGATGATCGCAAGCGACTGGATCAGCATCTCGCCGCTGTCGAGCTTCAACGCGGGCACGCGCGCCTGCGGGTTCAGCGCGACGAATGCCGCCTCGGTGTGCTTGCCCTGCACAAGGTGAATGGGAACGGTGTCGTAGCTGATGCCTTTCAGCGCCAGCGCAATACGGACCCGATAGCTCGCCGAAGAACGGAAGTAGGAATAAAGCTGCATGAGTAATTCATCGCACACCCGCAGCGATATTCAAGCAGCCGCCTGTGCAAAGCGCAGCACGGCATATTGTGCATAGCCGCGAAAGATGCGCTCGAAGTGAAGTTCGGCGCCGTGATAGTCGGCGAGCGCCTGCAGTTGCAGTTCGAGATCGCGCCGCGGGCTGACGTCGAACGCCTGCAGCCATCGTTGCAAGCCGCGGCCGAACCATCGCGGCAGGCGCTCCTGATCGCCGAAATCGACAACATGCAGTTCGCCATGCGGCGCCAGCACCGAAACCGCGCGTTCCAGCACCGCGCGCCAGACCGGAATCATCGAGAGGCTGTAGGAGATGAACACGCGCTCGAAACGCTCGACGCCAAACAACTGCTTCGGATCGAACGCCGCCGCATCCGCGCAGGCGATCTCGATCGCGTCGCCGAGTTTTTCTCGGGCGATGTTCGCAGCCGCCGTCGCAAGCATCTCGGCGGAGATGTCGATTCCGAAGAATTCGGCATCCGGATAGCGCTTGGCGGCGACGATCAGGTTGCGCGCGGTGCCGCAGCCGATCTCGAGCACGCGCATGTCGTTTCGCGCATGAAGCCCGCGGATCATGCCGTCACGGCCGAGCAGATAGAACTTGCGCGAAAAATCATAGATGCGCCGCTGGCGGCGGTACATCCGGTTCATGCGCGCGGCAGCATGCGCGCTTTCGTTGGTTGCGAGCGTCATTTGAGAACGTAAAGGTGAAAGCCGCCATAGATCGCGGAACGATCGCGCGCCGTGTAAGCGGCGGATTCGGCTGCGCGATATTCCCATCGGTCGAGAATTTCACCGGCGACGCGGCCCGGCAGCAAGGACGGCTTCGCGGCTGTCCGGAAAATCCCCCGCGCACCGGGCTTCGCCGTCCGCGTGATTTCCTTCCAGAGCGCATTCAGTTGTGCGTCGCTCATCCAGTCTTGCGCATCGAGCAGAATGTAGCGGTCGTGCGATGCGTCGTCCTGCGTTTCGAGATGCTCGGTGAAGGAGCGGTTAAGCACCTCGACGCGCGAGGAACGTTGACTAATGAGATCGAAATTGTCGCGCCGGAGATAAGGCGGCAGCGCTCCGCGCTCTTCGCGCGAATAGCCGCGGCCAAAAGCCTGCCACGCAAAATAATTGTCATCGAGTTTGAACCCGCAGGACAGCCGCTCCAGCCGCTCATAAACGACCGCCGCGACATCGCCGTTGCCGGCACCGGCCAGCGCCTCGTATTGCGACGGCGGAATGCCGAGACCGAACAGCGAGAATTGCCGCGCCAGCAGCCAGCGCACCATGCGCCGGTCGAACAGCGGCGCAAGCATGGTTGCGAAATAGGCCTGTTGCTCTTCGAGCGTTCTTGCTTGCAGAAGCTCGCGCGGATTGACGCCGTGCAGGCGTGCGATCACGTGGCCGAAGCCGATGCAGCGTCCGAGCAACCCGTATCGATAAAAGTTGCTGGCGAAAATTCCGATCCGCCGTCTGCCGATCCCGTAGCGGCGCTCTTCCCAGTAGCCTCGCGTCTTCTCGTCGAGATGCGGCGCGAGAAAGCGGTCATAGGCCGCGACGTTGGTTTTGTCGCTGGCTTCGCCGAAGAAGCGATAGAACTCGTGCCATGAAGGCAACCGGGCCGCGGCAGCGAGCTTGAGCTTGTTCAGCGCGACATGCGCCGGGTTGAGATCGAGCGCGGTGATCCGCGCGGGATCTGCGGTGAGGTACGAAAGCACGTTGCATCCGCCCGATGCGATGGCAACCACGTGGCTCTGCGGCGTGATCGCAAGCGCATCCATGTCGACTTCGGGGTCTTCCCAGATTTGCGGATAGACCAGCCGCTGAAAGAGCGATGCGAAGACCGCGTTCAACAGATTGGCGGGTGTAAGCGAGCGGCGAAAGCCGACCGCGTTCCGCAGCCGCGCGGATACGGTAATCTCAGCCAAGTGATGTCCCTCAACGGAATCGGGTTGTTTTCTTTTCCGTCTAAAGGACGCCCGGTGTCAGTTTGACGACAGCAGCAAAACGGCGCGCAGGCGTTAGTCGCGCTTCATCCGCGCCTTGACCGCTTCCGCGACCGCGCGATCGCCCGCGCGCGGCGAGGGCGACAAGGCGGAAACCACGCCTTCCCGGTCGGGCAGGGACCGGTTCTGACTGAGCTTCGCCTTGCCCTCGATCTTCTCGACATGCAGCCGCACGCCGACGATGCCTTTGATCTGGCGCGCGATGAAATCATCCGGCGCGTCGGAAACCTGCCACGGCGTTTCGAAGCCTGCCTCGAAACGATTGGTGAGCATTTCGACCTGTTCGCGCAGCGCATCCGCATCTTCGAAGATTTCGAGGCGGCCGCTTGCCACGATCATCGAATAATTCCACGTCGGAACGACCTTGCCGTGCTCTTGTTTCGATGCGTACCAGCCCGGCGAAACGTAAGCGTCCTCGCCCATGAAAAGCGCAAGCGCGGGCTTGGAAAGATCGCTCTCCTGCCACTGCGGATTGCCGCGCGCGAGATGGCCGGCGATCACGCCATAAGGCGCGGCACCGGCATCGTAGATGATCGGAAGGTTGCTCACGATCGGGCCGTTCGCGCCGACGGAGATAAGCGTTGCCAATCCCGACGCCGCGATTTGCGCCTGCAGCGCCGGTAAATCGTTCTCGCGAAATGCGGGTGGATTATAGAGCATGACTAGTCCGGCAATTCCGCTGCGGTATCTGCAAGCGAAGCCGCGCGCGCGGTCACGGTGTCGAGCACGCGCTCGAACGCCGCGCGGTCTTCCGCCGAGACTTCACCGAACATGCGCTGGGACAGCGCCTGCGCGGCGGGCGCGATGGATTCATAGACTTCGATGCCGACAGGACTCAGCGAGAGAAACGCCTCGCGCTTGTCTTCGCGGTTGGCGCGTTTGGCGAGCATCTTCTTTTTGTTGAGCGTTGCGACCGCGCGCGAAACCTTGGTCTTGTGCATATGGCTGCGCGCGCCGATCTGTTTCGCGGTCATGGTGCCGAATTCGCCGAGCTGGGCGATCACGCGCCACTCCGCGATGCCGATGCTGTATTTGGTTGCGTAGGTCCGTGCGGTTGCCTGGCTGACG
>DAORMJ010000002.1:68665-71011 GCA_035440445.1 Xanthobacteraceae bacterium
CCGCCACCACCAGCCGGTAGGGCAGGAAGTCCTCCAGCCGCAGGACGTAGCCTTCCTTGTTTGACACTGGTTTCATTTGTAACTATTTTGCATGGAAGCGCCGCACGTGGCAACCGTGCGAGAATAAACAATAACGCGGACAAGCGCGAAGGGGAGGCCAGCCGCTACGTGTCGTCATCGTTTGGAGCCGCGATCGAGCGGCGTCCTGCGCTTGATGAAGCTGCCGGCACCGCCCATTCGGAATATTCGAAGATGGAGTGAAACCACAATGGCAACTTTCGCGTCGACGGGCGATCTCACGGAAAAGAACGTCACCTTCGAGGAGATCGGCAACGATCTCTATGCCTTCACCGCGGAAGGCGATCCCAACTCCGGGATTATCGTCGGCGACGACGGCGTGATGGTCATCGATGCGCAGGCGACACCCGTCATGGCGAAGGACGTTATCGAGCGCGTCAAGAAAGTAACCGACAAGCCCATCACCCATGTTCTGCTCACGCACTACCACGCGGTGCGGGTGCTCGGTGCTTCTGCCTATAACGCAAAAGCGATTCTGGCCTCCGATGCCACGCGCGACCTGATCGTGGAGCGCGGCAAGCAGGACATGGATTCGGAGATTGGCCGTTTTCCGCGTCTGTTTCGCGCGGAGGAATCGATCCCCGGCCTGACCTGGCCGACGATCACTTTCCCGAGCGAACTGACGGTCTGGCTCGGCAAGCGTGAAGTGAAAATCCGTCATCTTGGCCGCGGTCACACCGCCGGCGACGTGGTCGCTTATGTCCCGGATGCCAACGTCGTCTTCTCCGGCGATCTCGTCGAGTATCACTCGGCCTGTTACTGCGGCGATGCGCATTTGAAAGACTGGCCGCAGACCTTGAACAACCTCGCCGGACTTGGCGCAAAGGCGCTGGTGCCCGGCCGCGGTGCCGCGCTGAAGAGCGCCTCGCAGGTACAGGACGGCATCAAGCTCACCCGCGCGTTTTTGTCCGACCTTTACGAAAGCGTC
This sequence comes from Xanthobacteraceae bacterium, assembly GCA_035440445.1. Taxonomy (GTDB): domain Bacteria; phylum Pseudomonadota; class Alphaproteobacteria; order Rhizobiales; family Xanthobacteraceae. The sequence continues at coordinate 69,672 of DAORMJ010000002.1, forward strand.
GCGCCGGTCGCGCAAAAAGGCGGGTCGCTGAAGGATGCTTGGAGTGCGGCGCGCGCCGCGATGGACACAAAATATGCCTCTTTCGCCATTTACGAGCATTGCATGCCGTTCAACGTTTCGCGCGCCTATGACGAGGCCCGGGGGATCGACCATCCGGTGATCTGGACTGCCGAGCGGGATCGCGAGATGTGGAGCGCATTACAGAGCTAGAATCGGAGTGAGGGCTGCATGCGTTCGCTGTTTATCGTTTTCATCTCGATCGTGTTGTCCGCGCCTGTGCTGGCGCAGACGCAGGCGCCGAAAAGCCGTGAGGAGTTGATGCTGCAGACGCAGCGGATGGCGCTCGAAAATATTCAGTCGGCGCGATGCGGCGCGGACCGTTGCGCGCCCGCGACGGAAGAAGAGAAGAAGAATCTCCCACTCTCGCTCACCGAGACCAGTCAGGTGTTCGGCCGCGGAATTTTTTCGGGCGGTGCTGCGGCCTGCGGCATCGACTGGAATAAACGTAACTACGAGCCGATGATGGCTTATTGGCGCAAGCAGAAGAAAACCGAGCGCCAGCTTGCGCTGATCAGCGTGATCCATGGCCTCGTGATGCAGCAGATCCTGAACAAGTTTTCGGGGGCCGAAGGCTGCCCACCCGAGATGAAGCAGGACGTCGAATCCAAGATCGACTTCAAGCCGTAAGCGTTTTCCTGTCGCGGTGCCGGACCCATGAGCGAAGCGAACTCACGAAAAGCCGTTTTTCAGTTCGGCTACCGCCGCTGCCAGGATCAGGATTCGCCGTCTCCCGTTCGCCGTCCGGTCGTCATCGTCGGCGCGGGGCCGGTGGGGCTTACGGCTGCGATTGATCTCGCCCAGCGCGGTATTCCGGCGGTCATTCTCGACGACGCGGATCGTATCGGCGGCGGCTCGCGCGCGATCTGTTTTTCCAAGCGTTCGCTCGAAATCATGGACCGTCTGGGTCTCGGCGACCGGCTGGTCGAGAAGGGCGTGACCTGGAAGCTCGGCAAGGTATTTCTCGGCGAGCATCAGGTTTATTCGTTCGACCTCTTGCCCGAAGCCGGACACCGCATGCCCGCCTTCATCAATCTCCAGCAATATTATCTGGAAGGCTATCTGGTCGATCGCGCCGCCGAACTTCCGGCGATCGATCTGCGCTGGCGCAACCGCGTAACCGGCGTCGAGCAGCGTGACGGCTTCGTGCGGCTGACCATTGAGACGCCGGAAGGCGACTACCAACTCGATGCCGACTGGTGCCTGGCATGCGACGGCGCGCGCTCCGCGGTGCGCGATTTCCTCGGTCTGCAATTCGTCGGGCACACCTTCGAAGAACGCTT
>DAORMJ010000002.1:71046-89071 GCA_035440445.1 Xanthobacteraceae bacterium
CGAGCGCTGGTTCTGGTTCGATCCGCCGTTTCACTCCGGGCAGTCTGCGCTCCTGCATCGGCAACCCGACAACGTGTGGCGGATCGATCTGCAACTCGGACCCGATGCCGATCCCGAAGAGGAAAAGAAGCCCGAACGCGTGCTACCGCGCCTGAAGCGCATGCTCGGAGATCGGCAATTCGAACTTGAATGGGTTTCGGTCTATCGCTTCAACTGCGCGCGGCTTGCCAAGTTCGTCCATGACCGCGTCGTGTTCGTCGGCGACAGCGCGCATCAGGTTTCGCCATTCGGTGCGCGGGGAGCCAATTCAGGCATTCAGGACGCGGAGAATCTGGTCTGGAAACTCGCGCTGGTCCTGAACGGACAGGCGCCGGAGAGCCTGATCGAAACCTACGATCTCGAGCGCGGGCAGGCGGCAGATGAAAATATCGGCCACTCCACGCGCTCGACCGATTTCATCGCCCCACGCACGGGACCTGAGCGGCTGCTGCGAAACGCCGTGCTGGAACTTGCGCCCCATGCCGGCTTTGCACGGCGCATGGTGAATTCCGGCCGGCTTTCGGTGGCTTCGCGCTACGACACGCCGTTGTCCTCGCCCGACCGCGAAACCTTTGCGGGCAGCGCGCAGCTCGGCCTGCCGGTGCCGGACGCGCCGCTCGCGGATCGTGAAGGCAAGCGGCACTTTCTGCTGGAGACGTTGTCGGACGGCTTCGAGCTGCTCTACGTGAAGAACGGCGCCCGGCCCAATGTGCCGGATGGGGTGCGGCTCAAAGTGATCGGGGAAGATCTGGCGGACCCCGAAGGTGCTTTTGCCGAGCGCTTCGATGCTACCCCCGGCGCGGCGTACCTGTTGCGTCCCGACCATCATCTGTGCGCGCGCATGCGCGCCTATGACGGCGACCGCGTTCGCGAAGCCGTTGCGCGGGCGAAAGGATTGCTGAAATGACGGTGCTGAGAACCGAGCCTGCCTTCGCCAATCCAGACGCGGCTTACGAGGCGCTTGTCGCGGCCCATCGCGGTACGACTGAAGCGGAGAGTGCGGCCTTGAACGCGCGGCTCGTGCTCATTCTCTCGAATCACATCGGCGATCTCGGCGTGCTCAGGGAGGCGATCCGCCTCGCGCAAAAGGCCGGCAGCGGGTCGAACGGCACGGTCTGAGCCGCGTTACAGGCCGGTTCTGGCCGCATGACTTGTGTCAATTCTGCAACGCATCGTGACATCGTGAAGCTACGGGGCCTCGATGCTTAAGCTTTGAGCACGTTGCCTAGTTCGTGACGTTGCGAAAACCCCCGTCAGTATTGGATTTTCTTCCCGAACACGCGTTCGTGGTGCTTCGGGTGAGAGTGACCTTACTCCCCAGCCTAAAGCAGGCAGCGGCACCTCAAGGATCGAAATCGGGGTCACGATGAGGGGTACTAGAATGAAGAAGATTCTCGGAGCCGGCGCCGCACTCGCGCTTATGGCTGGAAGTGCTTTTGCCGCCGACGTGCCGGTGAAGGCCTATTACAAGGCGCCGCCGGCGCCGGTTGCGCCGTTGTGGGACGTGGCAGTCGGTGGATGGGTCGCTTCCGACTACAACTTCCGCGGCGTTTCGCAGTCGAACCGCCACGCTTCGGCTGGCGTCTATTTCGAACTGCAACTGAACACCGCGATCGGTCAGGTTTACAGCGGCATCGCTGGCAACGCGATCGACCTGCAGACCGGCACGGAAATGGATTTCTATGCTGGTATCCGCAACACCTGGGGCAAGTTCGGTCTCGATGTCGGTTACTGGTACTACTGGTATCCGAAGGAAAAGCCGTCCTATGGCTTCACCACCGGCGGCGACACGGACTTCTGGGAAGTCTACGTGAAGGGCACTTACGCAGTCACCGACGCTTTCACCCTCGGCGCGAGCGTCTATTACACGCCTGACCTTCTGCACCTCGGCCACTTCGCTGGCTCCGACGTGAGCGGTGTTTACGTCGAGGCGAGCGCGAAGTACGTGCTGCCGTTCTCGACCTCCACGTCTTACGGTCCGCTCGGCTCGTACGTGTCCGGCGCTGTCGGCTTCTGGGACATCGACAACCCGAACAACTTCTTCGGTACGGATGTCAGCTACACCTACTGGAACGCGGGTATCGCTTTCACGCTGAGCGCGCTCACCCTCGACCTGCGCTATCACGACACCAACCTCAGCGCGGCTGAGTGCGTCGCCTTCACGGGCTTCGGCGCTTCTGCCAACCGCTGGTGCTCGGGCACGTTCATCGCGAAGCTGTCGTTCGACACGCTGCTCTCGAAGATCAAGAACTAAGCTTCCACGAAGCTTTGAAGAAGCGGGCGGCGCCAAAAGCGCCGCCCGATTTCTTTTCAGGTCTGCTCTGGACTTCGCGGCATTTTGGGCCACATAGCGGGGCACCGGAGGTCATGAGCCATGCTTCGCTTTCTCGTCGCAGTCTTTCTGTCGGCCATGTTGCTGCCCAGCGCGGCGCAGGCGCAGGAACCCGATCTGATCTTCAAAAAATCGACGGTCTGGCGGGCGCTAACCCCGAACGACAAGCTCGCAACCTACGGCATCGACGATCCGGCGGTGGAAGGGGTCGCCTGCCACTTCACGGTCCCCGAGAAGGGCGGCCTCTCGGGCGCGTTCGGCGTCGCGGAGGAGCGCTCGGAAATCTCGCTCTCCTGCCGGCAGACGGGCCCGATCCGCTTCAAGAGCAAGTTTGAGCAAGGCGCGGTGGTTCTGCGCGAGTCCCGTTCGCTCTTCTTCAAGCGCATGCAGATCGTGCGCGGCTGCGACGTGAAGCGGAATGTCTTGGTCTATCTCGTCTATTCGGACCGTCCGATCGAGGGCAGCCCGGACAACTCGACCTCGAGCGTGCCGATCATGCCCTGGGGCGGCTCCGACCAGATCCAGCGCTGCGCGGATTACGTGAGCAAATAGGACGTCAGGAAATAAAAAAGGGCGGCTCGCGCCGCCCGCATCATGCTGTCTGCGCTGCGTTCTTCAGCGCGTGCAGGTGATCGCCACCTTTTCGGGGCAGGGCTTGCCGTCGCACTGGCTTCCCTTGACGCCGCCCGGCACCGAGCCGGTGATCTCGGTCGGGTCCATCCGGCCGAAGTCGATGACCGAAGCATACTGGTTGGCCTGACAGACCGCCGCGGCCATGGCCTTGCCGCAGGCTTCGCCCTTCATCAGGCAATTGTCGATGCCGTAACCGTCGGAACTGTCGAGCACGAAGGTGCGCGTCTCGGCGGCAGCGAGCGAAGCGGACGCCAGAAAGCAGGCGGCCAGCGCGAAAACACGAATCGTGGTCATGTCTGAAATGCCCGTATCCCCGGAGACTTGTGTCTCCGCGCGAAGGTTGCGCCTTTTTGGTTGATGGTTCGTTAACGAGCGGGCCCCGAGCCCATGGCGGGCGGTAAAGAATCCGCTGAATCGGGTCAATTGCCCGAAAGTCGCGCCTCGGCACGAGCCGCGTGTGAGCGCTTTCAGCTCGCCCGCATCTGCCCTTGACGGCCCGCCCGCGTCCGAGCATGGTCCGCGCCATGACCAAGGCCCACAACGCTTTCTTCGGCATTTGCCGCGAGATTATTCGCACCTGATCACAGGCGCGGACGGGGCCGTTTATTCTCTACAAACTGAGAGTCGAACGTCCGGTCCGTGGGACGGAGATGACTCATGGAGCTTCGGCTCTTCAATACGCTGACCAAGGAAAAAGAGGTCTTCGCGCCGCTCGATCCGGCGCGGGGCGTCCGCATGTATGTCTGCGGGCCCACGGTCTATGACTTCGCCCATATCGGCAATGCGCGGCCCGTCATCGTGTTCGACGTGCTCTACCGCCTGCTTCGTCACCGCTACGGCGAGGACAAGGTCAAGTACGTGCGCAACATCACGGACGTGGACGACAAAATCAACGCGCGCGCCGCGCAGGAATATCCCGATCTGCCGCTGAACGAGGCGATCCGCCTGGTCACCGAGAAAACCGAACGCCAGTTTCACGAGGATGTGGATGCGCTGGGTTGCCTGCGGCCCGATGTCGAGCCGCGCGCCACCGAGCACATCAAGGAAATGCGCGACCTTATCGACCGGCTGGTGAAGGCGGGCTTCGCCTATGTCGAACAGGATCACGTGCTGTTCGAGGTCGGCAGGATGCCGGATTACGGCAGGCTCGCGCGCCGCTCGCTCGACGAGATGGAAGCGGGCGCGCGGGTGGAGGTTGCTCCCTACAAACGCAATCCGATGGACTTCGTGTTGTGGAAGCCCTCGAAGCCGAACGAACCCGGCTGGCCTTCGCCGTCCGGAATTCAGACGCCGGGGCGTCCCGGCTGGCACATCGAATGCTCCGCGATGTCGTGGAAGCATCTTGGCGAGACCTTCGACATTCACGGCGGCGGCATCGATCTCGTCTTTCCGCATCATGAAAACGAGATCGCGCAATCGCGCTGCGCTTTCCATGCGCCGATCATGGCCAAGACCTGGATGCACAACGGCTTCCTGCAGGTCGAAGGCGAGAAGATGTCGAAGTCGCTCGGCAACTTCATCACGATCCGAGAGCTTCTTAAAAAGTGGCCAGGCGATGTCGTCCGTTTTCAGATGTTGATGACGCACTATCGTCAACCAATCGACTGGACCGAAAACCAAACCGATTTAGCTAGACGTGAACTGGGTGACTGGGCCCATGTACTTCAAGGCTACTACGATTGGCCACCTGTTGATTTGCCAAGTGAATTGTTGAGCGCCCTAGCTGACGATCTGAACACACCAAAAGCTATCTCAGTGCTTCGCGATTTATACTCCCAAGCAAATAAGCGCGGCACTGATGAGATTCGTGTATTCGCGTCAGCCTGCAAATTTATCGGATTTAGAAATCTTGGCATGCCCGGATACTTTGACGTGGGTGTAACGAGGATAGGTGTGGAAGATAATTCTGGGCCAAGCCTATTCGACGAAGAAATGACAGAGCTAAGAGCTGCGCTTGCAAACAATTTTCCGAATGATGTGGTTGGTCGGCTACAAAAAGCAATGACGACAGACGCTCATACAGTGGAGATTGCAAAAAACGGTCACATCACCCTTGTTGGGAATAGGTTAGCCTTCGAGAACGACGTAGCCAATCTGATGAATCAACGGCACTCCGCTCGCGCTCGTAAAGACTGGAAAGAGTCCGACCGCATCCGCGATGAACTCAAGGCCATGGGCGTCGTGCTCAAGGATAACAAGGATGGCACCACGACCTGGGAGGTCGCGCGATGAATCTTCTGCGTCATGCCCAGCCTTGTGCCGGGCATCCACGCCTTGTCCGCCCATCTGCCGTAAAAGGCGTGGATGGCCGAGACGAGCCCGGCCATGACGAAGAGAAATTGAATCAGGCGTCGAACCCTTTGAACCGGAATCAGACTTTCCGCCCGCTCGCGCAGCCGGCTGAAAAGTCACGCTTTTCCGGCTTCGCGCTCCGCCGGAACGCGAACATCATTCCTTACCTCTTGAATCGAAAGGTGAAGCCATGAACGAGGACGACAAGCCGCCGTTCCCGGCTCACCGAACCTATTATGTCGTGCTGAAATACGTCGTCATGGCGCTCGGGATACTGCTCGCCATCTATGTGTTCGGCCTGCTCTGGAGATGAACATGGCCCGCGAGCGGCTCTATCTTTTCGACACTACACTTCGCGACGGCGCGCAAATGCACGGCGTCGATTTCACGGTGACCGACAAGCTTCGCGTATCGCGGATGCTGGACGAACTCGGCGTGGATTACATCGAGGCGGGAATTCCCGGCGCCAACCCGACCGACACCGCGCTGTTCTCGGAAGACAACGGCATCAAGGCGAAGTTCACCGCCTTCGGCATGTCCAAGCGGGCGGGGCGCTCCGCCTCCAACGATCCGGCATTGTCCGGAACGCTCTCGGCGAAAGCCGATGCGGTCTGTCTCGTCGCCAAGGCGTCCGCCTTTCAGGTTCGTGTCGCGCTTGAAATCAAGCCGGAAGAGAACCTTGAGAGCATCCGTGAGTCGGTGAAAGCGATCATCGAGTCCGGACGCGAAGCCCTGATCGACTGCGAACACTTCTTCGACGGCTACAAAGACAACCGCGAATATGCGCTTTCCTGCGCCAAGGCGGCTTATGACGCCGGCGCGCGCTGGGTCGTGCTCTGCGATACCAATGGCGGCACGCTCCCGAACGAGATCGAAACCATCGTCGCGGATGTCGTGAAGGTGATCCCCGGCGATCATGTCGGCATCCATGCGCATAACGACACCGAGCAGGCAGTGGCGAACTCGCTCGCGGCGGTACGCGCGGGCGCGCGGCAGATTCAGGGAACGCTGAACGGTCTCGGCGAGCGCACCGGCAACGCGAACCTCTGCTCGATCATCCCGACGCTGCTTCTCAAGAAGGACTTCGCGGAGAAATTCGAGATCGGCGTAAAGCCGGAGCAACTCACGACGCTTCGCCATTGCGCACATTCGCTCGACGAAATCCTCAATCGCGCGCCGGATAAATATGCGCCTTATGTCGGCGAGAATGCTTTCGCGACCAAGGCCGGCATCCATGCCTCTGCGATCCTGAAGGACCCGACGACCTACGAGCATGTGTCGCCGGAAGCGGTCGGCAATCGCCGCAAGGTTATGGTGTCCGATCAGGCCGGCAAGTCGAACGTGCTGGCCGAACTCGAGCGCCTCGGCATCGTCGCCGACAAGAACGACCCGCGGCTTGTGTATCTGCTTGAGGAAGTGAAGCGGCGCGAAGCGATCGGCTACTCCTATGAGTCGGCGGACGCCTCTTTCGCGCTGCTCGCGCGCCGCATGCTTGGTAAGGTGCCGGATTATTTCGATGTCGAGCGTTTCAGCGTGAGCGTGGAGCGCCGCTATAACGCCAAGGGCGAACTGGTGACGGTCGCCGAAGCGACGGTGAAGGTGCGCATCGGTGGCGACACCTTCATTTCCGCGGGCGAGGGCAATGGTCCGGTCAATGCGCTCGACGTCGCGCTGCGCAAGGATCTCGGCAAGTACCAGTCTTATATTTCCGGTCTATCGCTGACCGACTTCCGCGTGCGTATCCTCGACGGCGGCACAGGTGCCGTAACGCGCGTGCTGATCGAGTCGACCGACGAATCCGGCGAGCAGTGGACCACGGTCGGCGTCTCGCCCAACATCATCGATGCGTCGTTCCAGGCGCTCTTGGATTCGATCACCTGGAAATTGCTGAAGAGCAACGCGCCGGTTTGACCGGCAAGCCTTGTCCGCTCGCATCTTCAGGATGCGGGCGGCGGCGCTACATATTCTCCGAAACGCCTTGATCTTCGCGCAGCGCCCAGAGCGAAACGGGCGCAGCCGCGTTCCGGAGCTTGGGCAAAATATCTTCGGCCTTCTCGGCGACGAGCAGGTTGTCGATCGCGTGTTGCCCGACAAACCCCATATCGCGGAAATTATCTAGCAGCGTGAGCAGCGGGTCCCAGAACCCGCAGGTATTCAGGATCAGGAGCGGCTTCTGGTGCTGGCCGAGCTGCACCCAGGTCAGTTGTTCGATGAGTTCTTCGAGCGTGCCGATGCCGCCCGGCAGCGCTACGAATGCGTCCGCCATTTCGAACATCTTGTGCTTGCGCTCGTGCATGTCCTTGGTGACGATCGTGTGTGTCGAATGCGCCGCTTCCGGCCGCTCGCGATTGACGAGAAAGGTCGGGATGATGCCGGTGACTTCCGCGCCCGCATCGCCTGCCGCACGCGCCACCGCGCCCATCAGTCCGACGCCGCCACCGCCGAAAACGAGACCGACCTTCTCTTTGCCGAGCAGCGTGCCGAAGGCTTTTGCCTCGTCGATGAAGCGTCCGTCGCGGCCCGGCGAGGAGCCGCAAAAAACGCATACGGTTTTGATGTCTGCCATGGCTTCGATGTGGAGCCCGCGCGGGATGCCGTCAAGAGTAGTTAGTGATCGGTGCTCTGGGCGAATCCCGTGCCGTTCCAGCGATAGCGGAACACACGCAGCCGCTTGCGGCCGCCCTCGTTGCTGTCGTGGTTTGCTTCCACCACATTGCCGTTCACGCTCACCGGCTGCGAGAGGTGGACGATAAGATATTGCTTCGGCGCGCCGGTATCTTCGGTGAAGCTGACCGGCGCATAGCCATTCGTTCCGGCATCCCAGCGAAACACGAGCAGAAGCCCGCGCTGCTGCACCGAGGTGCGCACGAACACTTCGTCGATGCCGTCGCGGTCGATGTCGAGCACGAGCAGCGGGCCCGAGCGGTTCCCCGCGCGCAGCGGCACCAGCGCTTCGCCGATGCCGTCGAATACCTGCGGCTCGGCGCCGGCGACGGCGATGCTGAGCCGGATTCCGTTTTCGCTCTGGCCGGTCGAGATGGCGGCCGCCCCCAGCGGTGTACGAGCGGTTGCTTCCTGCGCGCTACCGGGGAGCGTGGCGGCGGCGAAAAACGTGGCGGAGAGCAGAAAGGTCGCGAAGAAGCGCATGGGGGACTCGGAATTGGACCAAGGAAGACCTAAATAGCATCGGCGATTGCGACAACCCCATCAAATGCCGGAATTGCGACGATCCGCCCCGGTTCCCGGCCATGCTCCGGCGGGGGTGGTGCATAAGCCGCCAATCCGCCAAAGCCGGTCTGGAAGCGGGCCGCCGAATAAAGAGCCCAAAGAGTAAAGAATGAAAGACGCCGGCCCGGACAATAAAGCGACCCTGCTATCGACCATCGTCAGCCTCTGGCCTCACATGTGGCCGGGCTCGCGGCCCGATCTGAAGCGGCGCGTGTTCTTCGCGTTCATTCTTCTGATCCTGGGCAAGCTCGTCACCGTCTTGATGCCCTTCACGTTCAAGTGGGCGACGGATTCGCTCGTCGCGATTTCGGAAGGCAAGGCGCTGCCAACGAGCGGCTGGCTCGCGATCGCCAGCGCACCGATTGCGCTGGTGATGCTGTATGGCGGTGCCCGCGTCGGCATCGCGCTCTTGACCCAGCTCCGCGACGGATTGTTCGCCAAGGTGGCGCTGCATGCCGTGCGGCGGCTCGCGCAACTCGTTTTCGATCACATGCATGCGCTTTCGCTGCGCTTTCATCTGGAGCGCAAAACCGGCGGCCTCACGCGCGTGCTCGAGCGCGGCAGAAACGGCATCGAGGAACTCGTTCGCCTCGTCGTCCTGCAGGTTGCGCCGACGATCTTCGAACTCGCGCTCGTCATCGGCGTGCTGCTTTATGCCTTCGACTGGCGCTATGCACTGATCGTCGTCGTCACCATGGCGACCTTCATGGCCTTCACCTATCGCGCCACCGAATGGCGCATCAAGATCCGTAAGGCGATGAACGAGTCGGACAACGACGCGACCGCCAAGGCCGTCGACAGCCTGCTCAACTTCGAAACGGTGAAATATTTCGGCGCGGAAAAGCGCGAGAGCGAGCGCTACGACCGCTCCATCGCGAAATACGAAAAGGCCGGCGTGCAGACCTATACCTCGCTCGCGATCCTGAACGCGGGGCAGGCCGCGATCTTCACGCTCGGGCTGACCGTGATGATGGCGCTCTGCGTGATGGACATTCAGGCCGGCCGCCGTACCGTCGGCGACTTCGTCATGATCAACGCGATGCTCATTCAGCTTTATATCCCGCTGAACTTCATGGGCATGCTCTACCGCGAGATCAAGCAGGCGATCATCGACATCGAGCACATGTTCGGGATTCTTAATCGCAATCCGGAGATCAAGGACTCAGCCGACGCGAAGCCGCTCGACGTGCGAGAGGGAAATCTGCGCTTCGAGAACGTGCGCTTCAGCTACGATCCCGAACGCGAAATTCTAAAAGGGATTTCCTTTGAAGTCCCGGCCGGGCACACCGTCGCGATCGTCGGTCCGTCGGGTGCCGGCAAGTCCACCATCTCGCGGCTGATCTATCGCTTCTATGACGTCGCAGGCGGCAGCATCACGATCGACGGGCAGGACATTCGCGGCGTGCAGCAGGCGAGCTTGCGCGCGGCCATCGGCATGGTGCCGCAGGACACCGTGCTCTTCAACGACACCATCCGCTACAACATCCGTTACGGCCGCTGGGATGCGAGCGATGCGGAGATTGAAAAGGCCGCGGAGCTTGCGCAGATCGACGGCTTCATCAAGCTCCTGCCGCAGGGCTACGAAACCGAAGTGGGCGAGCGCGGCTTGAAGCTCTCCGGTGGCGAGAAGCAGCGCGTTGCCATCGCCCGCACGATCCTGAAAGGGCCGCCGATCCTGCTGCTCGACGAAGCGACCTCCGCACTCGACTCCTACACCGAGAAAGAAATTCAGGATGCGCTGGAGCGCGTCGCCAGAGGGCGCACGACGCTTGTGATCGCGCATCGCCTTTCGACGGTGATCAACGCCGACAACATCATCGTGCTTGAAGCAGGCCAGATCGTCGAGCGCGGCACGCATGACGAATTGCTCGCGAAAGGCGGCCTCTACGCCGGCATGTGGAATCGCCAGCGCGAGGCCGATGCCGCGCGCGAAAAGCTGCGCGAGGTTGCGGACGAACTTACGCCGCGCGAGAAGCCGAACGCTGCGCCGCCTGCGGTTGCCGATAGCGGCCCTGGTCCGGCCGTTTCGTCCAATGCTAAGGTCGAGGCTGCCGAATAGCTACCAGGCGTAGCTGCCGGAAATCCGCCCGAGGGCCGCGCGCACCGCGTCGAAGCCGGTGACGGTTCGATAGAGTTCGGCGAGCGTCTTACCCTTGGTCGCCTGCCGCGCTTCCTGCATTTCTTCCGGCGTCGGCTCGCGGCCGAGCAGACGATTGAACACGGCGAGGATGTCCTGCTCCGTCGCGGGATGCGCGAGTGCAGCCGGGTTCATTTCCGCCGTCAGCAATTCGACGAGAAATTCCTGCGGCAGCAGCGGCACGCGGGTCAGGAAGGATTCGGCGAGAACATTGGCGAGCCGGTGATCGGGATGCGATGCATCTTCCAGCGCCTTGCGGTAGCGGCTGAGCTGGATCGCCTTGTCGAAGGGGTTCACCGGCGCTTCGAAATGCGCGGCGAGTGCTGCTTCTTCGTCCGCCACATAGTAGCGGTTGAGACCGTCGAAGAAGACGAAGCGATAATTCTGCTTGAGCAGGAAGGGTTCCCATCCGCTCCAGTTCGGCTCGGGCGAAGCAGGCATCGTCGCTTCGATGACGACCACGCGCGGACGGAACGCCTTCCAGTCTCCGCCTTCCAGCACGTCTTTCTCGGCACCTTCGACATCGATCTTGAGAAAGTCGATCGCCTGCGGCTGGTGCTTGCGGCAAAGTGCTGCGAGCGTGGTCACTGGCAGCGTGAGTTCGTTCGATTTCTTTCCATAATTCTCGGCGGCCGCGCGCGCGTTTTCGCCGATCATGGTCGAAAGCCCGTGGAAATCATCGACCAGAAAAAATCTGGCTTCGCCCGGTGCCGAGCCGACCAGCGTCTCGACGCCGGTGTCGCGCGGCCGCAAGCTGCGGGAGAGGCGGGCGAGTGACGGATTGGGCTCGACCGTGATCCCGCTCCAGCCTTTGAGATAGAACGCGAAGGAGACGTTATCGATTACCGGGTGCCCGGCGCCGACGTCGATGTAGAATCCGTCCTTGCGCTCGCGAAAGCAGCGCATCAGATAGACGTCTTCGAAATGCTGGGCGTAAGAGAGCATTTTTCCTCCGGTTTCGACTGGCTTTATGCCACAGAATTGTCGGCAGGAAGGCGGCAAAGCCTACCCGTTGACGAGCCAGCCGCCGGTCAGTAGCAGTCCGCCGCAAAGGAAGGTTTGATGTCGATCATCGACTCCGTTCGCAAGCAGATCGCGCCGATTCATCCCGAGGGCTACCTCTTTATCGGGATTTTCGCGGCCGTTTCGCTCGTGCTTTTCCTCATCTGGCGGCCGCTCGGCTGGATCGGCGTCGTCCTGACGCTCTGGTGCATCTATTTCTTCCGCGATCCCGTCCGCGTCACCCCGGTGCGCGATGGCCTGATCACGGCACCTGCGGATGGCAAGATTTCCGCGGTCGGCATGGCCGTGCCGCCCGCAGAACTGGGTCTTGGCTCGGACGCGGTTCCCCGTGTCTCCATTTTCATGAGCGTTTTCGACGTGCACGTGAACCGGAGCCCGGTTTCCGGCGAGGTCGAACGCATCGTCTATCGTCCGGGCAAGTTCGTGAGCGCCGATCTCGACAAGGCGAGCGAGGACAATGAACGCAACGGACTGGTGATCCGCACGCCGTCCGGGCGCTACGGCGTGGTCCAGATTGCGGGTCTCGTGGCCCGCCGCATCGTCTGTTTCGTGAAGGAAGGCCAGCTGGTCGCGGCCGGGGAGCGCTTCGGCCTCATCCGCTTCGGATCGAGGGTGGACGTCTATCTGCCAGCCGGGACCAAGCCCCTGGTGGCGGTCGGACAGTATTCCCTCGGTGGCGAGACCATTATCGCCGACCTCTCGGCGGCCAGCACCGAACCGGCTTTCCGCGCGGCGTAACCAAACCCCGAAGCAAGTCTTCATTTGGGACCTTTTCAGGCGTATTCTCGTGGCTATGGACAGGCTGTTCCCCTCTTTCGAACCCGGCGACGAAAACCCGCGCAAGCGCTTCCGCAAGGTGCCGATCCGCGCGCTCTTGCCGAACCTCGTGACGCTGCTCGCGCTTTGCCTCGGGCTGACCGCGATCCGGATGGCGATCGAAGGCCGCATCGATCTCGCGGTCGCCGGCATCGTGCTTGCCGCGATCCTCGACGGGGTGGACGGGCGTCTCGCGCGCTACCTCCAGGCGCAGTCGCGTTTCGGCGCGGAGCTGGATTCGCTCGCGGACTTTATGAATTTCGGCTGTGCGCCCGCGCTCATTCTGTTTTTCTGGGGCCTCGGGCCGCTCAAGACCCTTGGCTGGGTGGTGATGCTCGTCTTTGCGCTTTGCGCGGCCCTTCGTCTCGCGCGCTTCAACGTGATGCTCGACGATCCGAACCGTCCGGCTTTCGCAGGCAATTTCTTCGTCGGTATGCCGGCGCCGGCTGCGGCCGTCGTCGTGCTTCTGCCGGTCTATCTGGAAATGCTCGGCGTGCCGCGCGCGTCGTTCAGCCCGGTATTCTATCTCATCTTCGCGCTCGCGATCGCGCTCCTGATGGTTTCCAAGATTCCGACCTGGTCGGGAAAAAAGCTCAGCGCCCGGGTGCCGCGCGAATACGTGCTGCCGATCCTCGTCCTCGTCGTGCTCTTCGTGGCGCTGCTCCTGAGCTATCCGTGGGAGCTCTTGACCGTCACGGTGCTCGCCTATCTCGGCACGATTCCGCTTGCATTCATGCATTACCGGCGGCTTGAAAAGGCGCATGTGCTTTCGGACGGCGGATTGATGGCCGCGCAAGCCGAAGACGAGCAGCGTCCCGACCGGCTGAACTGAGCTGTTCAGCGGCGCAAAAAGGCGAGGGCGCGCAAGCGCTCGCTCAGGGTCGATTCCGGAAAACGGGTTCGGAGGAGCTTCAGGGCTTCGGCGTCGGAGCGCGGCCTGACGGCGATAAGCATGGTCCGCATGCGCCCGAGGAGCGGCGATAATTCATCCGGCACCAGCGCTGGAGCCTTCTCGAGGAATTGCAGGTCGGCGAGTGAAGCCATGCTGCTTGCCCTGTCTGGCCGGTAAGAAGCCTGTTCGCACCTGCGAGAAATGCTGTGCCCGAGACGTTAACAAGCAGTAAAGGGCGCGGTTCCATCTGGAATAAAATATTGAAACTCCGGTACGTCTCCCGATACTTACCGGATACTCTACTTTCGATCGTTGCCAATCTCCCGGGCGCCACGTTATCGATCCACCAGGTTGCATCGGCTCGTTGGGGAAGGAGCCGAATGCCAAAACAAGGCGGCTCAAGATCGCCTGTGCAAGAAAAGTCCCTGCAGGGTGGAGATGCTGAAGCCAGAGCGAGCCGATAGTCCCGGCCTGTTGCACGGGGTGCTTTACCGTTTAGCGGTTTGGTTTGCCTATGCGGGCGGCGCGGTCGTCGCGGCCATCGGCATCATGTCGGCAATCCATATTATCGGCCTGTGGCTGTTCTCGTCTCCTGTGCGCGGCGATTTCGAACTCGTGGAGTTTGGTATCGCGATCGCGGGCACACTTTTCATTCCATATTGTCAGGCAGCCCGCGGCCATATCGTCGTGGATTTTTTCACGCAGAAGGCAAAGCCCGGCACGGTCGCGATGCTGGATGCGTTCGGTGCCTCCGTCATGGCCCTCGTATTTCTCGTGCTCGGCTGGCGGACGGCGCTTGCGACCATTGGCATATACAACGCCGGTGAAACAACGACGCTTCGCGAACTCCCGATCTGGATTGCTTATGCGGCGATGACCCCCGGCCTTCTGCTGGCAGGGTTCATTGCGCTGGCGCAGGCCGTAGGTTTCATGCCGGCCGCCGCGGGCGAGAACGGAGTTGAGATCAAGTGAGCAATATCCAGTTCGCGCTCGCTATCGTCGGCGGCATGCTATTGCTGATTGCGATCCGCGTGCCGATCGGTGGTGCGATGTTCATCGCGGGCGCCATCGGCTACTGGTACAAGGTCGGCGATCTTGCGCTCCTGAATTATCTCAAGGGGCTCGCCTGGGGCCGCTTCTCCACCTATGACCTTTCCGTCATTCCGCTCTTTCTGCTGATGGGGCAATTCGCGGCTGCCGCAGGTCTTTCGACGCGGCTGTTCCACGCGGCGAACTCTCTGATCGGTCACTTCAAGGGCGGCGTCGCGCAAGCTGCCGTGCTCGCCTGCGCCGGATTCGGCTCGATCTGCGGATCGTCGGTGGCGACAACCGCCACCATGAGCCAGGTCGCGCTTCCGGAAATGAAGCGGCTGAAATACTCCGACCGCATTTCGACGGGTACGCTTGCCGTCGGCGGTTCGCTCGGCATTCTCATTCCGCCGTCCGTCATTCTCATCATCTACGCGCTGCTCGCCGAACAGAACATCGTGAAGCTTTTCGCGGCGGCGTTCATTCCCGGAATCATTGCAACCGTCGGCTATCTCGCTGTCGTTGCCGTCTATGTCCGCCTTGTGCCGGGCCATGCCTCCGAGCAGCCCCGCTATTCCTGGAAGGCGCGCGCGCAAGCGCTACTCGATGCAGCTCCTATCGGCGTGATCTTTCTGTTGCTCTTTATCGGCATTTACGGGGGCTTCTTCACCGCCACACAGGGTGCAGCCATCGGTACTGTCGCAACTCTCGCGGTTGCGTTCTGGATGAAGTATCGCGCCAAGCGGCTCGGCAAGCCGGAACTCGGCGGCATCGATCTGCGCGAAATGATCGCGTGTTTCCTGCCCGCTGCGCAGGCAACCGCAATGATCTTCGTGGTGCTGCTTGGCGCTGCCATGATGAACACCGCGCTCGCGGTGACGCAGGTGCCGAACGATCTCGCCGAATGGGTAGGGGGTGCGGGATTTCCGCCGCTCCTGATCGTCGCGGGCTTTCTGATTTTCTTTATCGTGCTTGCGTCGGTGCTCGATGAACTGGCGTTGATGCTGCTGCTCTTGCCGATTTTGCTGCCGAGCATTCTGGCGCTCGATTTGTTCGGGCTCACCACGGAATACAAAGCGATCTGGTTCGGCATCCTGATGCTGACCGTGATCGAGATCGGCCTGATTGCGCCCCCGATTGGGCTGAACGTCTATGTGGTCGCGAATATCGCGCGACACGTTCCCATCGGGGAAATCTACCGCGGTATCATGCCGTTCCTGGTTTCTGACTTTCTGCGTGTGCTGTTGTTGCTTCTGGTGCCGCAGGTTACGCTGGCCGGAGTGTGGTTGTACGAATGGGCCGATGCCTTGCAGCGGGCCGCTCGATAACCGGGCCGGAATAAAAAGAAGCATTCTGCGATCGGCCGCTGCTTGCTAATAGCGGCATGGCGAAAAACGAGGAGGGAGACGAGAATGAAGCTACTCACCAGACTGTCCGCGGCGGCGATCGCTATCGCGGCTTTGGCTGCGACCGGCAGCGAAAGCATGGCGCAGACGATAACGCTGCGCGTTCATCAATTCCTGCCGGCGCCTGCGCCGGTGCCGCGCAATTTCATCGCGCCTTGGGCAAAGAAAATCGAAGAAGAGTCCAAGGGCCGCATCAAGGTCGAGCTCTATCCTTCGATGCAGCTTGGCGGTACGCCGCCGCAGCTGTTCGATCAGGTCAAAGACGGTGTCGTCGATATCGTCTGGACGCTTCCGGGCTACACCCCGGGCCGCTTTCCGAGAACCGAAGCCATTGAGTTGCCGTTCATCGCCGGCAACGCTGAACAGTCGAGCCAGGCCGCTTGGGAATATTATGAGAAGCACCTGAAGGACGAGTTCAAGGACGTGAAAGTGATCGCCGTACATACGCACGGGCCAGGTCTCATTCACGCCAAGGGCAATGGTGTCCGCAAGCTCGAAGACATGAAGGGTCTTCGCGTTCGCGGCCCGTCGCGCGTCGTCAACCGTCTCATCGAGGCGCTGGGCGCAACGCCGGTCGGTATGCCCGTTCCGGCGATGCCTGAAAACCTCTCCAAGGGCGTGATCGACGGCACCGTCGTCCCGTGGGAAGTCACCACGCCACTGCGCGTGGCTGAACTCGTCAACACGCACACGACCTTCTCCGGCAACCGCTCGCTCTACGTTGCTGCATTCATCTTCGCGATGAACAAGGCGAAGTATGACAGCCTGCCGGCCGACCTGAAGAAAGTCATCGATGACAACTCGGGTCTCGCGACTTCGAAGTGGGTCGGCAAGGTGATGGACGAGGGCGACGCTCCCGGTCTTGCTGCGGCGCAGAAGCGCAACAACACGATCGTTGCGCTCGACGCCAAGGAAACGCAGCGCTGGAAGGATGCGGCAAAGCCCGTCATCGCCGCCTGGGCCGCGGAAATGAAGGGCAAGGGAATCGACGGCGAAGCGCTGATCAAGGACTTCGAAGCGTTGGTCGCCAAATACGCCGGCGCGCCGAAGTAAGTCTGCTCCGGCACGGCCACTTGCAAAAATCGAAGCCCGCCGCATGATCGCGGCGGGCTTTTTGTTTTAGAGGAGCGTCCTCTCGTGCGCATGAAAGACAAGCGGGTGCTGATCACCGGCGCCGCCGGCACCATCGGCAATGCCATCGCGCAGATGATCGAGCGCGAAGGCGGCAGTGCACTGCGCACGGATCTGCTGGCCCACAACGGGCAGGACTATGCGCTCGATGTCACCTCGGAAGAAAACTGGAAGCGGGTCGCGGAGGCGATTTCGCGCGAACACGGCGCGCTCGAAGGCCTCAATTCTGCAGGCATTGCTTCGCTCGGCACCATCGAGAGCGAGGACTTCGCGTCGTATCGCAAGACCATGGCCGTCAACGTCGATGGCACCTATCTCGGCTGCAAATATGCGATGCCGCTTCTGAAAGTCCGCGGCGGTTCTATCGTGAACCTCTCGTCGGTCTCTGGCCTTGTCGCCGGATACAATCTGGCTTCCTACAATGCCTCCAAGGGCGCGGTGCGGCTGCTCAGCAAGTCCGTCGCTCTATATGGTGCGCGGCTGAAACCGCCGGTGCGATGCAATTCGGTGCATCCCACCTTTGTCGAAGGGGCAATGGTGGAGGCAATGCTCGCGAACGTGAAGTCGCGCGACGCCGCGCGCGAGCGCATGACCGCGGACGTTCCGCTGGCCCGTTTCGCCATGCCCGAAGAGGTAGCGAACCTCGCTGTATTTCTGCTAGGGGAGGAGAGCGCCTTCATCACTGGCGCGGAAATCCCCATCGACGGCGGCCTGACCGCGCGCTGACTTTCGAAAACGAACTGGCGAAATAAAGATCGCTGCCTTGCAGGAGAGGAAGTACATGGCTTCGCAGATGCTCGACCCGAAAACCCTGACCGTACTCGTGACTGGAGCCACTTCCGGATTTGGCGCGGCGACCGCCGCGCCTACGCCGTCGCCCGCCGCTTCGCGCAGGCAGGCGCGAAAGTGATCGGCACCGGCCGGCGCAAGGACAGGCTCGACGCACTGCAGAAGGAGCTCGGCGCGAATTGCCATACGCTCAACTTCGACGTCACCGACAATGCCGCGACCATCAAGGCGTTGCAGTCGCTCCCCGCGGAATTTCAGAACATCAACGTCGTGGTGGC
>DAORMJ010000002.1:89081-95905 GCA_035440445.1 Xanthobacteraceae bacterium
ATGCCGGCGGTGCGATCGGTCTCGAACCTGCGCATGAAGCGAAGATCGAAGACTGGGATCAGATGATCGCGATGAACGTGAACGGTCTCGTTTATACCATTCGCAACACCTTGCCGGGCATGGTTGCGCGCGACGAAGGCCATGTTGTCGTCATCAGCTCGGTGGCCGGAAATTACTCCTATCCGGGCGGCAACGTCTATGGTGCGACCAAGGCATTTGTGACGCGCTTCGCGCTTAACCTGCGCTCCGACCTGCTCGGCAAGAACGTGCGCGTGACCTCCGTCGAGCCGGGCCTTGCCGAGACTGAGTTTTCGGTCGTGCGCTTCAAGGGCGACAAGGAAAAGGCCGGTGCGGTTTACAAGGGCGTGAAGCCGATGGTCGCCGACGACATCGCCGAGCAGATTTTCTTCGTCTGCACCATGCCGCGTCACGTGAACATCAACCGCATCGAGGCCATGGCGACCATGCAGGCCTGGGGCCCGTTCGCGATCAGCCGCAGCTAAATGAGGAGTCATCCCGGAAGCGGCAAAGCCGCTATCCGGGATCGCTTAGTTCTGCATCGAAGGCGGCTGCGGCATCAGATCGTAGGGATGTTTCCAGCCGGGCATCGTCTTGAAACTTTCCCGCCATTTGTGGATGGCGGGAAATCCCTTCTCGATCTCGAAGCCGTGTTCTTCATCCGGGTAATAGAGGTAGCCGAGCATCGAAATGTCCGCGATCGTCGGGCGATCGCCGGTCAGATAGCGCTGCCTGGAAAGATGCTGTTCCACGATCTTCAGGTTCGCGATCGCGCGCCCGCGGAGAAATTCGGTCACTGCGGGATCGGCATCTTTCAGAAAATTGCGAAAGAAGCGGTGCGTCGCGAGAAAGTTCGTAACCTTGTGGTTGTCGAATAAAATCCAGCGCAGCACTTCGAGCTTCTCGTCTTCGCCTTGCGGCTTGAACTTGCCGGTCAGGTCCGAAAGATACGTCAGGATGACGCCCGACTGTGTGAGCCGCTTTCCATTGTGCTCGAGCACGGGCGCTTCGCCCATTTCGTTGACGTCCGAGCGAAACTGCGGCGAGCGCGTTTCGCCCGCGAAAAAGTCGACCGCGACAGGCTCCCAGTCCGCGCCGATCAGGTTCAGCATCAGCGCGGCTTTGTAGGAATTGCCTGACTGCGCAAAGCAATAGAGTTTGTATTCGGCCATCGTAGCCCTCGCGGTGCCGGAAGCGGCAAAGCCGCTGTCCGGGCTCTCAGGATCGCTTACTTCATCGTCGGAATCGAGAACTCTGCGCCGCCCTTGATGCCGCTCGGCCAGCGCGACGTGACGGTCTTCGTCTTCGTGTAGAAGCGGACCGAATCCGGTCCGTGCTGGTTCAGGTCGCCGAAGCCGGAACGCTTCCATCCGCCGAAGGTATGATAGGCGAGCGGCACGGGGATCGCGAAGTTGATGCCGACCATGCCGACATTCACCTTGCTTGCGAAGTCGCGCGCGGCGTCGCCATCGCGGGTGAAGATCGCAACACCATTACCGAACTCATTGTCGTTCGCGAGCCTCAAACCTTCTTCGTAATCCTTTGCGCGGACGACCGAGAGCACGGGCCCGAAGATTTCTTCCTTGTAGATGCGCATGTCCGTCGTCACTTCGTCGAACAGGCAGCCGCCCATGTAGAAGCCCTTCTCGTAGCCCTGCATCTTGAAGCCGCGCCCATCGACTTTGAGCTTCGCGCCTTCCTTCACGCCGATCTCGACGTAGTTCTCGACCTTCTCCAGATGCGCGCGCGTCACGAGCGGCGGAATGTCCGCGCCCGCGTCCGTTGACGGACCGATCTTGAGGCTCTCGACGCGCGGAATGAGTTTTTCCACGAGACGGTCGGCGGTTTCCTTGCCGACCGGAACCGCCACCGATATCGCCATGCAGCGCTCGCCTGCGGAGCCGTAGCCTGCGCCGATCAGTGCATCGACAGCCTGGTCCAGGTCGGCATCCGGCATTACGATCATGTGGTTCTTTGCGCCGCCGAAACATTGCACGCGCTTTCCGCTCGCGGTACCGCGCGTGTAGATGTATTCGGCGATCGGCGTCGAGCCGACGAAGCCGATGGCGCGGATGTCCGGATCGTCGAGGATCGCGTCCACCGCTTCCTTGTCGCCGTTGACGACATTGAGGACGCCTGCGGGCAATCCCGCTTCGAGCATGAGCTCGGCAAGGCGCATCGGCACGCCCGGATCGCGCTCCGAAGGCTTGAGGATGAAAGCATTGCCGCAGGCGAGTGCCGGCGCAAACTTCCACATCGGGATCATGGCGGGGAAGTTGAATGGCGTGATGCCGGCGACCACGCCGAGCGGCTGGCGCATGGAATAGATGTCGATGCTGGGCCCTGCGCCGTCGGTGAACTCGCCCTTCATGAGATGCGGGATGCCGCAGGCAAACTCGACCACCTCGACGCCGCGCTGGATGTCGCCCTTGGCGTCGGCAACGGTCTTGCCGTGTTCTCGCGCGAGCAGGTCGGCGAGCGAGTCCGTTTCCTTCGCGATGAGCTCGAGAAACTTGAACATCACGCGGGCGCGGCGCTGCGGGTTGGTCGCGGCCCATGCGGGCTGCGCGGCCTTGGCGTTCTCGACCGCGGCGCGGAGCTCGGCTTTTGAGGCGAGCGCCACCTTTGCGATCACGTCGCCGGTCATCGGCTGGAACACCTCGCCGGTGCGGCCAGACGTTCCCTGAACATGCTTACCACCGATGAAATGACCAACTTCGCGCATGGCGTATTCCTCCTGAAATGCGGCGTTTTCCGCGGTTTTTCGCCCAAGTTAACGGGTCGTTAGGTTTTTCCTAGCGCAGCGTCCGGCGGCGCGAAAGGCCGCAGACGACAAAGGATTGGTTCAGGGGAATCTGAGACTTAACCCCTTTTTAGGTGGGGGCGGCTAACCATCGAGACCGAGTATTGGCGGCCGAGAACCGGCTGTCTGCGTAAAGGGAGAACCCTGATGGATTTGGCAACGGGCCTCGGCCTGATTTTCGGGTCGATTATCGTCATTGCGCTGATCCTGATGGGTGGCGATCTCGGGACCTTCGTCGACTCCCACGCCGCGATCGTCATTTTCGGCGGCTCCGCCGCTGCGACGCTGATCCGCTTCCCGCTTTCTTCGATGATGCATGGTCTCCCGCTGGGCGCGAAATACGCCTTCACCATGCGCAGAATGACCCAGCTCGAACTCGTCGATGAGATCGCCCGCCTTGCCGAAGTCGCCCGCAAGGCCGGTCCGCTCGGGCTCGAAAAGGAAGAAGTCGAAGACCCGTTTCTCGCCAAAGGCGTGCGCTATGTCGCCGACGGCTATGACGCCGCCTTCATCCGCGATGCGATGGAGCGCGAGCGCGAAACCTTCTTCATGCATCTGGACGAAGGACAGAAAATTTACCGCGCCATCGGCGATTGCGCGCCGGCCTTCGGCATGGTCGGCACGCTGATCGGCATGGTGCAGATGTTCGCAAACATGTCGGACCCCTCGAAGCTCGGCCCCTACATGGCGATCGCGCTGCTCGCGACGCTCTATGGCGCGGTGCTCGCGAACCTCGTCTGTCTGCCGATCGCTGACAAACTGCAGGTCAAGCTGCACGACGAGGAAACCAACCGCACGCTGATCATCGACGGCGTATTGATGATCCGCGAGTCGAAAAGCCCTGCGGTCGTGCGCGAAATGCTGGTGGCTTATCTTCCGGAGCGCCATCACACCCAGCCGGAGGCAGTGCCCGCCTGATCGGGCAGGCGCGCGTAGGGTATGGCAGTCAAGCGAAGACATGGTGGAGGACACGGCGGCGGTCACGGCTGGTTCGTGACCTTCGCCGACCTGATGGCGCTCATGATGGCCTTCTTCGTCATGATCGCGGCCTACTCGACCATGGACAAGGAGAAGATGAAGCTGATGACCGGCTCCATGCGCGATGCTTTCGGCACGCAGCGGGACAGCCGGTTCACCGGCATGGTTGAGGTCGATGGATTGCCTATGCGTCCGAAGCTGCAGAACGCAAAGAAGAATCTTCTGCCCGAGGAAACCAGCGAAACGCCGGGCAAGGACGAGCAGGACAACGATCTCATTCAGGGCCTGAAAGCGATCCGGGACCGGCAGTTCGCGCTGGCCGCCGCAAGCCTGCGCCAGGCGCTGCAGGACTTGCCGGAGATTGCCGAACTCTCGAAGCACATCCTCTTCACCGAGACAAAGGAAGGCCTCAACCTCGAGATCGTCGATCAGGATGGCCGCTCGATGTTTCCGGAAGGTGCCAAGGAGCCTTACGAGCGGACGCGCAAGCTCTTGGTCAAGATCGCAGAGA
This sequence comes from Xanthobacteraceae bacterium, assembly GCA_035440445.1. Classification (GTDB taxonomy): domain Bacteria; phylum Pseudomonadota; class Alphaproteobacteria; order Rhizobiales; family Xanthobacteraceae. The sequence goes on from DAORMJ010000002.1 coordinate 93,392, forward strand.
CGATCCGCGCGATGCCGAACCGCGTCATCATTACGGGCCATACCGCAGCGCTGCGCACACCGCCCAAGGGTGACTACGGCGCGTTCGATCTGTCGGCGGACCGCGCCAACGTCGTGCGTTCCATCCTGCAATCGGCAGGCGTGCGCGCGCAGCAGATCGGCATGGTCGCGGGCCGTGCGGACAGCGATCCGCTGTTCCCCGAAGATCCGTATATGGCCGCAAATCGCCGCGTCACGATCACCCTGATGAAAGAAGCGCCGGTCGCGCCGCCGAATCTGCGGCCCTGACGCTTGACCTGAAAAACCCGGCGACGCATGAAAGCGCCCTTGTTTTCGAGGAGCGCGTCATGTCCGGTCCGGCGGTGGAAGACCTCACGGTAGAGCAGGTAAAGGCCGGGCTCGAAGACGGCACCGTCCTGCTGATCGATGTCCGCGAGCCGAACGAACTGGCTGCCGAGCAAATACCCGGTGCCTTGGATTTTCCTCTTTCGACGTTCGACCCTTCTGCCTTGCCGGATCCCGCAGGAAAGCGGCTCGTTTTCTCGTGCCGTTCGGGGCGTCGCTCCGTGATTGCGTCGCAGGCGGCGCAGGCTGCGGGCTTGCCCTACGACGCGCATATGGCCGGCGGAATCCTCGCGTGGAAAGCCGCAGGCTTCGACACGAAAACCGGCTGAGAGCGTGCGCTTCCGGAGTTGAGTAGCCGGAGATTGCCGACTAGTTTCTCCGCGAACCTTTGGTCGTGGGAGACGCCGTAAATGTACCTGGGCATTTTCAAGACACTCGTGATCGCCGCGTCGCTGCTTGCGACTGCCGCTGGCGCGCAGGAACGCGTGGTGAATGTCTATAACTGGTCGGACTATATCGACCCGAAAGTGCTCGAAGAATTTACGAAAGAAACCGGCATCAAAGTCCGCTACGACACCTTCGACTCCAACGAGATCGTGGAAGCGAAGTTGCTTGCCGGAAAAACCGGTTACGACGTGGTGGTGCCGGGCTCGACCGTGCTGCGTCGCCTGATTTCGGTCGGCATTTTCCAGAAGCTCGACAAGTCCAAGATTCCGAACCTCACGCATGCATGGCCGGAGATTACGCAGCGCCTTGCCGCCTACGATCCCGGCAACGAATACGCCGTGAATTACATGTGGGGCACGACCGGCATCGGCTATAACGTCGCTAAGGTGAAGGAACGCTTGGGCGACGTGCCGGTCGATAGCTGGGACATTTTCTTCAAGCCCGAGAATCTGGCGAAGCTACGCAATTGCGGCGTGCATGTTCTCGATACCGCGGAAGAATTGCTGTCGGCCGCGCTGAAGTATCTTGGCCTCGATCCGGATTCGAAAAACGCAGCCGATATTGAAAAGGCCGGTGCGCTCCTGTTGCAGTTGCGGCCGAACATTCAGAAATTCCACTCCTCGGAATATTTGAACGCGCTGGCGAACGGCGAAATCTGCCTCGTGATCGGCTGGTCGGGCGACGTGTTTCAGGCCAAGAACCGCGCGAAAGAGGCTGCCGAGAAAACCAAGAAGCCCGTCGTCGAGATCGAATACGTCGTTCCGAAAGAAGGCGCGCAAATCTGGTTCGACTCCTTCTCGATCCCGAAGGACGCGCCGAACCCCGAGGCCGCCTATGCCTTCATCAACTTCATGATGCGTCCGGACATTGCCGCGCGGAATTCCAATTTCGTGGCCTATGCCAGCGGCAACCTCGCGGCGCAGAAGTCTATCGACAAGGACATCCTTGAGAATCCCGCGATTTATCCGCCGGCCGATGTTTTCAAACGTCTCTATACGGTGACACCGTATCCGCCGCAGTTGCAGCGGACGGTGACGCGGGTCTGGACGCGGGTGAAAACGGGAAGGTGAGTCCGCGGCTCACCGCCAGCGGCGGTGCAGCCACAGCCACTGCTCGGGATATTCGCGGATCCAGCCTTCGAACACATCGGAGATTTGCTGGGTCGCGCCGTTGATCTCGATCTTGCCTTCTGCGTCGCGGGGCAACTGCAGTTCTTCGGTAAGCTCCAGCCGGAAGCGATTACCGGGGAGCCGGATTGCGCGCACCGCATGGACCGGGCAATCGACATTGCGCGCAAGCCGCGCGGGCAGGGGGCTCGCGCGGGTCTTGCGGCCGAACATCGTCACCTCGACTCCGCCGCTGAAATGCTGGTCCACGATCAGTCCGAGATGGCGGCCTTGCTGCAGCACGGCGGTCATCGTGAAAACGGAGTGCTTGTTCGAGCTGATGAGTTCGGCCATCGCGCCCGTTCGCGTTTCGCGGACGAGTTCGGCAAAACTGCGATTGGCAGGCGGCTTGAACACCACCGCCGTATCGAGGCCGTGCGCCGCCGCGGCAACCGCGGGCAATTCCCAGTTCGCAAGATGCGCCGAGACGAAGATCGCCGGTTTGCCGTCGTCGCGAAGCTGGTTGTAGAGCTCCATGGTCCGCGGCGTGAATTCGATCCGTCCGGCATTGGGCTTCTCCGGATCGAAATCCCACATCTTCTGCAGGTGTACGAATT
>DAORMJ010000002.1:95915-108601 GCA_035440445.1 Xanthobacteraceae bacterium
GGAACTGGTCGACGAATTCTCCGGCGACCCGGCCGAGGTTTTCCCAGACGCCTCGAATGATCTCTTCGATCTCTTCAGCCGATTTGTCGGGGAAAGATGCTGCGAGGTTCGTTCGCGCGATCTTCGAGTTGGGAATGAGCGGTCCGAGCCGCCGCGCAATGCTTCCTGCGATATTCGAAGAGCGGTCCGGTCCGAGAACGCGTAGCAGCGCGACCGCGCCGCGCACGAGGAGTGTGACTGCAAAATCGCGTAGCGCCATGAGCGGCTGCAGCAGCCATTCGATGCTGCGATAGACCTTCTCGACCCACGGGTATTTGAAGCGCCAGTATTTGAGCTTGGTCCGTAAGGGGACACGCATTGTCAGAAGCGAACCACGATCTTGCCGAACACCTTGCGGCTTTCGAGGCGCTCGAGCCCCTTCTCGAATTCAGCCAGCGGCAGTTCGGTATCGATCACGGGTTTCACGCCGCGCGCGATCTTGTCGAGCGCGTTCGCCACGTTGCGGATCGTAAAGCCGAAGGATCCGAAAATTTTATACTGCTGCTGGAAGAGCTGCATCAGGTTCATCTGCACGGTAGGACCGGAGGTCGAACCGCACGTGACGAGACGCCCGCCTTTCTTCATCGAGAGCAGCGACCCGTTCCAGGTTTCCGCGCCGGTATGCTCGAAGACGACATCGACGCCCTTTTTCTTCGTCAGCTTGCGAACGACGCCTTCGAACCGATCCTTGCGATAGTTGATCACTTCGTCCGCGCCGAGCGCTTTGGCTTTCGCAGCCTTTTCGTCGTCGCCGACCGTCGTATAGACGATCGCGCCGATGTCCTTCGCGAGTTTTATCGCAGCCGAGCCGATGCCCGAGCCGCCGGCCTGCACCAGCACGACTTCGCCTTCTTCGAGCTTCGCATTGTCGAAGAACATGTGTTCGACGGTGGCAAACGTCAGCGGCGCGCAGGATGCGTCGACCGGCGACACGCCGGCCGGAACCTTGATCACGAGTCGCGCCGGCCAGTTGTAGAGATCCTGCGCATAGCCATCGACGTGGAAGCCGGCGAGGCCGGAAACATTCTCACAAAGGTTGTCGCGGCCCTTGCGGCAGTTCTTGCACTCGCCACAAGCAAGCGCGCCATAGGGCACGACCGGATCGCCAACCTTGAAGCCCGTGACGCCTTCGCCGATAGCGGCGATTTCGCCGGAAGCTTCCGCACCCACGACCAGCGGCATCTTGCGCTTGGCGAAGGCCATGCCACGCCAGCCCCAGACGTCGATATGGTTCAGCGCGACCGCATGCGTCTTGATCTGCACCTCACCGGGCGCAGGTTTCGCTGGCGGATCGATCTCGGAAATCTCGAGCTTGCGGTCTCCGAGCAAACGCAGTGCACGCATGGCTAATTCCAGTGAGTAGGGAAAGGCGTCTCGCGCAGGACGGGTAGGCCAGCCGAGCGCCCGCCGTCAACCCAAGCCGATCCCGCTATGCCCTCTTCAGGCGGGCTCGCCCGACAGCACGAGGCAAACGTTCTGGCCGCCGAAACCAAACGAGTTGGAAATGATATTCCGGACCTTGGCGTCGCGCGCGCTGTTGCCGACGACGTCCAGCGCGAGCGCCGGATCGGGAACGGCATAGTTGATGGTCGGCGGAATGCGCTGATGCTCGATCGTCAAGAGCGAAACCACCGCCTCGATCGCGCCCGCGGCGGTCAGCGTATGCCCGATCATCGACTTGTTGGAGGAGATCGGAATCTGCTTCGCGCGCTCACCGAAGACAGCCGTGAGGCCGACGGTTTCCATCTTGTCGTTCTCGGGCGTTGAAGTGCCGTGCGCGTTGATGTGATCGATGTCATCCGCCGTCATGCCGGCGTCGCTCAACGCGTGCTTGAGGCAGGCGATGATCGGCTTTCCGTCCGGGCTCGAGCGGGTGCGATGGAAGTTGTCCGCTACTTCGCCGCAACCGGCGACGACGCCGAGAATTCTCGCGCCTCGTGCGGTGGCGTGTTCGAGACTTTCCAGCACCAGCGCGCCAGCGCCTTCGGCCATGACGAAGCCGTCGCGGTTCTTGGAGAACGGCTTGGAAGCCTGTTCCGGCGGATCGTTGTGGGTGGAGAGCGCCGAAAGCAGCGAAAAGCGGATCAGCGCTTCGGCGTGGACCGAGCCATCGGTGCCGATTGCGAGTGCCGCATCGCTCTCGCCACGGCGAATTGATTCAAGCGCGAGCTGAATCGCGGTGCCGCCGGAAGCGCATGCCGTCGAAATGGAGATCGGCATGCCCTTGGTGCCGAAGGTATCAGCGAGATGGTCGGCCACCGTGCCGTAGAGAAAGAGTTCATGCCATTCGGGGTGCTTGCCGCGCGCTGAAATCTCGAGCGCGACTTCCGGCGTGTAGGGTTGCGCCGCATCGGCTTCCGCCGCGAGTGCGCGGCGCTGCGGCCATTCGACCTCGACAGGTGCAACCGCGCAGAAGAGGGGCCCCGGAAAATTGCCTTTGGAGCCGACGCCCGACTGCGCGATCGCTTCTTCGGCGGCAAGGCTCGCCAGCCGCTCAGACAGGACCGGCGCGCTGACAGGCTGATCGAACAGGTAGTCGACCGTGCCAGCGATCGTCGTACGCAGGCCGTCGACCGGGAAGCGCTTGATGCGGTGAATACCGGAGACACCGGCCGCGAGTTTCGTCCAGTTGTCTTCCTTGCCCTGACCGAGCGAGCTCACGATGCCCATGCCGGTCACGACGACGATCGGCCTGCCCGAAGAGTCTCTGAATGCGTTGTTCGCCATGACAATACCTCTCAGATCGCTTCGACGACGCCGATGCCTTCGCCGCGCCAGTGACCGACGGTGGAGATCAGGATCGACTCTACGCCGTCCGCGCCCTGTGTTTCGAGGGGCACACCGGGCATGGCTGCCGCGAGTTTTCCTTCGGCGACGGCCAGCGCGGCAAATGCAATGCCGAACACGAACATCGATTCGAAAGTCTGGCCGACGCGGCTTGCGACCGCGCGCACCGGCAGGTTCTGTTCTTTCAGCACACTCGCTTCTTCCGCCGTGGCAGGCTCTACGCCGCTCGCCGACGAATAAATCGCGCCAGCCTTTGGGCTTTGTTTGCGTGCATTCGCAAACAGGGTGCGAACCGTTTCCGTGACGTCACCGGCAGCGCTGCGCCTGGCGCGCGCCGAGTCGACATGCGTGAGCTTCGCAATCGGCTTCGCGCCGCGCGCTTCCGCGTGCTGGCGCGATTCCAGCACGAGAAAGGCGCTGCCCGTGCCGGTCGCCATGCCCGGCTTTCGGTCGGGCGCAAAGAGCGGCTTGAACGCGTCGCGATAGTGCATATGCGCGAATTCCCAGAGTCCGAGCATATCGGGCCGCGCCGCATTATAGGCACCGCCGACAAGCGCGAGATCGCTTTGGCCTGCGCGAATGCGTGCGTGGGCGGTCTGCACGGCCTGCACGCCGGAGCTCTCTTCACCCATGAAAGTGCGCGAGGAGCCGACGACCCCGTGCACGATCGAAATATTGCCGGCGAGCAGGTTCGAAAGCTGCGCGAGGAAAAGCGTCGGCCGCAGTTCACTCTGCAGGCGCTCGTTGAGGCGCGCTTCCGGATTGTTCGCGGTGCGGAGTTCGTCGGCGACCGAGGCATCGACTTTCACGTCGCGTTCGCCGCCGGCGGCGGCGACGATCATGTCCATGCGCTTCAGCAGTTCTTCGTTGCCGGCAACGCCCGCATCCGTGAGCGCGAGACCGGCGGTATAGACGCCGATCCGTTGCCAGAGCTCCATCTGGCGCTGGTCGCCTTTCTTCGGGATCTGTTTGTCGAAATCGACGGAGCCGAGCGGATGGATGAGAAAGCTCGGAAACGCATTGAAATCGGTTACCGGCGCGTCGCCGCTATTGAGCCGGCTACGATGGACTTCGACGCCCTCGCCGAGTGAAGAAAGGAGGCCTATGCCCGTAATCCACGTTTCGCGGCTCTGATCGATCATTTCAAGCGGTCGCTATGTTGAAGCCAATTTGCTCTGCACGTTTGCGCATGACGTCTGCGAATTCAGGGTTAGGGAAGGGCATCACGCGCAGCGTAATCGTCGCGTCCGCGACCGGCGTACCGTCTTCCTTGCGCACCTTGCATTTCGTCACGCCGTAGCCGGAGCCCTCGTGTTCGATCCGCGCTTCGGCAAGCAACGGGGTCGAGGGTTGCACGAAGGTGCGCATCTTCGCTTCCTTCACGGAGGCGAGAAATCCCATCTTCTCGAAGTTGAGCTTGCAAAGCAGGATCCAGCCTGATGCCTGCGCCATGAACTCAACGAAAAGCACGCCGGGCACCAGCGGATGCCCGGGAAAGTGTCCCTCGAATACGGGGCTGGCCGCGGGGACGTTGCCCCGCACCAGGATGCGGCCCTCGGAAAGATTGAGCTCTTCGATCTTGTCGACGAGCTCGAAATATTCGAGCCGCATGGACGTCCTTACTTATGCGCCCTTGGCGGCGACGAGGGCGTCGATGCGCTCGGCGAGGTTCTTCAGTACGAAATACTGCTCGGTGGTCGCCTTGCCTTCGTTGACTTCAGCGGTCCACTGCTCGAGCGGCAGCTTGATGCCGAAAGCCTTGTCGATGGCAAAGGCAATGTCGAGGAAATCGAGGCTGTCGATGCCAAGATCGTCGATCGCGTGGCTTTCCTGCGTAATCTGCTCACGCGGGATGTCGCAGGTTTCGGCGATAATGTTTGCGACCGTGTCGAAGGTCGAGGACATGCAGGTGTTCTCCGCTCGGGGCCAGATAAGGCATGGCAGGGCCAAGAGCTACCGCTGCGCAGCAGCCCGAAAATAGGTCGGGGGTTCGTATAGCGGACGAGGTCGGGCCTTTCAATGCCGACGGGCGTGTGACCGTAGCGTAAAACACTTGATTTTCTGGCATTTTTCGCCGGTTTGAACGCGGTTGCCGCCGCGTCCGCAGGGCATCTCGCCTCCGGCAAGCCGCTCGGTTATGGAACGGGAATGGCACTGGCCCGACTCGCCCGGAACCTGCTCGCGCTCACACTGGCTTATTCGCTGGTGCTTTCGGGCCTTGCCGGTCCGGTTTTCGGCCACGGCTTGGGCGTTCCGGACCAGTTTTGCGGAGCACCTGCCGATCCTGCATCCGATCCTGCGTCCGCGCCGCATGATTGCTGTGCCGCACTTTGCGGTAGCGTGGCGGCAATCCTGCCATCCCCTGCGGGCATGGATCAGGTCGAGCCGCATGGCAGCCTGATCGCCCCGGCGGCTTTCGCGGCGCAGAACATCAGCGAAAGTCATGGCTGGAAGTCGGCGCGCGCTCCTCCGGCGCGCTGACGGTTTCAAGAGATCAGTCAGTCAATTGCGCCCGCGCGAAAGCGGGCAGTCCAGATTCGGAGTGAAGACAATGCGCATATTCTCGCCGTTCATCGGCTTTCTTCTTGCAGTCACCATGCTCAGCGCCGCCAGTGCGCAGGAGATCAAAAAAGGCGATCTGGTAATTTCAGCGCCATGGTCGCGCGCGACACCGGCGGGCTCCGAGGTCGGCGCCGGCTATCTCGTCATCACCAACAACGGCACGGGCGCCGAGCGTCTGGTCTCGTTTACGACCGAACTTGCCGGCCAGCCCGAGGTCCACGAGATGTCCAACGAAGGCGGCGTCATGAAAATGCGTCCGCTGTCCAAAGGGCTCGTCATTCCGGCCGGTGGCACCGTGAAGCTCGAGCCCGGTGGCTATCACCTGATGCTGCTGAAACTCAAAAAGCCCCTCGCTGCGGGGCAGCGCTACAAGGCCACGCTGGTGTTTGAAAAGGCCGGGCCGGTCGAGGTCGAGTTCGAGGTGCGCGCGATGGGCGCGGGCCAGCAGAAAAACCATGGCGGTCATCACAAGCATTGAGATGCCTTTACGCGATCGGACCGGAGCGAAAATTCCGGTCCGTTTGCGTTCTGACGCATTCGCTGGATAGGCTCTGTGCTCGAACGCTCGTAAGACCTGTCCGCAACCAGAAAAAAGTCTCGAGGAGAAATCATGAAAAGTTACGCCAGCGCCCATTGGGAAGGTTCGCCGAAGGACGGCACCGGCACGCTCGACACCAAGTCCGGCGTTCTGAAAAATTCACCCTATAGCGCCAAAGCCCGCTTTGAAGGCGGCACGTCGCAGACGACGCCCGAGGAGATGATCGGTGCTGCGCATGCAGGTTGCTACACCATGGCGCTTGGTTTCGGTCTGATGCGCGCAGGCATCAACCAGAAGTCCATCCATACCGACGCCGAAGTCGAGGTAATCCTCGGCGAGAAGGGCGCGAACATCACCGGCATCAAGTTGAAAACCGTGGTCGAAGCGCCGGGCGCGGATGCTGCGAAGATCAAGCAGGTGGCCGAAGACGCCAAGGTGAATTGCCCGGTTTCCAAGGCGCTTTCCGGAACCACGATCAGCCTGGAAGTCGAAACCAAGGTCTGAACCCTGTCTTTCGCGCGTGTAGCCGCGGTACATTTCCTCGATGCATCCCGTATTCGCTAATCTTCCGACCACGGTCTTCGAGGTAATGTCGCGGCTCGCGCGCGAACATGATGCGATCAATCTCGGGCAGGGCTTTCCCGACGATCCCGGGCCGGAAGATGTTCGCCGGAAAGCCGCCGAGGCCGTCATTGCCGGATGGAACCAGTATCCGCCGATGATGGGCCTGCCGGAATTGCGCGCGGCCGTCGCGCAGCATTATGCGCATTGGCAGGGCGTTACGCTCGACCCGGAAGCCGAGGTGATGATTACTTCGGGCGCGACCGAAGCGCTCACCGGCGCGATCCTGACGCTGATCGAGCCGGGCGACGAAGTCGTGCTGTTTCAGCCGCTTTATGATTCTTATCTGCCGATGGTGAAGCGGGCAGGCGGTATTCCGAAGCTCGTTCGCCTCGAGCCGCCGCATTGGCGCATAACCGAAGACGCTTTGAAGAAGGTGTTCTCGAAGAAGACCAAAGCGGTTCTCTTCAACAATCCGCATAATCCTGCCGGCATCGTCTATTCGATGGAAGAGTTGAAACTTCTTGCGCGCTTCTGCGAGGAGTTCGACGCCGTCGCGATCTGCGACGAAGTCTGGGAGCATGTGATCTTCGACGGCCGCAAGCACGTTTCCATGCTCGCGGTGCCGGGCATGCGCGAGCGCACGGTGAAGATCGGCTCGGCAGGGAAAATTTTCTGTCTGACCGGCTGGAAGGTTGGCTTCGTATGCGCCGCACCTTCGCTGATGCGCGGGCTGTCGAAGGCGCACCAGTTCATCACGTTCACGACGCCGCCGAATTTGCAGGCGGCGGTGGCCTATGGTCTCGGCAAGAGCGACGACTATTTCACCGCGATGCGATCGACTCTTGCACGCTCGCGGGATCGTTTCGCCGCGGGCCTTCGCAAGGTCGGCTTCAGCCCGCTCGAAAGCCAGGGCACCTATTTCATGAATGTCGATCTCGCGGCTCTGGGCATCAACGAGCGCGATACCGATTTCTGCCAGCGGCTCGTGACCGAGAACAAGGTCGCGGCGATCCCGGTATCGGCATTCTATGCGGAAGACGCCGTTACCAGCGTCGTCCGTTTCTGCTTCGCCAAGCACGACGCGACGCTGGATGGCGCGATCGAGCGGATGGAAAAGCTAGCCCGTTGACCGCTTGTTGCTCCGGGTTGCTCTCACTGCCCAATATTTAAACAGACGCCATCTGGCAGCCTAAAAACTAGCCGCAAATTTCGCGGCCGCCTCAAAATCATACGCAAACAGCGCATTTCGGCTCATGGCATGTGCGTTGCAACACCCCATCACGGCGTAAGCGTCCGCCAATGTTCGCGCGCCTCGATCCAATCCGGCTCGAACCTCATGGGGAGCTTTCATGTTCAATGTCTTCAAGAAGCTTGGCGTAACGGCGGGAGCTGCGGCGCTGGCTGTTTCTATGGCGGCAGCACCCGCTGCCGCGCAGGAGACCATCAAGGTCGGCATCCTGCACTCGTTGTCGGGCACCATGGCGATCAGCGAAACCACGCTGAAAGACGTCATGCTCATGCTCATCGACGAGCAAAACAAGAAGGGCGGCTTGCTCGGCAAGAAGCTCGAGGCGGTGGTCGTTGACCCGGCGTCGAACTGGCCGCTGTTTGCGGAAAAGGCGCGCGAGCTCATCAACAAGGACAAGGTTTCGGTGGTGTTCGGCTGCTGGACTTCGGTGTCGCGCAAGTCCGTGCTGCCGGTGTTCAAGGAACTGAACTCGATCCTGTTCTATCCGGTGCAATACGAAGGCGAAGAGTCCGAGCGTAACGTCTTCTATACCGGTGCCGCGCCGAACCAGCAGGCCATTCCGGCGGTCGATTATCTCGCCAAGGAATACAAGATCGAGCGCTGGGTGCTTGCCGGCACCGACTATGTCTATCCGCGTACGACGAACAAAATTCTTGAGGCCTATCTGAAGTCGAAGGGCGTCAAGGACGAAGACATCATGATCAACTACACGCCGTTCGGTCACTCCGACTGGCAGACGATCGTGGCCTCGATCAAGAAGTTCGGCACCGCGGGCAAGAAGACCGCCGTCGTCTCCACCATCAACGGCGACGCGAACGTGCCCTTCTACAAGGAGCTCTCGAACCAGGGCGTTTCCGCGAAGGACATCCCGGTCGTCGCCTTCTCGGTCGGTGAAGAAGAACTCGCCGGCATCGACACCACGAACCTCGTCGGCCATCTCGCCGCCTGGAACTACTTCCAGTCGATCGACACGCCGGAGAACAAGGAATTCATCGCCAAGTGGAAGGCCTTCACCAAGAATCCGAAGCGCGTTTCCAACGACCCGATGGAAGCCCATGTGATCGGCTTTGCCATGTGGGTGAAGGCGGTCGAAAAGGCCGGCACCACCAACCCGGATAAGGTTATCGACGCGCTGCCGGGCATCAAGGCGAAGAACCTCACGGGCGGTGAATCCGAAATGCTCGCGAACCATCACATCACCAAGCCGGTGTTCATCGGTGAAATCCGCGCCGACGGTCAGTTCGACGTCGTGTGGAAGACCGACGGCCTCGTTCCGGGTGCAGCCTGGTCGCCGTATCTCGACGGCTCCAAAGACCTTGTCGCCGACTGGGTGAAGCTGAAGTGCGGCAACTACAACACCAAGACCAACAAGTGCGGTTCGTAAAATTCTGACAACGTCCGGGCGGGGTTATCGCTCCGCCCGGAATTTCCCCGCACTCTCAAGAAAGCCGCGGCGATGAAATTCACTCTAGCGATCTTGCGCAGGTTCGCGGCCGGTGCCGTCCTGATCGGTTCGCTCCTTGCCGCGCCGGCCGCCTTTGCCGGACCGTTCGAAGACGCGCTGCCGAAGCTTGCAGCGGACTCTTTCTCCGATACCGCAGACGCCATCAACCTGATTGCCGCAAGCGGCCATGCCGATGCGGAAGCCGTGGTCTCCGGCATTAGCGCTGGCCGCGTGCTGTTCGATGCCGCCAGCAAATCCGTTTATCTGCGCGCAGCCGACGGCAGCGCGAAAAATCTCGCGACCGGTGCGGCCGAAGCCGTTCCCGCGACGGCGCGACCGGTGCGCCAGAACAACCGCATTCGCACCACGATCGACACGGCACTCGGCACGCTCCGGCTGATGTCTCCCGATCCGCAGAAGCGCCTCGCTGCCGCAAACGCCGTCTTCAAGTCGCGGGATGCGTCCTCGCTCAAGCTGGTCGATGAAGCGCTAGCGAAAGAGACCGACGCGCGCGTCAGGAAAGTTCTGTCCGAGGCGCGCGCGGCGATCCTGATCGTAGCGCCGAATACGGCCGAAGCAGACCGCATCGCGGCGATCCGGCTGATCGGCGCGAAGGGAGACAACGACGCGCTCGCGCTGTTGCGCGCAATTCCGGCAACCGCGTCGGCCGATGTCAAAGCTGCGAGCGCTTCAGCGATCGCGTCGGTCGAGCGCTCGCTCGCATTCTGGGAAGTCGGGCAGAACGTCTGGTACGGGCTCTCGCTCGGCTCGGTGCTGCTGCTTGCCGCCATTGGCCTTGCCATCACCTTCGGCGTCATGGGCGTCATCAACATGGCGCATGGCGAGATGGTGATGATCGGCGCTTACGTCACTTTCGTCGTGCAGGAAGTCATCCGCCAGAATTATCCGGGACTGTTCGATTATTCGCTGGCGATCGCGCTGCCGCTCGCCTTTCTCACCGCCGGTTTCGTCGGGGTGTTGATCGAGCGCGGAATCATCCGCTTTCTCTATGGCCGACCGCTCGAAACGCTGCTCGCCACCTGGGGCTTGTCGCTGATTCTCCAGCAGGCGGTGCGAACCGCGTTCGGCCCGACCAATCGCGAAGTCGGCGCACCGAGCTGGATGTCGGGCGCGTTCGAACTCGGCGGCCTCTCGATTACCTACAATCGTCTCTGGATCATCGTCTTCTCCATGGCGGTATTCGCGGCACTCCTCTTCGTGCTCCGCTACACGCGCTTCGGGCTGGAGATGCGTGCGGTCACGCAGAACCGCCGCATGGCGTCCTCGATGGGTATCAGGACGAGCCATGTCGATGCGCTGACCTTCGGCCTCGGCTCCGGCATCGCCGGGATTGCAGGCGTCGCACTGTCGCAGATCGATAACGTCTCGCCGAACCTCGGGCAAGGCTACATCATCGACAGTTTCCTCGTGGTCGTCTTCGGCGGCGTTGGAAATCTGTTCGGCACGCTGATCGCGGCGCTGTCGCTCGGGATCACCAACAAGTTTCTCGAACCCTTTGCCGGCGCGGTGCTCGGCAAGATCGTCATTCTCGTGCTGATCATCGTCTTCATCCAGAAGAAGCCGCGCGGGCTCTTCGCGCTCAAGGGCAGGGCGGTGGAAGCGTGACGCAAGGACCGCTGATTCTTAGGCTGCTCGACGGCCGGGGAAAAATCTTCGTCGGCGTGGTGCTGGCCATGGCGGTCGTCGTGCCGCTGCTCAATCTGCTGCTGCCGCCGTCCAATCCGTTTCATGTGCCGACCTATGTAATGGTGCTGATCGGAAAATATCTTTGCTATGCGCTGCTCGCGCTCTCGGTGGATTTGGTCTGGGGCTATGCGGGAATTCTCTCGCTCGGTCACGGCGCGTTCTTCGCGCTCGGCGGCTACGCGATGGGCATGTATCTCATGCGGCAGATCGGAACGCGCGGCGTCTATGCGCATCCGGTGCTGCCGGATTTCATGGTGTTCCTGAACTACAAGGAGCTGCCCTGGTTCTGGTACGGTTTCGACTGGTTCATCTTCGCGGCCTTCATGGTGGTCGCAGTACCCGGCGTGCTCGCCTTCGTCTTCGGTTGGTTCGCCTTTCGCTCGCGGGTCACGGGCGTCTATCTTTCGATCATCACGCAGGCGCTGACCTTCGCGCTGATGCTCGCCTTCTTCCGCAACAATTTCGGCTTCGGCGGCAATAACGGTCTCACCGATTTCAAGGACATTCTCGGCTTCAACGTGCAGGCGCAGGGTACGCGAGCCACATTGTTCGCCTTGTCCGCGATCTTTCTTGTGCTGGGGTATCTGCTCTGTCGCTGGATGGTGACTTCGAAGTTCGGCAAGGTCTTGATCGCTGTTCGCGATCAGGAATCGCGAGCGCGTTTCATCGGTTACCGCGTGGAGAACTATAAACTCGTCGCCTTCGTGGTCTCGGCCTGTCTGGCCGGCATTGCCGGTGCGCTTTATGTGCCGCAAGTCGGCATCATAAACCCGAGCGAATTTTCGCCCGCTAATTCCATCGAGATCATCATTTGGGTCGCGGTTGGCGGGCGCGGCACGCTGGTCGGTGCGGCACTCGGCGCATTCGTCGTGAATTATGCGAAGACCGTCTTCACCGGCGGCTTGGTCGCACCATTCTGGCTCTTCGGTGTCGCGGTGCTCGCGCTTGCGGCTTACCTCGTCTGGAAGTCGCGCATTCCAGCACTTGCGGGCATTGCTGGCGGCATTGCCGCTGCATTCGTCTTTTCGTTCGTTCCGGGGCCTGTCGGCGCGAATGCCGCGTTGATCGTTGCTGCGATTGCGTTTGCGACATTGATCTTGACGACGCGGGCTGACGCGGCGGGCGTAGGCGCGGGAGCTCTGCTCGTGTTCTTCTTCACGAGCCCGTTCACCGGCGTTCCGCTCTCGCAATACTGGCTCTTCGCACTCGGCGGGCTCTTCGTGTTCGTGACGCTCCTGATGCCGAAAGGTATTGTCGGAACCGTCAGCGACGTGCTCGACAACTATCTTCCGCGTCGAAAGCGCAAGGACGGCGCCGTCAACGCCGCCGCGCAGGCAAGTCCGGCGGAGTAGCGCATGAAAACCACCTCCGCATTGCTTTATCTCGACGGCGTGTCGGTCGCCTTCGATGGCTTTCGCGCCCTGAACTCGCTCTCGCTCATCATCGAGCCGGGCGAAATGCGCGCGATCATCGGGCCGAACGGTGCCGGCAAAACCACGATGATGGATGTCATCACCGGGAAAACGAGACCCGACAGTGGTGACGTGCTGTTCGAACAGGGGCAGGTCGATCTGACGAAGATGGACGAGGCGAGCATCGCGACGCTCGGCATCGGCCGCAAATTCCAGAAGCCGACCGTGTTCGAGCATCACACGATTTACGACAATCTCGTGCTCGCACTCGCAGGCACGCGCGGTCCGGCGTCGAATTTGTTCTGGCGCGAAAGCGCGCGCGAGACGAAACGCATCGAGGAGCTCCTCGGCATCACACGGCTTGCCGATCATCGCGATCGGCTC
>DAORMJ010000002.1:108629-215183 GCA_035440445.1 Xanthobacteraceae bacterium
GCAAAAGCAATGGCTCGAGATCGGGATGCTGCTCGCGCAGGAGCCGAAGCTCCTTCTGGTCGATGAACCGGCAGCCGGCATGACGGATGCCGAAACGCATCAGACCGCGGAGCTGTTGAAGGAAATTAACAAGGATCGTTCGGTCGTCGTCGTCGAGCACGACATGGTTTTCGTGCGCGAGCTCGGCGTGCGCGTGACCTGTCTCCACGAAGGAGCGGTGCTCGCAGAAGGTGATATCGATCAGGTCTCCGCGAACGAGCGCGTGATCGAAGTGTATTTGGGGCGCTAGCGGATGCTCGAAGTCAGTGGCATCGATCTTTATTACGGCGCGGCACAGGCGCTGCGCGGCATTTCGCTGAAGGTCGAGCCGGGCAAGGTCGCCTGCGTGCTCGGCCGCAACGGTGTCGGCAAGACTTCGCTCCTGCGCGCGATCGTCGGTCAGCAACCGGTCGCCAAGGGCAGCATCCTTTTCAATGGCGCGGATATCACCAAAGCCGCGCCGGCAGATCGCGCGCGCATGGGCATCGCCTTCGTGCCGCAGGGGCGTGAGATTTTTCCGCTGCTCACGGTGGAGGAGAACCTTGAAACCGGCTACGCGCCGCTGAAGCGCGCCGACCGCACCATTCCGGATGATGTCTATTCGCTGTTTCCGGTCTTGAAGAGCATGACGCGCCGCCGCGGCGGCGATCTATCCGGCGGGCAGCAACAGCAGCTTGCGATCGGGCGCGCGCTCGTCATGCGGCCGAAGCTCATCGTGTTCGACGAGCCGACCGAAGGCATCCAGCCCTCGATCATCAAGGACATCGGCAAGGCGATCCGCTATCTGCGCGACCGCGGCGACATTGCGATCCTCCTGGTCGAACAATATTTCGATTTCGCGGCCGAGCTCGCAGACACCTTCGCCGTGATGGAGCGGGGCCAGTTCATTCTGACCGGCAATAGCCAGGACATGCAGTCCGCCGACGTGCGCCAGCGTCTTTCTCTGTGAGCGGGGGCGAAAGCGGATTAACCGCCCGTTAACCATGTTCGGCCATGCTCCTTACCTTCTCCTTACGAGAGAAACGGAGCCGAACTCATGCCGCACAAACTCAGCTATCGAGCCCGCGCGACACTCACTAGCAAGGGTCAGGTGACGCTGCCGGTCGTCCTGCGCCGACTATGGAACCTCGACGCCGGCGATGAGATCGATTTCACGCTGCAGGACGATGGCCGCGTCGTGCTGCGCAAGCATTTGAAGCTGCAGCCGCAGACGGGCGAGAACTAAAGCAGGCTTGCGGCAGCGGTCTTCTTTTGCGGTATAAGCCTCGGCCGAGCCCGCAGAGAGAAAAGCCATGATCCGCGCCACCGAAGTCCTGCCCAATGGTCATTGGGATCGCGCAAGCGAAACCGACGTGATCGAACTCCCGCACGATGGCCGCCATCGCCGCCGGATCGCCATGCGGGGGGAGAAGGACACCGTCTTCATGCTCGATCTCGCGGAAGCCGCGACGCTCCGCGACGGCGACGGGCTGAAGCTGCAGGACGGCCGGGTCATCCGCGTGATTGCCGCCGTCGAACCGGTCGCGGAAATCACTGCGCGCGACCCCCGCGATCTTGCGCGGATCGCCTGGCATCTCGGCAGCCGGCACGTCCCGGTGCAGGTTCTGGCCGACCGGATCCGTGTCGGCCGGGACGGAGCGTTGACGGAACTGGTGGCCGGCCTCGGCGGGGAAGTGTCAAACGTGGAGGCGCCGTTCGACCCGGAAGGGAGTGCGGAAGCCGCCCATGCGCACGGGCATCATACCCACCATCACCACGACCATTCCCACCATCACCACGACCACGATCACGCACACGGCGAGAATTGCGGCTGCGGCCACGATCATTCTCACGAGCAGGGCCATAGCCACGGCCACAAAGGCTGACGCGGTCTCGCGCACCGGGAGAGTCGCGACGGGGGCTCGAAGGAACTGGGCGCGCAAAAGCGGGCCGGGAACCGGAAAACGCGGCCGGTGAGCGGCGCAATACAGGTCATTGGCAATCAAACATTTTTCGGCATACTCCCGGAAGTTCCGGGCGGTAACTCTTACAGCAAGTTAATCCCGCCAATTCCGGCAGAGTGCTACAAAAGGCACTCCGGCCGGCGCGCCGGACGGGGATGATAACTGCCGGAAGGCCGATGGCTGCATGCCGAAAACAAGCCGTACACGCTATATCCTGATTGCCGCCTGCGTTGCCCTGGTCGCTGCCGGGCTGTGGTGGACCTTTGGCGGATCGGGAACCAATACCGCCCAGCAGAAGAAAAAAGGCCCGTCCGCGGTTTCCGTGCTTGCCGGCAAGGCGCTTCGTAAGGATGTGCCGTTCCGTGTCGAGTCACTCGGCACCGTGCAGCCGCTGGTTTCCGTGCTGATCCGCGCGCGCGTCGATAGTCAGGTCGTGAAAGTTCACTTCGAGGACGGCGCACGCGTGAAGGAGGGCGATCTCCTTTTCACGCTCGATAGCCGCTCGATCGACGCGCAGATTCTGCAGGCCGAGGCGACGCTCGCGCGCGACAAGGCGCAACTCGAAAAAGCGGAGCGCGATCGCGATCGCGTCGCCGGACTTGCCGCCAAAGGCACGATTTCGCAGGTCCAGGAAGCCGACGCGAAGACCAATGTGGAAGTGCTGAAGGCGACCGTCGCGCAGGACGAGGCCAACCTGCAAAATCTTCGCGTACTCCGCACCTATTACGAAGTGAAAGCGCCGGTGTCGGGCCGTATCGGCATCGCCAACGTGCGGCAGGGTTCGCTCGTGCGTCTCGCGGACTCCGGCACGCCGCTTGCCACCATCAACCAGATCGCGCCGATCTATGTCGCCTTTGGCGTGCCCGAACGCTTCATACCCGATTTGCGCGCGGCAGGCGACAAGGCAACGGTCGAAGTCGCGTTTCAAAGCGAATTGACGCTGAGCGACGGCAAGGTCGCTTTCATCGAAAACACGGTCGATCCGCAAACGGGAACCATTCTCGTCCGCGGCATCTTCCAGAACAGCGACGAGAAGCTCTGGCCCGGAACGCTCGCCTCCGTGCGCGTCACCTTGCGGACCGATCCAAACGTCGTGACGGTGCCCGCGGAAGCCGTGCAGAGCGGACAAAAGGGAACGTTCGTTTTCGTGGTCGAGAATAACGTCGCGCGCGTCCGCGGAGTAAAAGTGGCGCGCAATGCCGACGGCGAATCCGTAATCGTCGAAGGCCTGAACGGTGGCGAAATGGTCGTGACCGACGGTCAACTGTCGCTGCGCGACGGCAGCCGCGTCGAAATCAAGACGCGGCAAGCAGGTTCGTGACATGACCTTTTACGAAGTCTGCATTCGCCGGCCGGTCCTCACATCGCTACTGATGGCGTCGATTATTCTGGCCGGCATATTCGGCTATCGTTTGCTTCCCGTGTCCGCGCTGCCGCGCGTCGATTTTCCGACCATCAACATCACCGCGACCTTGCCGGGCGCGAGCCCCGAAATCATGGCGGCGACGGTGGCAACGCCGATCGAGCGGCAGCTTGCGACGATTGCCGGCATTTCCTCGATGACGTCTTCGAGCACCAGCGGCTCGACACAGATCACGATTCAATTCGATCTTGATCGCAACATCGACGCGGCGGCACTCGACGTGCAGTCGGCGCTTTCGGTCGCGCAGCGCAATCTTCCGATCGAGATGCGGACCCCGCCGAGCTTCCGCAAGGTGAACCCCGCCGACGCGCCAGTGCTCTTTCTTTCCTTCGTGTCAGACACGCTACCGCTCTCGGTCGTGAACGAATATGCTGAAACCGTCATCGGCCAGCAGATTTCGCAGATCACGGGCGTTGCGCAGGTCAACGTGTTCGGCGGCCAGAAATACGCGTTGCGCATCCGGATCGATCCCGACGCAATCGCGCTTCGCGGCATCGCGCTGACGGAAGTGCAGGCTGCGATCGCGTCGGCGACGTCGAATACCCCGCTCGGCATCATGGCCGGCCCGAAGCAGAACATCACGCTCGACATGGGCATGCAGCAGGCCGACGCAACGAAGTATCGCGACATCATCGTCGCGTGGCGCAACGGCGCGCCGGTGAAGCTCTCGGATATTGCGATCGTCGAAAACGGCGTCGAAAACGAACGTATCGCCGGCTGGTACAACGACACGCGCTCGATCAATCTCGCGATCTATCGCCAGCCGGACGCGAACACGATCGACGTGGTCGATAACGTGAAGCGGCGGCTCCCCGAATTTCGCGCTTCCGTTCCCGGCGCGATCGGCATCGAAGTGCTGATGGACCGCTCGGTGTCCATTCGCAATTCGGTGAGCGCGGTGCAGCGCACCTTGCTCGAAGCCGTGGTGCTGGTCGTTCTCGTCATTTTCCTGTTCCTGCGCTCCGGCCGCGCCACCATCATTCCAGCGCTGGCGCTCCCGCTTTCGATCGTCGGCACCTTTGCGGCGATGTATGTGCTCGGCTACTCGATCAACAACATGACGTTGCTCGCGCTCGTATTGTGCGTGGGCTTCGTGGTGGACGACGCGATCGTCGTTCTCGAAAACATCTATCGCTACATCGAAAACGGGATGCCGCCCTACAAGGCGGCGATTCAGGGAGCCAGAGAAATCGGCTTCACCATCGTCTCGATGACGGTGTCGCTTGTTTGCGTGTTCATCCCGGTGTTGTTCATGGGCGGCGTCGTCGGCCGTGTTTTCCGCGAGTTCGCGGTGACGATCTCGGTTGCGATTCTCGTTTCCGGATTTGTGTCACTCACGCTCACGCCGATGCTCTGCGCGCGCGTGTTGAAGCCGGTCGATCACACCAAGAAGCCGGGGCGCTTCATGCGCGTCTCGGAGAGCGTGTTCGACGGCGCATTGAATTTCTACCGGCGCTCGCTCGATTTCGTGTTGCGCCATCAGCGCGCGACGCTTGCCGCGACCATCGCCACTTTC
This sequence comes from Xanthobacteraceae bacterium, assembly GCA_035440445.1. Taxonomy (GTDB): domain Bacteria; phylum Pseudomonadota; class Alphaproteobacteria; order Rhizobiales; family Xanthobacteraceae. Next base: position 113,551 of record DAORMJ010000002.1, read on the forward strand.
GCGCTCGTCATCGGTTTGTATGCTTGGGTGCCGAAGGGCTTCTTTCCGATCGAAGACACCGGCTTCATCTCAAGCACCATCGAGGCGGCGACCGATACATCGTTCGATGCCATGGCGGAGCGGCAGCAGCAGGTGGCGGCGATCGTACGCAAGGACAAGGACGTCGCCTATGTCGTGTCCACGGCTGGCGCGACCGGCATCAGCCGCACCACCAACACCGGCCGTCTCTTCATCTCGCTGAAGCCGCGGCACGAGCGCGACGAGAGCGCGAACCAGATCATCCAGCGGCTCCGCCGCACGGTCGCCCAGGTGCCCGGAGTGAACGTATTCTTCCAGCCGGTGCAGAACATTTCCGTTGGCGGAACAGTAGCGCGCGCTCTCTATCAATACACGCTGCAAAGTTCGGATACCGATACGCTCTACACGGTCGCGCCGCAGATGCAGGAGAAGATCGCGCAGCTTTCGATCCTGCGTGACGTCAACTCGGATCTGCAGATTACTAATCCGCAACTGACCATCGATGTCGATGCCGACAAGGCGAGGGCGCTCGGCATCGGCGACGATCAGATCAGGAGCGTGCTCTATAGCCAATATGGCAGCCGTCAGGTTGCGACGCTCTACACCTCCACCAACCAGTTTCAGGTCATCGTGGAAGCGCAACGCCGCTTCCAGCGTGACGAGTCCGATCTTTCGAAGACCTATCTCCGCGCCGCGACCGGGCAATTGGTGCCGCTGGATGCGATCGCAACCTTGCGGCGGAGCGTCGGACCCTTGCAGATCGCGCATCAACAGCAGCAGCCTGCGGTCACGATCTCGTTCAATCTCGCGCCGGGGGTCTCACTTTCCGAAGCGGTGGAGGCGATCAACCGGATCGAGCGCGAGTCCAATCTGCCGGCCAGCGTTGCAACCGGATTTCAGGGAACCGCGCAGGCATTCCGCGACTCGCTCTCCAGCCAGCCGCTTTTGATCCTGACCGCGATCCTCGTGATCTATATAGTTCTCGGCATTCTCTATGAGAGCTTCATCCATCCGCTGACGATTCTGTCGGGCCTCCCGTCGGCGGGCATCGGCGCGCTCCTGACGCTGCTTCTATTCGGGATGGACCTCTCCGTCATTGCGATCATCGGTATCGTGCTGCTGGTAGGCATCGTGAAGAAGAACGCGATCATGATGATCGACTTTGCGATCGAGCGAAGACGTCACGGCATGGCTGCGGCGGAAGCGATCCGCGAGGCGGCGCTTTTGCGCTTCCGTCCGATCATGATGACGACGATGGCCGCGATCTTCGGCACATTGCCGATTGCGCTCGGTGCGGGCGAGGGCGCGGAACTGCGTCAGCCGCTCGGCGTCGCGGTGGTCGGCGGGCTTCTGCTCTCGCAACTGCTGACGCTCTACATCACGCCTGTAATCTATCTCTATCTCGATAAATACGACGGCAAGATTTCGCGCGCCATTAACGAGAAAGAACCTGACGTGCCGCCGCCGGGCCGCAGCACTCCGGAAAAAATCGCCGCAGCCGAATAGTTATTTGGCTGCAGGCTTCGGAGCAAAGATGCGCTCCATCTCGCGGCGGAATTTCACCGTATCGTCTTCCACGATTGCGACGTCGCTCCACTTGACGGCCGTGCCTACGGCGACCGGCTTGTTCAGCGCAACCTTATGCGCAAGCCCGATAGGTAGTGCGTCGGCGGCGAGAGCGTCTTCCGCGCGCATGATCTTGCCATAGACCGTGTAGCCGCCTTCGCCGTCGAGCGTTTCTCCGGCGGCGAGGTCACGCTTTGCGACCGCGGCGACATCGGAGCGGAAGGCATCGGCCGTGCCGGTGGCTTCCTTGCGTAACGCAGCAGCGGCAACCGAAATGCCGAGCTCGAGCCCGATCATGTGATAGGGCCGGTAGAGCGCGGAATAGCGGCCCGACTTGTCGGTGATCATGCCGTACTCCGCAAAGCACCGGCGCGTATATTCCGCGCGCGCATCGTCCGATCCGGCCTCGAACACGACATAAACACCCCAGCGCAGATCTCGTTCGACTGGAGAGCCGTCGCGATGAAGGCTGGACACCACTTCTACGATCCCGCTTTCTTCCAACACGCCTCCGGCAGCAGCCGGGATGAGGTGCTTCGGCAATTCGTCTGTGCCGCAAGGCGGGAAGGCGAGCCCATCACGCGGGGCCTTGAGGCCGGTCGCGTTCGAGATCGCCGCCATCTCGATCGCCGACTTCGTGCCGTCGAGAAACGAATTGAACATCTGCGAATTCATGCCGGCTTCCGACGCCTGCTCTGCGGTCAATCCGTAGTAATTCCACACCGTGTCCGGGGTCGATTGCGGATATTCCGGCAGGTACTTGGTGCCTTTACCCGCGGACACCACGCGGAAGCCGCAGGCCTCCGCCCAGTCCACCATCTCGCATACGAGCGCGGGCTGATCGCCGTAGGCGAGGGCATAGACGACGCCGGCCTCCGCCGCGCGTTTGGCAAGCAGCGGCCCCGCGAGCACGTCGGCTTCGACCGTTACGTTGACGACATGACGGCCCGCCTTGAACGCGGCGAGGCAATGCCGGATCGCCGCCGAGGGGCTCCCGGTCACGTCGATCACGACATCGAGGCCATCGGCGTTGATGAGGGCGAGGGCGTCTTCGGTGATCGCGGTCTTTCCGCTGCGCAGCGCGTCGGAAAGATTTTGCGCACTCTGTGCCTCGTCCCAGCCGGTGCGCTTCAGCGCCTCGCGAACGCGCGCGCCCGAAAGATCGGCGACGCCCAGAAGATGCAGTCCCGGCGTCGTGCGCGCCTGCGCCAGAAACATCGAGCCGAATTTGCCTGCGCCGATCAGTCCAACGCGAACGGGGCGTCCTTCCGCAGCGCGGGCTTTGAGCATTCGGCCGAGATTCATCTGGGAAACTCCATGTCTTTTTAGGATCTTGTCGCGTTCAGTTCCGCATGGTGGTCATAGCCGTTCCACCGCGTATCTGACCACCCCTTCAACCCGCTGGCGCTGGCCGCGCGGCGGGTTTATAGCCAGAGGGAAGCCATAAAGCGCGGCGGAAGTGTCCGCGCTTGCCCGAGGAAAACCGTGATGAACAAGCCGCTCGCAAAGGATGCCGTCTCCGCTGTGTCGAACTGGGAAGATCCGTTCGATCTGGAAAGCCAGCTCACCGACGACGAGCGCATGGTGCGCGATACCGCGCGCGCTTATGCGCAGGAGAAGCTCCTGCCGCGCGTCACCGAAGCCTTCCTGCAGGAGAAGTATGATCGCGCGGTCATGACCGAGATGGGCTCGCTCGGTCTGCTCGGCTCCACGCTGCCGGAGAAATACGGCGGGGCCGGCCTGAACTATGTGAGCTACGGCGTTGCCGTGCGCGAGATCGAGCGCGTCGATAGCGGCTATCGCTCCGCGATGAGCGTGCAGTCTTCGCTCGTGATGTATCCGATCTATGCTTACGGTTCGGAAGAGCAACGCATGAAGTATCTGCCGAAGCTCGCGTCCGGCGAGATCGTCGGCGCCTTCGGCCTCACAGAGCCGGACCACGGCTCCGATCCCGGCGGCATGCGCACCCGTGCCGAAAAGACCGCGAACGGTTACAAACTCACCGGCGCGAAGCTCTGGATCACCAACGCGCCGGTCGCCGATGTCTTCGTCGTCTGGGCGAAGTCGGACGCCGATGGCGGCCGCATCCGCGGCTTCGTACTCGAGCGCGGCATGAAGGGTCTTTCGACGCCGAAGATCGAGGGCAAGCTTTCGCTGCGCGCGTCGATCACCGGCGAGATCGTGATGGAAGGCGTCGAGGTCGGCGAAGATGCGATCCTGCCGAACGTCTCCGGCCTTGCCGGTCCCTTCGGCTGTCTCACCCGCGCGCGTCTCGGCATTGCCTGGGGTGCGATGGGTGCAGCCGAAGCCTGCATGGCGGCAGCGCGCGACTATACGCTGAACCGCAAACAGTTCGGCCGTCCGCTCGCCGCAACCCAGCTCGTGCAGTTGAAGCTCGCGAATATGCAGACGGAGATCGCGCTCGGCCTGCAGGCGGCACTGCGCGTCACCCGTCTCATGGACGAAGGCCGCTGCCCGCCGGAAGCCGTTTCCATCGTGAAGCGCAACAATTGCGGCAAGGCGCTCGACATCGCCCGCGTCGCCCGCGACATGCATGGCGGCAACGGCATCACCGCCGAGTATCATGTCATGCGTCACGTGATGAATCTGGAAACGGTGAATACCTACGAGGGCACGCATGACGTGCATGCGCTGATCCTCGGCCGCGGCATCACCGGCATTCAGGCCTTCTCGCAATAAGCGGCGCGCGAATGACCGCACCGCTGGACGGCATCAAGGTCCTTGAACTCGCGCGCGTGCTCGCGGGTCCGTGGGCCGGGCAAATTCTCTCCGACCTTGGCGCGGACGTCATCAAGGTCGAGCGCCCCGGGCAGGGCGACGAAACCCGCACCTGGGGCCCGCCTTATGTCGAGGGAAAGAACGGCGAGAATTTTTCCGCCGCCTATTATCACGCGATCAATCGCGGCAAGCGCTCGGTGCTTGCCGACTTCACCAAGAAAGAAGACATCGACTTCGTCCTTTCCCTCGTGAAGGAAGCCGATGTCGTGATCGAGAATTACAAGGTCGGCGACCTGAAACATTATGGTCTCGACTACGAGAGCGTGAAGAAGATCAACCCGAAGATCATCTATTGCTCCGTTACCGGCTTCGGACAGACCGGACCTTATGCGCCGCGCCCCGGTTACGACCTCATCATCCAGGCCATGGGCGGCATCATGGACATCACCGGCGAACCGGACCGCGAGCCCATGCGCACCGGCGTCGCCTATGTCGATGTCTTCACCGGCTGCTATTCGGCGATCGGAATTCAGGCGGCACTCATCGCGCGCATGAAGACCGGCGAGGGCCAGTATATCGACATGAGCTTGCTGGATGTGCAGACCAGCGTGCTCGCCAATCAGGCGTTGAACTATCTCGTGTCCGGCAAGGCGCCGCGCCGCATGGGCAACGCGCATCCGAATGTCGTGCCCTATCAGGCTTTCGAAACGTCCGACGGCTACATGATCATTGCTGTCGGCAATAACGGACAGTTCGCTGCGTTCTGCGACATGCTCGGCCTGCCGGAAGTCCGCGACGATCCGCGCTATGCCTCCAATGGCAAGCGCAACGAGAACCGCGCGACGCTGATCCCGGTGCTGATGGCGAAGACGAAACAGCGCACGCGCGCCGACCTGCTTGCCGCCTGCGAGAAGGCGGGCGTGCCGGCGGGGCCCATCCGCTCCATCGACGAGGTCTTCGCGGATCCGCAGGTCATCGCGCGCAAGATGCGGATCGATCTGCCCGATGAGGACGTGAAGGGCGGCTCGATTCCGGGCGTGCGTGCGCCGATCATCATGAGCGGCACGCCGCTGCATTACGACCGGCCGTCGCCGCGCCACGGCGCGCAATCCGATGAAATCCGCGCCGCCGTAAAGGCCGGTCAGCCGGCGTTCCGCACGAGCCGCTCCTAGGCGCTACTAAAAGCTCCAGTTGAATCATAACTGGAAGCTCCGGAAGCGTCAGTTCCGGCCGCAAGCCGCTCCAAACGCTGCGAAATCTGCTTCAGCCTGAACCGTAGCCGCAAGACCGCCTGATTCAGGTGGTGAAGCAGTCCGGCTGGGGCAAAACCGCAGGACGACGGCCAAAACTGCGGCAGGATAAGCCGGAAATGCACGCGACTTACCCTTTATTAAGCATGCCTTCAGAGGATAGAACGCAGGTATCCCGACTGGTGGCTTTCAACGTGTCTCGTGCCCGCATTCTCCTTCCGGCCGCGCTCGCGGGCTTTGTTTTTTCTGCCGCCGTGCCGGCATGGGCGGCGGGCGAGGTCGTCACCGGCGATAGCCTCGGCGTCGGCATTGCCATGGCCTCCGGCTTCGAGAACCGCGCCGCGAATTCGATCTCGATCCGCGGCGGCAAGGCGCTCGACCAGCTTCGCCGCGTGCGGCCCGGCAGCACCGTCTATATGAGCCTTGGCACCAACGACGCCGTCGGTTCGATCAAGGGTCTCGAAAAAGGCATCGACCAGCTTGTGCAGACCGCGCAGGCGTCCCGCCTGAAGCTGGTGTGGATCGGTCCCCCTTGCGTGAACAAGGCGTGGGACACGCGCGCCGCCGAACTCGACGGCATGTTGCGTGCGCGGCTTTCGGGCACCGGCGTCACCTATGTCAGCATGCGCGACGCGAACCTTTGCACGCCTTCCGTGCGTTCCAAGGACGGCGTGCATTTCAACATGGAAGGCTATCGCGCCATGTGGTCGAAGGCAGCTGCTGCTTCCGGCTATCAGGTCGCAAGCCTCACGCCCGCCCGGGTCGAAGCTCCCGCGCGCGCAGAGCCCCCAGCACGGGACGATCGGCCCGCCGCGCGCAAGAACACGCCTCCCGCAGACGTGACTTCGCAGGAGCGTCCGCGTGTGCGAACAGTGGTGACGTCAGCCTCGCTCGCTCCGATTGCCCCTCCGGCGCCGAGGCGGCGCGTGGTGGCAGGCAACTCATTCTTCTCGCTCGAATTCCGCTGGCCGGATACGAGCCGCTTCACGGGCAGCTTCGTCCCTTCGCACTGATCTCATGCGCTTTCTCCGACCCCGCCAATTTCCCGTTCGCCTTGCGGCTGCCATGGCATTTGCTGTTGTCGCGCAAGCGCAGAACACGAACGTCGCGCAAGCGCAGAGCGCGAAGCCTGAGCCGGTCCGCATCGCTTTCATCGGGGACTCGATGGCCGATGGTCTGTGGCAGGGTGTCACGCGGCACATCGCGAAAAACGCCTGCCTGAAAGCCGCGATCGATACCGAGCGTTTCGGCAAGAACGGCACGGGTCTCACCCGCCTCGATAAGTTCAACTGGCCGCGCGAAGTGCTCAACATCGGCAAGCGCTTCAAGGCGGATATCTATATCGTTTCGACAGGCCTCAACGACCGCAACCCGATCTACGATCCCGACGGCAAGAACGCGCAGATTTATTCGCCCGAATGGCCCGGAGCCTATCGCACGATCGTGGAGCGCATGGTCAAGAATGCCACCTCCATGAAGGCGAGCGTACTCTGGCTCGGCGTACCGGTGTTGCGCGACAAGGCGGCCGACAAGGAAGCCAAGGAAAAGAACGCGATTTATGCCGAGGCGATCAAGGCACTGAACGAGCCGTCGGTGACCTATGTGGAGCCGTGGCGGATCAAGCCGGAGGCGGAAGAAATCTTCTCGACCTACGGCCCCGATGAGAGCGGGAGCCTGATCGCGCTCCGCGCGCCGGACGGCACGCATTTCACGCCGGCCGGCTACGATATGCTGGGCGCGTACCTCTACCCTAAAATTGTCGAAAGTCTCCGGCAGCGTGGCATCGACGTCGACAAGCTTTGCCCCGCCAAAGTCGAGGCGAATCCCGGTACAAAGCCCGACGTGAAATCGAACTGAGCGGGGCGCTTCACGCGTCTCGAACGAAGAACGGGTGAGATGCAGCTCTGGATGCGGAGAAATCCGCTCAGCTTCCTGTTCGCCGCCGTCGTCACCGCTTTCCTCGCCGGTGTGATCGGCGCGATCCTGACCGATACGCCGCGCGAGCAGAAGCCGCCGCCGCGCACCCATACGCGTGTCGAGCCGCCATATCAGCCGCCCCCGGAATTGCCGAAGGCCAGGCAGGAGCGCGCCGACGCGCCGAAGCCGGAAATTCCGCAAAGCACCGAATTCGAGTCGATGCCCGAGGAGACGCCACACGTCCCGACGCTGCCGCCGCGCAGCCTCGATCCGATCGAGATGCAGCGGAAAAGTCAGCCGCCGAAGGCGAGGGCAGCAGCGCCCAAGAGCATCACGATCCTGCAGATCGGCGACAGCCATACCGCTGCTGACTTCCTCACCGGCGAACTCCGCCGTCAGTTGCAGGCCCGCTATGGCGACGGCGGTGCGGGCTATATGAGCGCGGGCCGCCCGCACATGGGTGTGCGCAGTTCTGCCTTCCGCATCAATGCTTCCGATGGCTGGAGCTATGAGGCTTTGCAGCAGAGCGTCGATGTCGCGAAGTTCTGGCTCTCCGGCTTCAACGCAATCGCGCGGGAAAGCGGAGAGACGATCAGTTTCAAATCCGACACCGCGTTCAATTTCGACCGCATCGAAATTCAGGCGCTGCGCCAGCCGAAAGGCGGTACCATCGAGATCCGGCTCGATGGCGTATTCCAGTCGGAAGTGAATCTTTCCGGCGAAGCGCGTGAGCCGGTGGTGATCCAGCTCCTTCCCGAGCGTGCGGCGACCGATCGGGTGCGCGAAATCACCATCACCACCAAAGGCGAGGGTGTCGTCAATCTTTCGAGCGTCGCAGTCTATAACCGGCAGTCGGGACTTTCCTACAACAACGTCGGCTTTCCCGGCGCGACGGTCGATATCATCAACAAATTCGACGAGGTCATCCTCGAGAACGAGTTGAAGCGTCTTGCCCCGCAGATCGTGGTGCTCGCCTTCGGCACCAACGAGGGCTTCAACGATGCGCTGGAAATCGAGCGCTACCGGCAGGGCTACGAGCGCGTGATCAACAAGATCCGCCGTGCCTTGCCGGAGACCACGATCGTCCTGATGGCGCCGCCCGATGGCGCCCGCGCGCCGAAAAAGGACGCGGACAAGAACGACAGGAAGACGCCGCCGGCCAAGGCCGCGCGGCAGGACGGCGATTGCGGGGAGTGGAAAACACCGGTCAATCTCAACCGCGTCCGCGACATGCAGGAGCAGATTGCCAAGCGTTACAAGCTCGTTTACTGGAACTGGGCCTCGATCATGCCCGCGGAATGCGGTGCGGACCGCTGGGCGAATATGTCACCGCCGCTGGTCGCCAAGGACCGCGTGCACTTCACGATGGAAGGGTATCGGCAAACGGCAGCGCAATTCCTGAAAGTTTTGCTGCCGGTGATCGAGCAAGTGCGCCAGTCCGACAATGTTGTTTCCAACCATTGAATTTGCGGCGTTCTTCGCGGTCGTTTTCGCGGTAACCTGGCTTCTCAACGAGCGTAACGACCCCAAGAAGTGGTTTCTGGTAGCGGCGAGCTACCTTTTTTATTCGGCGTGGAATCCTAATTATCTCTTCATCTTGTTCGGCAGTTCGCTCGGCAATTATCTGCTGGCGCTCTGGATGGGCTCGCTGCCCGACGGGCGCGTGCGGAGACTCCTGTTGTGGTTCGGGGTGGCCGCCAATCTCGCGCTGCTCGGCGTCTTCAAGTACTTCAACTTCTTCGTCGCCAACTTCGCCAACCTGCTCGCGAGCTTCGGCATTCATGCGAACCTGCCGTTCCTTGAAGTGGCGCTTCCGGTTGCGATCTCCTTCATCACCTTCCACGCACTGTCTTATCTGATCGACGTCTATCGGCGCGAATTGCAGCCGACGAAGTCGCTGGTCGATATCCTGCTCTACATCTCGTTCTTCCCGCATCTCGTCGCCGGGCCTATCGTGCGGGCGAGGGACTTCCTGAACCAGACCACGCATGTTTCGAAGCCGGAGAATATCCGGCTCGCCTTCAGCGTCTTTCTGATTTTGGGCGGGCTCTTCAAGAAGGTCATCGTCGCAAATTACCTGTCGACCGATTTCGTCGATGGCGCGTTCCAGAACCCTTCGGCCTATTCCAGTACCGATCTCTGGCTTGCAATGTACGGCTACGCGCTGGTGATTTATTGCGATTTCAGCGCCTATACCGATATCGCGATAGGCATTGCCAACCTACTTGGATACCGCTTTCCGCAAAACTTCAACCAGCCTTACCGCGCTTTGTCATTGCAGGATTTCTGGAGGCGTTGGCACATTACGCTTTCAAACTGGCTGCGCGACTATCTCTATAAGCCTCTCGGTGGCAGTCACCACGGCATCGCCTGGACTTATGTTGCGTTGATGCTGACCATGCTGCTCGGCGGACTATGGCATGGGGCGAGCTGGAATTTCGTGATCTGGGGCGCGATACACGGTGCAGCCCTTGTCGTTGAACGCGTTCTTGGCCTGACGGGCAAGGATGGTGCGCGCAGGTTGCCGCCAGTCATCGCCTGGCTGATTACTTTCCACGTCGTTTGCTTCGCGTGGATTTTCTTCCGCTCGCAGGCCTTCGACTCGGCAATCGATTACTTCAGGGTGATGTTCTCGTTTCAAAGTATGGCGGTAACGGTGACGCCGTTCGTCGCGCTGATGTTTATTTTCGGTGCGCTTACGCAGATCATTCCGGATCGCGTGCAGGAGCGCGCGGAGGCGTGGTACGATCGCGCGTCGCTCGGCATGAAAATCGCTGTGCCGGTCATCGTGATCTGGCTGATCGCCGTCGCGTCGCCGGATGGCGTTCCGCCGTTCATCTATTTCCAGTTCTGATCGTCGACAGGCGGTCGCATTACGCTCTGTGCGCGAGAATTTCCTGAAGCCGTGCCGTCATCTCTTCGCACGATCGCGGTACGTAGTCTTGAAGTCGCGCGCGCAATGCCGCGAGCGCTTCGGGCTTTGTAATCAGATTGTGAAGTGTTGCGGTCCAGAGCGCGTCATCGTCAACCGGTATGGCTGGCATAAGGTTTTGCGTGGCTTCGCGGAGGGCAGGGATGTCCGAAACAAGAACCGTATTCCCGAAATCCATGGCTTCGGATGCGCCGAGCCCCCAGCCTTCTTCGAAGGAGGGAAACACCGTGAACAGCGCATTGCGGTAGCACCAGATCAATTCTTCGTCGCTAACCTCGTTCAAGACCGTGACCCGCTCGCGGAGTGCATGCTCTGCTTTCAGCATTTCCTGCACTTCGTCGAACAGCCAGCCCCAGCGGCCGCAAAAGACCAGCCGCGGCCATGCGCTCCCATTCCCGCGAATCTGTTCCCTCCAGATTCGAAGCAGAAGCATATGGTTCTTGCGGGGCTCGATCGTCGAGCAGAAAAGCACGAACCGTTCTCCTGCTAAGGACTCGACAGGCACGCCGGTACGCATCGTTGACGAGAGCGGAGATGCGACGGGCAGTACGTGGACGGGCAGCGCGCGGTTGATCCGGAACTGGTCGCGCCAGAACTCCATGCGCGCGGCGGTATGATGCGAAACGCTGATGAGAGCGTAGGATTTGTGCATCACGTCTTCGAGCGCGAGCCGGAATTTCGGCGGCAGTCCCGGCACCGTGTATTGCGGCATGTCCAGCGGCACCGCGTCGTGAACGAGGGTATAGAGGGCCGCATTCGTGCTGATGCCGCCTTTGCCGATTGCGTCGCAGGCGGTCAGAATGCTCATCAGGACCGTATCGCTCGCCTGCGGCGAGAACCTTCGCGAATTCGTCACCGCGAACGGCAGCCGGAAGATCGTCGCGGCCAGCGCGGAGACACGCAGCGCGTCCTTGACCACGTTATATCGCCAGCCGGTTCTCGTCTCCGATTTGACCGCGATCTGCGCGACATGGCGGTGCAGATCCTTCGAGTTGCGCGCGCGGCTATTTAGGACGGTTCGGAAGGCCCATCGTATCCGTTCGCCCAGAGCTTGCTTTTGGATCTCCAGAAGAACCTCAGGCGAACTTAGGGCAATGAAGCCCTCGATGTCGGCGCGCTCGATGATCTCGAATTTGTTCTTGATCTTGTCATAGAAGAAATATCGATAGTTTCCGGTCGCTTGCCGGAGGCAGGACAGCACAATCTCTCGTTCCAGACGGGGGATTCCAGACGGTGGCCCCAAGCCGGACTTAAGCGCCGTGCTCACGTCGATGTAACAAACGCTCATCATTCTCGGGGATTGAAGTGTAGGGAGGTGCCGCTGCCAATCTGCGGCTGCTTATGCGTTAGCGCGCAAGCAAAAGTAAATGTGTTTATGTGGCGCGGTGTTACTGCTTTCGAGTAACGGAAAGAAAGAGTTCTCGAGACCAATCGTATGGCGCGCTGACGCGGACAACGCGCGCGAGTGTCTCGACGGCTTCCGCGACAGGGGTCGCATAGGCGGCGACCGCGGCCGGCAGGTAGTCGCGGCTCCAGTTGGATACGCTTTGGGGAATTGACAGCCAGAGCAGCACCAGCGTGGCATAGAGCACGATGGACGCTTGCCGCAATTTTCGGCTGGAGTTTTCTGGGGTCGTCATTCTTCCCGCCTTGGTGTGCTGGCGCTCTGCGCCGTATCGCGAAAAAACCCTGCCTTGCACCCGGTGACAAGCCAATACATCGCGCCTGAGACGATACCGGCGGCAGGGTAGGCCTTCGCAGCATTGGCAATCAACGATGGTCCTTCGCGCGTAATATTGATCCAGGAGGGGATCGGTTCGAACAGGAGATAGAAGCCGATCAATCCACCCACGATCCCGAAATAGAGGATGGTGCGCCAGCGAAATATCTCCGCGAGCAACCCTGACACGAAGGCGGGCATAAAACCCAGTAACAGCGCGTAACCTGAAATCACGACTACGTGCGCGAAAATCGCATCGCGCGCCTGTCCCTCCGTTATATCGGCGGGACGCATTAGGCCCGAGGTTTCGACCAGCATCAATGTCACGCCGGCCGCAAAGGCCGCAGCGAGGATGCCGATGAAAATCATCAACAGGCGGAAGATTACGTGGAGTGGACCGGGCATGGCGCGAATTGGTTGGGGGACTAGGATTCGAACCTAGATTGACGGAGTCAGAGTCCGCAGTTCTACCGTTGAACTATCCCCCAACGGCCGAAAAGCCCAAAGCCCAAGGATTTTCCGGCGGGGCGCCCAGCGGACGAACCACCGAAGCGCGGACCTTCTAGCCGACCAGGCCATGGCTCGCAACCATCACCCGTAACAACCCGCTACTCGGCGGGCGGGATCTTCGATTCGGGCCCTTCCGCGGACTGCCGGGTCAGGAAATAGCCTGCCGCAACGGCTCCCACGGCGACAATGGGGACCAATCCTTTGATGCCGAGCGTGCGGGCAATCTGGAGGCCCGTGAGCAACATGGCGGGATTCTGCCACCATTCCGGTTCGTTCTTTTTACGCTCTGCTTCGGCCTTCGCCGCCCGCTGCTCGGCAAGTAACGCAAGCTCTCGGCGCTTGCGTCCTGAGCTGAGCAGGGCGATGAGCGCAAAAAGAGCGATCACGCCGAAGAGGGCAGTCACCGCACCCCACGCCTGCAGCGTGCCATAGGTCTGCATGACCCACAGAAACAGCACGACGATGCCGCAAATAAATGCGGCGATGCCTGCGAAGCCAACGATTGCTCCGGCAATCATGGCCTTCAAAGTGAGGTCGAGCCTCACCTTGAAATCATCGATCATACCGCTGAACAAAGGAATGACCCCCGCAGCATCACGTTATCGGCGCCAGATCGCGCCAATGAGGAAGCCGATCCCGGCAGCCATCGCGAGTGTGGTAACAGGGCGCTTGTAAACCGCATCCTCCACGGCGTCTCCGATCGTCTGGGTCACATCCTTCACCGCATCCACGGCTTCCTGGCCCTTGTCGGTGGCGTTCGCCATAACGCCATCAAGATTTTTGCGCGCCCGGCGATAGGCAGCGTTCCCGGTCGTGGAAACGAGCGAGGCGACCTGCTGGGTCAGGCGAGAGATATCGTCTTTCAGCGTCTCAACCTCGCGGTCGATCGTTTCCTTCGTGCCGTTCGAAGTCGGGGTGGTGCCGGTTGCCATGAGAAAACCCTCCATAAGCCTCCGCGGCTGCGGAGCTGATTGAATGCGATTTCCCAAATAACGCGCTGGAACCCCGAAAGTTCCATCCGTCAGCCCGGCAGTTTCACCTCATCCTTCGCTGCAAATTGGTTGATGATGACGATCAGGACGATCAGCAGCGGGACTGCGAGGAGCGCTCCGAAGGGACCCCATAGCCAGGCCCAGAAGGCGATGGAAAGAAAGATGAAAAGGGGGTTCAGCGTCAGCCGCGCCCCCAGAATGGTCGGGGTTACGAACTGCCCCTCGATCGTGGACATTGCGATGAACAGGAGCGGGGCAATCAGCGCCTGATAGAACGAATTAAACGTGACCAGCCCCACGCCAAGCAGCGTCACGATCATCGTGCCCGGGCCGATATAGGGTACGAAGTTCAGCACGAAGGCGAGTACGCCCCACACCCAGGGGCTGGGCAGACCAACGAAATAGCACGCCGTTCCGACGATGATGCCGACACAGGCATTGATAACGGTGACGGTCGCGATGTAGGTGGCGAGACTGGCTTCGACCGCATTCCAGATGCGGATTGCGCGGAGCCGCGATTCTCGCTCCGAGCCGAAGCGGATGATCGCTTCCTTCAGGCGCATGCGGTGCGCCAGGAAGAAAAACAGCGTGCCGAAAAAGATCAGCAGTTGCCCGACCGCTGGCGTTAGCGAGGCAAGCGCGGGTTGCACGATATTGTTGACGTCGATCGACATTTTGCTTTGCGAGGGAGCAGCGCCAAGCGCTTCGCGGATGCGATTGAGCGAATCGAACACCGTATCGAACACCGAAAGTTTCTCGCGAAGGTTCGCGCCGATTTCGGGCGCGCGGCCGATCCAGTCCCGCACCGGGTCTGCAAGCAGCACGATCCCGGTCGATAGCAGTCCGATCGTCCCGAGCACGAGGATGGCAGCACTCGCGGCATGGGGGATGCCATTGCGCGCGGCCTGATGCGTCACCGGGGCGAGGATGGTGCCGACCACGAGCGCCACCGTTACCGGCAGGAATACGCCGCGTCCGTAGCTCAGCAGCGCCGTCACCAGGATCAGAAAGATGCCGATCAGCGCGATCTGGGCAAAGGCCGTTCTGTTGTCCGCGGGCGCCACGGGCAGGGCATCTCTGCCCCAGTCATCGGAGGAACGGCTTGGAATACGGTCGTCCATGATAGCTTTCCGGCCTTCGGCGGCCTCAAAAATACCTGTCTGGCGATACGCCTAGCGCCGCATCCTTGCCTAGCCAAGGGGCGGGGGAAAGGAGGCTTAAGGCCAGAGCGGAATTGCTCGTTTTCCGACGATTGAACCAATCACGACCCTTCGGCGTTAAAGCCGCCGGAGCGGCGGACATGAAACCGTCTGCCGCACGAAAGAGGAGTTGGGCGATGGGCTTGCTGATTAATATCCTGATCACGTTTCTTGTTGTCGTGCTGGTTCTTTATCTCGTGAACCTCTTGCCGATCGAGGGGCGTGCAAAGCAGATCGTCCGCATCGTCGTCATCATTATCGGCATTCTCTATCTGCTTCGTTATCTGATGGTTGCCGGTCCCATCGTTTAAACAATTCGCCATTTCAGGGTTTTTCGCGGCTGCGGCGCGTTTGTGCTGTGGCCGCGAAGCGTTGATTTGCGCCCCGAGCCACGCCTGCCTAAACTGCCGGCAACGTACAATCAGGTGCCGGAATGGCGTCGAGCGCATGCTTTGCTGCGCTCCGGTATTTCGGGGAAAGGCATGGCATGGCGGATCAGCCGCGCGAGAGCGCGAGCGGACCGCAACAGGCGGCCAAATCCGGACGTCGCCGACGCAGGCGAAGGGGGCGGAGCCGTAATCGCACGGCTGTGCCACAGGCATCGCCGCCTGCGAACTATGGTGCGCTCGATCTCGGCACCAACAATTGCCGTTTGCTGGTGGCGGCCCCGACCGATGATTCCTTCCGCGTTGTCGATGCCTTCTCGCGCATCGTGCGGCTCGGCGAAGGGCTTTCGCGGACGGGAGAACTCTCGCCTGCGGCGCAGGACCGCGCGATTGCCGCGCTGAAAATCTGTGCTGCCAAACTCGACAGCCGGAAAGTGACGCGCCGCCGCCTGATCGCGACGGAGGCCTGCCGAGGTGCGCGCAATGGCGTGGAATTTCTGGAGCGCGTCCGCCGCGAGACAGGCCTGCAACTCGAGATCGTCAATCGCGAAACGGAGGCGAAGCTCGCCGCCAATTCCTGTGCGCCGCTGCTTGATCGGGATGCTTCCGGTGCAGTGCTGTTCGATATCGGCGGGGGCTCGTCCGAACTCGCTTTTCTCGGCAAGGCCGACGACGTGGATCGCGGGCCGCCGATGGCGCCGGTCCATGAATGGGATTCGATGCCGCTCGGCGTCGTGACGCTGGCGGAGCGGTTCGGCGGCGAAAACGTCACGCCGGAAATTTTCGCAGCCATGGTCGAGGACGTGCTGCCGCGCGTTCGCGCTTTTGCCGGAAAGGCGACGGCAGCCGCAGGAAATGGAGAAATCTATCTGCTCGGCACCTCTGGGACCGTCACGACGCTTGCCGGCATTCATCTCGATTTGCCCCGCTACGATCGCCGCCGGGTCGATGGCATCTGGCTCTCGCGAAATGAAGTGAACACGGTGGTCGCAAAACTCTGCGCTTCCAGCTATCAGGAGCGCATCGCAAATCCCTGCATCGGCGCGCAACGTGCGGATCTGGTGCTGGCGGGATGCGCGATCCTCGAAGCCATCCGGCAAGTTTTCCCTTGCGAGCGTTTGCGGGTCGCGGATCGCGGATTGCGCGAAGGAATGCTGGTAGAATTGATGCGTGCAGACGGCGCATGGAGCCGGTCGTGAGCGACAAGAAAACATTGCCCGAACGCGGCAAGGTGCGGGTCAAATCGAAGAACAAGCGTTCGCATTCTTCGCATCAGTGGCTCTCGCGCCAGTTGAACGATCCCTATGTGCGAAAGGCGCATGCGGCGGGCTATCGCTCGCGCGCGGCCTTCAAGCTGATCGAAATCGACGACAAGCACAAAATTCTCAAACGTGGCGCGCGCGTGGTTGATCTGGGTGCCGCACCCGGGGGCTGGTCGCAGGTCGCAGCCGAACGGATCGGCGTGGACAAGGGGCAGGGCAAGATCGTGGCCATCGACCTGCTCGACATTGAGCCGATCCCGGGTGTCGATTTCGCGCAGATGGATTTCAACGATGACGATGCGCCCGAGCGGTTGAAGGCCATGCTCGGCGGGCAGGCGGACATCGTGCTTTCGGACATGGCGGCGAATACGATCGGCCATCGCCAGACCGACCATCTGAAGATCGTGGCGCTCGTGGAAATGGCCGCGGAATTTGCGCGCGAGGTATTGGCCCCCGGCGGCAGCTTTATCGCGAAAGTTTTGCAGGGCGGTACCGAAGGTGAGTTGCTCGCCGCACTGAAGCGCGACTTCAAGGTCGTAAAGCACATCAAGCCCCCTGCGAGCCGCAAGGATTCCGCCGAACTCTATGTGCTGGCAACCGGATTTCGCAGCGGCGCGTGAACCCGAAAGGTGGCGACCGGTTTTCGGATCGGATCACGCGCGATCAAAAACTTCAGGCCTGCGGCCCGCGCTCCGTATCGTCTGCCTCCGGCGGAGGTGCGGCAACGAGCGAAGCGCCGGCATTGATGGGCAGGCGGATCATAAAAATGATCGAAGCAAATGCGCAGGCCGCGACCGCGAAAAACGCGATCGAGAAGTCGCTGAGCAGGATTTCCTGAGAGCCGCGGAAGTAGCGCAGCACTTCGAGCACGATCGCCGACAAGGCGACGCCGGCCGAAATCGCAATCTGTTGCGCGACGCTGGTGAGGCTTGTCGCCTGGCTCATCGTGCTTGAGCCGAGATCGGCGAAGGCGAGCGAATTGAGCGTTGAGAATTGCAGCGCGCGAAAGAACCCGCCGACGAACAGCACGCCGATGATGATGAAATAGGGAGTGGCAGGCGTGAACAGCCCGGCGGCGGCGATAAAAGCGGTGGCGATCGCCGCATTCATCACCAGCACGCGCTTGATGCCGAAGCGCCGCAGAATGGGTGCAACGCTCGCGCGCATTGCCATGGCGCCGGCAGCACCCGCAAAGGTGAGCAGGCCCGATTGCAGCGGCGTCATGCCGAAGCCGAGCTGAAACATCAGCGGCAGCAGGAACGGCATCGCGCCGACGCCGATACGAAACAGTCCGCCGCCGACCACGCTCGTGCGGAAGGTCTGGACCGAGAACAGCTTCAGGTCGATCAGCGGAGCAGGATGCGTCCGCGCGTGGCGCACGTAGAAAGCCATGATGACCGCTCCGGTCAGGATCATGGATGCCGAGAGCCATACCGGAAACAGTTCCTGGCCGATGGTGGTGAAGCCGAAGGCAAGCCCGGTCAGTCCGAAGCCGGAGAGCACGAATCCCACCACATCGAGCGGCGGCACGTTCTCTTCGCGGATGTCTTCGATATAGCGGGTGGCGAGCCATAGCCCCAGCACGCCGATCGGAATATTGATCCAGAAAATCCAGCGCCAGTGGAAGTAGGTGGTGATGAAGCCGCCGAGCGGCGGTCCGATCATCGGGCCGATGAGCGCGGGGATGGCAAGCCAGGCGAAAGCGGAAACCAGTTCGTGCTTCGGCACCATGCGCAGGATCACGAGACGGCCGACCGGAACCATCATGGCGCCGCCGATTCCCTGTAGCACGCGATAGGCCACGAGATCGCCCAGCGACACGGCGAAGCCGCAGGCAAGCGAGCCGAGCGTAAACACCACGATCGCGGCGCGGAACACCGTGCGCGCGCCGAGCTTGTCGGCCATCCAGCCGGAAATCGGGATGAACACAGCGAGCGAGAGCAGGTACGACGTCAGCGCAAGTTTCAGCGCAATCGGGTCCACTTTCAGGTCCCGCGAGATTTCGGGAAGCGAGGTGGCGATCACGCTCGAATCCACGTTCTCCATGAAGAGCGCGGTGGCAACGATGAGGGGGACGAGGATTTCGCGGCGCATGCGGGCACTTGATTCCGGGCACAGGGAGATAGCCTTCCGGGAACGCGCCGTCACCTTTTGCGTTCAATACCGCCTTGCGGCAGACGCAAGGCTTCCTACATCTTCGCCGGGACCCGAAGGAGGCCCGCTGCCGATGATCTATTTCGTCGCCTTCTTTCTGCCGCCGCTGGGCCTGCTTTTTAACGGGCAGCCCTTTGCCGCGATTTTCAACATGGTCCTGTGGATGATCTGCTTCGTGATCGGCTGGTTCTTCTGGCCGGCCTGGCTGATCCCGTCGGGGCACGCAATTGCGGCGATTGCCATGCGCAACGACTCGCGCCGTCACCGGGAACTCGTCGATGCGATCGAGCGCTACGGTCCGCCGTCCGGCTGGCGGCCCTAGGCGAACGCGCCTCTTTATTTGATCGGCGGCAGCGGCAGCTTGGCCTCGCCGCGTTCCATGACGAAGCGGTAGTCGAGCGAATACCACGGCGCGCTGACCGCTTCGCCGGGATGTGGCTCGTCGTGCCTGACGAAGCCGCCGATCAGCGCGCGCGTGACGCCGAATTGGACGTCCGACTCCAGATGCTCCGCGCCGTCCACATAGACTTGCGAGATCAGCGTCTTGAAACCCGGCTTGTAAATCAGCGCGTGGACATGCGCGGGCCGGAACGGATGACGGTCCTGCGCTTCGAGCAAACGCCCGACGACACCCGTCGTCGGGATTGGATAGCCGGCAGGAAGTACCGAGCGAAACCAGAAGCGCCCATTTTCATCCGTCGTGAACTTTCCGCGTAAATTCATCTCGGCCTGTTCGGGATCCTGGTTCTCGTAAAGCCCGACCGGCGACGAATGCCAGACATCGACTTCCGCGCCCGCGATGGGTTCGCCGGCGCGATCAACCACCGTCGCGCTCATGAACAGGGCAGGGCCCGGCGTGTCGGAGCGCATGATGGATCCGCCGTTCGGCGTGCGCGGAGAGTTCAGTCGCCAGAACGGCCCGAGCAGCGAGGCGTTGGTTGCGGTGTTGCCACTGTCGCCGTTGTTGAGCAGGCACACGAGCGACGACACGCCGAGCGAACCTGCGATCAGCACCACTTCGTTATGGCTGTCGTTGGTCTGCTGACCGAGTTCGGCGATCAGCTTCGTCGCGGCCCGAAATTCGTCTTCCGAAAGACGCACGTCGTTCACGAAGGCGTGCAGGTGCGTAACCAGCGAAACGAGAATCTCGCGCAGCCTCGCGTCTTTCGTCTGCTCCATGACGCGCAGGACTTGTTCGGTCAGTTCGGTGCTGTTCGAAACGATCATGCTGCTTTTATCGCGCATCTTCGAGGATGAAGCCGGCGCCTTTCGCGGCGATCATCGCCGTCGGCGTGTTCGTGTTGCCTGACGTGATCGTCGGCATCACCGAGGCGTCCACGACGCGCAGGCCTTCGATGCCATGCACGCGCAGCCTTTCATCGACCACCGCAAGCGGGTCGCTCGAAAGACCCATCTTCGCCGTTCCGACCGGGTGGAAAATCGTAGTCCCGATATCGCCGGCCGCTTTGGCAAGCGACGCATCGTCGTCGCCGACGGAAGGCCCGGGGAGAAATTCCTCCGGGCTATATGGCTTCAGCGCATCCTGACGCATCAGGCGGCGCGTGACGCGGATTGCGTCCGCCGCGATCTGCCTGTCTTCGGGCGTCGAAAGATAATTCGGCGAAATGGAGGGCTTCGCATCGAGTGCGGTTGAATTGATTTTGATTGTGCCGCGCGATGTCGGGCGCAGGTTGCAGGCGGCAACCGTGATCGCGGGGAAACGGTGCAGCGGCTCGCCGAAACGATCCAGCGACAACGGCTGCACGTGAAACTGGATATTTGCGCGCTCGCGGCTCTCGTCGGAACGCGTGAAGATGCCGAGCTGCGATGGCGCCATGGTGAGAGGGCCGCGCCGCCGCAACGCATAGTCGAGCCCCATGCCGGCGCGCCGCCACAACGAATGATAGGTTTCGTTCAGTGTGCGGACGCCTCGCATCTTATAGATCGCGCGCTGCTGCAAATGGTCCTGCAGATTGCGGCCGACGCCTTGGCGATCCAGCGCAACATCGATCCCGAGATCGCGCAGCCATTCGCCGGGGCCGATGCCGGAGCGTTGCAGCACCTGGATCGAGCCGATCGAGCCCGCGCAGAGGATGACTTCGCGGCTCGCGCGCACTTCGATCGTCTCATTGCCCTGCTTGAAGCGCACGCCGGTGACGCGGCCCTGTTCGACGATCAGGCGGTCGGCCAGCACGTTGGTTTCAACGCGTAAATTCTGGCGCTTCAGAACGGGCTTCAGAAATCCCCGCGCCGACGACCAGCGCCGTCCGAATTTCTGGTTGACGTGAAAGTAGCTCACCCCTTCGTTGTCGCCGGTGTTGAAGTCCGGAATCTTTTTGATGCCCAATTGCGTTGCCGCATCGGCGACCGCGTCGAGCACTTTCCAAGAAAGCCGCGGCGCTTCGATGCGCCAGCCGCCGCCGGCGCCGTGATGATCGCTGTCGCCGAGGAAATGGTCCTCGAGTTTCCGGAACTCCGGCAACACGTC
Source organism: Xanthobacteraceae bacterium (assembly GCA_035440445.1). Lineage (GTDB taxonomy): Bacteria > Pseudomonadota > Alphaproteobacteria > Rhizobiales > Xanthobacteraceae. The sequence continues at coordinate 134,684 of DAORMJ010000002.1, forward strand.
CGACCAGCTCCAGCCGGTGAGGCCGAGCTGCCGCCAGTGATCGTAGTCGGTGGCTTGCCCGCGCATGGAGATCATGGCGTTGATCGCCGATGATCCGCCGATCACTTTGCCGCGCGGATAGGCGAGTGCGCGGCCATTCAGGCCTGCTTGCGGCTCGGTCTGAAACAGCCAATCGGATCTTGGATTGCCGATCGCGAACAGATAGCCGACCGGGATGTGAAACCAGATCCAGTTGTCTTTGCCGCCGGCCTCCAGCAGCAGCACGCGCTTATTGGGATCGGCCGACAGCTTGTTCGCGACGATGCAACCCGCGGTGCCCGCGCCGACCACGATGTAGTCGAACTGTCCTTCGATACGGCTTGTATTCATGTGCGTGCCCAACTCGCTTCCGGTTTCAGCAGCATAATGCCGGCGCGCGCCGGTTTTCAAACAGCGGTCTGCGTAAGGGCTATCCCCATTCGCGCAAGGAAAGTCGTTCTCGCGCTCCGTATGAGCCGAGCTTTGCGCAACTTGCACCGCCTCGAAAAAAAAAAGGCGGCGGGGACGCCGGAGGATTTCCGTCCTCCACGGCCATCTGCACGAGAAGAGTAGGGAGTGCAGATGATGGGTAGTCACCGCGAAAGCCGAAAATTTCTCCGGCGTCCCGCACGCAGGTGGTTTTCGGCTTTCCTTCGCATGATCCCCGGAGGACTTACCAAACTATCCTCCGCTGGCGGGCCTTTTCAGCTTTGCCGGACTTGCGTTGGCACGCGTTCCCGGCAAAGCCGCCAAGAAAGGCCCTTGTGACGCGCGGTAGGCGCGCCGGAACCAGGCGACTTCAGCCGCCGCATCTTGCCTCTCGCGTAAGAAGCGCCATGCGGCCACCGCTTCCGGCCCCCACCGCGCTACGCGTTGCGCGATGTCCTTCATCAGGACCGGAACGCGCGGAGTTTACTTCCGCGCGGAAAGGGTGGGGAAAATCAATTTGAAGGATTCGTGGAAGTGGTTGGGCGGTAAGAAGAAAGCGGGTGCCGCAATAATCGAATATCCCCGCTGCGATCCTTGAACCGGCAGCGCCAATCGGTATCTTGGGAACTAGGGCAAAATAGACGGGGTGAAAGGTGGAGATCGGGACGCAATACACTAGTGGTGGATATATGATGACGGGGCAACTGGAATTAGACCGTTGCCCGCATTGCTCGATAGCTGCTCCAAATTTCTACCTTGTTTGGGGCAGTCAAGGATATGTGGCGCACACGGATTCGTCCGCGTATCGAATGTGGGGCGCCTACGCTTGCCGCTCTTGCGGATCCATCGTCGCAGTCCGCGGCGAGCCAAATAGTGGAAGCGATGGCGGCACTCTGAGGCTCGATGGAATTTTTCCGGCGGTAACGCAGGCTCACAAGGACATACCTGACGTTGCCCGTCGCTTCTTGCAGCAGGCGTTCGAAACACTTCATGCGCCCGACGCGGCAGCAATGCTGGCCGGAAGCGCAGTCGATGCAATGCTAAAACAGCTTGGTCTTAAAGTCGGCTCGCTTTACGCCCGTATCGATGAGGCGTTGCAGAAGAACATTTTGACGCAAGGGATGGCAGATTGGGCGCATTCGGTGCGACTAGGTTCGAATCGGCCACGACATTCTGACGAGGATAATCCGCATGTTTCATCAGAAGAGGCCAAACAATCCGTTGAGTTCGCGGAAGCTCTCGCGAGTTTTCTCTTCGTTTTAACCGCGCGAATTAATCGAGGAATTGCTGCCGCAAAGAAAGCGACGAAGTGAGCTTGATTGCTCACCCCACCTTGGTGAAATCCGGCGCGCGGCGTTCTGCGAATGCGCGGAAGGCCTCGAGCGCTTCCGGCGAGCGCAGCCGATCCTTGAACATCGCGCCCTCGCGTTCCATCACATGCTTGATCGCCGAAGGATCGCGCAGGAGTTGCTTGGTCAGCTTCAACGCGCCGGCAGGCTGCTTCGCGAGACGCGCGGCGTACTCGGCAGCCTTCGCGCGCACCTGCGCCTGCGGCACGGACTCGGTCGCGACCCCGAGGGCCGCGGCCTCTTTGCCGGCGAGCGGCTCGCCGAGCGCGAACATCCGGTAGGCGCGGGCATAGCCGATGCGGGCAGGAAGCAGCATCGAGGAGGCGGCTTCCGGCACCAGCGCGAGGTTCACGAAGGGCACCGTCAGCTTGGCATCGTCTGCGATCACGACGACGTCGCAATGCATCAGCATGGTGGTGCCGACGCCGACCGCATGGCCCTGCACCGCGGCGACCAGCGGCTTGGTCGCGGAGGCGAGCGCTACGAGAAACGGGCTTGCCGCGGCGTCGCGGGGCTCGACCTTGCCCATCGCAATTTCGGTAAAATCCGCGATGTCGTTGCCGGAGGTGAAAAAGTCGCCTTCCGCCTGAAACAGCACGGCCCGGATGCCGGGCTCCTCCTCGGCGCGGACCATGCCCTGCACGATCGCCGCATACATGGCCTTGGAAAGCGCGTTCTTCTTGTCGGCGCGGTTCAGGGTCAGCGTGAGCACCCCGCCTTCGACGGTGGTGCGGACGAGATCGGTCATGGTTTCCTCCGGATTGTCGTGCGGATTATAGCGGGGATCGTCCAGCATATGCAGGGGACTAAACCCCTCAATGCGTTACGGCAGCTTGCTTTTTGTACCCGCGATGCGTAACGACACTTGCCAACCCGGCCCCCGCGCACGATTCCAGACCCGCGGCGCCGTCATTTTTCCGGCTAAAGTCCGGTGAACAGGAGTTGGCGATGAACCGTCTGTCTGACGGCCTCGCGCGGGAAGCGCTCACCTTTGACGATGTGCTCCTGAGGCCCGGCCTTTCCGATGTGCTGCCTTCCGAGGCGGACGTCCGCACGCGCCTCACGCGATCCGTGACGCTCAATATTCCGATCCTGTCCGCGGCCATGGATACGATCACCGAGGCGCGGCTGGCGATCGCCATGGCGCAGGCCGGCGGCATCGGCGTGCTCCACCGCAACATGACGCCGGACGTGCAGGCCGAGCATGTGCGCCGCGTGAAGAAGTTCGAAAGCGGCATGGTGGTGAACCCGCTCACCATCGATCCGGAATCGACGCTGGCCGAAGCGCTCGAACTGATGCGCCACAATTCGATCTCTGGCGTCCCTGTGACCGAGAAGGGCAACGGCAGGCTCGTCGGCATTCTCACCAACCGCGACGTGCGCTTCGCCAACAATCCGAACCAGCGCGTCGCCGAACTGATGACCAAGGACAATCTGGTCACGGTCCGCGAAGGCGTGACGCAGGAAGTGGCGAAGCGTCTCCTGCACCAGCATCGCATCGAGAAGTTGCTGGTGGTGGACGAGAACTATCGCTGCGTCGGTCTCATCACCGTGAAGGACATCGAGAAGGCGGTCGCCAATCCCAACGCCTGCAAGGACGAGCAGGGGCGCTTGCGTGTCGCCGCCGCGACGACCGTCGGCGAAGACGGCTTCGCCCGCACCGAGGCGCTGGTCGATGCCGGCGTCGATGTCGTCGTGGTCGATACCGCGCATGGGCATACGCGCCGCGTGCTGGAGTCGGTCGCGCGCATCAAGCGGCTTTCCAATGCCGTACAGGTCGTCGCCGGTAACGTCGCAACCGCCGAAGGCACCAAGGCGCTGATCGATGCCGGTGCGGATGCGATCAAGGTCGGCATCGGTCCTGGCTCGATCTGCACCACGCGCGTGGTCGCCGGAGTCGGCGTGCCGCAACTGACTGCGATCCTCGATGCCGCGGAAGAAGCGCGCAAAGCCGACACACCGGTGATCGCGGACGGCGGCGTGAAGTTCTCCGGCGATCTCGCCAAGGCGCTCGCAGCGGGCGCGGAATGCGCGATGATCGGTAACTTGCTTGCGGGCACCGACGAAAGCCCCGGCGAGGTTTATCTCTATCAGGGCCGTTCCTATAAATCGTATCGCGGCATGGGTTCGGTCGGCGCGATGGCGCGCGGCTCGGCCGATCGTTATTTCCAGCAGGACATCAAGGACTCACTCAAGCTCGTGCCGGAAGGCATCGAGGGACAGGTGCCTTACAAGGGCCCGGTCGCGACCGTGCTGCATCAACTGGTCGGCGGTCTGCGTGCGTCGATGGGTTATGTCGGTGGCAAGACGCTGAAGGACTTCCGCGAGAAGGCGCAGTTCGTGCGCATCTCCGGCGCGGGCCTGCGGGAGAGCCACGTCCATGACGTGACCATCACGCGCGAAGCGCCGAACTACCGGATGTGAATCACGAGATAATTTCGGCGGTCCATACGTCGCCGGTCGCGTACCAGCTTGCGCGGCCGCTCAAGACCTTGGTGCGCTCGGGGTTCAGCTTGCCGTAGTAGTGTCCGTTGAGCGATACGCGGAAGAGTTGCACCTCGTCGCCGTTCACGCTCTTGAACTCGATGATGTCGCGCGTCTCGCCGGCATTCCTGCGCACTTCGCGCCAATGCGCGTCGAAAAAATTGGTTTCGCCGCGGCGCGTCCAGATGCCTTCCCAGAACAGTCCGTTCGCGCCGGACTCCGTCACGCGCCACGATCTTCCGAGTTTGAAGGAGGGGCTGTCGCCGGTGGTGCCGCCGGGGACGTTCTGGGCGAGCACGGGAGAGATGAGGAGCGCGCTTGCGCCCGCTTGCAAAAACAAACGCCGGTCGAGTCGCATGATTTCAGGTTCCATCTGCTGTTGACGGGAACTTTGTTCTGTCGCGGGAACAATAGTAACCGCGCATCGTCGAATGCCAAATGAAATCGCAGTGAGCGGCAGCGTCAGCGCTTGCGCGCATCAGTTAGAATTTTTGCGACTTGCTCTGCATTCGCGACATCGCGAAACGCGATTTTCCCGGTGTGATCCACGTCGCGCCTGCGGGTGGAAAAATTCGAGGCGAAATAGACGTGACCGGCGCCGCGTTGCGTCGGAAGAATTTCGATCTCGTCATCCATCTGCGCGAAGCTGACGCTGACAATTTCCGGCTTCGATCCGCCGTGCAGGATCAGCGCGCGGCGATCGGTGATCGCATAGAGCGTGCTGTCGCTCCGGTAGAGCAGGATCAAGGGCGCGGCGATGAAGGCGAAGCCCACCAGGCCGAACGGCGTGAACCAGTCCCAACTCAGCCAGCCCATGAGATTAACGCCGAACCAGAACGCGAGCCAGGGCACGCCAATCCACCACAGTGCCGATTTGCTGCGCAGGATCGAATAGACGTCCGGGCGCGAGGCCCAGCGCAGCGTTTCGCCCGTCCGCAGATGCGGCGTCAGCGCAGGCAATAGCGCGCGCTGGCCGGTAAAGGCGGGATCGGCGCTCAAGGACGGGGACTCGCGGTCTTCACGGAGCCAGACTACAACATTCGCGCTTCAACGCAGGAATCGGAAGCAGGAATCGGAAAATGACGTTACGGAAGTCCGCTCTCGCAGCCGCGCTTTTCCTGCTGGCAGGGGCGGCGCTCGCGCAGCCCAAGCCCAAGGAGCAATGCGCGACGCGCAGCGGACAGTTCGCGGAATTGCGCTACTGCGTGAACAGCGCCAAGGCCCCGGAGGGCGAGCTTGCCTTTGGCCCGGAAGCCTTCGTCAGCGGCGAAAGCGGCAAGGTCTGGTGCGAGGGCGTCACCGGCTATGGCATCGGCGAAATCGTGACGCTGCATTTCAAGCCCGGCGTCCGCCTGCAGCAATTCGCGATCCTGAATGGCTACGGCAAGACGCCGCAAACCTTCAAGGACAACAGCCGCGTGAAGCTCCTGCGCATCCAGACCAGCGACGGCTTCGCGACCATCGTCACGCTGCCCGACAAGGCCGAAGAGCACATCGTGAAGCTGCCGCGTCCGGTGAAGCCGCAATGGGTGCGCTTCTCGATCGCGGAGGTCTATCCCGGCGATCGCGGCAGCGATACGTGCATTTCCGCAATTCAGCCGAACCTCGAACAACTGAACAAGTGAGCGCAGACCATGACGACATTTGCCGTTCTCGCGCCGCTGCTGGCCCAGGTCTTCATTACGTTTCTGTTGATGTTCGGCATGGTCATCACGCGACGCCGCGCGGTGATGGATAAGCAGGTCGATCCGAAAGATCTTGCGCTACGCGGCGCCAATCCGTGGCCGCGGCAGGCGGCGCAGTTCGGCGACGCTTACCAGAACTCGCTCGAACTGCCGGTGGTGTTTTACGCGCTGGTCATCGTCGCTTTCGTCACGAAGGAAGCCGATGTCGTCTTCGTCGTGCTGTCGTGGATATTCGTGCTCTGCCGGATCGTGCAGGCTTATGTCCATACGACCTCGAATATCCGCAAATACCGCAGCCTCGCGTTTCGCGGTGGCGCGGCCGTACTCTTTATCATGCTGATCTGGCTTACCGTTCACATCTCGCTCATCTAGGAGCCTTGCCGCCATGACCGTTCCCATGATCCTGCTGCCGGTCTTTGTGCTGGTGGCGCAGATTTTCGTGCTCTCGCTCTGGATGGGCTTTGAGCGCAACCGCGCGATTTCATCGCGGGAAGTGCATATCCGGGATATCGCCCTGACCAAGGAAGGCTGGCCCTCTCGCGCGAAGCAGATCTCGAACGCCTATCACAACCAATATGAGCTGCCGGTTCTGTTCTTCGTGCTCGTTGCCTTTGCGCTCATCACCCGCAAAGCCGACCTGATCTTCGTCGTGCTGTCCTGGGTCTTCGTGGTGCTGCGCATCCTGCACATGCTGATCCACACGACATCCAACCGCGTGCCGGAGCGCTTCTTCGCTTATGTCGGCGGGCTTCTGGTGCTGATCGTGATGTGGGCCTATTTCGCCTTCCAGATCCTGACCGGTCTGTGATTGATGCCGGAGTTCAGCCTCTGGAGAGACCATCCGTTTCATATCCTGTTCGTGATGGCGACGGAGGACGAATACGGCTCCGCACTCCAGCGGCGCATACAGCCGCTCATCAGCGGGGTCGGCCCGGTTGAGGCGGCGAGCGCCACGAGTGAGGCGCTGGCGCGGCTCGAGGCCGAGCACGATCTGCCGCAACTCGTATTCTCGCTCGGCTCGGCGGGTTCGCGAACGCTCGAACATGCGAAGGTCTATCAGCTTTCGAGCATCAGCTATCGCGATATGGACTGCACGCCGCTCGGGTTCTATCGCGGCGTCGTGCCGTTTCTCGACGAACCGGCCGTGATTGAAGTTCCGTGGCAGATTCCCGGCATCCCCTCCGCCTCCATCGCGACCGGCGCAAGCATCGTTTCCGGCGCGATGTATGACGGCGTGGATGCCGACATGGTCGATATGGAGAGCTATGCCGTTTATCGCGCGGCGAAGCGCTTCGGCATCCCGATGATTGGGCTGCGTGGCATCACCGACGGCAAAAGCGAGCTCAAGCAATTCGAGGACTGGGCCTCCTATCTCGGGATCGTCGACCGGCGGCTCGCCATCGAACTCGATCGCTTCTTTGTGGCTGTTAAAAACGGCACATTCTCTCTATAAGCCCGGCCATCATGACACCCGCCGCACGGCTTGCAGCCGCCATTGAAGTATTCACCGAAATCGAAACCAAGAAGCGCCCGGCCGCCGACGTGCTGCGCGACTGGGGCCGCGCGCATCGTTTTGCCGGCTCCGGCGACCGCAGTGCCATTGGCGCCTTGATGTTCGACGCGCTGCGCCGCCGCGCCTCGAGCGCCTTCCTGATGGGCGCGGAAACGCCGCGCGCGATTCTGCTCGGCATGCTCCGGCTCGGCCGCCGCATGGGCGTGGAGGACATCGCGAAGCTCGCGGATGGCTCGCGTTTCGCGCCGGAAGCGCTGACGGAAGACGAGCGCAAGCGGTTGGAGCTTGGCTCTCTTGGCAAGGCCCCGCCGCATATCGCGGGCGACTATCCCGAATGGCTGGACGCGTATCTCGCGACCGTCTTCGGCGACGAGCGGTGGGAAGAGGGGATGGCGCTTGCGGGCCGCGCGCCGCTCGATCTCCGCGTCAACACGTTGAAAACGAGCCGCGACGAACTTGCGAAAGAACTGTCGCATTTGAACGCGTCCCCGTCGCGCTGGTCGCCGTCCGGTTTGCGCATCGAACTGAACGATGACGGCCGCCAGCCGCCGGTGACGTCCGAGCCGTCTTTTCTCAAGGGCGACTTCGAGGTGCAGGACGAAGGCTCGCAGCTTGCCGCGCTCTTTGCCGGTGCCGCGTCCAGCGAGCAGGTGCTCGATCTCTGCGCGGGCGCGGGCGGCAAGACGCTGGCACTCGCCGCTGCGATGGAGAACAAGGGGCAGCTGTTTGCCTATGACAGCGATCTCCGCCGCCTTGCGCCGATCCACGAGCGGCTGAGCCGCGCGGGTGTGCGCAACGTGCAGGTGCGCTCGCCGAAAGGAAAGCAGGACGTGCTTTCCGATCTCGAAGGAAACATGGATCTGGTGCTGCTCGATGCGCCATGCACCGGCAGCGGCGTGTGGCGCAGGCATCCGGATGCGAAGTGGCGCGCGCGCCCCGGCGCGCTCGAAATCCGCGTCAAGGAGCAGTCCTTCTTGCTCGATCAGGCGGCGCGTTTCGTCAAACCCGGCGGGCGGCTCGTTTACATCACCTGTTCGGTGATCGATGCCGAGAACGGCGCGCAGATCCGCGCCTTCCGCGAACGCGATCCTTCTTTCGAGATTGTTTCGTCGAACGAAGTGGTCAAGGCACTCGGCGAGAACGCGGCGGTCTTCGCCCGCGCTGCGAAGTTTACTGACGAAGGCCTGCAGATGACGCCGCGCCTCACGGGCACGGATGGGTTCTTCGTGGCGGTGTTGAAGCGAAGCTAATTCTAGTTGCTGTCATTCGGGACGGCCCGAAGGGCCGATCCGGAATCCAGGGCGACCGACTAATGCTTTTGTTTGTCGCTCTGGATTCCGGGTTCGCTCGTTTCACTCGCGCCCCGGAATGACAGGCAGCGGGAGCCATAACCACAATCGCTTCTCCTCATGGTGAGGAGCATCGCGCAGAGATGCGTCTCGAACCATGAGGCCGCTGCCCATCCATCGAGACGCGATGCTTTGCATCGCTCCTCACCATGAGGAGTTAGGCAGACACCTTCATCTCTTCCGGCTTCCACTCCGCGATCGACTTCAGGTCGGTTTCGCATTCCCAGCGGCCGGGGCGGCATATGGCCATGGTGCCGCGGTCGAGAATTGACTGCAGCTCCGCGCGCGGGACCATCCGAAAGTTCATGCCGTCGATGGTCGGCGTCGGGTCTTTGCCGTCGTTGAGCAGGAAGCCCCATTTGGCGAGATGCCAGTTGAAGAGCGTGAAGCCCATCTTCGACGTGTTGCTCTCGCGCGAGAACTGCGACTCGGTGTGGAAGACGCCATTGACCGCGACGCCATAGCCGCCGCCGGCAAGCTGGCCGTCTTTATTCCAGACCTCGAACGAATGCGCGTGCCCCGCGTCGTAGAGGTTCGCGAAGGCATGCATGATTTTCGGCCGCAGCCAGGTCAGGTGCCAGCGGCCCGGACGGCGCTCTGCGCAGGCTTTCATGACGCCTTCGAAATCAGAATCGAAAGTGACGCGGTATTCGTTCTGCCGCATCTGGCGGCGCAGGCGCTTGGCGATGTGCAATTCGTTGAAGAACAGCACGCAGCGCTCTTCGCTCGAAATCCACTTGATGGGACCGACATGGCCCCACGGATAGAGCGTGCGGCGATAGGCCGAGAGCAGGGTCTCGGGCGAAAGGTCTTTGGCGATACCGGCAACGCCGCCGGGACCGGCGGTGAGCGGGTCGGGCAGGGTTTCGCCATCGCGGAAAAGATCGCGGAGCCAGACCTTGGCGACGCCGGGCAGCGCGCCGATGCGCTTCGGCTTCAGCGCCCAGACGAGGCCGAGCGCGACGCGCTCCGCGACATCGCGCGGGGTTTCGTGGAACAGCTCCGCGCGGCGGGCGGCGGCATCGGGAATGACGGGTACGATGGAGGGCGAATTCATGCCGCTTTCATAGCCTGCCGCGCCCTAACACCGGGTTAGGGCAGGAGCGGCAGGCGGCCCGCCGCCTTAAGCTGTTGGAAAGCATACCGGCTCCGCGCCGCCTCGCTTGCGGGCCGCACGGGCTTCCCTTACTCCCTTGCCATGAGCAGCCCTGCCAATGCGGCCACGCCGCCTTCCGCCAATTCCGCCTCCGAACACGACAAGATCCTGATCGTCGATTTCGGCTCGCAGGTGACGCAGCTGATCGCGCGCCGCGTGCGCGAGATGGGCGTCTATTCCGAGATCGTGCCGTTCCAGTCGGCGGAGGCCGCATTCCGTTCCATGAACCCGAAGGCGGTGATCCTGTCGGGCGGCCCGGCTTCGGTGCTGGAGGCGAACGCGCCATGCGCGCCGCAGGCGATTTTCGAGGCCGGTTTGCCGGTGCTCGGCATCTGCTACGGCGAGCAGACCATGGCGCAGCAGCTTGGCGGCAAGGTCGAGGGTGGGCATCACCGCGAATTCGGCCGCGCCGAGGTCGAGATCACCGAAGATGCGCCGCTCTTTGCCGGCGTTTGGCAGAAGGGCGGCAAGTATCCGGTCTGGATGAGCCATGGCGACCGCGTGACGGTCTTGCCGAAAGGCTTCCGCGTGCTGGGGCAGGCGCCGAATTCGCCGATCGCGATCATCGGCGACGAAACGCGCCGCTTCTACGCGATGCAGTTTCACCCCGAAGTCTATCACACGCCCGATGGCGCGAAGATTTTACAGAACTTCGTGTTGAAGGTCGCGGGCGCGAAGGCTGACTGGTCGATGCGGGCGTTCCGCGAGGAAGCGATTGAACGTATTCGCGCGCAGGTCGGCAAAGGCCGCGTGATCTGCGGGCTCTCCGGCGGCGTGGATTCTTCCGTTGCCGCTTTGCTCATTCACGAAGCGATCGGCGATCAGCTGACCTGCGTTTTCGTCGATCACGGTCTTCTTCGCCTGAACGAAGCGAAGACGGTCGTCGATCTCTTCCGCAACCACTACAACATTCCGCTTGTGCATGCCGACGCGAGCGAGACGTTCCTTGGCGAACTGAAAGACGTCACCGACCCGGAGCAGAAGCGCAAGATCATCGGCAAGTTGTTCATCGACGTGTTCGAGGCCGAAGCGAAGAAAATCGGCGGGGCCGAGTTTCTCGCGCAGGGCACGCTCTATCCCGACGTGATCGAGAGTGTGAGCTTCACCGGCGGGCCATCGGTGACGATCAAGTCGCACCACAATGTCGGCGGCTTGCCCGCGCGCATGAACATGAAGCTGGTCGAGCCCTTGCGCGAACTTTTCAAAGACGAAGTGAGGAAGCTCGGGCGCGAACTGGGGCTCCCGGATGTGTTCGTCGGCCGCCATCCGTTTCCGGGGCCGGGACTTGCAATCCGCTGCCCGGGTGCAGTGACGAAGGAAGCGCTCGACATTCTGCGTCTTGCCGACGCGATTTATCTCGACGAAATCCGCAAGGCTGGTTTGTACGACGAGATATGGCAGGCGTTTGCGGTGATTTTACCGGTGAAGACGGTCGGCGTCATGGGCGACGGCCGCACTTACGATCACGTGCTGGGCTTGCGCGCGGTGACGAGCGTCGATGGCATGACCGCGGATTTCTATCCCTTCGACATGAAGTTCTTGGGCCAGGTCGCGACCCGCATCATCAACGAGGTGAAGGGCGTCAACCGCGTGGTCTATGACGTAACGAGCAAGCCGCCGGGAACGATTGAGTGGGAGTGAGAATTGCAGCTATTTAAAGATCGCATTCTAAATGACCTGCTTCCGGAATTCTGCAACGATCCCAGTCGAGCTCTAGGGACAGCGGGGTTCAAAGCAGATTGGCATAAGGTCAACGAAGTTGATGCCGATGATTTTCTTCGAAGTATTGACGCGGGTTTGGTAAAGTCAGTGGGTCGTGGGCTTTATAGAGCGCAGCGAAGCTATGCCTCAGAGCAGTTTTTCTGGACTGGCAGTGTCAACAAAACACCTAGGACGGTGACAATATGGGTAGAGCCGATAATCACGGTTGCAACAATAGGGAGACTTCATTTCGAACTGGGATGGCCGGCGGAGCTGTTGGGTACGCAATCATCAGATTGGGCGTTTGACGCAGCTACTTACTTGTCGGCTGCTTCGGAGATTGAGTTTATCGCTTGCGAAGTTAAAAAGAGTCGAGCCGAGGTTTTGCGGCTTATCGAGTTGATGAAGCAATTCGGAAAGCAGCTGCCTATTGATCTGAAAGACGTTAAGGCGCAGGAGTTGAATGCTTATAAAAAACTTCAGGCGCTTCGATCTAGGCGGCCTCCTTATTTCTGGTTAGTAGGCCCGGAACGTTTAGATTATGCATTTAAGGTTCAGTATTGCGAGCAAGATAATTTAGTGAGTTTTCACGAAATCCCTACCTACGAGCTTTCCTATTCCAAAACTAGATTGTCTTCTTATTCTGCCTGACTGCTCGGTCGGCCGCGCCTAATTCTTAATCACGATATGAGCGTTGGCTTGCCCCGCGCCTTGCAAGTGTTTCCAGCAGGGGACGTCGTTAGTCTGCGCCCAGTCAATGCCGGACGTGACGTCGAAGCCGCCGGGCACGATTGAGTGGGAGTGAAGTTCTCTCCGGCCTGTTCCGAGCCTAGGTCGGCCTATACCTCAGCCGCACCACATCCTCTCCGATCCGGTCGCTGCTGAAGAGCCGCAGCGGCGGGCGAGGGCCGGCGAAGTAGGGATTGCCGCTGCCGAGCACCGCCGGGTGCAGATAGATCCGGTATTCATCGATCAGGCCAAGTCTGGTGAGCGCATGCGCCAGCACCGGGCCCGCCACTTCGATCTCGCCCTCATGTCCGGCCTTGAGCGCGCGGACCGATGCTTCGAGATCATCGCCAAGCAGCGTCGCGTTGGGGCCAAGCGTTTGCGACGTGCGCGAGGCCACCCATTTCGGCTGTCTGCGCCACGCAACGGCGAAGGCCTGCTCGTCGGCATTCCATCCCGGCTGATCTTCATCCCAGTAACGCATGAGCTCGTAGATCTTGCGGCCATAGAGGCTGCCCGCCTGCGCTTGGGCTTCCTCGACGAAGTGGCGAAAGAGTATGGGGTCGGGCGCGAACCTGTCGTGATCGACATAGCCGTCGAGCGACACGTTCATTCCGAATACGAGCTTCGCCATGGCTGTCTCCTTCCGCTCGCCCTGAATGCCGTATTGTTCGCCGCTTTCGCAGCCCTCCGCAAGGAGAGCGCCGCGTGGACATGCCGCGCTTGTCGCGCGCGGACAAAGCACGCATCATGCCGGACAGCGTGATGCATGGAGAGAGCGAAGCGATGCGTGCCGAGCCGAAGCTGACCGGAAGACTTGTCGCCGCGGCGCGGGCGCTCGCGGGCATCAGCCGCGAGGATTTCGCCAAAGCCGCGCGCGTTTCCCCGGACACGATCGCCGCAATCGAAGCCAACGGCAGCGCCTGGCTTCATACGGATGACGACGCCCGGGCTGCGCATCGCGCGCTCGAACACTTCGGCATCGTGATCGTCGAAGAAGGCGGCGGCATGGGCGCAGGCGTGCGCCTGAAGTTCACGCGGCAGGACGTGAAGCAGCTTGCGCGGCTCGAAGGCGAGGGCGGCCCGGCGCGAGCAGACGACGCGCCTTGACGGCCTCGACTACCGGCCGGTGAAAGACATGCCGCCATCCCATCTCGACTGCCAGTGTGCGAGATATTGCTTTGCGATCTCCGGCATGCCGCGAATGACGACCACATTCTCGGAGTTCGCGGTCTCCGCAGATGGAGCGAAGTTGAACGAGCCGGTCAAGACCGTCTCGCCGTCAACGATGACGACCTTGTCGTGGTGAACATGAAAACGGTCGTTGGTTCGTAGCTCCACGCCGCCATGCGTGACGAACCGCATGGCTTTCTGGCTCGACGCGACGCGATTGCGCTTTTTGTCGACGACAACGCGTACGCTGACGCCGCGCTTTCTGGCATCCACCAGCGCTTGCATGATGTCCTGTGCATGAAACGAATAGGCCAGGATCTGGATGCTGTGCTTTGCCTCGCCGATCGTTTTCAGCACCAGTTGATGTGCCGAACCCTCCGGTGAGAAGCCGGTTTGCACGCTCGGCTCGGCATGCGACGGCGCCGCGAAGAAGAGAAAGATTGCGAGAAAACCGAGTCGAACGGCGTTCATGAAAAACCTCTGATCATCCGCCCCGCTTCATTTTTTGTATTGCGCGTCGCTGACCTGCTCCATCCACGCGACCGCGTTGCCGTCCAGCGCTTCCTGAATCGCGATGTGCGACATCGCTTTGGTGGCACTCGCGCCATGCCAGTGCTTCTCGCCGGGCGCGAACCACACGACGTCGCCGGGACGGATCTCCTCGACCGTACCGCCTTCGGTCTGCGCCCAGCCAAGGCCGGACGTCACGATCAGCGTTTGCCCGAGCGGATGCGTATGCCATGCGGTGCGCGCGCCGGGTTCGAAGGTGACGTGTGCCGCGCGCACGCGCGCGGGATCGGCGGCTTCGATCAGTGGATCGAGCCGCACGCTGCCGGTGAAATAATCCGTGGGGCCCTTGCCGGAAGGCCGCGCGCCGTTTCGCTTGATGTCCATTTCGTTTCCTTGGTTTGCGCGCAAGTATAGGCGCGATCGCAGCAGGAGAGCTATGGCGCTTCTTGCGGTGTCGCCGCGCTATTGATCCTGCGGCACGAGCACCATCCAGTGCACGCCGAACTTGTCCTTGACCATGCCGAAGGCGGGCGAGAAGAAAGTCTGCATCAGCGGCTGCGTGACCTCGCCGCCGTCGCGGAGCGCGTTGAACAGGGATCTCGTTTCCGCTTCATCTTTTGTGTTGATCGAAAGACAGAAGCCCTCGAACTTCGGCTGCCCCTTGGCCCAGCCGTCCGAGGCCATGATCAGCGTGCGACCGACGAAGAAACTCGCATGCAGGATTTTGTCGCCGGGCACGCCCGGTCCGCCGCCTTCGGGGCTTTCGCTGACGCGCATCATCATGCCGATCTCCGCGCCGAGCGCTTTTTTGTAAAACCCAAGCGCTTCCTCGCAGCGTCCATCGAAGAAGAGATAAGCTTGTACGTTCCGTTCTGGCGCGGCGGTCATGGTTTTTGCTCCTCTCGTTGATGCCGGTTCATCTCGTATGAGTGTAGTCGGTCATTTGCATGGCGGCTGCAAAATCCGGGATCACGGAACAAAAAATCCCCGGGCCGGCAGGGCCCGGGGAGCGAAGGAACGAACGCCCGCGAAAGCGGTCAGCTATAGACCACCTGCGCGTCGGTATATTCCTTCATGCCGTCTTCGGTGAACTCGACACCGAGGCCGGATTTTTTGACGCCGCCGAAGGGCGCGTTCGGCTGGATCGCGCCGTGCTTGTTGATCCAGACCGAGCCGCATTCCATCTGCAGCGCGATCTTCTTGGCCGCCTCGATGTCGCGCGACCAGACCGACCCGCCGAGGCCGTTCTCGGAATTGTTGGCCTGTTTGATTGCATCATCGACATCGGTAAAGCGCAGGATCGGCAACGCCGGACCGAACTGTTCTTCGGCGACGAGCGGCGCATCCGCGGGCAGGTCCGCGATCAGCGTGACCGGGAAGAACAGACCATCGCCGGGCTCGCCGCCGAGCAACACGCGGCCTTTCGTTTTCGCATCCGCAACGAGCCGCGAAACCTTGTCATGCTGCATCTTGTTGTTGACCGGGCCGAGCACGGAGTTTTCATCCGAGCCGGGGCCGACCGGAATGTTGCGAGCGAACGCGGTCAGCGCATCGCACACTTCGTCGTAAATCTTGTCGTGGACATAAAGCCGCTTCATCGCGGCACAGGTCTGGCCGTTGTTGATGAAGGCGCCCCAGAACAGTCCTTCGGCCATCTGCTGCGGATTGCAGTCGGGCAGCACGATGCCGGCGTCATTGCCGCCCATCTCCAGCGTGAGCCGCTTCATGGTTTCGGAAGCGGACGCCATGACCTTTTGTCCTGTGGCGCAGGAGCCGGTGAAGACGATCTTGCGGATGCCGGGGTGCGCGGCCATCGCGGCACCGATATTCGCATGCTTGTCGTCCGAGGTGATCACGTTGACCACGCCCGCGGGCAGCACCTTGTTCATCACTTCGACCGTCTTCAGCGTCGAGAGCGGCGTATAGGGCGAGGGCTTGATGACCACGGTATTGCCGGTGCGTAGCGCCGGCAAAATGTGCCAGATCGCGATCATCACCGGCCAGTTCCAGGGCGTGATCGAACCGACCACGCCGAGCGGCTTGCGGTGCAGTTCGATGCGGCCTTCGTTATTGTCCTGCAAGACTTTCATCGGCAGCGAAAGGCCGGCGGTATAACCGGACCATGCCTGCGCGCCGCCCATTTCGAAGCGCGAGCCGAGACCGTTCAGCGGCTTGCCCTGTTCGAGCGTGATGAGCTGCGCGATTTCTTCCGCATGTTCGGCGAGCGCGGCCGTGACAGCCTCGCAGGCTTTCTTGCGTTCCTCGTCGCTGGTGCGCGACCAGCTTGCGAAGGCGCGCGTCGCGGCATCGACTGCCGTATCGAGATCGGCAAGGCTCGCGTTCGGCGCGTAACCCGCCGTCTCACCGGTCGCCGGATTGTTCACTGCGAAGCGGTTCGCGGCATTCACCTGCCTGCCGTCTATCGTCATGCCAAGTTCGATCATGGGGCGTTCCTCTTGGTTTTTGTTTCTGTCGTTATGTTTATTTCTATATAGCCCATCCGTCCGGCGGATAGGGAATTTCCGCGGGCGCAATCGCTGCCCCCGTGCCGTGGCGAAACTGATTGGCGAAGAAGCCGAGCGGCGAGCCGTCCTGATGGCGGCACCAGCGCACCTCGCCGATGAAGAGCGTGTGGTCCGCGATCTCGATGCTCCGCACCACGTCGCAGGCAAAGCGGGCGATGGCGTGCGGCAGCACCGGAAAGCCGTCCATCTCGATGAGCTCGGCGGCGTTGGGCTGCGGCTTGCCCGCGAAATGCACGCAGCTAGACAAGTCTTCCGCGTGCATGACGTTCACGCTGTAATGCCCGCTATCCATGATCGCCTGCCAGGTTCGCCCGCGCATGAGCGAGACCAGCACCGTCGGCGGCCTGGTCGAAACGGTTGTGAAGCTGTTCGCGGTCATGCCGACGCGCGCGCCGTCGCGGGCTATGCTCGCGACGACCGTCACGCCGGTCAGAAACCGCGACGCCGCCGAGCGGAAGCCCGACGGATCGGCTTGCATGTTCATCCGCCGTCCACTGTGAAGTGGCAGAGCGAAGCGCCCTTCGGCGAGTAGTTGGGAACGTCGGCCGCGACCTTCTGGCCTTGTTCCGACATCAGCGCTGCTTCCATCGCTTTCGGATCGGAGAAGTAAGCCTGGAAGATGCAGAAGGGGGCTTCGCCGGGGCCAAGCTGCTTCGGGAAGGCGTAGTGGCTGCGCACCATGCCGGGCAGCTTCGCCGCGAGCGGCAGATGCTTCTCGACATAATACTTCTTGAAGGCGTCCGCGTCGTCAGGCGCGGGATAGAGTACGGTCAGGCAATACATGATGCGTTCTCTTCTTCTTGAGCGAACGGGGAGAGCTCAGGCAGCCATCTTCTGGTGGCTGTCGATCCACGCATGAATGCGCCGCTCGCTCGCGAGCCGGTCCCATTGTCGTTCCGGATAATTGAAGTTCTCGGTGAACTCGTCGCACAGCGCGCGGTCCTGCGACATGGTGAAGATCAGGCGGCCCAACGCTTCGGACGGCGGCTTCAGCATCATGTTGGTCCAGGCGGCGGCAGCGAGCACGCGGTTCTCGCGGCGGCGATCCACGTCTTCGACGAAGCGGGCATCGAACACGACCGCATCCACGATCGCCTTGCCGAGTTCGAACGCGGCATAGGAAGCGATGTTCGCGCCCTGTCCCATGACCGGATCGACCACCGAATGCACGTCGCCGAGTGCCACCGCATATTTGTCGCCGTCAAACGAAACGGACGTGTGGCGCACGGTGGGCACGATCGCGCCCTGCAACACGTCGAGCGGCTGCGCGAGCCCGAAGCGGTGCGTGTCGATCTTGTTATAGGTGTGCGGGTGATGCTTTTCTAACTTGTCGAGAATGGTCTGGCGGAACGCGGCCGGGTTCGCGTCGTAGTTCAGCGAGACAAGATCGGCCATGTCGCCACCGGGAATATTCTCCATGAGGAGCGCGGTCTTCATGCCGCCGAAAGAGAGCGTGGGGATCACGATCATCTCGCCGTGTCCCGGCGAGACCGAGAGCGTGACGCCGCGCGGATCCTTGCCGTCCGGGCTGCCGTGATCGACGCCGTCATAGAGGCCGACGCAGAGCAGGCGTTGGGGCTGCGAGTAGGGCGAGTGTTCGGGACGATGCGCGAACATGCGTCCGAGCGCGCCCTTGCCGGTCGAGACCACGAGCAGGTCGAAGCGCGACACGAGACCGGGAATGTCGTCGTCCTGAATGTTGGCGAGTTCGATCTTGCCACCGCGATCGGCGAAGTCCTTCATCAGCGCGGGCAGATAAATGCGGTAATCGACCGCGCGGCTCGGATTGCGGAACGCGCCGCGAAACAGGATCGGCTGGTCGGGGAAATTGAAGAAGTGATCGTGGTGGTGATAGACGAACTCGCCGCCGCCCCAGTGGTTGACGCCAAGCTCGTCCTCGCGCGCGATGGTCACGCTGTGATGCGCGACCGTGTTCATCAGCCGCGTCGAGGGATATTGCTCCGGGGCGCGGTCGGTGAGCACCGTCGCGTCGATCCCGTGTTTCTGCAGATAAAGCGCCAGATGCAGGCCGCCGATACCGGCGCCTACGATGCCGATGGATTTTTTCATTTTTGTCTCCTCCCGATGACGGAAGGCTAGACCGCAGGCCGCTTTTCCATATAGAGGAATAATCAGAATATTACTCATTCCCAATAGGAATGCATGGATCGGATCGACGCCCTCCGGACCTTCATCCGTGTCATCGAGTCCGGCAGCTTCTCGCAGGCTGCGAACGATCTGCGCATCGGCCAGCCCGCGATCAGCAAGCGGATCGCGCTGCTCGAAAGCGAGTTCGGCTGCCGTCTCTTTGTCCGCACCACGCGCCGCGTGCGGCCGACGCCGGAAGGCGACCGCGTGCACAAGCTCGCGAAAGAAGTGGTGGCGCTCTACGAAAGCGCCGGTTCATCGACGCGCAACACCTTGCCCGCACCTTCCGGCACGCTCCGGCTCACGGTTCCGACTTCCTTCGGACGCTATTTCTTCGAGAAGATCTTCGTCGAATACGCGCGGCGCTATCCCGATGTGCGGCTCGACGTGCGCTTCACCGAACAGTTCGTCGATCTGGTGGAGACGGGGACCGAGATTGCGATCCGCATCGGTATGCTGAATTCAAGCTCGCTGGTCGCGCGCCGCGTGGGCACCGTGAAGCGGACGCTGGTGGCGTCGCCCGGTTTGCTCGCGCGCCATCCTGCACCGCGCTTTCCCGATCATCTGCGCGCGATACCTTGCGTCACCTATTCGCGGCTGTCGCCGCAGAACCAGTGGACCTTCGAATCCGAAACCGGGCGCTATGTCGTGGACATTGCGCCCGCCATGGCTTGCGACGACGCGGATGTCATGACGGAAGCGACACTCGAAGGGCTCGGCGTCGGCGTGTTGCCGAGTTGGTGCGCGGTCGAGCATCTCGCGAGCGGCAGGCTCGTGCATCTCCTGCCGGAATACGCCGTGCCCTCGCTGCCGATGCATCTCGTGTATCCCGACCCGCAATGGATGTCGCATCGCGCGCGGCTGTTTCGCGATCTCGTCATCGAGCGCGCGGACGAATTTGCGATCGGCTAAACTTCCGGGGAAAGAATCGGAGCGGCTATGGCGATAACGATCTACGGCATCAAGAACTGCGACACGATGAAGAAGGCGCGCGCCTGGCTCGACAAGAAAGGCGTCGAATATGTCTTCCACGATTACAAAGTCAGCGGCATCGAGAAGAAGAAGCTCGAAGCCTGGGCGAAGAAGGCAGGGTGGGAGACGCTCCTGAACCGCGCGGGCACCACGTTTCGCAAGCTCTCCGACAAGGAGAAGGAAGGCATCACCGAGAAGAAGGCGATTGCGCTGATGATCGAGCAGCCCTCGATGATCAAGCGCCCCGTGCTGGAATTGCCCGGCGGCAAGTTGCTCGTCGGCTTCAAGGCCGAGGAATATCAGCAGGCGATTTGACGTTCTGCGATGGCCGGGCTCGCTTGCGTCCCGGCCATCTGCGCATTCGATCAATCGCCGCTATAGCGCTCGACGATTTCGACGCGGCGGTTTTTCGTGCGTCCCGCTTCCGAGCGATTGCTAGCAACCGGCGCCACCATCCCCGCGCCCGCAGGGATCAGGCGAGACGCCTGAATGCCATAGCGCGAGACCAGTGCCGCGACGACCGCCTGCGCGCGCCGCTGCGATAGCGAGAGATTATAGTCGAAGCTGCCTTTGCCGTCGGTGTGGCCCACGATCAGCACGCCGAGTTTCAAGTTTTTCTTCAGCACCGCTGCAAGCTGCTCGAGCTGCGGAGTAGACTCCGGCTTGATCTCGGCCTTGTCGAAGTCGAACAGGATGCCATAGATCGCGATCTTGCCGTCGCGCGTCAGCGCCTGCTCGATTTCGCTTTCGCCGAGCACGATCAGCCGTTCTTCCAGTCCCTTGACCTCGATGACTTCGAGCTGCGCGAAGGCGCGCTTCTCCGGTTCGAAGCTCGTCACGTAAAGCGCGACATAGATATCGCCCTCGGGGCGCGAGAGCTTGGCTGAAATGAAGCGCTGCTGGTCGCCATAGATCAGGCCGTTATAGCGCGCACCCGGATTCATATAGCTGTTGAAGCGCGTGCCGCAGTTGTCGCGGTCGCAGGAAAACAGCGTCTCGAAGCCCGCGGACTTCAACGCCTTTTCATAGTTGCGGAAAACTTCGAGCGGCGAACGGCCGAGCGGCGCGCGATAAAGAATATGGGTGAGCTTGCCTTCGAGCCGGACCGGCTTTTCCGAAACCACGCGCGCCGGCGAAGTGTTCGGCTGCTGCACGGTCTTGCCGGTGACGAGATCGTATTCGACGAAGGCTTCAGTCTTGTAGGCGCGTATCGAGGAATCCTCATAGCGGGGGAGGATCGGGTGATCCTTCGAGCCGGGAATATCCTGGGCGAGAACTACGCTGGTGCAGGATACGAAGACGCCGATCAAGGCGAGAAATTTCCCGGCAAGTTTCATCAAAAGTTCTCCTCATGCGTTTGCGTGCTGCAGTTTTATATTTTGTTGCGGATAGGCTGCTGCATCACAATCATGCGAGCGGAAGTATTTTACGCTGGTAACGGCCAGAGCCGCGCGGCGCCACGCACGCCGCTATCCGGTCCCCATTTGCTTTTGACGATGCTCGTCGTGCAGCGCGGCTTGGACGCGCTGCTGTGAAACATGTGCGCGGCGATGCGGTCCGGCAATTCGCGATAGATCGAAGCGATGCTCGAGACGCCGCCGCCGATCACGATCACGTCCGGATCGAGCACGCCGACCACGGTTGCGAGCGCATTGCCGAGGTGGTCGATATATTCGGACAGCACCGCGCGCGCGACCGGATCGCCGGCGGCAACGATGGCTTCGATTTCCGGAAGCTGTGCGTTCTCGCCAGCCGTCGCATCGCGATAGGCCGCGACCAGTGCGGGACCGCTCAACACGGTTTCGATGCAGTTGTTGCGGCCGCAGTAGCAGGGCGAGCCGATGATTTCTCCGTCGCGGCTCGGGAAGGGGTTGTGCCCCCATTCTCCCGCGAGCCGGTTTCCGCCGCGCCACGGCTGGCCGTTCACCGCGACGCCGCCGCCGACTCCGGTGCCGAGGATCACGCCGAAGGCGACCGTCGCGCCCTGGGCCGCGCCGTCATGCACTTCGGAAGCGATCAGGCATTGTGCATCGTTCGCAAGCCGCACCTTTTGTCCGAACACGCGCGCGAGATCGGCCTCGACATCGTTGCCGATGAGGCAGGTGCTGTTCGCGTTCTTGACCGTGTTGGAAGTGACGTCGACCTCGCCGGGAATGCCTGCGCCGATCGTGGCGTCGCGTGCTTCCGGGACTGCCACGCGCGCCTGCGAAAGCAGCATCGAAGCGGTATCGAGAAATGCGGCATAGTCGTCCTTCGGCGTCGCGGCTTCGGTCTTGAAGACATAGTTGCCCGCTGCATCCAGCACGCAGATCGCGATCTTGGTGCCGCCGATGTCGAAGCCGATGCGTAGCCCCCGGAGTTCCGGCATTTCCGCGCTCTTCCTTCCCAGCCCGCCGATCATACCGCCGGAAGCGGCTTGACCCAACCGCGCAGATCGTGGATGCACAGCCCCGCCAATGTCCGACACGACTCTCAGCCACTCCCGCACCAACGAAACGCCGATCGAGCGCGAAGTCGCGCGCCGGCGCACGTTTGCGATCATCTCCCACCCCGACGCCGGGAAGACCACGCTGACCGAAAAGCTCCTGCTGTTCGGGGGTGCGATCAATCTCGCGGGCGAAGTGAAGGCCAAGAAGAACCGCATCAATACGCGCTCCGACTGGATGGCCATCGAGCGCGAGCGCGGCATCTCGGTCGTGACCTCGGTCATGACCTTCGAATTCGGGGGGCTCGTCTTCAACCTGCTCGATACGCCGGGCCACGAGGACTTCTCCGAAGACACCTACCGCACGCTGACCGCGGTGGACTCCGCCGTCATGGTGATCGATGCCGCGAAGGGCATCGAGGCGCGCACGCGCAAGCTCTTCGAAGTCTGCCGGTTGCGCGACATCCCGATCGTCACCTTCATCAATAAAATGGATCGCGAGAGCCGCGACCCGTTCGAAATCCTCGACGAGATCGAAAAGACACTGGCGCTCGATACCGCGCCCGTGACCTGGCCCATCGGACGGGGCAGGGACTTCGCGGGCACCGTGGAGCTTTCTTCTGGCGGCGTGCGCCGCCTGGAGGCGGACGCCAATGCCGCGCGCGAGCAGATGGACGTCGCGAAGATGGCTTCGCTTTCGCCGAACCTCGACGCCGCAGCACTCGAAGAAGAACTGATGCTGGCGAAGGAAGGCACCAAGAAATTCGAGCTGGCACCATTCCGCGAGGGGCACCTCACGCCGGTGTTCTTCGGCTCGGCGCTGAAGAATTTCGGTGTGCGCGATCTGCTCGAAGCACTCGGCGATTACGCGCCGCAGCCGCGCGCGCAGGCTGCCGACAAGCGCACGGTGGAAGCCGCCGAAAGCAAGCTCACCGCCTTCGTGTTCAAGATCCAGGCGAACATGGATCCGAACCATCGCGATCGCATCGCCTTTGCGCGGCTTTGCTCCGGCAAGCTCACGCGCGGCATGAAGGTGAAGGTCGCGCGCACCGAGAAGCAGATGGCGTTGAACGCGCCGCAGTTCTTCTTCGCAAAAGACCGCGCACTCGCGGAAGAGGCTTATGCGGGCGACGTGGTCGGCATCCCGAACCATGGCGTGCTGCGGATCGGCGATACGCTGACCGAAAGCGAGGCGCTGAACTTCGTCGGCGTGCCGAGCTTCGCGCCGGAAATCATCCGCCGCGTGAAACTCGGCGATCCGATGAAGGCGAAGAAGCTGAAGGAAGCGCTGCAGCAGCTTGCGGAAGAGGGCGTGGTGCAGGTGTTCCAGCCGATGGACGGTGCGCCGGCGCTCGTTGGCGTCGTCGGTCCGTTGCAGCTCGACGTGCTGAAAGCGCGGCTCGATGCCGAATACGGTTTGCAGATTTCGCTCGAACAGAGCGAGTTCGACCTTGCGCGCTGGGTCTCGGCCGAGGATCGCACCAAGCTCGATACGTTTATCACCGCGAAAACCTTCTCCATGGCCTCCGATCTCGACGGCGATCCGGTATTCATGGCGAAGTCGAACTTCGACCTCGATTACACGCGCGAGCGCGCGCCGGGGATCGTGTTCTCCGACATCAAGGACGTGAAGAAGGCGGCTTGACGTAGCGGCGGCATAGCCTGTGTCGCGCGTTAACTCTGCTCGTCGGAAATATCATTGCCGCCGCATTTGCCGTGCTAACGACGCTTACGGGCGAGGCACAGGCATTGGTAAACAATGTGGCTCATTTTCATTGCGCCGCTGATCTTCAATCCAATTCTGATTACGGCGACTGTTCTTTTCTTTGGTATTCGTTTCATCAACAAGCGCCAGCTTTGGCAGAACCGTTGGTTTTTGGGCGCATGCGCCGTCGCGGCGGTTCTGGTTGCCGCCGATACATATTTTGCGCGTGAGCGTGTCGCTTATGTTGCCGCACTGCCTGAAGCGCCGGTGGTCGAGCAAACCATCCCGCTGCCCAGGCAGCTGATCTGGGCCGGTGGCAACTGCCGCGATCTATGCACGCAGCTTCTGCAGACACGCGCGGTCGAGGAGATCATCTACGTTGATCTGCCGGGCCGAGGTCCAAATGGCGAATACCGCGAACCGAGCGCGAAGCGTTTGCGCGCTGCCTGGGTGTTGCCGGGTACGTGCCCGAGCGCGCGTCTCAGCTATCCCGGCCCGGGCCCCTCGGAAGCCGTTATCGAGGAGGGCTTCTGCCCGCTGATCGAAGAGGTCGCGATTCCCACGGAGGGAATTTTCGTGGTGCAGGAGACGCACTTCGTCACGGCAAATTTCATGTCGAAAAGCGTGAAGCCATATTTACTGCAGAACGCCCCAAGCGGGCGTGTCATCCGATTCAGCGGCGTGGAAGTGCAGGAGCGCAAAAACGGAAAGGTCACGGTGCTCGCGCACTCCCGCTATGTCGAAGCGCCCACTTATCTCGGCCCGCTTCTCGGCTGCTGGGCGCGCCCGGACAACGTGATCTGGATTATGCCTCCGGGCGATACCGGCTGCGGTCTGTGGCGTATGATGATCGGCGGCGGCTCACGGCCAGACGACGCTTCCTGGATTTTGCAGAAGGTTTTCACGAAGCCGGAGAAGCGTTCGCCGCCGGAGCCTGTCCCGGTCTTTCCGCCGCCCACCCCAAAAGAAGCGTTGGCGGCGCTCGATACCGACCTACGGCAAATCCCGCGCTACGACCTTGTGAAAGAAGCGCTGTTCTCCAGCGAGAATAGCGACAGCGAGATTGTGGACGCAATCGCTCTTCGTTCGCGGCGTAGAGGTCTGGAAGGCGACTTGCTCGTAACGCTCTATAAAGAGCGGCCGGTGGCGCTTAACGACCTCATCCGGAAAATTCAGTTTCGCTATTATCCCGGAAGCTCGATAACCGGTGCCGATCTGATCGTCGCGCAGATGCAGGCGGACCGCACCTTTGCCGATGCCATGGCCGACAAGATGTTCGAGGCGCTTCCGCTGTTCTGGTTAGTGAGTGAGCGCAAGAACGCGGGGAACATCACGATGGTGCGCTATATCGAATTGATGCAGAAGAACGATCCATCATTCTTCTGCGCGCGCATCAAGCGTGTGTTGGGCGAAGACGGTATTGTGGCGCTGGCGGAAAAGGTCCATCGCACGAAATACATCGACTTCATTCCGTACCTGACGCACGATGCGCTCGATCATTGCGGGCAGGAAGGGAAGGCATTCTTTGAGGCAATGCACGCGCGTGCTGCGACGGACCCGCATTACCTGAAGAACTTCGAGCATCATTTTCGCAAGCGCCCCGAGATCAGCCAGCGCCTGCAGAAAATGAGGGAAATTCGGGAGCGGCGTTAGTCGCGTTGCCAGTTCGTCTCGTTACGCCAGATTCCGCTCGAGCTCGTTGTGAATCTTGGTCGCTGCGATTGCCGCATGGCCGAGGCCGACGCTGATCTGGTGCAGGTCGGAAACCACGTCGCCCGCCGCATAAAGGCCTTCGACCGAAGTGCGCTGGCAGTCGTCGACGAGCAGGTTTCCGTTTTCGGTCGCACGCGCGCCGAGCGCGACGGCAAGTGTCGAACGCACCTCGCAACCGAGCGCGGGATAAAGCACGTCGAACGCGAGCTTCTTTTCCGATTCCAGAATTGCAACGATCTTCTCGCCGCTGCGGTCGATGTCCTTCGCGCATTCGTCCGCCAGCGTGACGCCGGCTTCTTTCAGTTCATTCTTGCATTCTTCCGAAGCGCTCGCGGGATCGTCCACGCAAACGAGCGTCACGTCCTTCGAGTAGGTGCGCAGAAACAGCGCCTTGCGCCAGCCGGTTTCCGTGTCGCCTAGCACGGCGATGCGTTGACCCTGCGCTTCATAGCCGTCGCAGATTGGGCAGAAGCGGAGCGTGCCTTCATACACCGCGTCCCGCAGGCCGGGGAGCGACGGTGTTTCATCGACGATGCCGGTCGCCATCAAGACGCGCCGCGCCGCGATGGTCTTGCCGTCCGCCGTCGCGGTGAAGCCGTCGCTGGCTTTCTGAAGCGCGGTGACTTCGCCTTCGCGCAACTCCGCGCCGTATTCCAGCGCCTGCTCGCGCAGCTTGCGCAACAGCGCCTTTCCCGCGATTCCGTCTTCGAAGCCCGGATAATTGTGCAAGGTGGGGATCCACGCCGCGCGGCTCCGGCCGGCATCGATCACGAGCACCTTGCGCCGGTAGCGCGCGAGATAGATCGCGGCCGTGAGCCCGGCCGGTCCGCCGCCTACGATCAGGCAGTCGTAAGTCTGCGCCATGAAAGCAGCCTCGCTATCCGAAAGATCGTGAAGATGCCGCGATTTCTGCGCCGCAGCAAAAGACTCGCTCCCCGGGGTCTTCCATTGTAAAACGCCCCATCCTATCTGCCGACGCGCGCGGGCGCGACAGGACCCAATTCCCGCGAAGTTATTGGCCAACGGAACGACGAGGAGGGCCCACCATGTCGATCCAGAATACCGCCGACATCCGCCGCAACACCGCGCCCGACATCCGCGCGCGCAAGGGACGCGAGCCGATCGTGTCCTTGACCGCTTACCACGCGCACACCGCGCGCTGGCTGGACGCGCATGTCGATCTCATGCTGGTCGGCGACAGTCTCGGCATGGTGATGCACGGCTTCGAATCCACCGTGCCGGTCACGCTCGAGATGATGATCCTGCAAGGTCACGCGGTCATGCGCGGCTCCAAGAAGGCGCTCGTCGTCGTCGATCTTCCGTTCGGAACCTATGAGGCGTCGCATGAGCAGGCTTTCCACACCGCCGCGCGCGTCCTGAAAGAAACCGGCTGCGGCGCGGTGAAAATGGAAGGCGGCGTGAAGATGGCGGAGCACGTGCGCTTCCTCACCGAACGCGGCATTCCGGTTATGGGCCATGTCGGCCTGACCCCGCAGTCTATCAACACGCTCGGCTCCTTCCGCGCCCGCGGACGCGAGGAGAGCGAGTGGGGCCCGATCCTCGATGACGCGAAAGCGGTCGCTGATGCCGGCGCGTTCTCGATCGTGCTCGAAGCCATGGCGGAGCCGCTCGCGGTGAAGATCACCAAGGAAGTGGCGGTGCCGACCATCGGCATCGGCGCATCCGCCGCCTGCGACGGCCAGATTCTCGTGCTTGAGGACCTGCTCGGCCTTTCGCCGCGGGTGCCGAAGTTCGTGAAGCAGTACGCCGACATGGGCCGGCTGATCGAGGAGGCGGTTTCGAACTACGCCAACGAGGTCCGCGACCGCTCTTTCCCGGCGGAAGCGCATGTTTACGCCTTGAAAAATAAGGCAAAAACACCCTCCTGAGGGCGTTGCCACGATCCGCACACATCTCTATTTTACGCCCGCTTTAACGAAATACGGGCTTCGGTCAGGGCTGCGCGCCTTGCGCGGCCCTTGAGGGTTTTGCAAGGGTTTTGAATGTCGGACATTATTCGCGAAGTCGATGAAGAACTGCGCCGGGAACGGCTCGCCAATATCTGGAAGCAGTATGGCGGCTATATCGCGCTCGGCGCGTTCCTGGTCGTGGCCGCGGTCGCGGGCTGGCGCGGTTATGAATACTACGCGAACCGTCAGGCACAGGCCGCGAGCGAGCGTTTCGTCGCCGCGCAGAAGCTTGCCGAAGAAAGTGGAAAGACCGACGAAGCCGTTGCCGCCTTCAAGGCGCTCTCTTCGGATTCGCCCGCCGCGTATCGCGTGCTCTCGCGTCTTTCGCTTGCCGCCGAACTCGGCAAGAAGGATGCGAAAGAGGGCGCGAACGCCTTCGAAGCAATTGCCAATGACGGTGCGGTAGAGCCGCTGGTGCGCGACCTTGCGCGCGTTCGTGCGGCGGCGCTTCTCGTCGACAGCGCGGATGTCGCCGAGATGCAGAAGCGGCTCGGACCGGCGCTCGATAAGGCGTCGGCCTACTATTACTCGGCGAATGAATTGCTGGGCCTTGCCTATATCCGTGCCGGCGATCAGGCGAACGCGCAGAAGATTTTCCTGCAGCTTGCCTTCGATCCCGAAACGCCGCCGGGCCTTCGCAACCGCGCGCAGCGCCTGCAGTCGGTTCTCTTCAACGCTTCCCCCGCGCCTGCGCCCGCAGCGGCCACGCCCGCACCAGAAAAGAAGTAACCCGCGATGAAGCGCGCGAAGACAGCAAGGTTTTTGAGGCTCGCGGTTTTCCTCGCGCCGCTTTCGCTGTCGCTCGCCGCCTGCGAGACGCTGGATAACCTCAATCCGTTCGAGGACAAGAAGACGCCGCTCTCGGGCGATCGCCGGTCGCTGTTTCCCGATGGCGTACCGGGCGTGGAGCGCAACGCGCCACCACAGCAGCCTACCAACTCGAACATCCAGATTCCGGCGCAGCAGCCCGAGGCGCAGACGCAGCAGCCGCCCTCGAACAATTCCGAAGATCCCTGGGCGGGCCGCCGCCGATAAGCGCTGACAGCGGGACCTGCCATGCTTCCAATCGTCGCTATCGTGGGCCGGCCGAACGTCGGCAAATCCACGCTGTTCAACCGGCTTGTCGGCCAGCGCGTCGCGCTCGTCGATGACACGCCCGGCGTCACGCGCGACCGGCGCGAAGGCGAGGCGAAGCTCGCCGACCTGAACTTCCGCATTTTCGACACTGCAGGCTTCGAGGAAGCCGGCGCGGAATCGCTTGCGGGCCGCATGCGCGCGCAGACCGAAGCCGCGATCGCGGATGCCGACGCGGTCATGTTTCTGGTCGATGCGCGCGCAGGGCTGTTACCCGACGACAAGGTCTTCGCGCAGATCGTGCGCAAGTCCGGCAAGCCGACCATTCTCATTGCCAACAAGAGCGAGGGCAGAGCCGGTGCTGCCGGTGCGCTCGAAGCCTATGCGCTCGGCCTCGGCGATCCCATCAATATCTCCGCCGAGCATGGCGAGGGCATGGGCGAGCTTTACGACGCCTTGCGCGAACTGCTCCCCGAACAGGAGGAGATTGAGGAAGACGACAACGAGTTCGGCGAGGACGGTGAGGAAGAGGGGACGGAAGCCGCACCCAAGCTGCCCGATACCATTCGCGTTGCCGTGGTCGGACGCCCCAATGCGGGCAAGTCCACGCTCATCAACAAGCTGATCGGCGAGGATCGTCTGGTCACCGGACCCGAGCCCGGCATCACGCGCGACTCCATCGAAGTGCAGTTCAGCTATGGCGGCCGAAAGTTCGAGATGCTCGACACTGCGGGCATGCGCAAGCGCGCGAAAGTGCAGGAAAAGCTCGAGAAGCTCTCGGTCGGCGACAGCTTGCGTGCGATCCGCTTTGCCGAAGTCGTGGTGCTCTTGATGGACGCGACCATGCCGTTCGAGGAGCAGGACCTGCGCATCGCGGATCTCGTGATGCGCGAGGGCCGCGGCCTCGTGATCGGCATGAACAAGCGCGATCTCGCCGCGCCGGAAATGACGATGGGCAAGACCCTGCGCGAGGAAGCCGACCACTGGCTGCCGCAGGCGAAAGGCATGCCGATCGTCGCTTTGTCAGGCATGCACGGCGACAATCTCGACAAGCTGATGAAAGCGGTGGTCGATACCTATGCGGTCTGGAACAAACGCGTTTCGACCGCGGTCATCAATCGCTTTCTGGAGCGCGCGCTTTCGCAGAACCCGCCGCCTGCGGTTTCCGGCGCGCGTATCAAGCTGCGTTACATGACGCAGGCGAAAGCGCGCCCGCCGAGCTTCATTCTGTTCGGCTCGCGCACCGACGCGCTTCCCGAATCTTATATGCGCTATCTGATTAACGGCGTGCGCGAGGCTTTCGCGATGCCCGGAGTGCCGATCCGCTTCTCGTTCCGTGAGCCGGAAAATCCGTTCAAGAAGAAGATGCTCAAGAAGGACGACCGCGGCAAGCGCAAGAAGAAGAATAGGAAATAACCACTCTCCTTGATCCCTCATCCTGAGGAGCGGGCGTAGCCCGCGTCTCGAAGGATGAGGCCTCATGGTTCGAGACGCGCCTTCGGCGCTCCTCACCATGAGGTTTTAGTTTGATGGTTATGGATTCCCGCTTGCGCGGGAATGAAAGTCTCTATTTTCGCAGGAACGACGAAGTTAGGCGGGCACCTGATAACTCAGCCACTGCTTCGTCGGAAAATTATAGAGCTTCCCGTTCTCGCTGACCGAAGGCAGGCAAAGTTCGACGATCGCTTCCGCGACCACGTCCGGCGGCGTCAGCGTCATCGGGTCTTCGCCGGGCATCGCCTTGGCGCGCATGCGGGTGCGGATCGGACCCGGATTGAACAGGTTCACTTTCATGTTCGTGTTCGAGACTTCCGCCGCATAAGTGCGAACCAGAATATCCATCGCCGCTTTGGAGACCGCGTAAGGCCCCCAATAGGCGGTGGCCTTGTTGGCGGCACCCGACGTGATGAAGACCGCGCGCGCGGCGTCCGCCGAGCGCAGGAGCAGGTCGAGCGAGCGGATCAGGCGGAAGTTCGCCGTCACGTTGACCTGCATGACTTCGTCCCACGCCTTTTGGTCCACATGCGGGATCGGCGACAGCACGCCAAGTTGCCCGGCGTTGCCGACGAAAATGTCGAGCTTCTTGAAGCGCTCGTAGAGCGCCTGACCCATGCGATCGAGGTCGTCGAACTTGCGCAGGTCCGCAGGCACCAGCGTGGCCGCGCCGCCGAGCTTCTGGATTTCGTCGTCGAGCTCTTCTAGGCCTCCGGTGGTGCGCGCAAGCGCGATCACATGCGCGCCTTTGGCCGCGAGCGATTTCGCGACCGCCGCACCGATGCCGCGCGATGCGCCGGTGACGAGCGCGATTTTTCCGGAAAGAGATTTATCTTCGGCCATGCAAACAAATCCTCATCCTGAGGAGCGCTGCGAAGCAGCGCGTCTCGAAGGATGAGCGTTCTTACAGCATGGAAAGCCTCAGCAAAACCTCGCCCTTCGAGACGCGGCCTTCGGCCGCTCCTCAGGACGAGGTTCTCGTCAACTCGCTTCCGCGAGCAGCGACAATTGCCGCGGCGCGATCTCACCGTTCTTGTCGGTGAGCGGGGTCGGGTAGTCGCCAGTGAAGCAGTGGTCGGTATATTGCGGGCGCTCGGGATTACGCTTCTCATGGCCCATCGCGCGGTACAGCCCGTCGATGGAAAGGAAGGCGAGGCTGTCGGCGCCGATATATTGGCGCATGCCTTCGAGATCGTGGGTCGCGGCAAGCAGCTTGTCGCGGTCCGGCGTGTCGATTCCATAGAAGTCGGGATGCTTGATCGGCGGACTCGCGATGCGGAAGTGCACTTCCTTCGCGCCGGCCTCGCGCATCATGCGCACGATCTTGACCGAGGTGGTGCCGCGCACGAGGGAGTCGTCGATCAGCACGATGCGTTTGCCGTTGACTGCCGCGCGGTTCGCCGAATGCTTCATGCGCACGCCGAGTTCGCGGATCTGCTGCGTCGGCTCGATGAAGGTGCGGCCGACATAGTGATTGCGGATGATGCCGAGTTCGTAGTTGATGCCCGCGGCTTGCGCGAAACCGATCGCGGCCGGCACGCCGGAGTCCGGTACCGGCACGACGACATCGGCTTCCGCCGGAGACTCGCGCGCAA
The DNA here is from genome assembly GCA_035440445.1 of Xanthobacteraceae bacterium. GTDB lineage: Bacteria > Pseudomonadota > Alphaproteobacteria > Rhizobiales > Xanthobacteraceae. Next base: position 166,398 of record DAORMJ010000002.1, read on the forward strand.
GTTCGGTGCCGAGATTGCGGCGCACTTCATAGACGCTCTTTCCGCCGACGACCGAGTCTGGCCGCGCGAAATAGATGTATTCGAAGATGCACGGACGCGGCAACATCGCGGGGAAAGGCTTGTGGGATTCCACGCCGCGTTCGCTGACGATGATGACTTCGCCGTTCTCCACGTCACGGATGAACTTCGCGCCGATGATGTCGAGCGCGCAGGTTTCCGAGGTCAGGATCGTTGCGCCGTCGAGTTCGCCGAGCACCAGCGGACGGATGCCCTGCGGGTCGCGGGCACCGACCAGCTTCTTGTTGGTGAGGCCGACGAAGGCATAAGCGCCTTCGACTTCGCGGATCGCATCGATGAAGCGTTCGATGAAGCGCGGGCGCTTGGAGCGGGCGAGGAGATGCAGCATGACTTCCGTGTCGGAAGTGGACTGCATGATCGCGCCGTCGCGCACCAGCTGGCGGCGGATGGAAAGCGCGTTGGTGAGGTTGCCGTTATGCGCGACCGCGAAGCCGCCGCCGTCGAGTTCGGCGAACAAGGGCTGCACGTTGCGCAGAATGGTTTCGCCGGTCGTGGAGTAGCGCACATGGCCGACCGCGATCGAGCCCGGCAGGCTCTTGATGACGTCGCGCTTGGCGAAGGTGTCGCCGACGAGGCCGAGGCGGCGTTCGGAGTGGAAGCGCTTGCCGTCGAAGGCGACGATGCCGGCCGCTTCCTGTCCGCGATGCTGGAGCGCGTGCATGCCGAGCGCGGTGATCGCCGCGGCGTCGGGGTGCCCGTAAATGCCGAACACGCCGCACTCTTCGCGCAGCGTGTCGCCCATCGCCTGTTTGTCGAGGTCGAGTTCGGTTTGTTTTGCCACGCTCATCAACAAGACCCTTGCTGCTGGCGCGTCACTGCTGCGACGCGCGGGTGCTTTCGATCAACTGATTGAAGCCGGCCCGGTCGTTCCGCTTGTAGGCGGGTTCCGCCGGGGTCGTGTTGTTGGCTTGCGAGGAATTCTTGTTGATCCCTCGGTCTGTGCGCCCGGGTGGCGTCGGCGCTGGCGCCGGATTCGGCGTCGTCTCGGGTGCGGGCGTCTGGTCTTCCCCGCGCGGTTTTCTTAAGCGCTGCAAGATGGCGTTTTCAGGATCATCCGGCAGGATGGATTTCAGCCAGTCGCCGCTGCTCTGCAGGATCGGCCGCGAACGCGCGTTCTTGACCCAGTCCGGCTCGGTCTTGGCCGGCACCAGCCAGGTGAAGAACAGGAACGCCACGACCATGATGACGAGGCCGCGCGCGAGCCCGAAGAGAAAGCCGAGCGAGCGGTCGAGCGCGCCGATGCGGCTGTCGAGCACGAGGTCGGAAATCTTCACGGTGAAGAGCGAGACGATCAGGAGGGTGAGCAGAAACAGGCCGCCGACCGCGATGCCGGTCGCAAGCAGGTCCTGCTGCACGTACTGCTTCACGAAGGGCAGCACGCGCGAATAGCCATAAAGCGTGACGACGGCTGCGATCACCCAGGAGGCGATCGAGAGGATCTCGCGCATGAAACCGCGGACCATCGCGAGCACGCCGGAAATCAGCATCACGGCAATGAGCCCGAAATCGAGGACGGTGGGGGTCATCTAGAAACGCGGCTCCGCCTTGAAATTACGCCGATTCGGGCACCCGAAAGCGCCTTTGCGGCCATGCATATAGCCCCTGACATACCGTCCGTCACCCACTGCGGCAATCTTGCCGCCATCCTGTGGGAAGAAGGTGAAAGCCAGGGTAACGCCAAGGTGTTCAGAGGTCCCGCCGCAACCGCAGGCGGAACGGCCGCGAAATCGCGGCGATGAGATCGGTGACGACGCTCAGATAGACGGCCGCAATCCCCATCATCACGAAAGGATGGGCGAGGAGCCGCACACCGGTCCACTCCTTGGGCCAGAAACGCCCCGCCCAGGCGACGGCGAGCTCGCGCGAGCGCGCCTCCAGAAACCACGGCGGCAGATCGCGCACGCGGACGAAGAGATCGATCAGCACCACGGCGAGCGCGAAAATGAACAATCCGCGCAGAACCCCGAACAGCAGGCCGAAGAGCCTGCTCTGCGTCGTGATCCAGGGTGCCATGCCATAATGGGAGACCCAGGCCGCGATCAGGAAGGTAACGATCACGGCCCCTGTGAAAACATAGGCCGCCATGTACCGAAACGAGGGCCGCAGCCATTGCGCGAAGCCTGCGTTCAGCGCGTAGGCGTAAACGATCAGGAGTGCCACCCCGAAGCAGACGAGGCCGATCGCCTCGCGCAGAAGCCCGCGCGACCAGCCGAGTATCGCCGACAACAATACGGTCGTGGCGAGAATGCCGTCGAGAAGAGAGAGCGTCACGTTAACCCGCGTCGCGGTTGGCGAGGCGGCGGACCTTTTGCGCCGCGGCCCCGATATCCGCGACCAGCGAGTCGAGCGCGCCGACGGTGCGCACGCTGAGGCCCTCAGCGGAATCGCCGCGTCCCGCTTCCGGCACAACAGCGCGGGCAAAGCCGAGCTTGGCCGCTTCCTTCATGCGGGCGGTCGCCTGCGGCACCGCGCGGATCGCGCCGGTGAGGGATGCCTCGCCGAAATAAACGCAGTCCGCGGGCAGCGGGACATTATAGAGCGACGAGATGAGTGCTGCCGCAATCGCAAGATCGGCTGCCGGCTCGTTGATGCGAAGCCCGCCCGCGATGTTCAGATAAACATCCTGCTGGCCGAGCTTCACGCCGCAGCGGGCTTCCAGCACGGCAAGGATCATCGAAAGACGGCTCTGGTCCGCGCCGACCACGGCGCGACGCGGCGTGCCAAGTGCGGAAGGCGCGACGAGCGCCTGAATTTCCACGAGCAATGGCCGCGTGCCTTCGACGCCTGCAAAGACCGCGGTGCCGGGCGAGGACGTGTCGCGGTCGGACAGAAACAGCGCAGATGGATTCTCCACCTCGCGCAAACCGCCGCCGGTCATCTCGAACACGCCGATCTCGTCGGTCGGTCCGAAGCGGTTCTTGATCGCGCGCAGGATTCGAAACTGGTGCGCGCCGTCGCCCTCGAAGGAAAGCACGGCATCGACCATGTGCTCGACGACGCGGGGGCCCGCGATCTGTCCGTCCTTGGTGACGTGACCGACAAGCACGATGGCGGTGCCGCTCTTCTTTGCAAAGCGGAGTAACTGCTGCGCCGAGCCGCGCACTTGCGTCACGGTTCCGGGCGCGCTTTCGACCGCCTCGGTCCACATGGTCTGGATCGAGTCGATGATCGCAAGCGCTGGTGCTTTACCTTCGGAGAGGGTCGCGACGATGTCCTCGACATTGGTTTCGGAGGCAAGCTCCACCGGAGCGTCGGTGAGGCCGAGGCGCTGCGCGCGCATGCGCACCTGATCGACCGCTTCTTCGCCCGAGACGTAAATGACGCGGCGGCCCTGGCGCGCGAGTGCGGCGGTCGCCTCGATCAGGAGCGTGGATTTGCCGATGCCAGGATCGCCCCCGAGCAGGATCGCCGACCCTCGCACGAAGCCGCCGCCGGTGACGCGGTCGAGTTCCTTGATGCCGGAGGCAATCCGCGGCGCGTCTTCCGACTTGCCGGACAGCGCCTCTAACGGGATCAGGCGTCCCTTGCGCGAGGTGCGCTGCGTTGCGGGAACGGACGCCTGCGCCGCCTGTTCCTCGACGATGGTGTTCCATTCGCCGCAGGCTTCGCACTTGCCCTGCCAGCGCGGAGATACCGCGCCGCAGTTCTGGCACACGAAATTGGAGCGGGCTTTGGCCATGGGAAACAAAAATACCGAGTCGGATGTTTGCAAAACCAGCCTAGCACGTTTGCGGCACGGAAATCTTTGCCGCTGGCGGCGGGCAGAATACCGGCTCACAATCGGAAAGCTGCCGCAAGCGCAGCAAATCCATTACGGGAGGCATCAATGCCAGCCAGATTTCGCCTGCTGATGATTTCGTCCGCTGCCGTGCTCGCCTTTTCTCTCGCGGCACCCGCGCAGCAAAACAACATGAGCTTCTTCGTCACCAGTGCCGGTTCGGGGGACGGCGCCAATCTCGGCGGCCTCAATGGCGCCGACGCGATTTGCCAGAAGCTCGCGGCCGCCGCGGGCGCAGGCAACAAGACCTGGCGCGCTTACCTCAGCACGCAAGGCGCGAACGCGGTCAATGCCAAGGACCGCATCGGCAAGGGGCCATGGCTGAACGCGAAAGGCGACACCATCGCGAAAGACGTGGCCGACCTGCACAGTGCGAACAACAACATCACCAAGCAGACCGCGCTCAACGAAAAGGGCGAAGTCGTGAAGGGGCGTGGCGACCAGCCGAACCAGCACGACATTCTTACTGGTTCTCAACCGGACGGCACTGCCTTCACGATCGCAGACGACCGCACCTGCAGTAACTGGACCAGCAACACCAAAGGCGCGGCCATGGTCGGCCATCACGACCGCATGGGGCTGAACACCGAGCCGCCCGCGCTGTCGTGGAATTCATCACATCCCTCGCGCGGACCCGCGGGCGGTTGCGCGCAGAGCGATCTCCTGACCACCGGCGGCAATGGATACTTCTATTGCTTCGCGTCGAATTGAGCGAAGCACACGTTGAGATCGCCGCGGGAAACCGCGGCGATTTTTTATGCGTCCTTCTTCGTCGGCAACAGATTGCCCGCGAGATCCGACAGCGTGGGGCGGGGTAGCGCAGCGAAGGGCAGCGGCCGCGTCACTTCGATCGCGGCAATGCCGAGCCGCGCGGTGAGCAACCCATTCAAGACGCCTTCGCCGAGTTTCGCCGAGAGTTTCGCAGCAAGCCCATGGCCGAGCACTTGCTGCACGATAGAGTCGCCAATCGCCATGCCGCCGGTGAGCGCGAGATGCGAAATTACGTGGCGCATCAGCCGGAACATGCCGAGCACGCCGGGGCGTCCGCCGTAGAGCGTGGCTAACTTGCGGATGAGAAAGAGCGTGTTGAAAAGCACGAACAGCATGTCGACGGCCGCGCGCGGTGAAATCGCGGTGACGAGCGAGACCCGCTTTGCCGCCGAGCTGACCAGCGCGCGGGCTTCCGCATCGAGCGGAGAGAGCAATTCACGTTCGGCTAACCGCACGTAGTCCGCGCCATCGATGATGTCGCGCGAATAATTTTCCATCGCGGCGCGGCCTTTGGCGAGACGCGGCATGGTGCGCGCGAGCGAAATCATGTCGCCGACGACAGCGCGGCCCTCGTCGCGGTCGTCCGAAACAAGCACCTCCACCGCGCGCTTCTGGATGCGCTCGATCTTTTCCAGCCGGAAGATCGCGAAGAGCTCCCTGCCTGCGATCACGAGCAGCGCGAGCGAAGCAATCGCCGTGAGCGCAAGCGCAAGCCAGCCGAGCCACGGCGCATAATTGAAGAGCGACTGCACGAGATTGGTGATCGCAAGGCCGAGCGCGAGCGAGACGAGACCGCCGGCCGCCGACCAGAACAGCTTGCCCCAGAAGCGGCGCTTCTTCGGCGCGCTTTCGATAACGGCCGGAAGCGAGGACGCTTCCGCCGCTTCGAGTTCGCGCAGCTCCGCGCGCGTGAGCAGCGGTTCGTCGGGCGCGGCGAGAACCACGCGCGGATCGTCGGGGCGGAAAGATTGCGGCTTCGAGACATTCATTCGAGGCGGTCTCCCAGCAGGAACTGCAACGCGCGGTCGAGGCGAATGTGAGGCAAGGACGGCTCGCGGCCCGCGGAAGCGTCGAGCAGCGGCGGCCGGAACTTCAGGAAGCGGAAATCTGTCTCGTCATGCGAGGCGGCGGCGAGCCCCTTGAACTTCCACTCGTGGTTTTCACCTTCGATGAGTTCGGGCAGGTCGCCGGGGAAGATCGCGGTTTCCTGCGTGCCGTCGAACGTCTCGTCGCCGATGCGCTCGCCGGCGAGCGGCGTGCCGATGATCGCGGGCAGCTTTTCCGCGCCGCGCGTTACCACTGCCTCGCGCGTCGCGCGGATCGCGGCAAGTGCGATGGCGTCGGTGGCGGCGCCCGCAAGTTCCGAACGCCGCGACGCCCGCGCCACCATGCGCGCGAGGATGTTCTCCAGCCGGTCGTGCTGCAGATGATGCAGGTGATCGGCCTTGGTCCCGGCGAAGAGGATCTTGTCCGCGCGCGGTTTGAAGATCGAGGAGAGGATGGTGCGGCGGCCGGTATTGAATGAGGACGCCACGGCCGTGAGCGTCGCTTCGAGATCGGACAGCGCTTCCGGCCCCGCATTGATCGCGGAGAGCACGTCCGCAAGCACGATCTGCCGGTCGAGCCTCGCGAAGTGCTCGCGGAAGAACGGCCGCACCACGCGCGAACGATAGGCTTCGTAGCGGCCCTGCATCATGGCCCAGAGCGAGCCGGACGGCGCATCTTCGTCACGCGGCAGATCGAGCGGCGCGAAGGTGACGGCGGGCGAACCGGCAAGGTCGCCGGGCATCAGGAAGCGGCCGGGTGGCAATAGGTTCATCGCGAAGCGTTCGTCGCGGCAGGCGATAAGATAGTCGGTGAAGAGCTTCGCGGCCGTGATCGCCTGCTGCTCGTCGGCCGGGCCTTTCGGATCGAGCGAGGCAAGGTGCGTGTGCCACTGGCTTGCGATGGTGGCGCGCGGACCCTGCCGCGACAGCGCCAGCGCTTCGGCCGACCATTCTTCGTAATTCTTGTCGAGCAGGAGAAGATCGAGCAGCCATTCGCCGGGATAATCGACGATGTCGAGCGTCAGCGTTTTGTCGCTGCCGCGCTTCGACTGGTAATCGATCTCGATCCGGATTTCGGAAATCGCGCGGGTCGATTCCGGCCAGCGGCGGTGCTCTATTAGATCGCGCAGATGCTTCTCGTATTCGAAACGCGGGATCGCGGCATCGGGCTGCGGCGAGAGGCGAACGCGCGCGATGCGGCCGGAGTTCAGCGCCTCGAATACGGGGAGCCGCGTGCCGTGCAGGAGCGCATGGATCAGGGACGTGATGAAGATGGTCTTGCCGGCGCGCGAAAGCCCGGTGACGCCGAGGCGGACGGTGGGACGAAAGAACCCCGCGCCGTAATCCGCGAATGCGCGGCCGGCAAGGCGGGCTTCTTCCAGATAGTCGTCAAGCGCCATCTAATCGGCCTTCCACTGCTTCCGCTGGCCAATATGGGGAGGGAAGGCGCGGGATGCGAGTCTCTGAGATTAGCGGATGGCCAGGCAAACCTGATATAACTTAATCCCGACTGTCACGTTTGTTAAGAAAGGCCGACGGTCCAAACATTTCATAATCGTGGCTCAAAGCAACCAAGGATGCAGATTTTACGGCTCGATCTGTATCGTTCAATATTGCTTGATCAATAATTTCTTGCTGCCTAGCGGAAAGTAAGTTTGCTAGATCAGCTGACTTCTGTGCTTCACGCGCAAGCACTGAAAAAAACCATCTCGGCATTCTAGTAAGTTTAGCATCTACCTTTCCTCTTTGTAGGCGCACTTTAGTGCCCTCCCAGCTTCTCATGGAAGGTTTCTTGAAAAAGCCCAGCAGGATAAAGCGCCCAATCTTTGAAAACACGGCTCCAGCGTTCTCTCCGCGGTGAATGTTAAATGCTATTGACCGCAATAGATAGCGGTTCATATTTGTTGGAAGATCGTCGGCTATCATACGATCAGCAACACCCATTACTAATAAATGCTGCTCAAATTCCCTTGGATTGGCAATCTCGTCTAAAAGAAATGATCTCCAAACATGTTTGGCGTTTTCTGCGGCTGCTCTCTGGTCATCGTTAGGATGTGTGGCTTTCTCTTCTAATAGATGTAGAACTCGCCAAGAAACCGAAACGCAAAATTTCAAGAGCCACGAGTTGTAAGAGGCCTGCTGTTCAGGGTTTTTATCTAGAGGATGGAATATCTCTTCAGCAAAGCGTTTTTCCCATTGGCTGAATTTTTGCTCACAGCTTTCACATAACCAGCGACGTTTGATGCCGTCTTGTATGCGTTTATTCGGCGCTTGATTGAAGCGCATGTATCCAGTCGCGGAAGTGCCTTTGAGCCAGCGGAATACAAAAGCCGGCAAAACGTGACTTTCGCGGATGTCGCCGACCTGCCGACAGAGTAAACAGGCTTGCTGCATCTCTCCTTGCGTCACTCCAGCCCCGGTATCGCGACCAGCAACAGAAACCCGTTGATCATCAGGAGCGTTCCGGCGACGCCGAGAAGGCCGCTGCCGATAACGAGCCAGCCGACGCCGGAAACGATCGCGACGGACGCAAGCACGATCGCGATCTGCAACAGCACCTCGGCGTAATCGAAGTAGGGATCCTGCCGCATGGCGTGATCGCGCTTTTCTTCGAGCACCTTCGCGCGCGCGAGCAGTTCTTTCTTGCCTTCCTGCGTTTCCGGCTCGCTTTCATAGCGCGCGACGTTCTTGCGGTAGCCGTCGATCTTCTTCTGCATCGCGGCTTTCGCTTCCGGCGGCAGCGCAGGGTTGGCGGCGACCGTGAGTTCGAGATCGTCGGCGGCAAGCGCGAAGCTCGTCTGCCGGATGTTCTTCGCCTGATAGAAGGCATAGAAGTTCGACGCGAGCACGTTGTTGTTCACTGCCTCCTTGGCGGCGTTCTGCCCGCCAAGCCCGGTGATGGCGAGCAGCATCGCCAGCACGGCGATCATGATCGCAGTGCGCGTCTTGAACTGGTCGTTCGATTTCTCGGCGTCCATCATTTCTCCGGCTTCGTCGGCTTTCATGTTCGCCCCCTTCAGACGAAAGTTATTCCAGGTAAGTTCGTTTCCAGCGCCGCCCAAGCGAGGTCAGCACTTCGTAACCGATGGTGCGCGCGTGCGCGGCAAGGTCGTCGACCGAAATGCCGTCGCCGATCAGCGTCACCAGATCGCCCCGGCGGATTTTGTCAGCCGGTACATCCGTCACATCGATGGCAATCAGGTCCATCGAGACGCGGCCCGCGAGCGGGCAGCGGATGCCGGCGACAATAGCTTCCGCGCCCTTCTTGTTGTCGCTCGATCCGGCGGCACGAAAGATGCCGTCGGCATAACCGGCGGAGATAATGGCAAGGCGTGAATCGCGCCGCAGATGCAGCCGCGCGCCATAGCCGACGCTGGTGCCGGCCTTTGCTTCCCGCAGCGTGACGATACGCGCCTCGAGCTTCACGACCGGCTGCATCGGGTTCTCGCCCGCATTCAGCGCGCGGCCGCCGTAAAGTGCAACGCCGGGCCGCACCAGATCGAAATGCGCTTCCGGAAAGGCAAGCAGCCCCGCCGAATTGCAGAGCGATGCCGGAATGCCGGGAAACTTCTTGATGATCGCGGAGAACGCGTCGATCTGCGCTCGGTTCAGCGCGTGTTCGGGTTCGTCGGCGCAGGCGAGGTGGCTCATCACGAGCGTCGGCGTGAAGGTGATTTCCTCCGTGACGAGCCGTGGTGCAAGCGCTTCCGCTTCGGCGAGCGTGAGGCCATGGCGGTTCATGCCGGTGTCGATGTGAATGGCGGCCGGGGCTTCCTCGCCGGAGGCGTCGGCATGCGCTTCCCATTCGTCGATTTCTTCCATCGAGCCGAGCACGGGCCGCACGCCGATGCCGCAAACCGATTCCGCGCTGCCCGCGTTCAAGCCGTTCAGGAGATAGATCGTGACGGCGGGAAGCAACGTGCGCAGCCGCACCGCTTCGTCGAAGGTGGCGACGAAGAAGGTTTCCGCACCCGCCTTTGCGAGCGCGCGCGCCGCCTGTTCGAGCCCGATGCCATAGGCGTCGGCCTTCACGACGGCGGCGCATTGCGCGTTCCCGGTGCGCTTCTTGAGCGATAGCCAGTTCGCCGCGAGCGCCGATAGATCGACGGTCAGCAATCCGTTCGCTTCGGGGGGGAGAGAGTCGGACATGGCCGGAACTTACCGAACGGCAGGGAAATTGTCGCCAACCCCGATGTCATCATGCCCGGCCTTGTGCCGGGCATCCACGCCTTAAACCCATCGACGCCTTAAAGGCGTGGATGGCCGGGACAAGCCCGGCCATGACGAGATTCTATGAAGCTATTCGTACCGCTGCGGCAGGTGGTTTTCCTGCGCCAGATTGCCGAAGCGGGTGAAGGCGGCTTCAAACGAGAGCTTCGCCGTCCCGGTCGGGCCGTGGCGCTGCTTGCCGACGATGATTTCGGCGCGGCCTTCGGCGGCCTTGAGTTCGGTTTCCCACTTGAACCACTCTTCGGTGCCGGGCTTCGGCTCGCGGTTCTTCAGGTAATATTCCTCGCGATAGACGAAGAGTACGACGTCGGCGTCCTGTTCGATCGAGCCGGATTCGCGAAGGTCGGCAAGCTGCGGGCGCTTGTCGTCTCGCGCTTCCACCTGACGCGAAAGCTGGGACAGCGCAATGATCGGCACTTCGAGTTCTTTGGCGAGCGCCTTGAGGCCGGTCGTGATCTCGGTGACTTCCTGCACGCGGTTGTCGCCAGCACGCTTCGAGCCGGACAAAAGCTGCAAGTAGTCGACGACCATGAGGTCGAGCCCGCGCTGGCGCTTGAGCCTGCGCGCACGCGCGGTGAGTTGCGCAATCGAGATGCCGCCGGTGTCGTCGATATAGAGCGGCACCGTCTGCATGTGCTGCGCCGCACCCGCGAGTTTCGCAAAGTCCTGCTCGGTGATCTCGCCGCGGCGGATGCGCGAGGAGGCGATTTCTGTCTGCTCGGAAATGATACGGGTCGCGAGTTGCTCCGCCGACATTTCGAGCGAGAAGAAGCCGACGATGCCGCCCGTTACGGTTTCGATCGAGCCATCGGGGCGCGGCACGCCTTCGTAACTCTGCGCGATCTCGTAAGCGATGTTGGTCGCGAACGCGGTTTTGCCCATGGCGGGACGGCCCGCGACGATGATGAGGTCGGAGCGCTGCAAGCCGCCCATCAGGTTGTCGAGATCGGCGAAGCCGGTGGCGACGCCCGAGAGGCCGCCTTCGCGCTGATAGGCCTTGCTCGCGAGATCGACGGCGTCTTTGAGCGCTTCGGAAAAGCGCATGAAGCCGCCATCGTAACGGCCCACTTCGGCGAGTTCGTAGAGGCGGCGCTCGGCGTCGCTGATCTGGTCCTGCGGCGTGAGTTCGACCGGTGCGTCATAGGCTACGTTGACCATGTCCTCGCCGATCTGGATCAGGTCGCGGCGCGTGGAGAGATCGTAGATCGAACGGCCGTAGTCTTCCGAGTTGATGATCGTGGTCGCTTCCGCCGCCAACCGCGCGAGATATTGCGCTGGGTTCAGTCCGGCGATGTCGGTTTCGGCGGGAATGAAGGTCTTGAGCGTAACCGGCGAGGCGATCTTGCCCGCGCGGATCAGGCTGCCCGCGACCTCGAAAATCTGCTGATGGATCGGCTCGAAGAAGTGCTTCGGCTCGAGAAAATCCGAAACGCGGTAGAACGCCTCGTTATTGACAAGGATCGCGCCAAGCAGCGCCTGCTCGACTTCGATGTTGTGCGGCGCCTGCCGGAACTCCGGGGTTTCCGGTTCGGCGAAAGCTCGGCGGAGTGCGTTCTCGAGTGCCATCGTCTCGCGTTTTCTTCTGTATTGAGCTCAAATCAACGCAACGGTGACGCTCAAGGAATTTATAAGCCACCATTTGCGGCACGCGACAATGGTAGGGACACCGGCAGAAAGAAAAATATTTTTCCAATGCGACCCGAACCTGTGCGTTTCGGAATTGCGGGGAAAACTATTGGATCAGTTCGAGGCGAAACTTGGATTCGTCATTCCGGGGCGCGCTGAAAGCGCGAACCCGGAATCCAGTAACCCTCGGAGATAGCTTTTGAACTCGGTGTTTACTGGATTCCGGCTCTCGCTCCGCTCGGCCGGAATGACAAACCAGGCTGGAAAACTATTCGGGCGGGCATGCGCCGATAGTTGACATCGCGGGTGAAAGAAAAAAGCCCCGGAGAGTTCCGGGGCTTTCTTTGATCGAACGAAATCAGGCTTTCGGCGCTTCCTCGGCTGCCGGAGCGGCTTCTTCCGCCGTCTCCTCGAAGAACTTGTCCGCCTCGACGCGGGCTTCCGCGCGCTCTTCCTCGTCGTCCTTGCGGGCAACCGTGAGATCTTCGCCGCGCGCCTGGCGCTCGGCTTCGTCCGGGGTGCGGGCGACGTTGACGGTGATCTTCACTTCGACTTCCGGGTGCAGCGATACCGGCAGCGCGTGCAGGCCGATGAGCTTGATCGGCGAGTTCAGCACGATCTGGCGGCGCTCAACGGTGAAGCCGTCCTTGGTGAGCGCATCGGCGATGTCACGGGTCGAAACCGAGCCGTAGAGCTGGCCGGTTTCGCCGGCCTGACGGACGAGGATGACCGACTTACCGTCGAGCTTCTGCGCGACCGCTTCGGCTTCGTTCTTGCGCTCGAGGTTCTGCGCTTCGATCTGCGCTTTCATGCCCTCGAACTTCTTCTTGTTCGCTTCGGTTGCGCGCAGCGCCTTGCCGTTCGGCAAGAGGAAGTTGCGGGCGAAGCCGTCTTTCACCTTAACGGTGTCGCCGATCTGGCCGAGCTTGGCGACGCGCTCGAGTAGGATGACGTCCATTGCACTTTACTCCTTTGATCAAGAATTTCGTTGAACAGGTGGGAAGGGAGGCTTCTGCGCCCCGAAGCGGTTGCGCAGGTTGAAGACACTGTCGGCAAGGCCGAGCATCGCGATGAACAGGAGCGGCCAGCCCAGCACGAGGACGGCGATCCACACGCCGGTCAGGATCCAGGTGCGCGCTCCTGCGTTGCGCGTGATCGCATGCAGCACCGAAAAGCCGACGATCGAATAGGCGACCAACAGCACCGCGATCGCGATCGCCGCGAGGAAGCCCGCCATGCCGCTCATGAAAGAGATCGCGAGCGCAGCACCGAGCATGACGACCGCCGTCATCGGTAGCGATACATAAGTGAGATCGGGCCAGGGCCGGCGCAGGCGGCCGGATACGCGCGCGACGCGGCCCGCGAGCCAAAGGTTGATGAGGCTCGTCAGCATCGAAAGCACGGCCGCTGCCGGCGGCATGATCGCGACCAGCATGTTCAGGAAGGCTTCCGGGTTCTGCACGCCGGGCAGCTTCAGCGGCTGGTCCTGGGCTATGCGCGCCTGCAGCTTCAGCACGCGCTCGAAGGTACCGCGAATCGCGGTCTGATAGCCCTCGAAACTCGTGCCGAATTGCAGCACCACGACCGCGACCAGCGCAAAGGCCATGAGCGCGGCCCAGAGCACGAGCCGTCCGACCGGATACCACTCCATCTGCGGGGCGGTACCTGCCGTTGCCGGTGCGGCTTCGCGGCCGAGCATCGACATATAGGCAAGCACATAGGCGGGGACCGCAACCGACGCGAGATAAACGAAAGCGATCCAGTAATTGAGCGCGACCGCAAGCGACAGGGTGCCGAAGGCAACCGCAACGAGGCCCGCCATATGCGACCAGGCGATTGCAGCGAGCATTAACGGCAAAGCGGACAGGTAGAACAGCAGGATTGCGAGCGGCGAGCCCGAGACGATGGACGCAAACAAAAGCGCGGAAGCCGCGCCTGCGCCGAATCCTATGAGAATGACCTGTGCCATCGTCAGCTGTCCCGCCCTTTCCGGCGGTTAGAGGCGAAGGATTTCGCCCCAACCATCGCCGCGCGGGTATTAGCCCGCGCGACTCTTCATGTTCGTTTTTACTTCAGGACGTAGGGAAGGAGACCCAGGAAGCGCGCGCGCTTGATCGCGGCCGCCAGTTCGCGCTGCTTCAGCGTGGAGACCGCGCTGATGCGGGCCGGAACGATCTTGCCACGCTCGGAGATGTAGCGCTGCAGGAGCTTCGTGTCCTTGTAATCGATCTTCGGCGCATTCTCGCCCGAGAACGGGCAGGTCTTGCGGCGGCGGAAGAACGGACGGCGCGCGCCGCCCTGTGCACCCATAGCCATTAGTTTGCTCCCTCGTTCTGCTCGCCATCACGTGCCGGCGCATTGTCGTCGCCGAAGTTTCCGCCCTCTTCGCCGTCACGGTCGCGGCGACGGTCGCCGCGGCGCTCGTCACGGTCGCGCTTCTGCATCATCGCCGACGGGCCTTCCTCCAGCTCCTCGACCTTCACGGTCATGAAGCGGATCACGTCTTCGGAAATCCGCATCTGCCGTTCCATCTCCTGCACGGCGGCTGCCGGTGCGTCGATGTTCAGGAGCGCCATGTGCGCCTTGCGATTCTTGCGGATGCGATAGGTCAGGGACTTCACGCCCCAGTATTCTTCTTTCTTGATCGAGCCGTTACCGGCTTCGATCACGCCCTTGTACTGGGCGATCATTTCTTCGACTTGCTGCGCGGTCACGTCCTGACGCGCGAGAAAGACATGCTCGTAAAGCGGCATGGTAAGCCTTCCATCTGTTAGCGCCGGTCTGGCGCCGAGCCCTCCGAGCCTTCGTGAAGGCTCGAAACATCTCAGAGGCGGGAACACCGAGGGACGGACCGACTGGCCCTGTGGCTTGGCAGCCACCCCGCGTTCAGCTCCCGGCCTGGACCGGCAGAAGGCGCGGTTTATAGGGGTTTTTGCGCCGAAGGCAAGGCGGAAGCCGGGACCTTGACTTGGCCGTCGCCCCCGTGTCCAACGGCCCCGAAAATAAGCATTTTCAGGGGATTCCATGACAGTCGCATTCGCCTTTCCGGGTCAGGGCAGCCAGGCGGTGGGCATGGGCAAGGCGCTCGCCGAGCAATTTCCGGCCGCCAAAGCTGTGTTCGACGAGGTGGATTCGGCCCTTTCCCAGAAGCTCTCTCAGGTCATGTGGGAAGGCCCGCAGGAGACCCTGACCCTCACCGAAAATGCGCAGCCTGCGCTGATGGCCGTTTCGGTCGCGGTGGTGCGGGTGCTTGAGGCCGAGGCTGGCCTCGATCTCGCGCGCGACGTGAAGTTCGTCGCCGGGCACTCGCTTGGCGAATATTCGGCGCTGGCCGCGGCCGGCACGTTCTCGATCAGTGATGCCGCGAAGCTCCTGCGCATCCGCGGGCAGGCGATGCAGAAGGCGGTGCCGGTCGGCACCGGCGCGATGGCCGCACTCCTCGGCGTGGAACTCGATGCAGCCAAAGCGCTGGCACTGGAAGCGGCGCAGGGCGAAGTCTGCGATGTCGCGAACGACAACGGCGGCGGGCAGGTTGTCGTCTCCGGCAACAAGGCCGCGGTCGAACGCGGGGCCGAGATCGCGAAAGGCAAAAGCATCCGCGCGATGATGTTGCCGGTATCCGCGCCGTTCCACTGCGCGCTGATGCAGCCGGCGGCCGATGCGATGCGCGAAGCCCTCTCGAAGGTTCAGGTGAACGCACCGAAAGTGCCGGTGGTGGCAAACGTCACCGCGAGCGCCGTTACCGACCCGCAGGAAATCGTCGATCTACTGGTTCGTCAGGTGACCGGCACGGTTCGCTGGAGAGAATGCGTGCAGTATCTTGCCGCGAACGGGGTCACGAAAATCGTCGAGGCCGGATCGGGCAAGGTGCTGACCGGGCTCTTGAAGCGCATTGCCAAGGAAGTGGCGGGCCAGCCGGTGGGGACGCCGGACGATGTCGCCGCTTACAAAGCCGCAAAGGCATAAGGAAAAAATGATGTTCGATCTTTCGGGAAAAACCGCGCTGGTCACCGGTGCATCCAGCGGCATCGGCACCGCGATTGCGAAAGCGCTGCACCAGCAGGGCGCGACGGTCGCGATTTCCGGCACGCGCAAGGACGCGCTCGATGCGATCGCAAACGAATTCAAGGATCGCGTGCACGTGCTGCCGTGCAATCTCGCCGACAAGGACGCCGTTGAAGCGCTGGTTCCTTCGGCGGTCGAGGCGATGCAGCGGCTCGACATCCTCGTGAACAACGCAGGCATCACCAAGGACAACATCTTCGTCCGCCTGAAAGACGAGGACTGGGATCAGGTGATCGCGGTGAACCTCACGGCGTCGTTCCGGCTCGCTCGCGCCGCGGGCATGGGCATGATGCGCCAGCGTTTCGGCCGCATCATCGGGATCACGTCGGTCGTCGGCTTCACCGGCAATGCCGGGCAGGGCAACTATGCCGCCGCCAAGGCCGGCATGGTCGGCATGACGAAGTCGCTCGCCGCCGAACTCGCGAGCCGCAACGTGACCGCGAACTGTATTGCGCCGGGTTTTATCGCGACGCCCATGACCGACGCCCTGAACGATGCGCAGAAGAAGGCGATCCTCGATTCGGTCCCGGCGCGGCGGCTGGGTACGCCAGAGGACATTGCGGCAGCGGCCGTCTATCTGGCTTCCAACGAAGCCGGCTACGTCAGCGGCGCCACGATTCACGTCAACGGCGGCATGGCGATGCTCTGAAGCCTGCTGCGGCGCGAAAGCGCCGCAAGACCTATGTTTTTCGGCTGTTTACAGCGGGATAGCCCGCTTTGACACGGCAGAAGGGTATGTTACGACCGCTCTGGCCTCTGGTTTGATTGCGGCAGGCCGCAACCGGAAGGTGACGGGATTTCCCTCATTTTTCGCTGGCGCATGCCGCCGCAATCGGACAAAGAAAGGCCGAACCCGCCGCGAGGGTGAATTCTCGCGGCAACAATTCGAACAAGCTTGCGGGCGACCAAGGGTGTATCAATGGCCGACATTGCCGAACGGGTTAAAAAGATCGTTGTCGAACATCTCGGTGTTGAACCCGAGAAGGTGAACGACAAGGCGAGCTTCATCGACGATCTGGGCGCCGACTCGCTCGACACCGTCGAGCTGGTCATGGCCTTCGAAGAAGAATTCGGCTGCGAGATTCCGGACGATGCCGCGGAGACGATCCTGACCGTCGGCGATGCCGTGAAGTTCCTCGAGAAGAACGCCAAGTCCTGAACCGGACTTGCTTGCGCGGACCGCGAACCGCCGGTCCGCGCCCAATGGGATTCATAGAATAATGCGTCGCGTCGTTGTTACCGGGCTGGGGATGGTATCGCCGCTCGGCTGCGGCGTTGAGGTTTCCTGGCAGCGCCTGCTTGCGGGCAAGAGCGGCGCAAAGAAGATCGACACCTTCGAGGTATCCGATCTTCGCTGCCAGATCGCACATATGATTCCTGTCGGCGACGGCTCCGACGGCACCTTCAACCGCGATCAGTGGATGGAGCCCAAGGAAAGCCGCAAGGTCGATGACTTCATTGTCTATGGCGTTGCCGCCGCGACCCAGGCGCTCGAAGACGCCGGGTGGAAGCCGACCAAGGCCGAGGATCAGGAACGCACCGGCGTATTGATCGGCTCCGGCATCGGCGGCATCGAGGGCATCGCGGACACCGCGATCACCTTGAAGGAAAAAGGTCCGCGGCGCGTTTCGCCGTTCTTCATTCCGGGCCGCCTCATCAATCTCGCTTCCGGCTATGTTTCGATCCAGCACGGACTGAAAGGCCCGAACCACGCGGTGGTGACGGCCTGTTCGACCGGCGCGCATGCGATCGGCGACGCTGCACGCTTGATCCAGTGGGGTGACGCGGACGTGATGGTCGCGGGCGGCACCGAGTCACCTGTCGGTCGCATGGCGCTTGCCGGTTTCTCGGCCATGCACGCGCTTTGCGCATCTTACAACGACCGCCCGGTGGAAGCATCGCGTCCCTACGACAAGGATCGCGACGGCTTCGTGATGGGCGAGGGTGCCGGCGTCGTCGTGCTCGAGGAATACGAGCACGCCAAGGCGCGCGGCGCGAAGATTTACGGCGAAGTGATCGGTTACGGATTGTCGGGCGACGCCTATCACATCACCGCGCCGTCCGAAGATGGCGATGGCGCGTTCCGCTGCATGACCATGGCGCTGAAGCGCGCGGGCATTGCACCGTCCGATCTCGATTACATCAACGCGCATGGCACCTCGACCATGGCCGATACCATCGAGCTCGGCGCGGTCGAGCGGCTGATGGGCAATGCGGCTTCCAAGATTTCGATGTCCTCGACGAAGTCGTCGATCGGCCATCTGCTCGGCGCTGCCGGTTCTGCGGAAGCGATTTTCTGCCTGCTCGCCATGCGCGATCAAGTCGCGCCTGCGACGCTCAATCTCGACAATCCCGAGCGCGAAACCCAGATCGATCTTGTGCCGCATACGCCGCGCAAGCGCGAAATCAACACGGTGCTTTCGAACTCCTTTGGCTTCGGCGGCACCAATGCGTCGCTGGTTTTCCGCCGCGCCGGCTGAGAAAACGAATGTCTTCCTGCTTTGGCCACATTTAGCCTTAGCTTCTGCTATTCGGCTCGGGGGCGGGCCGTCCTGAAATTAACAAGACGGAACGCGAATGGCTGGCCGCGAAGACTATCCGCACGATGATAGCCCCCAATACCAAGAGCATCCGCCGGTGAGCGAGAAGCAGAAGCGCCGCGCTTCGAACCGTGCGCGCCATCCCTTCGTCATCGTGGGCAATGCGATCTTCACGATCCTATTGTTGCTGGCAGTAGTAGTCGGTGGCGGCATCTATTACGCGAGCGAGCGCTTCGGCGCCGTGGGTCCGCTGGAAACCGAGCAGACCGTCAACATTCCGCAGCGGACCGGCCTGCGCGACATGGCTGACCTGTTGAAGCGCGAAGGGGTCATCGACAATCCGACGTTGTTCGTCATTGGCGCTTACGTGCTCGGCGCGCACGACAAGCTGAAAGCCGGCGAATACGTCTTTCAGAAGGGTGCGAGCATGGACGACGTGCTCGAGACCATCATCTCGGGCAAGTCGATCCAGCATTCGGTGACGATCGCCGAAGGGCTGACGACGCAGCAGATCTTGCAGCGGATCAACGAAGCGGAAGTGCTGGCGGGCCCGATCCAGCGCATTCCCCCGGAAGGGTCGCTGCTGCCGGAAACTTATCGCGTGACGCGCGGCACCTCGCGCGAACAACTGATCCAGCGGATGACCGCCGCGCACAAGCAGCTTGTCGAGCAGATCTGGGCCAAGCGCGCGCCGGATCTTCCGGTCAAGGACATCAACGAATTCATTACGCTCGCCTCGATCGTGGAAAAGGAAACCGCGATCGCCGCCGAGCGCACGCGCGTCGCGGGTGTTTTCGTCAACCGCCTCAACAAGAAGATGCGTCTGCAGTCCGACCCGACCATCATTTACGGGCTGGTCGGCGGCAAGGGTTCGCTCGGCCGCTCGCTGACGCGCGCCGATGTCGAGCAGCCGACACCTTATAATACGTACACGATCAATGGCCTGCCGCCGGGACCGATCGCCAATCCGGGCCGTGCCTCGCTCGAAGCGGTCGCCAATCCCGCGCGCACCAACGAACTTTATTTTGTGGCTGACGGTACCGGCGGGCATGTGTTCGCCGAGACCTATGAGCAGCATCTGAAAAACGTCGCGCGCTGGCGCGACTACCAGAAGCAGAACGTGGCGCAACCGGCCGCCGCCCCCAAAGCCGCGCCGCAGCAGCAGACAACGCCGACCTTTCAGGGCGGCGAGGTGAAGAAAAAAGAAGAGCCGAAAGCGGCCCCGCAGAAGAAGAAATCGGACGCCAAGGCGAAGCAGTAGCGCGTTCGCGCGCTTGGCTTGGCGGAAGCCGCTGGGGTAAGGTCGCGCGGCTTCAATCACCAGAATCGCGGACCTGTTTTCAATGACCCTTGCCAGCATGACCGGCTTTGCCCGTACTTCCGGCGTGCATGGGGAATTGCGCTGGGCCTGGGAGCTGAAGTCGGTCAATTCCAAGGGGCTCGATATTCGCTTTCGCCTGCCGCCCGGCCGCGAAGCGCTGGAGCCGCTGCTGCGTGCGGCGATCGCAAAGCGCATTACGCGCGGCAACGTCACGGTCAATCTTTCCGTCCAGCGCGAAGGTGCCGCCCCGCAAGTGCGCGTGAACGAGGACGTGCTCGCGGCGGTGATTGCGACCGCGCGCGAACTTGCGAAGAAAATCGAAGCACAGCCGCCGACGCTCGACGGCATCCTCGGCATCAAGGGCGTGATGGAAGTGGTCGAGACCGAGGAGAGCGAGGCCGACCGCGAAGCCGCGAATGCAGCTCTCCTGAAAGGGTTCGAAGCCGCACTCGCCGATCTCGTCGCCATGCGCGGCAGGGAAGGTGGCGTCATCGGCGGCGTGCTTTCCGACCGCGTCTCCGAAATCGAAAAACTGACGAAAGCTGCCGAAGCCTCGCCGTCGCGCTCGCTCGATGCGATCCGCGCGCGCCTTGCCGAGCAGGTGAAGGAATTGCTTGCCGCAAGCTCGACGCTCGATCCCGAGCGGCTGCATCAGGAAGCTGCGTTGTTGGCCGCGAAGGCGGACGTGCGCGAAGAACTCGACCGGCTGCACGCGCATATCGGCGCGGCCCGCGCGCTCCTGAAAAACGGCGGCTCGGTCGGCCGCAAGCTCGATTTTCTGGCGCAGGAATTCAACCGCGAAGCGAACACGCTGTGTTCGAAGTCGAATGACGTCTCGCTGACGGGCATCGGCCTTGAACTGAAAACCGCCGTCGATCAATTGCGCGAGCAGGTGCAGAACATTGAGTAAGAAAAAGAAGACCCTCAGCAAGAGCGGCCCGCGCCGCGAGAAGATCGCGCGCCGCGGCCTGATGTTCGTGCTGTCTTCGCCGTCGGGCGCGGGCAAGACCACGCTCACCCGCCTTCTGGTGCAGAAGGAAGAGAACATAGAACTCTCCATCTCGGTGACGACGCGCCAGCGTCGGCCGTCGGAAGTCGAAGGTGTCCACTACTACTTCGTCTCGCCAGTGGAGTTCGGGCGTATGCGCGATGCCGGCGAATTGATGGAATGGGCTGAGGTGCACGGCAATTACTACGGCACGCCGGCAAAACCAATCGAAAAAGCGCTTGCGAAGGGCAAGGACGTCTTGTTCGACATCGACTATCAGGGCACGCGCCAGCTTTATAAGCGCGCGGCTTCCGACGTCGTCAGCATCTTCATCTTGCCGCCGTCGATTGCCGAAATGAAGAAGCGCATCCGCCGCCGCGCGACCGAAGACGAGATGACGATCAAGAAGCGGCTCGAAACCGCGAAGCACGAATTGAAGCGCTGGGGCGAATACGACTACGTGGTCATCAACGACGATCTCGATGCGGCCTTCGCCGACATTCATTCGATCCTGCAGGCGGAGCGCATGAAGCGCGTCCGCCGCACCGGCGTCGTCGCCTTCGCAAAGAAGCTCCAGTCGAAGCTTTAACGCCGCTAGGGTACGAGAACCGTCCGCCCGATCGTTCTGCCGTGATGCAGATCCTCCAGCGCCGCATTCGCTTCCGCGAGCGGGCGGGTATGCACCGGGATCGGCGCGACCTTGCCGCCGCGCACCAGCGCCAGCATTTGCTTCGCTTCGGCAAGCGAGCCGACATAATTGCCGACCAGCGAAACGCCTTTCAGCGGCAGCACCGGCACCGAAAGCGGCATCTCGCCGCCGATGAGTCCGGAGACGACGAGCGTGCCGCCTTTTGCCAGCACGCCCAAGCCGAGCGCTGCCGACTTGTCCGAACCGACGAAGTCGATCGCGCCAAGGACGCCGCCGCCACTCGCTGCCATGATTTCTTTCCGCGCCGCCTTGTCGGCGGGATCGAAAGCTCCCGCCGCACCATTGGCAAGCGCATGTTCGCGCTTTTTCGGATCGATCTCGACCACGATCGGCTTGTGCGGCGAACGCGCCTTCAAGAATGAAAAGCCCATCATGCCGACGCCGCCAAGGCCGATGATGAGGGCCGGTCCGCGCTCCGCGAGTGCGCCAAGTTTCGCGATCGCGGAATAGGCGGTGACGCCCGAGCACATATAAGTGCCGGCAAGGTCGCGCGGGATCGGATCGTAGTCGAGGAGATATTTCGCATGCGGCACGAGCACATGCGTCGCATATCCGCCCTGTGTCTGGATGCCGATCTGGCGGGGCTTGGCGCAAAGATGCTCGTCGCCGCTCTGGCAGGTCGCGCATTGTCCGCAACCGATCCAGGGATAGACCACGAAGCGTTTTCCGATCAGCGCTTTGTCGGCGCCGTCGCCCACCGCAATCACTTCGCCTTCGATTTCATGTCCGAGCGCGAAGGGAAGCGGCCTGCCGCCGGCAAGCTCCGCCTTGCGTCCGCCGCCGAGATCGAAAAAGCCTTCATGCAGATGAATGTCGGAATGACAGACGCCGCAATGTCCGACGCGGACCAGCACCTCGGTGTCGGTTGGTTCAGGTGCTTCGATGACTTCCTCGCAAAGCGGCTTGCCGTAATCGGTGAAGACCTGACGCGTGATCGTATGCATGCGCTACTTTCCTGCCTGCGCGGCGAAAGCATTGGCGAGTTTGACAAAGCCTTCGACCGGAATTTCTTCCGCGCGCCGCGTCGGCTCGATCTCCGCTGCCGCAAGTAACGGAAGCGGATCGGTGCCGAGAGAGCGCAGGCTTTGGCGTAGCATCTTGCGCCGCTGTCCGAAAGCAGCCGCGGTAATCCGGCCGAGCATTTTCGCGTCGCAAGGCAGCGGATTGCTGTGCGGAACGATCTGCACGATGGAAGAGGTGACCTTCGGGGGCGGAACGAAAGCGCCGGGATTTACGTCGAACAGAATCCGCGCTGCGGAACGCCATCCGGCCAACACGCCGAGCCGGCCATAGGCATCATCGTCCGGCGTCGCCACGATCCGTTGTGCGACCTCGCGCTGAAACATCAGGATCAGCGAGTCGTAGAACGGCGGCCATGGCTCGCTCGTGAGCCAGCCGATCAGAAGCGGCGTTGCGATGTTGTAGGGAAGGTTCGCGACGATGCGCGTCTTCGCGCCATGCAGGAGCGGCCGCGGATCAAACTGCATTGCATCGGCTTCGACAATGTCGAGCTTGCCGGGATAATGCGCGGCAATCTCGCTGAGCGCGGCGATGCAGCGCTGGTCGCGCTCGATCGCAATCACGCGCGATGCCCCTTCGGCAAGGAGCGCACGCGTCAGCCCGCCCGGACCCGGACCGACCTCGATGACGGTGACGCCATCGAGCGATCCTCCCGCGCGTGCGATGCGCGAGGTGAGATTGAGGTCCAGCAGAAAGTTCTGTCCGAGCGATTTCTTCGCCTGCAGGTCATGCTTGCGGATGACGTCGCGAAGGGGCGGCAGCGGATCGATCTGGCTCATGCGGCGGCGAGACGGGCGGCGAGCTTCAGCGCCGCTTCCAGGCTTGAAGGATTGGCCCTGCCGCTGCCTGCGAGATCGAAGGCGGTGCCGTGGTCGGGCGAGGTGCGCACGAAGGGAAGCCCGAGCGTGACGTTGACCGCGTGGTCGAATGCGAGCGCCTTCACGGGTGCGAGCACCTGATCGTGGTACATGCCGAGCGCCACGTCATAGCGCTGCCGCGCCTGCGCGTGGAACAGGGTGTCGGCAGGGAACGGTCCCGTTGCATCGATGCCTTCGGCGCGAAGTATGCGAAGTGCGGGCGAGATAATCCCGATCTCCTCGCGGCCGATCGTGCCTTCTTCGCCGGCATGCGGATTGAGGCCGCACAGGGCGAGCCGCGGCTTCGCGATGCCGAAGCGCTCGCGATAGTCGCGCGCGGTGATGCGCGCAGTCTCGACAATTAGGTCCGTTGTAATCGCGGATGGAACGTCGCGGAGCGGAATGTGGATCGTGAGCGGGACGACTGCGAGTTCTTCGCTCCAGATCAGCATGACGGGCCGCGGCGCGCCGCTCAAATGTGCGAGATACTCGGTATGTCCGGGAAAGGCGAAACCGCCGGCCTGCATCACGTGCTTGGCAATCGGGTTTGTTACCACCGCTGCAGCCTTGCTGTCCTGCACGAGCCGCACGGCGAGATCGATCGAGGCGCGCGCGGCCGCAGCACTCGAAGCGTCGGGCGTCGCCGGTGCGGCGGTCGCGCGAACGCCGGACGCGACGATCGGCAGCGCGTTGGCAAAGTGGTGCGCTGCTTCGTTGGGAGCGCATTCGGCGAGGGGCACGTCGAGCGAAAGCAGTTTCGCCCGCGCGGCAACAAAATCACGGTCAGCGACAAGAAAGAACGGCGGCAGCTTTCGCGCGGCGCGTTCGACCCAGAGTTTCAGCGTGAGATCGGGACCGATCCCGGCCGGCTCGCCCAGCGTCAGCGCGAGCGGCGGCATCAGCGGTTGTCGAGAATTCGGATGATCGAGGTCTGCCGCATCTTTTCGAGAATTTTCTTCTCGTAGGCCTGAAGCCGCTGCCCCAAGAGCTCGTTTCGCAGCTCGCGGTTGGAGGAGATGTCCGCGGGCACTTCCTTGCGTCCGCAGACCGCCACCACCTCGATGCCGTTCGCGGTGACTTCCGGCGGCGTCATGCGGCCGTCCGGAAGCGTCTGCAAGAGCTTCTGCAACGCGGGCGGCAGATCGGAAGAGAAGCGATGCACCGGCGGCTTGATCACCACTTCACGATATTCGCGCGCGATGGAATCCACCTGGTTGCAGGACGAAAGCCGCGCGCGCAGGCTTTCGGCTTCCTTCAGCCGCGCCTGTCTGACGTTGTCGGGAGCGCCGCGGCGAACGACGAAGATCACCTGCTGCATGGTGTACTGCACGGACTTCAGGTCCATGTTCTGGCCGCGCGCCGCCATCACCGCGACGAGATCGGCGTCGCGCACGATCACGCTTGCGGAATTCTGCTGGACGTATTGCTGCCAGGCGATGTCGGCTTTGATGCGGGCCTTCAGCCGCGACGGGTCGATGCCGCCGGCGCGCAGGACCTGCTCGAACTGTTCCGGCGAACGGCCGGAACGCTGCGCCATGCCGGCGAAGGCGCGGTTCACTTCCGCCGCTGTGGGATCGATATTCGCGCGTTGCGCGATCTGGAGCTTGAGTTTGTACTCGATCAGTTCCTCGAGCACTTCGTTGCGCGAGATGTTCGGCTTGCCGGAGCTGCGGTGCAGCTTCGTGCGCTCGGCAATATCGAGAACCGTGATGGGATCGCCATTCACCAGCGCGGCCACTTGCGCGGAAGCGGGGCGCGACGGTGCCGCCAGCATCGCCGCGGCGAGCACGAGGAGACACAGGGCCCGGGAAAGAGAAGATCGCTGGATCGTAGGCATGGCTGGCGTCGGTTCGCTGTCTTTCCGTAAGTTTACCGCACATCGCCCGGAACGGAACATGACCGAGGCATATGGCGGCATTTGGACGGCTATCAGTTATTCGCGGGCGTAGTGCTCGTGACCTGTGTGCCGAGGTTCTGCTTGAAGCCGGTTTCGCCCAGCGTCCGCAGGTTCACCCGCAGCAGGAATTTGTGCACGGACTGCGCCGTAATCGTGTTCGTGTAGTCGGCGATATAGGTCGCCGTGATCGCGAAGCATTCGTCGGCGTAGGTCAACCCGAAGGTGCCGAGATCGATCCGCCCGCGTTCGAGGTCGTAGCGGATGCCGCCGGTGATGCTCCAGTAATCGTGGAACTGATAGGTCGCGGTCTGGTAGATGGCGTGGCGCTGCTCGATATAGCCGATCATCGGCTGCGCCTCGTAGCGCGCGTAGATCGTCGCGAGCGTCAAGCGATCCCAGGTCGATCGCACCTCGGATTCCATACGGCGGATCGAGAAGTCGTCTTTGTCGAAGCGGAAGCGGTTGATGAAGGAGAAGCGGCCGGTCGGCTGGAAGTAGAGCCGCGCGACATAGTCGGAAGCGCGCTCTTCCAGGCCGGAATTGGCGGTAGGCCCGACGGCGTTGCCGGCGGCGTCCGTGAAGCCGGTCTGCGCAAACGAGTTCTGGCCGAACATCTGGTAGGACTGGCCGAACAGCACGTTGACCATGCCGAAGCGGTGGATGTTGGCGGTGTATTGCAGGCCGTAGTTCAGGCGCGAGCCGCCTTCAACGCGGTCGTAGCCAGAATACTTGTCGATCGCGAAGAGGTTGGTGTCGTCGAAGACGAGACTCTGCGCGTCTTCGTTCCAGAAGCGGCCGATCTGCGTTTCGTTCGGGCGGAAGATCGCCTGCACGATCGGCTCCAGCGTCTGCGTGCCCCATGAATGCACGGAGATGAACGGCCAGCGTGCTTCGAAGCCGACGGTCGGCATCGCGCGGACCAACTCGTCGTTGGGAGCGAGATTGGTGAAGGCGGCGGCGTTCGAGCCGGCATTGATGCTGTAGGAGGCGATGTCGGTGCGAAGCCGCGCAAACGGCGTGATCAGGATGCCGGTGACGTCGCTCGTGATGGTGCGGCGCCAGTCCATCTGCGCGGAAAGGCGCGTGTAGTCGCCGGGCAGCGCGCGCACGAAACAGTTGGCGGGCGTAGCGGTTGCCGCCAGACACTTGGTGACGTCGGTAGCGCCGGACGTCGAAGTCTTTTCGTAGTCAGCGATCGCGAGCTTCTGGATCGGCGTAAACTCGGCCTGATCGCGCGAGATGCTGGCGAAATTCACCTTGAACGACAGTTCGCCGCCGAGGATCGGCTTGCCCACGAAATACGAATAGTCGAGCACCGGGTGAACGTTCGGCAACTGGTTGTTGTTGTCGAGCTCCGACAGTCCGAAGAAGTGCAGCGCGCGCACGTCGAAGTAGTTCCGTCCCGATTGGCCGGTCAGGTAAATCTGCGAGGTGCGCTCTGTCACGCCGTGCCGGGCGATATGATAGTCGCTCAGGAAAGCGCGGTCGGTGAGTGCGGCGCCATCGAAGCCCCAGAGCCAGCGCTTGTTGATGTTGAATTCGCCCTGCGCCTCGATCATGCCGCGGAAGTCGCGGTTGCCCGAAAGGCCGGAGAATTCCTGCGGGTTCGCCTGATTGATGCCGGCCGCGCGGATTTGATACGCGCCGTTTTCAAGCCGGTGGCGGAATTCGCCCTTCACCATCACGCCCTGGTTGACGAACGGCGCAACCGAAACGGTCGCATCCATGTTCGGACGGATCGACCAGAAATACGGCATCTCGAATCCGAAACCGGTGCGGCGGTTCGAATAGATATGCGGCGGCAGGAAGCCGGACTGACGCTTCACGGTCGGATCGGGATGATAGAAATAGGGCAGATAGCCGACCGGCGTTCCGAACAGCTCGATCGTCGCGTCCTCGTAATAGACCGTGCGCTCGCCCTCGTTGTGGATGATCTTCGCGGCCTTCACCTGCCAGAGCGGCGGCTTCTTCGGATTGTCGCGGCAGGGTTCGCAGGCCGTGTACACGCCGTTCGAGAATACCGTGATGTTGCCTTCGGTGCGGTCGGCGCGGGCCGCGGCGAAGCGGGTGCGCTGCGGCGTCTCGACCAGCATCGAATTGACGAAGGCTTCGCGGAAGTCCTGCGTCATCTCCAGCGCGTTGGCGTGGATGACGTTGCCGTCCTTGGCGCGGTAACGCACGCTGCCTTCGGCGAACATCTTGTTCGTCACGCGGTCGTAGGTGACCTTGTCGGCCTCGAGCACCGCGCCATCGTGATAGATCTGGACGCCGCCGACCGCATGAACCCGGTTGTTCTTGGTGTCGTAGATCATCTCGTTGGCGGTAACGAGCATCTTGGCGTTGGGATCGCGCTTCGCCTTCTGGCCCATGAAGCGGCTCGTGAGCGACGGCTCCGCGCTCTGCGAACGCGGCAGCGACTGCGCGAAGGCGGCACTTGCGAACGCAAAGCCGAGCGTCACGCAGACAAGCGTAACGGCGGCGCGCTGCACGCGCCCGGCCAGTTTCTCGTTCAGGGTGGCGGCGATGAAATTGCGCATCTAGCCGTCTTCCTGATTGAGCAAAATCGTGCAGCCGATCATTCCGGCGCAAACGATCGGAAGCCAGCCCGCGACCACGGGATGCAAAAAGCCGCCTTCGCCGAGCTGTTCGGAAAGCTGCTGCGCGACGTAAAGCCCGAAGCCCGAGAGCACGCCGATCGTCACCATCTTGCCGACGCCGCCGAGGCGGAATACGCGCAGGCTGACGGCCGCGGCGATCAGCACCATGGTTGCGAGCAGGAGCGGACGCGCCAGCAGCAACTGATACTGGATTTCATAGCGCGCGGCGGAAATTCCCGCGGCCTGCACGAGTTCGATCGCGCCCGGCAATTCCCAGAACGAGAGCGCGGAAGCGTTCGAGAACGTGCCGCGCACCTGCTCGGGCGTCAGCGACGTCGCAATGCGATGCGTTGCAAACGAACGCGGCCCGACCTTGGGCGAGAAAATCTGCGCGTCGGTCAGCTTCCATGCGCCCGGCTCGAGTTCGGCGCTCTTGGCTTCGATGCGCTCGAGGAATTCGCCGGCCTTGTCGAACGCGAAGATGCGAACGCCGGTGAGCAGGCGTCCCTGATTGCTTGCCGTTTGCGCGTTGATGATGGCTTGGCCGTCGTCGTTGCGCTGGCGCACCCAGATGTTGCCGGGCGCTTTTTCCTGCGACCAGCCGATGGCTGCCGCGCGCGCTGCAAGCAATTCGCTTTCGATGCGCTCGGCGTTTTCTTTCATCGCCGCGGAAAGCGGATTGTAAACCGTGGTGGCGAGGATGCCGAGCACGAAGGCGAGCGCCACCGCGCTGCCGATGAACTGCCACGCCGACATGCCGGAGGCGCGCGCGACCACGAATTCCAGCCGGCGCGAGAGCGCGAGGAACGCGGACATCGCGCCGATCAGGGTTGCAAACGGCAGCATCTGTTCGGTGAAGGAGGGCAGGCGCAACAGCACGAGATAGCCGATCTGCATGACCGAGCTGTCCGGGCGGTCGCCCACGCGGCGCGTCAATTCGAAGAAATCGACCACGGCAATCAGCGCAACGCACGTCAGAAACGCAATCGCAACCGCCGTCAGAAAACGGCGGCCGAAATAGCGACCTAACATGCCGAAAGCGATCATGATGCTATGCCGCCTGCAGTCTCTCAAAGCGTGCCGCGACGGCATCCGCGATGCGTTGGAGGAAGTTCGGCACCTTGAGCTGCAAGATGCCGGAAATGATCAGCAGGCCGTAGAGGATGCCTGCCAGCGGCACGAAATAGGATATCCAGGTTAGCGAAGCGTTCTTCGCGATGAAGCCCTGCGTGCCGAAGCCGAGAATTTCGACGAGCGCGAAGGCTCCCGCCGCTCCGGCTACCGCAAGGCCGCGGCTCTGGCGCGTCGTGCGCGCCTGCCCGAGAAACGCAAAGGCGATCACGAAGGCTGCGATCGGAAACAGTGGCGAGGAGAGGCGCTTGTGCAGTTCCGCGCGGAAGCGCCCCGGGTCCTGCTTGTACATCGCGTCGCGCTCGTCAGCCGTGATGAGGTCGTAGAGCGTGCGGTCGGTGGCGCGATAGAGCACGTTCTGGTTCGGCGTCAGCTGCGAAAGATCGAAGGCGTAACGCTGAAACTCGACGAAGTTCGGCGCCTTGTTTACGTTCTGCCGGCGCTGCATCACGCCCTGATCGAGGATGAGATAGGCGGCCTTGTCGTTCTGCGTGATGCGGCCGCGCTCGGCGATATAGGTGGTTTCGTTCTCCGGCGTGCGCCCGTCATGGACGAAGATGCCGAGCATGAGGCCGTTCGGACCGCGCTCGCGGACATGGAAGGTCAGGCCTTTTTCCAGCGACAGGAAGCGTCCCGGCACGGCGACATTGGAAACGATATCGGCGTTCACGCGCGCGATCTGTTCGCGCAGGGTCCGCAGCGTCCATGGGCCGACTTCGGCGCTGACCAGCATGGAAAGGCTGGCGACGATCAGCGTCAGGATCAGCAGCGGACGAAACACGCGCCAGCGGCTGACGCCTGCAGCGCTCATGACGATGAGTTCGGAATCGGCGGAGAGGCGGTTCAGCGTGAAGAGGATTGCGATGAAGAGCGCGATCGGCGCGATCACGAGCATCAACATCGGCAAGGCGAGTGCGGTGACGTTCAGGAATACGAGCAGCGACTGACCTTGCGTTGCGAGCAGGTCGAAACGGCGCAGCACTTGCGTCAGCCAGACCATCGTGGTCAGGCTGCCAAGCACCGCGAGAAACGCGATGGCCGCATTCGAGAATAAATACCGGTCGAGCCGCCCCATTCGCGCCGTTACTCTCAGCTTCGATTCCTCGCCCAGAATCGAAGACCGCCCCTACTAAATTCACCGGCGGAAACTGCCCGGAAATTGAGGCTTCAAGGGGGCACTCGCTCCCCCGGGAATCCTCGGTTATTACTGTCGCATCAATCCCTTAACGGACTCCAGACATGGCCGATACCCCCAATATCTCGATTACCGAACTAAATACCGCTGTCAGCGGTACGATGGTAGTGATTACCGACGAAAATTTGGCCCTCGGGCCGGTCGCCAAAGACCGCCTCAAGCCGGCCGGCAATCTCGTCGAACGGATCGCCAAAATCGAGAAATTCAAGGGGGGCCGGAACAAGGTTTTGAGCCTTACCGCACCCTCCGGACTTTCCCTGGAACACGTTCTGGTTGCAGGAATCGGCAGTCCGAAGGACATGAACGCCGAGCACTGGCTGAAACTTGGCGGCACGATCGGTGGCCGGATACCGTCCGGGGCCGGAAATGTGACGGTACTGGCCGAAATCCCCGGTGGAAAACTTTCGCCCGAAGACGCCGCGCAGATCGCGCTCGGCATCAAGCTCCGCGCCTACAAATTCGACCGCTACAAAACGAAAAAGAAAACCGACGGCGAAGACACCAAGTCCGCACCCGCCGCGCAGATCAAGATCGCGGTGGCCGATGTCGCAGCCACACGCAAGGCATGGAACGACGCGAACGGCATCGGCAACGGCATCCTGCTTGCGCGCGAACTCGTGAATGAGCCGCCGAACGTGCTGTTCCCCGCCGAATTCGCCCGCCGCGCGAGTGAGTTGAAGAAGCTGGGTGTGCAGATCGAGGTGCTCGACGAGCCCGCGATGAAAAAGCTCGGCATGAACGCGTTGCTCGCAGTCGGGCAGGGCTCCGAGCGCGACAGCCGTCTTGTCGTGATGCGCTGGAACGGTGCGAAAAAGAAATCCGATACGCCGGTCGCGATCGTCGGCAAGGGTGTCTGCTTCGATACCGGCGGCATTTCGATCAAGCCCGCGGCCGGCATGGAAGACATGAAAGGCGATATGGCGGGTGCGGCCTGCGTCACCGGGCTCATGCATGCGCTCGCCGCGCGCAAGGCGAAAGCGAACGTGATCGGCGTCATCGGCATTGTCGAGAACATGCCGGACGGCAATTCCTATCGTCCCGGCGACATTCTGAAATCCTATTCCGGTCAGACCATCGAGGTCATCAACACCGACGCCGAAGGGCGTCTCGTGCTCTGTGATGCGCTCGCTTACACGAACGAGCGGTTCAAGCCGAAGCTGATCATCGATCTCGCGACCCTCACCGGCGCGATCCTGATTGCGCTCGGGCAGGAGCATGCCGGTCTGTTCTCGAACGACGACAAGCTTGCGGATCGCCTGATCGAAGCCGGCAAGACGACCGGAGAAACCGTGTGGCGGATGCCGCTTGGTCCTGCCTACGACAAGATGATCGACTCCAAGTTCGCCGACATGAAAAACACCGGCGGACGCTATGCGGGATCGACCACTGCCGCGCAGTTCCTGCAACGCTACATCGGCAAGACGCCCTGGGCGCATCTCGATATCGCCGGCACCGGCATGGCCGCGCACAACACCGAGATCGGCGACAGCTGGGGCCCCGGTTGGGGCGTGCGGTTGCTCAACGAGTTCATCGCGACGAACTACGAGAAATAAGTTCGCCCGTGACCGACGTTTATTTCTACCACCTGCAGAACCAGCCGCTCGAAAAGGTGCTTCCCCAGCTTCTGGAGAAGTGCCTCGAGCGCGGCTGGCGCTGCGTGGTGCAGACGCAGAGCGACGAGCGCGTGCAGGCACTCGATCAGCAGTTGTGGACGTGGCGCGACGATGCGTTTCTTCCGCACGGCACCGACAAGGATTCGAACGCGCCGGAGCAGCCCGTCTTGCTCACGACATCGGATGCGAATGCGAACGAAGCCAAGGTGCGCTTCTTCGTGGAGGGCGCGAGCAGCGACGATCTCGTAGGCTACGAGCGCGCGATCCATCTCTTCGATGGCAACGATCCCGATGCCGTCGATAACGCGCGCACGCAATGGAAGCGCTCGCAGGCTGCCGGTCACAGCGTGACCTATTGGCAGCAGGACGAAGCCGGCCGCTGGCAGCAGAAGGCGTAACTAGGACTGCGCGGCGTGTCGGCGGGGTACGAGTTTCAGCCTGCGTAGCCATAAGCCTGCAACCAGTCCGACAACACAGAAAACCAAGAAAACCCAGCCGCTTAGCGCGCCTGCGTGAATGCCGGAAAGCAATACGCCGACGGTGCAGCCAAGCGCGATCATCGCGCCCCAGCCCATGAGCGCGCCGCCGAGCAAACCGCGCAGCGCTTCGCTGCGTGTCGGTAGCCGCGGCTGAAACTGGCCTGCGGCAAGCGCGGATGCAAAACTCGCAAGCACGATGCCGCCGATGAACATTCCGTTCGGCGACAGCAACGCAGTCTTCACGACCGTCACGCAGCCGCGGAATGTATCGAGGCCATGGAGTGTCATGGGCAGCAATCCTGCCTGTTGCGTCCAGGTGCGCGCGAGCGAGCCGATCTCTGCCGTGACGCCGAGCGGCGACACGCGCAGATAAGCGACCGCGGAAATGACGCCAACCAGCAGGCCGCCAATCCATGCAGGCCAGCGCGCGACGAAGACCGCGTTGCCAATGCTGGCAGCGCTGACGGGGACTGCTTCACGCGCGGCGGTTCGGAACGAACTGCGTGCGAGTACGATCCATGCGATTGCAACAAGTGCTGCAATGGTGAGCAGGAGCGTGCCTGCATAGCCGAACCGATGCGGCAGCCACACCACAGGACTATCGACGATGGTGGCGAGATAAAGCGTATTCCAGCTTAAGAAGCCGAGACCGAAACCGATCACTGCGCCGATGAGCGCGAAGGGCGACGTCGGCGAGCCTTCGCCGAGCCGGTAGATATGCGCCGAGATGCACGAGCCCGAGATCGACATGCCGATGCCGAAGACGAACGCGCCGAGCGCAAGCGCATAACTCACCGGACCGACATGCGCAGTCGGCGGCAGACGGTCGCCAAGCGGGACCGGCATCCATTGCGTGAGTACGACGAGATAGCCGAGCGCGCCGATGCCGAGCGCAAGCAGAATGGCAAGCACGCCGCGTGGATCGCGCTCCTCCAGAAACTCGCGTGTGTGACAGAAAAAGCAGAAGCGCGAACGCTGCAATACGAAGCCGAACGCGCTGCCGAGCGCCAGCGATAACGCGAGCACGCGCGTTTCCGGCGTGCCGTAGAGCGACCACACGAAGTAGGCGATCGCGACCGCAATCGCGGCGGCAATCATGCGAGCAATGGAAATTCCAATCATTCTTTCACTGCCGAAAGGAGAAAAAGGACGCGGGATGCTTGCGCATTCCGCGTCCAGTGTTGCGCCTCGGGAGGAACAGTCGAGTGCGCAGTTCGAGTGGTTTGCCTAAGCCGTCAAAAGCCGAACCGTCGTTCCGGGCTTCGTACCGCAGACACTTTCGTTGGCATAGGCAATCCGTGAATTCCCTGTTCGAGATTACTTGCCGTTCCAGACCAGGCCGGAATTATTCTGCACTGGCACGCCGACGGAGTTGCCGTATTCGGTCCAGGAGCCGTCATAGTTCTTGACGTTCTGGTAGCCGAGGATCTTGGCGAGCGCGAACCAGGTGTGGCTCGAGCGTTCACCGATCCGGCAATACGTAATGATCGGCTTGGTGCCGTCGATGCCGGCGTCGGCATAGACCTTCTTCAGCTGGTCGGCGGGCACGAACGTGCCGTCAGCCGCGACTGCCTTACCCCACGGTACGTTCTTCGCGCCGGGGATGTGGCCTGCACGAATGGAAAGCTCCTTGATGCCTTCCGGTGCGATGATCTTGCCGTTGAATTCGTCCGGCGAACGGATATCGACGAGAACGGTGTTGTCCTTGCCGCCGGAGTTCACGACGGCGAGCACGTCGGAAAGTTTTGCGCGTAACTGCGGCATGCCCGCGGGCAGAGCGAAGTTCGACTTCGCATAGGTCTTCACGCTGGTGTCGAGCGGCAGACCCTTGGCTTCCCAGAGTTTGCGGCCGCCGTCGAGCAGCTTCACCTGCGCGCCGATACCGTGGACTTCATATACCCATGCGCCCCACGCGGCGAACCAGTTGTTGTTGTCGCCGTAGAGAATGATCGTGGTGTCCTTGGTGACGCCGGCTGCCTGCAACTGCGCTTGCAGGTTCTGCGCGCTCACGATGTCGCGCCGCACGGTATCGACCAGATCGTGGTGCCAGCGGATGTTGATCGCGCCGGGAATGTGGCCGCGCTCGTAGATGCCGGCATCGACGCTGACTTCGAACACGCGAATTTTCGGATTGTCGAGATTCTTCGACAGCCAGTCGGCGGTCACCAGCGGACCTTTCGGCGCTTCCTGCGCAGCGGCGGGAAGAACGAGCGTGGCCGCAACGGCGAGGCCGGCCAGCAAACGAAACGGGGACATGAGTAGCTCTCCTGCATTGATCGGCGACGGACCGTCGACCGTTGCAGGACTATTTCACGTAAAAATTCGTACTGTCAATAATTATACGAAGATTATTTGCATAAGAATTATTTATAACGAGAAAATAAAGTGAAATAACATGCAAGCCCTTGAAAACAAAAGAGCCCCGGGCGTTCGCCCGGGGCTCTAGGTGTTCTTTGTCGTGTGCGCTTGGCGCTTACCAGACCGAACCGAAGCGGTAGTTCACCCCGAGCTTCACCATCGAGAGATCGATGTTGTTGTCGAAGTTATAGTAGCTGTACTCCGCTTTCGCGCTCCAGCCGTGAGAGAACGCCCACTCCAGACCGGCACCCAAAGTCCAGCCGGTGTCCGTGCCGTGAATGCCGCCAAGCGAAGAACGGGTGAACGCGACGCCGCCGGTGCCGAAGAGCATCGAGCGATCCCATGCATAGCCGACGCGCGCGCGCGCGGTGCTGAGATAGTCGATGTGATAGGGGAAGCCGAACGCGATCCCGTTCACATCGGTGAAGGTGATGTCGCCCTCGAGACCGAACACGACGTTCGGCGAGAACTGCCAGTTGTAACCGAGCTGCAAGCCG
Organism: Xanthobacteraceae bacterium; assembly: GCA_035440445.1. Classification (GTDB taxonomy): domain Bacteria; phylum Pseudomonadota; class Alphaproteobacteria; order Rhizobiales; family Xanthobacteraceae. The sequence continues at coordinate 201,194 of DAORMJ010000002.1, forward strand.
CCGGTGAAACCGTCGATGTCGTTGCCGAGGAAATCGCCGAAGCCGTAGCCGCCATGCGCGCCGAGGTAGAAGCCGGTCCAGTTGAAGACCGGAGCCGGGGCCGGCTCGTACTTATAGAGCGGTGCGCGCACCGGCATGTCCGCGGACTGCGCGGGATGCGCGATAGCCAGTACCGCCAACGCGGCGCAGAGCGAAAGAAACTTTTTCAACGGAGCCCCCATAGAGCGAATGGAATAATCGAACTGGAGGCGAAGGTAGCGCTGTATGGTTAACGTGCTGTTAGCCGCAGGTTAACGCCAAGTTAAGCAACAGAGAAAAGATCGGGTTGTTGCGCATAAGCAACAAAAAAGCCCCGGTGCGAAGACCGGGGCTTTTTCATTTGAGATATTCGATCGATCAGAAGCGGTAGTTCAAGCCGAGCTTCACGGTCGAGAGATCAATATTATCCTCGAAGCCGTAATAGATGTACTCGACCTTCGCGCTCCAGCCGGGGGACAGCGCCCACTCGATGCCGGCGCCGACTGCGTAACCGGTGTCGGTGCCGTGGATGCCGCCGAGCGAAGAACGGGTGAAGGCGACGCCGCCCGTGCCGTAGAGCATCGTGCGATCCCAAGTGTAGCCGACACGGCCGCGGATCGTTGCGAGATAATCGATGTGATACGGGAAGCCGAAGGCGATGCCGTTGACGTCGGTGGCGGTGAAGTCACCTTCGATACCGAACACGACGTTCGGCGCGAAGTGCCAGTTGTAACCGATCTGCAAACCGCCGACGAAGCCGTCGATGTCATTGCCGAGGAAGTCGCCGAATCCGTAACCGACGTGACCGCCGATATAGAAACCGGTCCAGTTGAAGACCGGAGCGGGAGCGGGAACAGCTTTGTAAACCGGGCCGCGCACCGGCATATCGGCCGCGTTCGCCGGGAGCGAGACGCTGAGTGCAACCAAAGCGGCGGCGAGGATGCCAATTCTTTTCATGATGAAGCCCCTGAGTTCCGCAAAAATGCAAACGAAGGTAGTCAATTACGGTGCGTTCGCCGTGCTGGCTAGTGCTGGATTACCACAGTCAGCATAAAGGCCGGATGGAACTTGGGTTCGTAACCGGACGAAGCTGGATATAGTTAACTGTTTGCAACTGCTTGGCGCGTGAGCGCGTGCGTTAGCTGCTCGCGAGTTCCCGCTGAAATTGGAGCAGGTCCAAAGACGGCGCGTAGTCTCTGCCGCGAAGCGCGGTAAGAATCGCGTGTGCTTGCCCGCGATGATGCGTCTGGTGATTGAAGAAGTGATCCAGTGCAGGCGAGAGCGGCTGTGTCACCAGCGTTGGATTGGTGATCGTGGTGTAGCTGAACGTCGAGACAAGCTCGGCTTCCGTCAACTGTCCGATATAGGCCTCGATCCGCGCATCTTCGCGATCGCGTGCCGCGCGCAGAGAGCCGACGTCTTCATGCAAAATGGCATCGAGTTTGTTGGGTGCTTCGCCTTGTCCGGTGAAACGCTTCATCCAGATGCGGTCGGCGACGAGGATGTGATTGAGCGTGCCGTGGACCGACTTGAAGAATGCGCCCCGGTCGGCCCGATATTCGTCCACGCCGAGTTTCTCCGTGGCGTTGTAAATCCGCTCGTTGGCCCAGGCATTGTAGCTGGCGAACATGATGTAGCGCGAAATCGTCATTGCAACCTCATAGCACCGCGCGAACCATGAATTCGCGAAACAGGATCACGGCCGCGATCAATATCAGCGGCCCGAAGCGTAGCGCCGCCGGGAGATCGCGGCGCATGACGACCCGCGCGACGATCACCGGTGTCGCGATCAGCGCGCAGAGCATCGTCCAGTAGATGTAGCGGTATTCGTGCGCGATGCCGATCACGATCAGCGCGAGCGCATAGAGTGTTCCCGACGAAACCAATGCAAAAGTGACATGCCGCGTCACGCGCTCGCGGATGCCGGTCGACGCCCACATGAATGCGATACAGACCAGAAGATAAATATAAGGCGGGCCGAACGGCGACAGGCTCCAGTTCACCGAAAGCCATTCGATCGCGTTGTAAACCGGGTTCGGCGTGAAGGTGACGTCTTTCTGGTTGTTCGACTGCCAGCCGGTTTTCACCGGCTCCTCGCAGCCTTTGCAGAGAAACTGGAAGAAGCGATTTACATGCGCGAGCCGGTGCATGAGATAGGCGCGCGGCTCCGCGATGATCGCGTCCACCCAGAGCTTCTGCAGTTCCTTGCCGAATTTCGGTTTGAGATTCTCATAGACTTCCGGGCAGCCGCCTTTGAGATCGGGATCCCAACCGTAAGTGTCCCAATGGCGCGGCGTGTAGCAGCCGCGTCCGCTTTCGGGGCGGTCCTTGAACATGCGGTTCTTCTCGACGAAGTCCGGTCCGAAGAAACCTTTGTATTGATCGCGGCCCGAGAAATAAGTGATGCCGCCGAGGTCGAAGATCTGCAGCGGCGAAATCGGTTTGATGTCCGGCACGCGGAATACATAGGTGTCCGCGAACAGGTGACCGGGAATGAACAGGAGCGACAGCAGGCCCGCGATGATGGTGCGCTTGATGAATCCCATCGCGCGCCAGCGCGGACTGACCGACGAGATCGCGAGATCGATCAAAGGCGGCATGCCGAAGACGGCATTCGCGCGGAAGAAGCCGCCGAGCAGAATGAACAGCCACATGAACGATGCGGCGAGGCGCGTGCGCGTGAAGTAGCCGCGCAGCAGAAGTGTCGCGATGCCGGCTGCAAGCAGCATCGAGATCGCCATCGCGATGTCTTTGACGAGCTGCCCGTTATAGTTGATCGCCATCGGAAAGAAGGCGGCGGCGAACACGAAATAGGGGAGCGTCTCGCTCTCCTCGTCGCGATAGGCCATCGCGATCAGCACGAACGCGCTCCAGTATCCCGCGAGGAAGATCGCGAGCATCGGCTGCGGCCCGGACCAGAACCATTGCAGCGGGATCCAGAAGAAGGCGAGGAGCGGCGGCTGCCAGTTGTTCCACTCGCCGGTGCGGATCATCGCGACATAGGCCCAGGCGTCGTGGTGATAGAGCCCCGGATAGAGCGCGTAGAAATTTACCAGCGCCGCGAGCAGGGCTGCGGCAAACAAACGCCGCTTCATCGGAAGCGGCGGGAGCGCGGGGGCATTCATCGGCGGTCAGGCTTCTTGGCGCAGGGGACGGGTGCGCCATGCTTGCCAGTCTCTTGTGGCAAAGAAAAGCCCGCCTTGAAGGCGGCCCGCCACACCGCTATAGACCCGGCCGAATTTAGAAAAATCCCCCGAACAAGCAGGAAGAGAACCATGGCGGTCGAACGCACCTTTTCGATCATCAAACCCGACGCGACCAAGCGTAACCTCACGGGCGCGGTGAACCAGAAGATCGAAGGCGCTGGCCTTCGCATCATCGGCCAGAAGCGCATCAGGATGAGCAAGGAGCAGGCCGAAGGCTTTTACGGCGTGCACAAGGAGCGTCCGTTTTTCGGAAGCCTCGTTTCCTTCATGACCTCGGGTCCCGTCGTCGTGCAGGTGCTGCAGGGCGAGAACGCCGTCGCGAAGTATCGCGAAGTCATGGGCGCGACCGATCCGGCGAAGGCCGATGCCGGCACCATCCGCAAGGAATTCGCGGAATCGATCGAGGCGAACTCGGTCCACGGTTCCGACAGCGCCGAAAATGCGAAGATCGAGATCGAATTTTTCTTTAAGCCGGAAGAAATTGTCGATTAAGCCACGGCAGTCCTGAAGTTTTTCGGGACTTTTTTCCGATTGCTGCGCTGCATTCGTCCGGTTCTGCTTGGCAGAGCCGGACGATTTCTTTATGCCCGTTACAGAAATAATACGCCCGTACTTATACGGGAGGCGGCGAGACTGTCATCGCCGCCGGAAACGGGAGCAGGCGCGTGGATTTTCTTTTCAGTGACATGACGCAGGCGGCATTCTGGGTCGCTGCGCTCAAGATTATCGGCATCAACATCATTCTCTCCGGCGACAACGCGGTGGTCATCGCGATGGCGTGCCGCATGCTTCCGGCCAAGGAGCGTTTCTGGGGCATGGTGCTGGGCGCGGGCGTCGCGGTCGCGCTGCGCATCATCTTCACGCTCGTGGTTGCCGAGGCCATGGGCTACCAGTTCCTGAAGCTGATCGGCGGCGTGCTGCTCTTGTGGGTCGCAGTCAAACTGCTCGTTCCCGAAGACGAGGGCGAGGAGAAGATCGAAGCCGCGAGCAATCTCTGGAAGGCTGTTCGCATCGTCGCGGTCGCCGACATCGTGATGAGCCTCGACAACGTGATCGCGATTGCGGCGGCCGCCGAGACCGCGGCCGTGGCGCTCGACCCCGCGCATGCGCAGTCGATCAAAGCGGTGCTGATCGGTTTCGGTCTCGTCACCTCGGTGCCGATGATCATCGCGGGCAGCGCGCTTCTGATGGCGCTGCTCGATCGCTTTCCGATCCTGGTCTGGGCGGGTGCGGCGCTGCTGGGCTGGGTCGCAGGCGACATCATGATCAAGGACGGGGCACTCGCGCGCGTCTTCAATCCGGCACTGCTCGACCAGTTGCATGTTCCGGCTGCTGCCGCGGGCGCGGTCTTCGTGATCCTGATCGGCGCGCTCGTCCGCCGCTCGCGTCAACTCGCGGCGATGGAAGAGCCGTTCATCACGCGCGCGGGCCATATCGGCGAGCCGCCGCATAAGAAGTAACGAGCGCCGCAAACAAAATGGTCGTCCCCGCGAAAGCGGGGACCCATAACCACGACTTGAAGTTATTGATCGCGGCCTTTTCGATACGCCATAAGCACCGGGATTATGGATTCCCGCTTGCGCGGGAATGACGAACGATTTGGTTGAAGCGCTCGCGCTTAGATCTTCGCCTTGCCCTCGGCCACGAGCCGCAGCGCTTGCGGATAAATCCTGTGCTCTTCGGCAAGCACGCGCGCGGCAAGCGTTTCCTCGCTGTCGCCGGAGAGCACCGGCACCTTCGCCTGCAGGATCGCCGGGCCATCGTCGAGTTCGGGCGTGACGAAATGCACGGTGCAGCCCGCGAAAGCCTCTCCCGCCTCGATCGCGCGGCGATGCGTATGCAGACCCTTGTAGGCGGGCAGCAGCGAGGGATGAATGTTGATCATCCGGCCCTCCCATTTCTCGACGAAAGCAGTTGAGAGCAGCCGCATGAAACCCGCGAGCGCCACGAGTTCGGCATTCGCTTCGGCGAGTTTTTCGTCCATCGCCTGGTCGAAGGCCTCGCGCGACGCATAGTTCTTGTGCTCCACCACTTCCGTGCGGATGCCATTTGCCTCGGCGAAGGCGAGCCCGCCGGCGCCGGCAATATTGGAAAGCACGAGTACGATCTGCGCGGGATAATCCGGCGCGCTTGCCGCCTCGATCAGCGCGCGCATGTTGGAGCCGCGCCCGGAAATCAGGATCGCGACGCGCTTCTTGTTCATGTCAGCGCGAGCTTGTTGTCGAAGCGCGTCACCGGCTCGCCGTCATGCGCGACGATCTCGCCGATGCGGATCGGCTGTTCGCCGGCGCTGCGCAGCGCCGCTTCGACGTCGTTCGCTTTCGCCGGATCGACCGCGAGGATCATGCCGATGCCGCAATTGAAGGTGCGCAGCATTTCGAGTTCGGCAACGTTGCCTTCCTGCGCCAGCCACCTGAACACCGGCAGCACCGGAATTTTCGCGAGATCGACTTTCGCCGCTGTGTTCTCGGGCAGCACGCGCGGAATGTTGTCGACGAAGCCGCCGCCGGTGATGTGCGCGAGCGCCTTGATGCCCGGCGCCGCCTTGATCGCCGCCAGCACCGGCTTCACGTAAATCCGCGTGGGCGTCAGCAGCGCTTCGCCAAGCGTGCGTGAGTCGTCGAACGGCGCTTTGGCGTCGAGCGCGACACCGCTCTTTTCGACGATCCGCCGCACCAGCGAGAAACCGTTCGAGTGAACACCGGAGGAGGGCAGGCCGAGGAGAATGTCGCCGGCCTTCACGTCCGGACGCGGCAGCAAATCCTCGCGCTCGACCGCGCCGACCGAAAATCCGGCGAGGTCATAGTCGTCGCCGGAATAGAGCCCCGGCATTTCCGCGGTCTCGCCGCCGATCAGCGCGCAGCCGGCTTCCGTGCAGCCTTTCGCGATACCCTCGACCACCTGCGCCGCGTGTTCGGGAACCAGCTTCCCGGTCGCGAAATAGTCGAGGAAGAACAAAGGTTCCGCGCCCTGCACGACGAGGTCGTTGACGCACATGGCGACCAGATCGATGCCGATGTTCTCGTGGCGCTTCGCGTCGATCGCGAGTTTCACCTTGGTGCCGACGCCGTCATTGCTCGCGACCAGAAGCGGATCGCGCATGCCGAGCGCCTTGAGGTCGAACACGCCGCCAAAGCCGCCGATTTCCGCGTCCGCGCCCTTGCGGCGCGTGGCCCGCACGAAGGGTTTGATCAGGTCGACCAGCCGGTTGCCCGCGTCGATATCGACGCCCGCCTGCCGATAGCTCAAGCCGCCTTCTTTGCCAGTCATCGCCATGTCGCTCCGGAATTCTCGCGGTGTGAATAGCGCGCGGAACGCCACTTTTCCTAGCCGAATTGTGGCGCTGCACCCCGAAATCTGCGAGTCCAGTTGGCGTGCGGCGGATTTGACGGTAGCGATGGCCGCGGAATGGGTGGAGTGACGGCGTGCTGCAATCTTTGCCGAATTTGATCACGGTCGGCCGTATCATTCTGGTGCCGGTCGTGATCTGGGCGATTACCTCCGGGAACATGCTGCTCGCCTTCTGGCTGTTCGTCGCCGCCGGCATTTCCGACGCCGTCGACGGTTTTCTGGCCAAACGCCTGAACGCGCAAAGCGAATTCGGAGCCTATCTCGACCCGCTCGCCGACAAGGCGCTGCTGATGTCGATTTACGTGACGCTCTCGATCGAAGGGCTCCTGCCGCGCTGGATCGTGATCGCGGTCGTCTCGCGCGACATCATGATCATGGGAGCCGTTGTGCTGTCCTGGATCATGAACAAGCCGGTGAAGATTCACCCGCTGATCGTTTCGAAGCTGAACACGACCGCGCAGATCGCGCTTGCCGCCCTGATCCTGGGCTCTGCCGGTTTCAAGTTCGATCCGGGTCCGGCAAGGGAATTGGCGCTTCTGCTTGCCGGTGGCCTTACCATCGTTTCGGCGGCAGCTTATCTTGTCGAGTGGATGCGCCACATGACTTCCGGCCAAGCGGAGACAAGCCGATGACCCTGCAGCGGCAGACGCTGTTCTGGATTGGAGCGCTGATCCTGCTCGTGGTGCTCTTATGGCTGCTGCGCGAAGTGCTGCTGCCTTTCGTTGCCGGCATTACGCTCGCCTATTTCCTGAATCCGCTCGCCGACCGGCTCGAACGGCTCGGCGTCAGCCGCATGGTGGCGTCGCTCACCATGATCGCGGTGATGATTTTCGTCTTCGTGCTGCTGACGCTTCTGTTCCTGCCTATCCTCGGCACGCAGATTTCCGCCTTCGTGCAGGGATTGCCGAACACGATTACCCGGCTGCAAACCGTGCTGACCGACGAAACGCGCGAATGGCTCACCAAGATCATGGGCGAGCGCTTGCCGGACCTGAACAAGTCGCTCGCCGAGATCGTCGCCGAAGGCGCGAAATGGATGATTGGCTTTCTCGGCTCGATCTGGGCGGGCGGGCAGGCGTTGTTCTCCATCATCACCTTGATGGTGATTGCGCCGGTGATCGCCTTCTACGTGCTCTACGACTGGCACAAGATGGTCGCGAAGGTGGACGGCTGGGTGCCGGTTCGTCATCGCGAGACCGTGCGCGACCTTGCGGTGCAGATGGATCGCGCCATCGCGGGCTTCGTGCGCGGGCAGGCGGGCGTCTGCCTTGTCCTCGGCGCGTTTTACGCGATCGCGCTTTCGCTTGCCGGATTGAACTTCGGCGTCCTGATCGGGATGCTCTCCGGCCTCATCACCTTCATTCCCTATGTCGGTTCGCTCACCGGTCTTCTCCTGGCGACGGTCGTTGCGGTTGCCCAGTTCTGGCCCGACTGGACCTGGATTCTTTTGATCGTCGGGATCTTCTTCTTCGGGCAGTTCGTCGAAGGCTACATCCTGCAGCCCAAGCTCGTGGGCGAAAGCACCGGCCTGCATCCGGTCTGGCTGATGTTTGCCCTGTTCGCCTTCGGCTATCTGTTCGGCTTCGTCGGCCTCCTTCTGGCAGTGCCGATCGCGGCAGCCATGGCCGTGCTGATGCGCTTCGCCTTGCAGCAGTATCTGGCGAGTTCGCTCTATACCGGCGAAGCGCCCGCGAAGAAGCGCGCGAAGGAAAGCTGATATGCCCCCCGGCACCGCGCGGCAGCTTCCGCTGGAACTGCCGCATGTCGTCAGTTTCCGGCGTGACGATTTTCTCGAAGCCTCAGCGAACGAAAAAGCGCTGGCGCTGGTGGAAGCCTGGCCGGACTGGACGGTGAACACGGCGGCCATCGTCGGCCCGCAGGGTTCGGGCAAGAGTCATCTGGCCTCGATCTGGGCCGAGCGCGCGGGCGCCCGTGTGCTGCCTGCGCGGTTGCTGACGCGTGACGAAGTGCCGGCCTCGCTCGCGACCGGCGCGCTCGTTGTCGAAAATCTCGCGCCCGGCGAGTTCGACGAAAACGCGCTCTTTCATCTGCTCAACCTTGCGCGTGAGGAGGCCGCCTGGCTTCTGTTCACCGCCGACCGCGCGCTGGAAAACGGCATGGCGCAACTTCCCGATCTCGCCTCGCGTTTGCGCACCATTCCGTCGGCGAAGCTCGATGCACCCGGCGATGCGTTGATCGCAGCCGTGCTGGTGAAGCTCTTTGCCGACCGGCAGGTCGCGGTCGATCAGGATCTGATCGCTTATCTATTGCCGCGCATGGAGCGTTCGCTCGGCAGCGCGCGCGAACTGGTCGCGAAAATCGACGCGGCGGCACTCGCCGCGGGGCGGCCCGTGACGCGGGCCTTTGCCGCCGCCTTATTGCGCGAATAGACTCTATCTGTTTGTTTTTACTGAATTATTTTCAGTCATCTTATCTTCGCGAATTGTCCGTATGATGATTGCCAGCGCCGAAGGGGCGCTAGAAATCGGATCATGAACCTAGAAGTAAAACCGCAGACCGACCTCGCACTTCCGGAGGGCTCGACCCCTGCCGTTTCGGCGGAGGCCGCCGAATTGCGCGCGAAGCCCGAGCGCTTCATCAACCGCGAACTGTCCTGGCTTTCTTTCAATCGCCGCGTGCTGGAAGAAGCCGAGAACGAAAAGCATCCGCTCTTGGAGAGGCTGCGCTTTCTGTCGATTTCGGCCGCGAACCTCGACGAGTTTTTCATGGTGCGCGTCGCCGGCCTGAAAGGGCAGGTACGCGAAGGCGTAACCGCGCCGAGCCCGGACGGCCTTACGCCCGCCGAACAGCTGATCGAAATCATCTCCGAGACCGCGCTGCTAGCTTCCGAGCAGCAGGAACAGCTTCGCATTCTGCGCAAGCTCCTTGGGGAGAACGGCATCGTCATCGTCGATCCGGCGGACTTGTCGAAGAGTGATCTCGAATCGATCGAACGCACCTTCCTGCACGAAATATTTCCGGTGCTGACGCCGCTCTCGATCGATCCGTCGCATCCGTTTCCGTTCATTCCGAACCTCGGCTTCTCGCTCGCTTTGCAGCTTTCGCGCATCAGCGATCAGCGCGGCATGAACGCGCTGATCCGTGTGCCGGCGCAGATCGAGCGTTTCGTTCGCCTGCCCGAAGGCGACAACAAGGAAGCGCGGTTCATCGCGCTCGAAGCCGTCATCGGTCTCTTCACCGCGAAACTCTTCCCCGGCTATGTCGTGAAGGGGCAGGGCGCGTTTCGTGTCATCCGCGACAGCGACATCGAGGTCGAGGAAGAAGCCGAAGATCTCGTGCGCGTGTTCGAGACCGCGCTGAAGCGCCGCCGCCGCGGCTCGGTCATCCGTTTCGAGGTGGAGGCTTCGACCCCGCCGGAGCTGCGCAGCTTCGTGGCGAATGCGCTGCGCGTGCTCGAATACGAAACCTTTGTCACCGACGGCATGCTGGCGCTGAACGAGCTTTCGCAACTCGTCTCGATCGAGCGGCGCGACCTGAAGTTCAAGCCCTATAATCCGCGCTTCCCCGAACGCATCCGCGATCAGGCCGGCGATTGCTTTGCTGCGATCCGTCAGAAGGACCTGATCGTCCATCATCCTTACGAGTCGTTCGACGTGGTCGTGCAGTTCCTGATGCAGGCCGCGCGCGACCCGAACGTGATTGCGATCAAGCAGACGCTTTACCGCACGTCATCCGACAGTCCGATCGTGAAAGCGCTGGCCGAAGCCGCGGAAGCCGGCAAGTCCGTGACCGCGCTCGTTGAGTTGAAGGCCCGCTTCGACGAAGAGGCGAACATCCGCTGGGCGCGCGACCTCGAGCGCGCGGGCGTGCAGGTCGTGTTCGGCTTCATCGAACTGAAGACCCACGCCAAGATGTCGATGGTCGTGCGCCGCGAAGGCAAGTCGGTCGCGACCTACTGCCATCTCGGCACCGGCAACTATCATCCGGTGACCGCGAAGGTTTACACCGATCTTTCGTTCTTCACTTCCGACGAAGTGCTCGCGCGCGATGTCGCCCGCGTGTTCAACTTCATCACGGGCTATGCGGAGCCGCAGGGCCTCGAAGTCATGGCGGTATCGCCGGTGAGCCTGAAGCAGCGCATCCTCGATCATATCCAGCAGGAGAGCGTGCATGCGCGCGCGGGCAAGCCTGCCGCGATCTGGGCCAAGATGAACTCGCTGGTCGATCCGGTAGTGATCGACGCGCTCTATGACGCGAGCCGCGCCGGCGTGGAGATCGATCTCGTGGTGCGCGGCATCTGTTGCCTGCGCCCTGGTGTCGCGGGACTTTCGGAGAACATCCGCGTCAAGTCCATCGTCGGCCGCTTCCTCGAGCATAGCCGCATCTTCTGCTTCGGCATGGGTCACGGCCTGCCGCACCGGAAGGCCGCGGTTTATATCGCCTCTGCGGACCTGATGCCGCGCAATCTGGACCGGCGGGTGGAAACGCTGGTTCCGATCCTCAACCCCACCGTGCATCAGCAGGTGCTCGACCAGATCATGGTCGCGAACCTCAAGGACAACGAGCAGAGCTGGCGGGTCTTGCCCGATGGTAGCTCGGAACGCATAAAGCTGGCCGAGGGCGAGGAATCGTTCAACGCCCACCAGTATTTCATGACGAATCCGAGCCTTTCGGGACGTGGCAAATCTCTCAAAGACTCTTCTCCGCGTAGTCTCGTCCGTAAGACGGAGCGCTCCAAGCAATCCGCTTGATGCGCGCGGCCGCTTGCCCGCCGCGGGCAGGCCGGTCTCCGTTTTCGATATCGGCTCGAACTCGGTCCGCCTCGTCGTGTACGAGCGGCTGAGCCGTAACCTGACGCCGCTCTTCAACGAGAAGGCGCTGTGCGGTCTCGGCCGCGAAGTCGCGACCAAGGGGCGGCTCGCGCCCGACGCGGTGGAGAAGGCGCTCTCCACGCTCTCGCGCTTCCGTGCGCTCTGCGACGTCATGCAGGTCGGCGAAGCCATCGCGATCGCGACCGCCGCCGTGCGCGATGCCGAGGACGGTCCGGAATTCATCGAGCGCGCGCAGAAAATCTGCCGCTGCGAGATCGAGCTCCTTTCCGGCAACCGCGAGGCGCGGCTTGCGGCTTACGGCGTGCTCTCCGGCTCGCTCGACATCGACGGCATCATCGGCGACCTCGGCGGCGGTTCGCTCGAACTCGTCGACGTGAAGGGCGAGGAGATCGGCGAGGGGATCACCATGCCGCTCGGAAGCCTGTCGCTTGCAGATGCGTCGTCGCGCTCGATCAAGCAGGCTGAAAAGATCACGCGCGAGAAGCTCGAGAACGAACCGCTCCTGAAGAGTCTGAAGGGCCGCACCTTCTACGCGGTCGGCGGCACCTGGCGCGCGATTGCGCGGCTGCACATGATGCAGAAAGGCTATCCGCTGCATGTGATGCACGGCTATTCGATCCCGGCCAAGGAAGCGATGGAGTTTTCGAGCCTGATCCATCGCGTCGATCCCGATACGCTCTCGCGGATCGAGGTGGTCGCGGAAGCGCGGCGCCCGCTGCTGGCGTATGGTTCGCTCGTGCTCGAGCAGATCGTGAAAGCGGGCAAGCCCGCCTCGATCGTGGTCTCGGCACTCGGCGTACGCGAAGGCCTCCTGTTCGAGAAGCTGTCCGACGAAGAACGCGCGCAGGATCCGCTGACCGAAGCCGCGCGCGAATTCAATCTGCTGCGGTCCCGCTCGCCCGAACATGGCGAGGAGCTGATCGAGTGGACCGACAAGTTCATGGAGAGCACCGGCATCGACGAGACGCCGGACGAGTTGCGGCTCCGCCATGCCGGTTGCCTGCTTGCCGACATCGGCTGGCGCGCGCACCCCGATTATCGCGGCGAGCAGAGCCTGAACATCATCTCGAACGCGGCGTTCTCCGGCATCGATCATCCCGGCCGCGCTTATCTCGCGCTCGCCGTGTTCTATCGCTATGCGGGCCTGAACGACGAAGAACTGTCGCCCCGCATTCGCGAGATCGCGACGACCCGGCTCCTCGACCGCGCGCGCATCCTCGGCGCGGTGTTGCGGGTAGCTTATGTCGCGAGCGCTTCCATGCCGGGCGTGCTGCCGCGCTCGCCGCTGGTCGTGGAGCATGGCGTGCTGAAACTGAAACTGTCCGGCGAACTCGCGGCCCTTGCCGGTGGCAGGCTCACCAATCGCGTGCGTCAGCTCGGCAAGCTGATCGGCCGGCAATATCAGATCGAGATTGTTTAACCGCGAACGCGGGGACGACGACTTGGGAAACTAACTTTCCCTTGCCACCACGCGGCCGCCCTGCATGGCGAGCGAGACTTCGCCGCGCTTGAGCTTCAGCGCGCGTTCTCCGAACAGTTCGCGCCGCCAGCCGCGCAGCGTTTCGATGTCGGCATTGTCGTCGAGCGCGATGGCTTCCAGATCGTCCGCACTCGCGATCACGCGCGCGGCGACGCCGTTCTCTTCCGCCGTCATGCGCAGGAGTACGCGTAACAGTTCGACGGTGGCGGATGCGCCGTTCGATAGCGGCTTGTAGCGCTCGAATTTCGGCAAGGTGGCGGGATCGCGCGCAAGCCCGGCCTCGACCGCGGCGAGAATGCCTTCGCCGGAGCGCGAGCGTTCGAACCCTTTCGGGATCGAGCGAAGCTGCCCGAGCGCTTCGGCGGTCTTCGGCTGCTGGATCGCGATCTCGCCGATCACGTCGTCCTTGATGATGCGCCCGCGCGGCACGTCGCGCGACTGCGCCTCGCGCTCGCGCCAGGCCGCGACTTCCATCAGCACCGCGATTTCCTTCGGCTTCTTCACGCGCGCCTTGAGCCGCATCCACGCATTCTCCGGATGCTGCTCATAGGTCGAAGGCGAAGTGAGGATCTGCATCTCGCTGTCGAGCCAGCTGGTGCGGTTCTTCTTCTCGAGGTCGGCTTTGAGGGTTTGATAGACATCGCGCAGATGCGTCACGTCCGCGATGGCATAGGTGAGTTGCTGTTGCGTCAGCGGACGGCGCGCCCAGTCGGTGAAGCGCGATGATTTGTCGATCTGCCCGCCGGTCGTGCGCTGCACGAGCTGGTCGTAGGAAATCGAGTCGCCGTATCCGAGCACCATGGCGGCGACCTGCGTGTCGAAGATCGGGCGCGGGATGATCTTGGCGCGATGCCAGACGATTTCGATGTCCTGCCGCGCCGCGTGAAACACCTTCACGACGTTTTCGTCGCTCATCAAGGCAAAGAAAGGCGAGAGATCGAGGCCATCGGCCAGCGCGTCGATGATGACGGCCTCGTCGGTCGAGGCGAGTTGCACGACGCAGAGCTTCGGCCAGAAGGTCGTCTCGCGCAGGAATTCGGTATCGACGGTAACGAAAGGATGCTTCGAAAGCCGCTCGCAGGCTGCGGCAAGCGCAGGCGTAGTCGTAATCAAATCCATCGTGCTCTGATAGCTGTGCGAGG
>DAORMJ010000002.1:215197-215410 GCA_035440445.1 Xanthobacteraceae bacterium
CGTCACAGACCCCGGTTTTTCGGCATCAGGATGAATTCCCAGGGGCTCGGCATCGGCCCGACCGGCACGTCGATCAGGGTCGGCCCGTCGCGGCGGGCGATCGCGCGCTTGACCGCCGCGCGCAGCTCGTCCGCGTTGCGCGCGCGCTCGGCATTCGCGCCGAAGCTCTCCGCGAATTTCACGAAATCGGGGTTGGCAAGGTCGCTTGCGATC
>DAORMJ010000003.1:0-9192 GCA_035440445.1 Xanthobacteraceae bacterium
AAAATAACATTCAGTCGTGGTTATGGGTCCCCGCTTTCGCGGGGACGACACGTATGTCCCTCTCCCCGCAACGCGGAGAGAAGGACACGCCTCACCAATGACGTCGCTATCTGCTGTCATTCCGGGGCACGCCGAAGGCGTGAACCCGGAATCCAGAGGCTGCAGGCGAAGGTTTTGCCGTATCGCTCTGGATTCCGGATCGACCCACCGATCTCGGGTTTACCCGAGATCGGATTATTGATGACCAAGTCAGGTAAACCCGACTTGGTAGGTCGTCCGGAATGACATTTGTGAAATTTTACTCTCCGAACCGCAGCGTCGCGCCGCTTTGCGCGGAAAGCGCGACGGGTGCGAAGCCTTTTTCATCGTAACCGCGCGCCGCGCAGTTCGCGTGCTCGCGAATTTCGAAGCGGGCGTTCTTCACGCAGAACTTGTTGCTGCCGCCCCAGTTGAGCGCGCGCCCCTTGCGCTCGACGATCATGCCGGAGGCATCGATCGCTTCGGCAAAACTGAACACGCGTCCGCTGACCCGGCGCGGCATTTCCGGGCGCAGGCACGCGCCGGGATCGATCTTCCACCAGCCGCGCGTGGCGACCACGCCGTCGCTTTCGATTCCGACCGCGGCCATGACCACATGCCTCGTGTCGTTGCACCACAAGAGTCCGGGCGCATTGCCGTCGCGCGCGGCCGCAAGCAGCACGTCGATGAAATCCGGGTGAAGTGCGGCATCGATCGCAATGCCGCGGCTTTTCAGAAACGAAGCAAGTGCCGCCTCGCTCTTCGCGCCCATCGATCCATCGACCGGCTCGGCATCGAAACCCGCGAGGGTCAAGAGGCGCTGGATCGCGGCAATGCGTGCCTGCTCGGCGTCGTAGCCGGCACTCTCCGCGACATAGATGCTCCAGTCGTTGCCGGTCTTCGTCGGCTTCACTTCGGCGAAGGGCAGCATGCGCTCATTCGGCTTGGTGCAAGCCTTCGCGCCGGCGGCGAGAAAGTCGCCGTCGCCCGTGCATAGCTCCAGCTTCGCCGCACTTAACGGCCGCAGAACGCCGTAAAGCGGCAGCGCACGGGCATGCAGATAAAGATGATCGGCGGTGACTTCGCCGCGCAGTACCGCGCGGCATGCGCCGGGATCGACGCGGAACCAGCCGCGCGTCGCGGCGGCACCCTTGGTTTCGACGCCGATCGCGGCCTCGATCACGAAGCTCGTGCGATTGCAGATTTCGAGATCGGCGCGGGCAGGAGAAGAAGCGAACAGCAGCAATAAGGAGACGACAGCCGCGAACAATAACTTTCTCCCTCCCCCCTTGCGGGGGAGGGTTGGGGTGGGGGGTATTGCGGCCGCTATTGTCGAGCTCTCGTTCCCCCCCACCCGACCGCTTCGCGGTCGACCTCCCCCGCAAGGGGGGAGGTAAAAAAGGGTTCTTCGTCGTGCGAAGAACTTCACGGAAACATCAGCGCTTGATCAGCGTGCCGGCGCCGTGATCGGTGAGCAGTTCGAGCAGTACCGCGTGCGGCACCTTGCCGTCGAGGATGACGACGCCTTCGACGCCGCGCTCCAGCGCATCGATGCAGGTCTCGACCTTCGGGATCATGCCGCCCGAGATCGTGCCGTCGGCGATGAGCTTGCGCGCCTCTTTCAGCGACAGTTCGGGAATGAGCTTCTTCGACTTGTCGAGCACGCCCGGCACGTCGGTGAGCAGGAGCAGGCGTTTGGCGTTGAGGGCGCCTGCGATCGCGCCTGCGAAGGTGTCGGCGTTGACGTTGAAGGTGCCGCCGTTCACGCCCGATGCAACCGGCGCCAGCACCGGGATCAGTTCGCGCCCGAGGATCTGTTCGAGCACGGTGGTATCGACCTCGTCGGGCTCGCCGACGAAGCCGAGATCGATCGCCCGCTCGATGTTGGAATCCTTGTCGCGCGTGGTGCGCGTGACTTTTTTCGCCTTCACCATATTGCCGTCCTTGCCGCAAAGGCCGACGGCGCGCCCGCCCGCTTCGTTGATGAAGCCGACGATCTGCTTGTTGATGGAGCCCGCCAGCACCATTTCGACGACTTCGACCGTCTTCTGGTCGGTGACGCGCAGGCCGTCGCGGAATTCGGACTTGATGCCGAGCTTGTCCAGCATCTGGCCGATCTGCGGACCGCCGCCATGGACCACGACCGGATTGATCGCGGTCTGCTCCAGCAACACGATGTCGCGGGCGAATTCGCGGGCGAGGGTGTCGTCGCCCATGGCGTGGCCGCCGTATTTCACCACGACGATCTCGTCGTCATAGCGCTGCATATGCGGCAGCGCTTGGGCGAGGATGCGTGCCTGCTCGTGGGCGTCGGCGGGGATGGCGTCTTTGCTCATGAAATGCGTCCCGGTTTGGCCGGAACTTCTAGCCGATTTGGCAGCGGGAACGAAAGGGCGCAGGCGCGTTCCGTTTCATTCATATTGCCTTCATGCGGCCGGGATTATCGGCGAGCCGTTCCACGGCGAAGATTCTCCGAAAGTGCGGCCAGCTTCCCCCATGACGAAGACCGAAATCCGGCGCACGCGCAGGCCGGGCGATTTTTCGCGCGGAACGATTGCCATCCTCTTTGTGCTTTTGAGCGCGGTCGCGGCCATGCCGGTGCTGACGCATCCGCTGCCGCCGCTTTCCGATTACGTGAATCATCTGGCGCGGATGCACGTCATCACCGCGATCGGCTCCGATCCGCTGCTTGCGAAATATTACGAAGTGGATTGGGCTGTGATTCCCAATCTGGTCATGGACCTGATCGTCCCATTCCTGCATCGCTTCATGGACGTCTATCTCGCGGGCGAGATTTTCCTGATCTCGATTTTCGTCATCACGCTTTCCGGGACGCTGGCGCTGAACCGCGCGCTCTACGGCTACTGGTCGGCGATGCCGCTGATCTCCTTCCCGCTGCTTTATAACGGCGTGCTCCTGGTCGGGGTGATGAACTATCTCTTCGGCATTGGCGTAGCACTCTGGGCGCTCGCGAGCTGGATCTGGCTGCGCGAACGCGCCTGGCCCTGGCGCTATGTGGTTTCCGCGCTCTTCGTGCTGGCGCTGTTCTTCTGCCATCTCTTCGCGGCCGGGCTCTATGGCCTGGGGCTCTTGGCTTACGAGCTTTATCGGGAGTCGCTGCAGGGGCGGAAGCTGAGCCTGCGCCGCCTGGCTGCTTTCGCGTCTGTCGGTCTGCCGTTCCTGATCGTGCTGCCGCTCCTTTATGTCAGCCCGACGCTGACGCTTGCGAACCTCAATTTCTGGGAAGCGAACGGCAAGGTCGATGGCGTGATGCTGGTCTTCACGACCTATTACGATCTGGTCGCAATCGCGCTTGCCGCGATCGTGATTGCGGCGGGCCTCTGGGCCATGCGCTACCGGGTCTTGCAATTTCACCGCTTCGGCTGGTTCCTGCTCGGCGTCGGCGGCATTGTTTATCTCGCGATGCCGCGCGTGGTGTTCGCGACCTATATGGCCGACCAGCGCCTTCCCATCGGTCTTGCCTTCATGGTGATCGCCTGCATGCATCTCGAGCTAAAGCACAAGGCGGTGCGGCAGGCTTTCGCCGCGGTGCTGTTCGTGCTGCTCGCGATCCGCGTCGTGGAAGTGCAGACCGTATGGCAGCAATTGTCGCGTTCGACGCTGGACTTCCGCAATTCGATTACCGAGATCGCGCCGGGCTCGCGCGTGCTCGTGGTCTATGCGGATTCCAGTGCCGGCGATAACGCCCGCGATCTCGCTTATATCCACGCGGCCTGTCTCGCCATGATCGAGCGCTCCTCGCTCGTGACCACTGCTTTCACCGTGAAGGGCAAGCAGATCCTGCAGGTGAAAAACGAGTACAGCCACATCGCCGACGTCGAGGACGGTACGCCGCCGAGCCTCGGCCAGTTCCTGATCGCGGCCGATCTGGAAGGCGACGAGATCGAGAATTACTGGGACGGCTGGCCCCGCAATTTCGACTACGTCTATCTGCTTTTCACCGAGCCGGAGGCGCTCAATCCGGACAGCGAGCGTCTGCAGCTCGTCAAAGAGGGCAGGCGTTTCCAGCTTTACAAGGTGCTTCGTCCGGCGCCGGAAAAAGAACAGCCGCAGGCGCCGCAGACGCCGCGTTAAGGGTTAGGGCTTGTAGCCGCGCTCGTTCATGAGCCGTACGATCGCTGCACGGACTTCCGGGATGCCATCGCCTTCATAAGACGACGTCGCGAAGACTTCCGGGAAGGCCGCCGGGCGTTTGGCGATCGCGACCTTCGCCGCCTCGATCACGTTCGGCAGGTCGGCCTTTTTGACTTCATCGCACTTCGTCAGCACGACCATGTAGCTCACGGCGGTCTTGTCGAATTCGTCGAGCATCTCGGCGTCGTTCTTTTTCACGCCATGTCGCGCGTCGATCAGCACGATGACGCGGCCGAGATTCGCGCGCTTCTGCAAGTAAACGCGCACGAAGCCGCTCCATGCCTTGACCTTTTCCTTCGCGGCCTTGGCGTAGCCATAGCCGGGCAGGTCCACGAGCACGAGATCGCCTTGCGACTTGAAGAAGTTGATCTGCTGCGTGCGGCCGGGCGTGATCGAGACGCGCGCCAGCGCCTTGCGGTTGGTGAGCGCGTTGATCAGGCTCGATTTCCCGACATTCGAGCGGCCCGCGAAGGCGACTTCGATGCCTTTGGGTTTGGGCAGTGCGTCGGGTTTATCCGCGCCGGCGAAGAATTCGAATTCGCCTGCAAAGAGCTTGCGGCCGGTTTCGATTTCGCGCGATGTGAAATCCATGCTCATGCCTCCATCGCCTCCCGCTCGGCGGAAAGCGCAAGCCACTCGGCCTCGGCTTTCGCGAGCGCGTCGGATGCGCGGGCGCGTGCCGCCCCGATGGACGAAGCCTCGCGCGGATTGCGCGCATGCAGGTCGGGGTCGGAAAGCTGCGCATCGAGGCGCGAGATTTCTTCTTCCAGCTTCTGCACTTCGGTCTCGAGCGATGCGATCTTCTTGTTGATGTTGCCGAGCGAAGGCTTGCCGGCCGCCGCCTTATTGGCCGCGCGTCTTTCCTTGCCGGTCATGCGCTCGGCTCCGGAACCGCCGAGCACTTCGCGGCGATACTGGTCGAGGTCGCCCTCATAGGGCTTCACCGTGCCATTGCCGACGAGCCAGAGCCGGTCGGCGCAAGCCTCTAACAGATGGCGGTCGTGGGAAACGAGAATGACCGCACCCGGATAATCGTTCACGGCTTCGATGAGGGCCGCGCGCGCCTCGATGTCGAGATGGTTGGTAGGCTCGTCGAGAATGAGCAGATGGGGCCCGTTGAAGGCAGCGAGCCCAAGCAAAAGCCGCGCTTTCTCGCCGCCCGATAGTTGTGAAACTTTCGTATCGGCCGCAGCCGCCGAGAAGCCCATTTCTGCCGCACGCGCGCGAATCTTGGATTCATGCGCGCCCGGCATCAGCGCGCGGACATGCTCGGCCGGCGAGTGTTCGGGATTGAGTTCGTCGAGCTGATGCTGCGCGAGATAGGCGACTTCCATCTTGGATGCCCGCACCACCTTGCCGCCTTCCGGCTGCAGGCGTTCTGCAAGCAGCTTCGCGAAGGTCGATTTGCCGTTGCCGTTGGGGCCGAGCAGCGCAATGCGGTCGTCCTCGTCGATGCGCAGTTCGAGATTCTTCAGGATCGGCTTGCCCGGCTCGTAGCCGACTGACACGCCGTCATAGACGATGATCGGCGGCGAAAGCGTCTTCTCCGGATGGCGGATCGAGATCGCGGCCGGCGCGTCTTCGATGTGGGAAGAAAGCGGCTCCATCTTCGCGAGCGCCTTCATGCGCGACTGCGCCTGGCGCGCCTTCGAGGCCTTCGCCTTGAAGCGATCGACGAAAGCCTGCATGTGCGCGCGCGCCGCGTCCTGCTTCTTCCGCGCCTTTTCGTCGAGCACGAGTTTCTCGCGCCGCTGGCGGTCGAAGGAGGAGAAGTTGCCGCGATAAAGCTTCAGCTTCTTCTGGTCGAAATGCAGAATATGCGAGACCGAGGTGTCGAGCAGGTCGCGGTCATGCGAGATCAGGATGATCGTGTGCGGATATTTCGCGAGATAATCCTGCAGCCACAGCGTGCCTTCGAGGTCGAGATAGTTGGTCGGCTCGTCGAGCAGGAGAAGATCGGGCTCGACGAAGAGGAGTGCCGCGAGCGCGACCCGCATGCGCCAGCCGCCGGAATAAGACGAGCAGGGCCGCGCCTGTGCCGCCTCGTCGAAGCCGAGGCCCGAGAGAATTTTTGCCGCCTTCGACGGTGCCGAGTAAGCGTCGATATCGACGAGCCGGATTTCGATTTCGGCAATCCGCATCGGATCGGTCGCGGTTTCGCGCTCGGCAAGGAGCGAGGCGCGCTCGGTATCGGCGGCGAGCACGCGGTCGATCAGGCTGTCCGGCCCCGCCGGCGCTTCCTGCGCGACGCGGCCGATGCGGGCGCGCGCCGGCTTGTGGATCGAGCCGGTTTCGATGTCGATCTCGTTCTCGATCGCGCGGAACAGGGTGGTCTTGCCGCAGCCGTTGCGGCCGACCACGCCGACATGCGCGCCTTCCGGAATCGAGACGGAGGCGTGGTCGATGAGGAGCCGCCCCGCCACGCGGAGCGAAATATCGTCGAGAACGATCATGGGCGTTGCTTAGACTCTATTGTCGTCCCGGCCAAGCGAGGCCAAAGCCGAGCGCGAGCCGGGACCCATAACCACCCGTCTCTCGATTCTCGCAAGCCGGGTTTATGGGTCCCCGCTTTCGCGGGGACGACGTTGAGGGGGTGGCGTATAGCCGCCCGCCTAATTGTCGTTCGCGGCTTTCTTCTTCGGGAACAAGGACCGCAGGTTGTCCCAGAGTTCGATCTTGGCGCCGTTGCGCTTCATGATGACGCCCTGCTGCAGCACCGAGAGGAAGTTGTTCCAGGTCCAGTAGATCACGAGACCGGCCGGGAACGAGGCGAGCAGGAAGGTGAAGATCACCGGCATCCAGTCGAAGATCATCTTCTGCGTCGGATCCGGCGGCGACGGGTTCATCTTCATCTGCGCCCACATCGTGATGCCCATCAGGATCGGCCACACGCCCAGATGCAGGAACTGGCCGAACACCGGGATCATGGTCGGATCGAACGGCAAGAGGCCGAACAGATTGAAGAGGTTGGTCGGGTCCGGCGCGGAAAGATCGCGGATCCAGCCGATGAAGGGCGCGTGACGCATTTCGATCGTCACGAACAACACCTTGTAGAGCGCGAAGAAGACCGGGATCTGGATCAGGATCGGCCAGCAGCCCGCCAGCGGATTGATCTTCTCGGTCTTGTAGAGTTCCATCAGCGCCTGTTGCTGCGCGACCTTGTCGTCGGCGTAGCGCTTGCGGATTTCCTCCATCTTCGGCTGCACCATCTTCATCTTCGCCATCGAGGCGTAGGATTTGTTGGCAAACCAGAAGAAGGCGATCTTGATGAGAACCGTGACGATCAGGATCGCGTAGCCGAAGTTGCCGGTGAGGCGGAAGAACCAGTCGAGCAGTTTGAACAGCGGCTTGGTGATGAAATAGAACCAGCCCCAGTCGATCATCAGTTCGAAGTTCTTGATGTTGTCGTTTTTCTCGTAGGCATCGATGACGGCGGTTTCTTTCGCGCCGGCAAAGAGCTGCGACTGCGTCTGCGCTCGTGCGCCAGGCGCGACTGAGATCGCATCGAGCAGGAAGTCGGACTGATAGGTCTTGACCGGTCCGAGCGAGCCCGCGGAGAAGCGCGCATTCATGCTCGCGGTCTGCGGCGGCACGAGTGCTGCGGCCCAGTATTTGTCGGTGATGCCGAACCAGCCGCCGGTGGTCTTGAAGTTCTGCGCCGGCTGGTCCGCGATCTTCGAATACTGGATTTCGTGCAGCTTCGAATCGCCGGTAACGCCGATCAGGCCCTCATGCAGGATGTAATAGCCGAGCACCTGCGGCGTGCCGTGGCGCGAGACGAGGCCGTAGGGATGAAGCTGCAGCGTTTCCTGCGTACCGTTCTCCACTTCGTCGGCGACCTTGAACATGTAGTTCTGGTCGATCGAAATGGTGCGGCGGAAGGTGAGGCCCTGTCCGTTCTGCCAGACGAGCTTGAGCGGATTGGCGGGCGTCAGCGCGCCGGTATTGCCGGCATCGCGCGTCCACACCGTATCCGCGTCCGGCATCTTATGCTTCGGGTCGGCCGAGACCCAGCCGAACTCGGCGTAGAACGGCAGCGGACTGCCGGACGGCGCCAGGAGAATGATGTTCGGGCTCTTCGGATCGACCGTCTCGCGATAGTCGGTGAGTGCCACGTCGTCGATGCGCGCGCCCTTGAGCGCGATCGAGCCGCGGATGCGCGGCGTTTCGATCTGCACGCGTGCGCCGGAGGTGTTCAACACCTGATCGCGCGTCATGCCGGCGGGCCGCTGCGTGGTGGAAGTCTGCGGCGTCTGCGGTGTCTGCGGCGTGGAAGGTGACTGCGGACCGGTCTGGCTCGGCGTCTGCGGGCCTTGCGGGCCTGTCTTGGTCTGCTGCTGTTGTTGTTGCTGCTGCTGAATTTGCTTTTGCTTCTCGAGCTGGGGTGCAGCGAAGAAATATTGCCAGCCGACCAGCACGATCACCGACAGGACGATCGCGAGCAGCGTGTTTTTTTGGTCGGCCATATGCTTCTTCTCCGTCGGCGGCTTCGGTTTTAGCGCCGGGTCTTATGGACTTGTTTGATCGTATTTTCGAGACCGCCGAGAAGTTCCGGAAAGGCGGCGGTCAACGCGGCGCGGCGGGCGACGACTACATAGTCAAAGCCGGCTTTGCCCGCTTGCGGCAGAACGGCGCGCGCAGCCGCGCGGAGGCGGCGGCGGATCCGGTTCCGCTCGACGGCATTGCCGGATTTTTTCGTGACGGTGAGGCCGAGGCGGAACGCGGCGTCGTCCTTGCGGTCGCGGGCCTGCAACGAGAAAGGCGCGGCACTCGCCCGCGCCGCCTTGGCAGCTGCGAGAAAGTCCGCGCGTTTTACGATCCGGTTCATGAAGGGCGAGCCCGAACCGGGCGCCTGATTACGCCGAGAGACGCTTGCGTCCGCGACGGCGGCGGGCGGCCAGAACCTTGGCGCCGCCAAGGGTCGCTTTGCGCGCGCGGAAGCCATGCCGGCGCTTGCGGACGAGTTTGCTCGGTTGATAGGTCCGTTTCACGGGTCTTACTCCAGTAGATCGATGCGAA
>DAORMJ010000003.1:9313-22660 GCA_035440445.1 Xanthobacteraceae bacterium
TTATAGGGGCCACGCGCGGGGGAAGTCAATGGAAACAGGCCATTTTCGGCCACGCAAGCGCGATTCCGGCGGAAACAGGCGCGGAAAACCCCGGCCCTTCATTTCCGCGTAATCCCGCCGCGACACATTGTATAAGGCGCGGGGCGCCGCCAGCCACCCAAGCAAACGCAGGAAAAGGCAGCTTTTATGGAAGGTTCCGCAGAGGTGGGAGGCCCCGGCCGCCGTGCGCTGGTGCTGCGCTATCTGCCGCTCGTGCTCTTGCTCTCGGGTGTTGTCGCGGTCTTCGCGCTCGGGTTGCATCGCTATATTTCGATGGAAAGCGCGATCCGCCATTCGGAGGCGCTCGACCGGCTGGTCGAAAGCCACCCTTTTGCAGCCTTTGCGATCTATGCCGCGGTCTATAGCGCAGCGATCGTTTTCGCCGTGCCGGGGGCCGTGGTCTTCACCATGTTCGGCGGTTTCCTGTTCGGCGCTTTCTTCGGGGCGCTTGGCGGCATTCTCGGCTCGACGCTCGGCGGCGTCATCACGGTGCTGATCGGCGGCGCTTCGCTCGGCGCGAGCCTGCAGCAGGCTTCACTCCCGCGCTTCCAGAAACTCGCGCAAGGTTTCCGCGACGGCGCGTTCGGCTACATCGTGCTGTTGCGGCTCATTCCGGTGGTGCCTTATATCGCGATCAACATTGCCTCCGGCCTCTTTCGCGTGCCGCTCAAGACCTTCGTGCCCGCGACCATGATAGGGATCGCGCCGATCGCGTTCTGTTTCGGCTTCATCGGCTCCGGGCTCGATCAGGGTTTCGAGAAGCAGTTGAAGGCGTTCCGCGCCTGCGAGGCCGCAGGGCGAACGGACTGCAGAATAGAATTCGATCCGATGCTGTTCGTTTCCAACGAACTTATCGCCGGCCTCGCGCTCTTTTCGCTCCTCGTGATCGTGCCGCTCCTCTTCCGTAAGCGCCTCGCGCGGTTGCGGCGGCCGGAGCCGCAGCAAGGCGTTAAGCCTTAGATGGCGGGCGAATTGACCTCGATAGGCCGCCGTCGCATGGTGCATGCATGACCGAACAACCTGCCGGCAAGGATGGCGCTTCAGCCGTTGCGAACCCGCCTTTTCGCGTGGGTCTCTCCGGCAAGCTCCTGTTCCTGACCATTTTGTTCGTGCTGCTCGCCGAAGTGCTGATCTACGTGCCGTCGATCGCGAACGTGCGCACGATGTGGCTGAAGGATCGCGCCGCGACCGCGCGGCTTGCCGTGCTCGCGCTCGATGCGACCCCCG
Organism: Xanthobacteraceae bacterium; assembly: GCA_035440445.1. Taxonomy (GTDB): domain Bacteria; phylum Pseudomonadota; class Alphaproteobacteria; order Rhizobiales; family Xanthobacteraceae. The sequence goes on from DAORMJ010000003.1 coordinate 10,580, forward strand.
ACAACATGGTGCCGCAGGAACTGGCGAAGCGTCTGCTCGACGGTGCGGGTGCCACCGCCGTCGCGGTGAAATTCGGCAATACCCGGCGGCTCCTGTCGGTGTCGGAAATGCCGCCGGCGGTGCAGAACAGCATCGACCTGCGCGACTATTCTTTTATCGCGTCGATCATGGATGCCTTTGCGACGCTTGCGACTGGCGGCAATCGCACCATCCGCGTGCTCGATTCCGCGCCGATGGGCGGCGAGTTCATCGAAGTCATTCTCTCCGAACGGCCGCTTTACGCCGCGATGCTCGCCGCCTCGCAGAACATTCTCTGGGTGTCGCTCATCATATCGGTGATCACCGCGACGCTGGTTTATGCGACGCTGATCTGGCTCTTCGTGCGTCCGCTGCGCAACATGACCGAGCAGATGATGCGCTTCGCGCAGAACCCGGAAGACGCAAGCCGGATCCTGTCGCCCTCGCGCCGCGCCGACGAGATCGGCCTTGCCGAGCGCGAACTCGCGCGCATGCAATACGAGCTTTCGCAGACGCTCTATCAGAAGAGCAGGCTCGCAGCGCTCGGCCTTGCAGTGTCCAAGATCAACCACGACCTGCGCAACCTGCTTTCGTCGGCGCAACTTCTGTCAGACCGCATTTCCGGATTGCGCGAGCCTTTGGTACGCCAGATCGCGCCGAAGCTGATGCGGGCACTCGATCGCGCGATCTCTTATTGCCAGCAGACGCTCGCTTATGGCCGCGCGCAGGAACCGCGGCCGATGCGCAAGCAGGTCAGCGTCGAACATCTGGTGGACGAGGTGCGCGATACGCTGAACCTCAACGAGACGAGTGCGATCGGCTGGGTGCCTTCGATCGAGCGGGGGCTGACGATCGACGCCGATCCGGAGCAGATGTTTCGCGTGCTGCTCAATCTTGCGCGCAACAGCATCGAGGCACTGCAAACGCGCGTACCGAACGATCCGTCGCGCGATCAGGTGCGCGTCGTCGGCCGCCGCGAAGGCGGCGTCGTCGTGCTCGAAGTGGCCGACACCGGCCCGGGCCTGCCGCCGCGCACGCGCGAACATCTGTTCGAGCCCTTCCATGGCTCGATGCGCTCCGGCGGCACGGGGCTGGGGCTTGCGATCGCTGCCGAAATCGTCCGGCTGCATGGCGGCGACATTAAACTCCTGGACGACACCATCGGCGCGGCGTTCCGGATTTCGATTCCCGACCGCCCGGCGCGGCTCGAAAACTATCGCGAGAAGCGGCTCCGCGCCTGAAGCCGCCCCGCGTTAAGGGCTGTTCCGGCCTATTCCTGCGGATTTCGGCGCGGCTCGAGCGCCATTTCGCACACCGCCGCTTGCAAATGCCGGGCGAGGCGGGTAGTTCGCAGGGCCTAAATTGCGCTCGTAGCTCAGCTGGATAGAGCACCAGACTACGAATCTGGGGGTCGGGAGTTCGAATCTCTCCGAGCGCGCCATTTGCCCCTTTGTTTTCAGCGTTATTTTACACGCCGCCCGAACGGCAGTTCGGGCCGCGCTTCAAAGTCGCCACCGGGTCGCCACCGCACGGCTCGAAATGTTCCCACAGAATGTTTTTAGGTGTTGCGACGCTGCATCGAGGCACGCGCACCCCTTTCGCAGGAGCCGACATTTTCGGCGTCCCATCCGCGATTAAAACCGGGCGAAAACAAAAGGGGGCGGGTCTCCATAAAGAAGTATCTACGCGCCTATAGAGATCGCGCTCGCGCAGAACTTGCGACGTATTTTTTTTAACATCTCTCGCCCGAGATCATACGCAGCGATTTCCTGCTCGTTCTTTCCTAAAGACGCGGCGAAAACGGGCGTCTCCTTTTGATTCCCCGAGCGTTGTTCGGACCCGGTGGATTTTGCACACCCCTACGCGCGCGCGAGACGGCGGTGAAGGACGACAGACCGACATGATCGGTTCGCAGCTTACGCGCGCATTCCCGACTACGAATGTGGGATCATCGAGCTTTCGACTTGCATTCGTGACGGTACCGAGGCCCAAATGCTTCGGGCACAACCGGCGGGGAAACCGGATGCGAGATGCAAGACCCGCGCGGGACGTTGCGCCAATACCCTTACGTCGTTGTTCGGCTGCGCTGCGATTGCTGCGGCAGGAGCGGCGGCTATCGGCTCGCGTCCCTCGTAGAGAAGTTCGGAGCGGGATTTCCGCTCGAACGCCTCGTCGAACGGCTCTGCTACCCAACGTGCGGGCGCAATCCGGCAAACCGGCAGAAGCACCGCCTGAGCGGCCCCAAGAATTGCGAAGCCTATCTATGCGATCTACGTGCGGACATGGCGGAAGCGGACTTGCCGCCGGGGCGCGATCCTTATCGTCCGCAACTCCCGTTCGCACGCGGCAACGAGGTCGATCCCGAGCGCCCGTATTGGCGGCCAACGTCGGCGCAGAGGCGCGAGACCGTCGAAACGATCCGACGAACAGGATCGACGATGATCCCGGCACGATGCCTTCACTGCAAGCGCGAGCAATTTCTTGGCGTTGGTCGATTCCCGCCCACTGTGAAGCTCGACGCGATAGAGCAGCGGCTCGTCTGCATGAAGTGCAAATGCCGGAAGGTCGAGTTACTCATCCCGGGGCAGCCGTCAATTGAAGACGGGCACTAAGACCGAAGCAAGCGCATCGCGTTCGCAGTCACCAAAACTGTCGCTCCTGTGTCGGCGAGGATCGCGGGCCACAGGCCGGTGATGCCGAGGATCGTCGTCGCGAGAAAAACGGCTTTGAGGCCAAGGGCAATCGCGATGTTCTGTCGGATGTTTCTCATGGTCCGCTGTGAGAGTTCGATCATATTAGCAACGTCGCTAACACGGCCATGCAGAACGGCAGCGTCTGCCGTTTCGAGAGCAACGTCGGTGCCACCACCCATCGCAATGCCTACGTCGGCGGAGGCCAAAGCAGGAGCGTCGTTGATGCCGTCGCCGACCTTACCGACGATTTCGCCGGACTTTTGCAGTTCGGCCACGATGTTCATCTTGTCTTGCGGCAGTAGTTCGCCGTGCGGCTCGATCCCAAGCGTCCGCCCGATAGAATGCGCCGTCCGCTTGTTATCGCCGGTCAGCATCAAGGTCTTAATGCCGAGTTCTTTCAGACGGTCGAGGCCCGCCTTGGCATCTTCGCGCGGTTCATCACGTAGCGCGATCAAGCCCGCAACGGCACCATCGGCGACAAGAACCGAAACAGTTTTGCCTTCGTCGTTCAGCGCCACGATGCGCGATTTGAGTTCGTCGCTAAGTTGGGCGTACTCCGCGACTGATTGAGGCGAGCCGAGAAACACCGAACTTCCACCGACATTGGCGCTAACACCCTTTCCGGAAATCGCCTTCGCATTTGATGCAGGGGGTATAGGGGTGCTTTCGGATTTCGCTCGGTTCAAAATGGCGAGCGCAAGCGGGTGCGATGAACCGACTTCGAGCGACGCAGCAAGAGACAGCACACGCTGTTCATCCGCGCCGTGGCCGATCACGTCCGTAACAACGGGCTTACCTTCGGTCAGCGTGCCTGTTTTGTCGAAAGCAATAGCCGTTAGGCTTCCGATTAGTTCAAGAACCGCTCCGCCTTTTAGAAGCAGGCCGCGCCGTGCGCCTGCCGAAAGAGCAGACGCGATTGCGGCAGGAGTCGAAATAACAAGCGCACACGGGCAGCCGATCAGGAGAACGGCAAGGCCCTTGTAAATCCACTCTTGCCATCCGCCGAAGCCGAACATCGGCGGCAGGATTGCGACGGCAGCCGCGAATACGACAACGGCGGGTGTATAATATTTCGAGAAGCGGTCTATAAATCTCTCAGTCGGTGCCTTGCTCTCTTGCGCTTCCTCGACCAAGCGGATCACGCGCGCAATCGTATTGTCGCTCGCGGCAGCCGTGACCTTGATCGTCAGCGCTGCGTCACCGTTGATGGTTCCCGCGAAAACGTTGTCCTCGACGCGCTTGCGTTTCGGGACGCTCTCGCCGGTGACAGGCGCTTCGTTCACTTCGGATTCGCCTTCAACGATGATGCCGTCCGCAGCAATACGGTCGCCGGGGCGTGCAAGGATTTTCGCGCCAACGGTCAATTCGGACGCGGGAACTTCCTTCGTCTCGCCGCTGTCGATCAGCAACGCGGTCTTTGGGATCAGGTCGCTTAAACCCTGAATGCTTGCGCGCGCGCGCGACGCTGCCACGCCTTCGAGCATTTCGCCGACAAGAAAAAGAAACACGACCATCGCGGCTTCTTCGGTCGCCCCGATGATGACTGCGCCGACAGCGGCAATCGTCATCAAACTCTCGATAGAAAACGGCATGCCGATGCGAGCCGCGCTGAATGAGCGACGAGCAATCGGTAACAGACCAATGCAAAGCGCACCGAGAAAGGCGTGCGCTTCAATCGCGGGAAATACTTTGCCGATGCCGTATGCAGCGACGAGCGCGATGCCGCACGCGCCGGTTAGAATTGCCCGCGTGCTTTTCCACCATGGGCCTGCGTCAGTTGGTTCATGATGTTGGCCGCGCTCTGCGTTTTCTGAACGCTCCGGCTTAGCTTTGTAGCCAAGCCTGTTCACTGCGTCGCTGACCGCACTTAAATCTGTTTGCGGCTCATGTTCGACGGCGAGAGCGCCGGTATTAACGCTGACGCTCACGTTCTGAACGCCTTGCACGCGGCGGACTGCCGTCTCGACCTTCGCGCCGCATGCAGCGCAGTCCATGCCTTCGACCCGGAAACGGGCAGTTTGCAGATCGGTCATATTGGCTCTTCCTTATTTCCGACTCTGACCCTACATCCTCTAGTCACTAGAGGATCAAGAGGAACCATGAAGGGCCATTCAATCGGCGCTGCGGCACGTCAGACCGGCGTGAAAGTGCCGACTATCCGCTATTACGAAAGCATCGGCTTGCTTCCGCCTCCGCCCCGGGCAGATAATGACCGGCGATTATTCGACGACGCGGCAGTGCAACGTCTCGCATTTATTCGTCATGCGCGCAGCATGGGGTTTGAAATAACCGAGATCGCGGCACTTCTGTCGTTGCGAGAAAACCCTCGACAATCGTGCGCCAAGGCAGATGAAATCGCGCGAGTGCGGCTCGCCGACATCGAGGAGCGAATTAGGAGCCTCCAATCCCTGCGCGCCGAACTCAAGACAATGATCGATAGCTGTGACAGAAAGCGCGTCAGCGATTGTCACATCATCGGCGGCTTGGTCGAGCGCAACTAAGTATTCGCGCCGCGATAAAGCCTCCACATTCCCCACCACGCGACGGGCGCGAGAGCAAACACGCTCGCCATCCCCGGAAAGTACGCAAGCGGCGTGTCGGTGAAAAATGGGAAGACGAGTATGTGCGCGAGTTCTGTGAACCCCATGGAGGCGAAGAACGTCCACGCGAAATATTGCCCGAGCGCGTGGCCGCGTTTTAGGAGGGCGGGAATAGCAAGCCATGCTCCGACCGAGATTACGACAAGCAGGACAAGAGCGGGCGACGCGAGCGAAGGTGTTGGCACCCCTGATACTTCTGCGAGCCGCGCAAAAAAGCCGGAGCGATTTTCCTCGACGCGATGCAGGGCAAATAGCGCAAGCGCGATCCAATAAGGACCGCGAACATCGAACCAAACACCGCGTGTCGGCAGTGCAAGCCATAACGCAAGGCCGCCCGCAAAGCCCGCCGTGAAGATCATCATGGTCATGCCGCCGAAGGCGCAGTAGCCGAGCGAGAGGGTTGCTGCCGTTATGATGACTGCGGAAAGCGTAGTTTGCATTTGTCGCTTCACGATATTTTTAGATCGCTACGAAAAATGTCGAGTAAATCATGCGGGAAGCGGCTGCTAACAGCAATGTTCCGAGCAGCAACCTTAGCGCGCGCGGAGAAGCGAGACGTAAGCCGAACGACGCCCCGGCGAATGCGCCTATCGCGACGACTATCAACCACACCGGCAATGCTGTGGGGAACACCGGGTTCACAGCTAAAACGCCCCCGAGCGCTGCGACTGAGTTCATGAGATTGAATACCGTTGTAATTGCAGCGGCCTGCTTCGTCGCGGTCCAATGGAAAAGAAGTAGTAGGGGCGCGAGGTAAATCCCACCGCCAACGCCGGTCACGCCGGATAGCAAACCGATAACGCCGCCAACGACGAGAGCGTAAACGAACGGGGCGTTTGCGGGAGCGGTTGCGTCACTTCGTGCCGCGCCCCGGGCGGATCGAAACATGAGAAGCGCCGCGACGAGCAACAACGCGCCGAGTAGGGGCGAGTAAAGATGCGTGGGCAGGTTGATTGCTCCGCCCACCACCGAAAACGGCGCGCCTAAGATGGCGAACGGATAACAGCTACGCCATGAAAGAAGACGCGCGCGGTAAGCATAGAAGCAACCGACTGCCGAGACCATGATGTTCAGGGCAAGGCCCGAAGTTTTTATTGCCTCGGGCGCAAATGACGCGAGACTGAGAACGGCGACGTAGCCGGTGCCGCCTGCTTGCCCAACGGCGGCATACGCCGCAGCGACGACGCCGAGAGCAATGGCGAGCAGAACTTCCTGCACGTCAGTGGCGGTGTTTCTGTTCCGGCTGCGTGTGACCCGCGTTGTAACCTCGCAGCTCGGCATACTTCTTCACCTGTTCGGGACGTAGAACATCGACAGTTGCGAGATGGTATTTCAAATGCGACGCGCGGAGCGCGGCTTGCGTCGCGCCGATCTTGTTCGTTGCCGCTACAAGTGCGTCGGCGTTGATCTCGCGACGTGCGAACAGCCGGTCGAGTGCGGCCTCATCGTTGATAAGTGTTTCGCCGAGCGCGGATGCCTCTGCCTTCATCTCCGCGAATAGCGTCTCCATCCGCTGCCGCTGCGCGGTAGAAAGTTCGAGCTGTGCCGCGAGTTCGATTACGTGCAACGGACCGGGATAGCCGTTCAGTTCGGCGGCGAGGGCGAGGCCCATGCCGCGCCCTGCGCGTAGGTCGGCGATCTGTTGCGCCGATAGCGCCTTGATTGGTCGAGCTTGCAGGTCGGCGTAAGGCGAAACGTGCTGCGCAGATGATGGTGCGACGCCGATTAGTAGAGCGAACGAAATCAACAGAAAACGGACCATTGCATCCTCCTCGAAAGCGTTAAAACAGCATACGCTATTGCGCAGCCGAACGCAGGCACCGCGTCGGCTTTACTTCGCTCCGGTCGAGCAATCGACGGGCGTTTTTCTTTGTCACTCCCCATTGACTCGACCCAAATAGTTCAATAATCGTCGAAATATGGAAAAGATCGATGTGGTCACTGCCTTGGCCGCACTCGCACAGGACAATCGGCTCGACGTTTATCGGCTGCTCGTTCAGGCAGGGTCGGAAGGTCTCTCCGCAGGTGATGTTGCGGAGAAGCTGAAACTCGCGCCGAACACGCTGTCTTTTCATTTCGACCGCCTTCGGAATGCGGCGCTCGTTACCGTTCGTCGTGACGGGCGCTCCCTTATCTATGCGGCGCGGTTCGAGACGATGAACGATCTGCTCGGTTACCTGACCGACAACTGTTGCGGTGGCGAGGATTGCGGCCCCGCCGCGTGCGCGCCGAAAAGGAAGCGGGCGAAAGCGAGGGCATGATGTCCGATACCTTTAACGTTCTATTTCTCTGCACCGGCAACTCCGCGCGCTCGATCATGGGCGAAGCCATCATGAATCGCGTCGGCGAGGGGAAACTTCGCGCGTTCAGCGCAGGCAGTCAGCCCAAGGGCGAACCGAATCCGAATACGCTGAAACTGCTCGCAGGCTTGGGCTACGACACGACGGGCTACCGCTCAAAATCGTGGAGTGAGTTCGCCGCTCCCGGTGCGCCGCAGATGGACTTCATTTTCACTGTCTGCGACGACGCAGCGGGCGAAACTTGTCCGGTTTGGCCGGGCAAGCCCATGACGGCGCATTGGGGCGTCCCTGATCCCGCCGCAGTAACGGGCAGCGAGATGGAGATCGCTCGCGCGTTTCAAGAGGCGTATGGCCGTCTGTACCGCCGCATCGAGTTATTCGCTGCGCTTCCGATCAAGGGGCTCAGTGAGCTCGCGTTGCGCTCGAAGCTGAAAGAGATTGGCAAGAGCGAGGGCGCGACCGCGCAGACGATGAGCGTCGAGTGATCCGCCGCGCGCTCGCAGCCGAGTTCGTCGGCAGCCTATTGCTTGCCGCCACGGTCATCGGCTCGGGGATTGCAGCGGAACGCCTCTCAGGCGGCAACGTCGCGCTTGCGCTTCTTGCCAATTCCCTTGCGACCGGCGCGATGCTGTACGTTCTGATTGTCGCGCTCGCGGACGTTTCCGGCGCGCATTTCAACCCGGCGGTATCAGTTGCGCTTGCGGTTCGTAAGGCCATCACGCTCCGCGTCGCCGCGTTCTACACGCTCGCGCAGGTCGCCGGAATGGTTCTCGGCGCGGTTCTCGCGCACGCGATGTTCGGGTTGCCGTCGTTGCAGATTTCGATGAAGGGTCGCGAAGAACTTGGCTTCCTCGTCGGCGAGGTTGTCGCCACCGGCGGCCTCGTTTTCGTGGTCCTTGCGCTTGCGGGCAGGAGGGTCGAGACGATTGCGACCGCCGTCGGGCTCTACATTGTCGCTGCCTATTGGTTCACGTCGTCCACGTCATTCGCGAACCCGGCAATCACAATTGCGCGCGCCATGACCGATACGTTCGCAGGGATCGCGCCGACGAGCGCACCGTGGTTCGTGGTAGCGCAATTCGTCGGCGTTGCTTTCGCGCTTTTCGTGGCATCAAGCTTGATAACTTCGTCGAAGGAATAAGGACTTGTTCCTTTCCCGATGGAGCCGAGGTGTTTCCCCGAGCGCCATGCGGTTTCCGTTGCCAAAATTGCCAAAAGTCATTTCGGCAATTTTGGCAGAGGAAACTGCTTCGAGAGAATCGCGGGGTTGACGAGGTAGTCACCGGGCTTGCGACCGCGGCCCGGCGTCGGGGGAGCGGGACGCAGCCAACCCGCGGCCACAAGTTCGTCGGCAGCGGCGCTCACGTCGTCGGCCTCCGTGAGACCGGGCAACCCGGTGGTACGGCGCAACTCGCGAAGGTTGATATTCGCGGGCTTGTTCTTCGTGATCCAACGCGCGAGCGTCGTGGCATTGCGTTCTACTTGCGGCAGAGCGGCGTCACCATACACGCGCGTCAGCATGTCCATCACATAGTTGTCGCAGAGATTGATCGCAGCTTGCAGCGCTTTGATCGAAACCGCCTGCGGCGTCACTTCGTCCTCCGTGGCGCTCCACCACAGAGATTCGAGAACAAGCGCGAGACGCAGCACAAGGCCGGGCATTTTGCCCAACGCATTTGCGAGGTTAGTCGAAACAAAACGCTCCTTCTCTGCATGCGCGATACGCCACTGATTGAACTCGTCGTCAGCGCCGTGTTCGAGCATGAGAACAATCGGTACCGGCTCGCCGTTATCCATGACGAGGGGCAGCGACGCCAATTTACCGAGCGCCTTCTTGAAGAACGCGACGTTCTCCGCTTTGGCCGGACGTGAGGGAGCGCGACGATCAGGCCAAACAAAGATGAAGCGAGCCGATAAGCCGTCTTGCGGGCCCTCCATCAACAGGTCGCGGATATGATCGGGCTGAATATTCCCAAGCACACTTACCGCGAGCCGCGCGATGTAAAGCGGCGCGCTCTGTTTGCGATCTACGCGATACGGACGGCCACCGAAGCCTTCGATCCAAAACGGCTGTGCGTTGCCGCCGTTGTAGCGGACAAAAGAGTTCAGCCAACCCGCAAGCTCGTCGCGGTAGCTTAGAATCCCGCGAGGATTTCCCGCGACAATCGCAGCAACCGCTTCGGGCGTCGTGTCATTCACAACACACCGCGGATGCTTGGGCTCCGGTGGTGCCACGGAATTTTCAGGGCGCGCAGGCGGCTCCGTTCCTTCTTCAACCGCTTTCGCGACCGATTTCTCCCACTCCTCCTCGCGAATGCGGGCAGCTTCGGCGTGCGATTGCCACTGACGGTACCGCTCGTCGAAGTCAGAAGCTTGCTGCTTCTCGATGTGGTGAATTGCAGCGAGTACGGGATCAGCGGCAGGCGACTTGCCCGACGACGGATCGCCGACGCACGCGCCCCACAAGATGCAAGGCTCGATCCAACCGGGCCAAGGGCTGACGGAGCGCGCGTTGCCGATCAACGAAGCCGCGGCGACGAACAGAGGAAGAGCAACATAGTCCTCCGGAACGCCTTTCGCTTCTGCCGTGTTCGTCACCTCGTTCAGCCACGGGCCGAGAACCGCGAGCGGAAATGCAGGCGGTGCGATGCGCCGTTCCTGCAACACAGAAAGATCAGGCGCGGTCCATTCGCTTGCCGCAGGCTTGGCATCGTCGATGAGCTTGCGGATTTCTTGCTCGGTTACGGTAAGGGGCAATGCATCCGCCAAGTCCCAACCTTTTGGCCATGACGGCGGCACATCGACGAACGAAACGGACTTTGCGCACGCTTCAAGCTTTGCAGCGATCTTGCGCATCGCTTGACGCCCGGGATCGTCGTTATCCGACCACAACACGACATCGCGCTCGCTCAATACGGTGAAGTCGGACTTGTCAACCGAGTTCGCACCGTTCGCCCACGTCAGAACCGCGAGATGCGGAAAACGAAGGCGCGCGGCGTCTGCGGCCTTCTCACCTTCGACGAGAAGAACGCGACCGGTTTCGTTCGCGGCAAGAGCATCAAGACCGTACAACGGACGAGGAGCATCCGGTGCCTTCTGCGCCCAACCAAGCGTGCCATCGGCATATTGAACGCAGACGAACGGCATGAATTGCTTCGCGCCGTCCGCAAGATCGTAGCGGCAAACGTAGAATAGGAGTTCGCCGTTGGCGTCACGGTACGCATGGCTCGCCGAGGGCAAGCCATGTTTGAAGTGCCGCGTATCCGGCTCCGGAGCGGACTCCGGAACCGGCATCAAGACATTGATCAGGTTTTCCATCACGACACCTGATCGAGATCGAGATAGTCCGCGAGCCATTTCGCCGCCGCGTAGTACGACGGGAAATCGCAGAGGTAGGCGACGAGGCTGATCAGGTCATTGCCGCCCACACCGCAGGCGAAATCCGCCCAACGGCCCGAAGCCAAATTGACTTTGAAGCTGCCGAGAGACTTGTCGTTACGGCGCGGATTGATCGCGACGTATTCGGTGCCGATAACCTTGCCGTTAGGCGCAAGCATGCGGACGATACGGAGAGCATCGCGCTTCGCCGCATCCTTGATGAAGGCATAGTCGAGGTAGCGGGGGGAGCGGGTGAAGTGATTCATTACTTCACCTCCTTCACCGCGCGGCGAACGCGATCTTGCGTGTACGTATTGAGATCGGCGATGCGGTAGCCAATCGCGCCACGGCCAAGCTTGACGTAGTTCGGGCCGTCGCCGCGGCAACGCATCTTGGCGAGCGTCGAAGCAGAGAGGCCGATGTAGCGGGCAGCTTCCTTGGGGCGCAGGATGCGCGCCAAGTCGTTCAGAGTGTTGGTCATGGAAATGTTCCGGAAAACAAAAAGCCCGCCGCGGCGAACCGAGACGGGCTTTTTTGAATCGACGGCGGTGCGCGAACCGCCGAAGATGAAGAGGGCGGTCCGCTCGCGCGCGGAAATTGGAATAAAAAAACCGCCGCGGAATTTCCGGGCGGTTTCAACTTCGCTCGCAGTTAAACGAGCCTGACATTTCCGACATTGCGCGTATTTCGATGGCGGTCAATAGCCAACGAGTTCAGCGGTGTCGTCATTTTGGCGATTGACGCCGAGAGCGCGGCTCCGTCAGCGCGAAGCACGCATCGAAACGAAAAGACCGCCGCGGGATTACCGGGCGGTCATTGCGACTTCGGTCACACCTTCGACCAATGCCATTTCGGACATAAACGGTGTTTTTCAGTTCCGGTCAATAGCAATCGTGTTCAAGCGAGTTATCATTTTGACAGTTGACGCCGAGCAGATCGTCTCGTCAGCCCGCCTTGCGCAGAATTACTTTTGCATCCGCTTTGCCGGACATGCGCGCAGACATTGCCTCGCCTAAGCGATCAGCCGCGGCTTTACCCGCTTCCTTCACATCGTTCACGTAGCGCTGCGCCATCGCGAGCGACTTGTGGCCG
>DAORMJ010000003.1:22670-63282 GCA_035440445.1 Xanthobacteraceae bacterium
TCCTTCAACACGAACGCAGACGCGCCATCCTGCGCAATCATAGTTGCGCCGGTGTGCCGCCAATCGTGGCCGTGCGCATCCGTGAGCCCCGCTGCGTCACGCAGAACGGCCCACGCGCGCTTGTAGGTCGCGAGCGAGATAGGCTTATCGGCCTTCGCCCCGCAGCAAACGAATGGGCCGCCCTGATCAAGAGTTGCAAGATACTGAGCGACCGCCGCACCAATGGGCACAACTCGGAATCCGCCCTTGCCGGTTGGCAGCCGGATTTCTCGCCGTTCAAGATCGATCATCGACCACTGTAACGACAGAACTTCGCCCCGCCGCATCGTCGTCAGGACAAGTAGCCGGAATGCAACGTACACGCCTTTCGGATAACGTCCCGAACGCTCGCCTGCATCGAGTGCGGCACCGAAGGCTGCGATCTCATTTCGCGAAAATACGCGCTCACGGGCCTTGGTCGGAAACTTCGAGATGCCCTGACAAGGATTGTCGGCGCGAAGCTCCCACTCAATAGAGGCGACCGACATTGCCTTGGAAAAGTAAGCAAGCGCGAGATTGCCCTCAGATTTCCGGTCAGCGAACTTCGCGTGCCAAGCCTTGATTTCGGCGCGGGACAGTTCCGCGACCTTGCAGGAGCCGAAGGCGGGGAGAATGTTCTTCTCGATGTGGCGCAGCACTTCACGCTTTGTGGTTTCCGCGTAGTGGGCGGGCACGTACTCGGCAACGAAACGCGCAAGCATCTCCGCCACGGTGGCTTGTTGCCGTTGCTTTTGGCGGGCAGCGAGCGGGTCGCCGCCGAGCGCAATCTCGGCGAGTTTCGCCTTCGCGAGAGCGCGAGCCTGACCCGGATCAAGCTTGTCGGTCTTGCCGATAGTCATGCGCTTCTTGTTCGTGCGCCGCCCGCCTGCGCCGGGACGAAACTCCACGATCCAAGACATCACCCCCGTCGGGTACACCTTGATACCAAAGCCCTTGAGATCGTCGTCGTACTCGATATAGGGCGTTGCCTGCGGTTCGAGCGCATCGACGGTTCGTTGCGTAAGCTTCATTGAAGTAGCCACCAAGTCGCCACCGTGAAGGAATTTCACGGAATAGGGTGGAACAACGCTCCAACGAAATGCTAAGCGGATCAATAGGGTAGGTAACAGAAAGAAACGTTCGGCAACGCTTGGTAAGGGTTGAGCCCTGACTACGAATCTGGGGGTCGGGAGTTCGAATCTCTCCGAGCGCGCCATTTCTCTATTTATTTTCAGACCCGAACATCCGCCTCTGGCGTTGCAAGCCACTGCCTGAACGGCATGCCGTGCATGCGGCCCAAGGGCTTGGCGCGAGCGCTACCGTCCGCAGAGCCGCGAACCCGATCCGTCAGAATCCGATCCACAACAGAGAGCCGTTCGCAGAGAGCCAAAAATAGTTGACATGGAAATCATATCGAACTAGTTTCCATGTCAACTAAATGGAGGCGTGATGACGCGCGCGGGCGTGCCGACGCTGGAATCGCATCTGGGCTATTGGCTGCGGTTCGTCTCGAACCATGTTTCGGCAAGCTTCGCCCGAAAGATGGCCGCGGAAGATGTGAGCGTGGCGGAGTGGGTGGTAATGCGCGTTCTGTTCGAGCGCGGCGCCATTGCGCCGAGCCGCCTCGCCGACGAGATCGGCATGACGCGCGGCGGCATCACCAAAATAGCCAATCGCTTGATCGGGCGAAAGCTGCTCCTGCGTGCCGACAGCGCCGAAGACGGAAGGGCGCAGACGCTCGCGCTTTCGGCGGCCGGTGCAAGGCTGGTCCCGAAGCTTGCGGCCTTGGCAGACGAGAATGAGCGGGAGTTTTTCGCAGACCTTTCGGAGCGGGAGCGAAGGCAGCTCGAGCGCACCCTCAGATCAATCGTCAAGCGGCGTGGCCTCAAGTCCGTTCCGGTCGAATAGCCGCAGGAGGAACAGCAATGGATTCAGTTGCAATGTCGGTCGCGCGCGTTTGTCTGGCTGCGTCTTATGACGGAACGCTGACGTTTCCGCAGGTCGTCGGCAAACTCGCCGAAGCCGGGTTCGAAAGTTATGCGATAGACTTTCGCCACGCCACGGCGCGCTATTATCGGCCGGACGGCGATAGCATGGAGTTGAAGGCACATCGGTACGATGTATCCATCCCGGAAGTTTTCGATGCCGCGGCCGTGCAGGCAGCGATTGGCGAAGCGCAAAGATTGGCGCCGGGCTACACCTATGACGGATTTTGCCGGAAGGTGATGGCCGCAGGCTGCACCGGGTATGTCGTATCGTTTCCGGGCAGGCGGGCTGTATATTCGGGGCGCACAGCGCAGACCCATGTGGAGGAATTTCCGCAGCAGGGCTGAAGCTTCGCAATCCGGTCGCTCTTTTAACGTCTCACACGCCGGAGCGATCGATCGCTGCGCGAGCGGCTAGGGCGCGCGGCGATTGCCTGCGATGCCGGCGGGAATATCGGCCACGCGAATGCGGTCGCGGCCCTGCCGTTTTGCTTCATAAAGGGCCGCGTCGGCGCGGCGCATGGCGTCGCCCAGCATTTCACCGGGCAGAATTTCGCTGACGCCGCCGCTGACCGTGAAGGCGGGCAGATCGGGGTGACCTTGTGCGGCGGCGATCCGCACCGCTTCCGCGCTCAGGCGCGCAACGTCCCGCGTCGTGCGCTCGGCCAGCACGGCGAATTCCTCGCCTCCGATTCTGCCGATCACTGACGCGGTCGGCAGCCTTTCGCGGAGCAATTGCGCGAAGCTGCGGATCACGCGGTCGCCGGCGGCGTGTCCCAACGTGTCGTTAATGTCCTTGAAGTGATCGAGATCGAACACGGTGACGCAGACCGGCCCGCGAAATTGCGCGGCGCGCGAGAGCACCCGTGCGGCGTGAAGATCGAAACCGCGGCGGTTCGCAAGTCCGGAGAGCGCATCGGTTTCGGATGCGCTTCTGGTTTCGCGAATGATGTCCTGCACGGTGACGAGAAGCACGAGCAATCCGGTCGCGGTCAACAGGATGCCGGTGCTTGCCTGCGAAAGCAGCGCATAGATGCTCGCGGTGTATTCCGCTGCCGTTCGTCCCGAACCGAAGCCGACGGCAAGAAACGACTTCGCCGGAAAATGCAGGGCGACGATGCCGAACAGCGTCATTGCCGCGACTTCGAGCGCGCCGCCGCGATGCGCGGAGAAAATCACCCAGCACGACAGTGCCGCGGCAAAGAAGAACGGCAACTGGAACAAGAACTCATAAGGAAGGGTGTTGCGTTCGCCGTCCCACAGCATCCAGCGCATCAGAACCGCGCCAAGAAAAATCGCGGCGGCGGCTTTCCATGGCGCCGGCCTGCCGTAAAAAATCGCGAGCGCGATCGGCATGGCGAGCAGCCCCGCCATGAAGCTGAAATAGCTTGCGATCATGAAAGGCTCCGGCCAGCGAAACAGCGGCAGCAGAAATTCGCTGATCGGCGTCAGCATGCCGATCACATAGCTGATGCTGAATCCCGCTGCGCGGCGGTGGCTCGGATTGGCGAAGGCGATCACGGCAAAGCTTGCCGCGAACAACGCGGCAACGGCGATATTCACCACCAATGCGAACGAGGCACCCTGCATGGCCGACCGTTTCTTTTTTGCCTTTGCGGCCGCTTCTAGTGGAATTTTGCCAATAAATCGTTCATTGGCCGGCGGCTCGGCAGGGGTTAAGGCGTTGCTAACCTTGCGCCTCGGTGGGGCATCGAGAGCGCCTGGAAGCAACCGCTCGCGCGCCGGCAGCTTTGTCCTGTAAGACGTTTTCCGATGCTGCAAGGGCGTGCAATTCTGGCTGCCCGCTTCATGAGTCTCGAACCGGAGCTTTGCCGATGGCCGCCGACGCGCATACCGGCTCCCAACTCGTACAGGTCGTGGCCCTGCTGGCGGCCGGTGTCATTGCCGTGCCGATTTTCAAGCGGATCGGGCTCGGTTCCGTCCTCGGCTATCTTGCCGCCGGCGTTGTGATCGGCCCCTTCGGCCTCCGGCTGTTTTCGGACCCGCAGGCGATCCTGCATATCGCCGAACTTGGCGTCGTGATGTTTCTCTTCGTCATCGGCCTCGAAATGCAGCCCTCGCGGTTGTGGAGCCTGCGCAAGGAAATATTCGGCCTTGGTGTCGCGCAGGTGGCTTTCTGCAGTCTGTTGCTCACCGGCATCGGCATGCTCTGGGGACTGTCGCCGCTGGTGTCATTCTTCGCGGCAGCGGGCTTCGTGCTGACCTCGACCGCGACGGTGATGCAATTGCTGGATGAGCGCCGCGAGGTTTCTTCGCCGCGCGGCCAGCGCATTGTCTCCATTCTGCTGCTCGAAGACCTCGCGATCGTGCCGCTTCTGGTCGCGGTGACGCTGCTGACGCCCGGCGCCGCCAAGCTCGCGCCGAGCGAGTTCTGGCAGGCGATCGGCATTGCCGCGGGTTCGGTTGCCTTGCTGGTCGCGGCCGGGCTGTGGCTGCTGAACCCGTTTTTTCGCTTTCTCGCGGCCTCCCAGGCGCGCGAGGTAATGACGGCCGCTGCGCTATTGGTCGTGCTTGGTGCCGCACTCGGCATGCAGATCGGCGGCCTGTCGATGGCGATGGGTGCGTTTCTGGCGGGCGTGCTGCTTTCCGAATCGAGCTTCCGCCATCAGCTGGAGGCCGACATCGAGCCGTTCCGCGGCATTCTGCTTGGGCTGTTCTTCCTCGCCGTCGGCATGTCGATCGACCTGATGCTGATGGCGAAGCAGTGGCCGCTTATTCTTGCGGGCACGCTTTCGTTCATGGTGGTCAAGGCGATCGGCATTTATGCGGTAGCGCGTATCCGCAGCAAACATGGCGAAGGCCTCTATCGCGCGGCGATGATGGCGCAGGGCGGCGAGTTCGCCTTCGTGCTTTATTCCGCCGCGACACAGGCCGGGATCTTCACGACCGAAATCAACGCAATGATGACGGCGGCCGTTATCGTCTCCATGGCACTGACGCCGCTTCTTGTCTTCGGGCTTCGCTTCGTCATGCCCAAAGAAAAAGAATCGATGGACGGCATCGACGCCGCCGAGGATCTTTCCGGCAGCGTGCTCATCATCGGCTTCGGGCGGTTCGGCCAGATCGTGAGCCAGCCGCTGCTCGCGCGCGGGATCGATATTTCGCTGATCGATAACCAGACCCAGATCATCAAGGACGCCGGCGATTTCGGTTTCAAAGTCTATTATGGCGACGGCACGCAGCTTCACACCTTGCATGCGGCAGGTGCGGGAAGGGCGCAGGCGATCCTCGTCTGCATCAACGATCCCGCGGCCGCGACCAAGATCGTCGAACTGGTGAAGCACGAATTTCCGCTCGTGAAAGTGATGGTGCGCGCCTTCGACCGCGAACACGCAATCGATCTGGTTCGCGCGGGCGTGGATTATCAGGTGCGCGAAGTCCTGCATTCGGCGGTCGTTTTCGGCCGCAATGCGCTGAAAGAGCTGGGCGTGCCAGATGAGGAAGTTGACGAGGTGATGGAGGAAGTGATCCGCGACGATCGCGAACGCTTCGAGATGCAGATCGTCGGCGGCATCTATGCCGGACGGCAGCTCATTCGTGGGAATCTCGCCGCCGTCACCGGCAAGAAAGCGCCTGAACAGGAAGAAGGCACCACCGCGACCGCGTCCTGAAACAAAAAAACGGCCGCTGACAAGCGGCCGTTTTCCTTGGTGCAGATTGGAATGTTTACCGCGCGGCGCGCAGACGAAGCTCGGTCACGCCGGCTGCGATGTTGAGGCCGGTCTGCCCCTGCACCGAGATCGGCTGCAAGGCGACCGTGCGATTGTTGCCGCCGATCAGCACGTTCGCGCCAAGACCGACCGCAATGGTTGCTTCCGCGCCGGCACCGACATAGTCGCCCGCAAGTGCGGCAACGGGGCGTGACGTCGGTGCGAACACGTTCCAGACCATCTGGCCCTGCGCGGTAGCGCCGATATCGAGGCCGAACTTGTTGATCATGCCGACATAGACTTCCGGCCGGCTATTGTTGTCGGCGGGAATGAACTGGCACGTGACTTCTTTCTGCGAGCCGATGATGAGGCCGAGGCCGCCGGAGACGTCGCAGTTCAACACGCCGGCCTGTACGCGCTCGGTGGACTGCGCCGAAGCCGGCGATGGAGCCATCGCGAAAAGAGAAAGGGCACCTGCTGCGCCGAGCAATGCGCGCTTGATCGTGGTCATGCGTAACCTCCTGTTGGACAAGAAAGCACTCCCCGCCGCGCGGGGAGTGCGAAAGCCGTTTGAAAACGCTTACGGTACGTTCGGCGAGCGGCCGCGAACGAGGCCGACCACGGCCGAGATCGCGAACAGAATGATCGCGACGAAGAAGATAATCTTCGCGAATTCGAATGCGGTGCCGGCAATGGCGCCGAAACCGAGCAGACCTGCGATCAGTGCGATGACGAGAAAAGTGATTGCCCAGCCGATCATGATTTTCCTCCGGTTTTAACTTGCTGGCGCGAGGCGCGCCGTCCGGAGATCAACCGGGTAGTGCGGTGATTTGTTCCCGCACTACCTGCGTTCGTTGGCGGCCATCACGGCACGCGTGTTGTGGTCGGGGCCGAAGTCTTCGGCCGACTTCACGTCGAGTTCGTTCGCAAGCCGGTTGCGGGCGCGGTTGACGCGGCTCTTGATCGTGCCGACCGCGCAGCCGCAGATCGCCGCCGCTTCTTCGTAAGAGAAGCCCGATGCGCCGACGAGGATCAGCGCTTCGCGCTGGTCGGACGGCAGCTTGTCGAGTGCTGCGCGCAGCTCTTTGTATTCGAGCTTGCTCGTCTGTTCGGGCTGCGCGATCAGGCTTTCGGTATAGTGCCCGTCGGCATCCTCCACCTCGCGGCGGCGTTTGCGGTATTCCGAGCGGAAGCGGTTGCGCAGGATCGTGAAGAGCCACGCCTGCATGTTGGTGCCCGGCTCGAACGAGTCGATATTCGCAATCGCGCGCATCAAGGTTTCCTGCACGAGATCGTCCGCGCGATCGACGTTGCCGCTGAGCGAAATCGCGAAGGCGCGAAGCTTGGGCACAACCGCGAGGATCGTTTGCATGGTCGCCGGGTCTGTCATTAGCGCGACTCCTCTTCCGTTTTTGGAGCGCCGCCTTGCGCGCCATCCAATCTCTTCAGAAGGTCCACGAAACGGTCCGGTACACCCTGGTCCACCACGTCGTCGTACATGGAGCGCAGTTGTTGGCCGATCTTTGCCTGGATCTGGCGGTCTAGCCCCCCGGATTTGGGCTTGGCTGCTCCCGCAACGGTTTCACTGGTCATATTCGGTTCCGGTCCTTTAGACTTTTGCGTCATTTCTACTTCCCACCCCATGCACCTGCCCCGGCTGGTGACCCTCTATAACCCCCGGGATCGAAGGGGGTTCCGCGCGGTGGAACTTTTCTTCTGGCGGGGGGTTAGTGTTGGGAATTATGCTGGGAACAAGGGAGGGCCATAGTGTCCCTATCGCAGACGATTGCGCCTCATTTGCCATTTCTACGCCGGTACGCCCGTGCCCTGACGGGCAGCCAGCAGTCCGGTGACGCCTATGTGGCGGCCGTGCTGGAAGTCCTGATCGAGGATCCTTCCGCGCTCGAAACCGAAGACGATCCGCGCGTGGGTCTGTACCGGACCTTCACGAAGCTATGGAATTCCATGGCGGTGAACGGCGCGACTGATCCCGGCTCGAAGAAACTCCCCGCCGAGCAGCGCATCACCCAGATCACCCCGCGTCCGCGGCAGGCGTTCCTGCTGATTGCGCTCGAAGGCTTCAACGAAGCCGATGCGGCGCGCGTGCTCGATGTCGATGTGCCCACCATCCGCCAGTTGATGGAAGGCGCGGGCCGCGAGCTTGCCTCCGAAATCGCGACCGACGTGCTCATCATCGAGGACGAGCCGCTGATCGCGATGGATATCGAAGGCCTTGTCGAGAATCTCGGCCATGGCGTCATCGGCATCGCCCGCACGCATGCCGAAGCGATTCAGATCGCGAAGCAGCAGCAGCCCGGCCTCATCCTCGCCGATATCCAGTTGGCCGACGGCAGTTCGGGTCTGGATGCCGTGAACGAATTGCTGAAATCATTCGATACGCCGGTGATCTTCATCACCGCTTATCCGGAGCGCTTCCTGACCGGCGAGCGGCCGGAGCCGGCTTTCCTCATTCCGAAGCCGTACCAGCCCGCGACCGTGTCGGCGGTCATCAGTCAGGCCTTGTTCTTCCAGAACAAGGCGCAAGGCAAAGACCCGCAGCAGGCGGTAGGCTGACGCAGACAAAAAGCCCCGGAGATTGTTTCTCCGGGGCTTCTTTTCCTCTTCTAGCCAGGCGTCAGTTGATCTTGCCCAGCCAGGTGTCGATGTCCTTCTCGGCTTGCTCTTTGGCAATGCCGTAGCGTTCCTGGATACGGCCAGAGAGTTGCTTGCGATTTCCTTCGATCTTGTCGAGGTCATCGTTCGTGAGGTTGCCCCACTGCTCCTGAACCTTGCCCTTGAACTGCGTCCAGTTTCCTTCGATGCGATCCCAATTCATTGCCGAACTCCTCGTTGCGTTTGTGTTTGTCGGGGTTGGCGGATGTGCCGATGCGTAAACACGTCATGCGCCACTGCGTTCCCGCGACGAAGACGCTTGAAAAAAATTCGGACGCAGAAAGCGTTTCGCTTTCTGCGTCCGTTTACAACCGGCCATGTTACGGGGGAGGGCTGGTGGGTGGCCGGTCGCACGGTGAAAACCCGGAGGCGAGCGCATTGTTCCCTGCGGGTGAAAATCGCCGGAAGGTTCGCATGACACGAAAAATTGTGCGCAGGAATGAATACGTCGCGAAGAATGTCGCTTCGCGCCATGAAACATTCCTGCAATGTTATCGTTACATCCGTAGAATCCGGTTTGCGCGCAAGCGCTTGGTGGGCAGGGACGACTAGAGAATGGACGGCGTGTTTGCCTGGCTTGCGCAAATAGGGAATGCAATTCCTGCAGAGGCTGCATTCTGGAGGCAAACGCCTTCCAAAGCCGCGCTCGCAATTGCGACCTGGGCCGCAGCGCTCACGTATTTCCTGATCCCCGCGGGTATCATCTGGGCCGCATGGCGCCGACCGGATCTGCCGCTGCTCACGCGCTTTCTTGCGGCCGCGCTGTTCCTGCTCTCGTTTGTTTTCGCGGTCTGGCAGTTGTCGCTGCCGATGGGCCGCGCGTTTCAGTTTTCCACGCCCGATGCGCTTGCCGCGACCAGTGTCGTGGCCGGTCTCATTTGGATGATCCTGCTCTGGATGCTGTTCAGCCGGGTGGTCAGCGTGCCGGGAGCGGCCTCTTTGATCGCCGATCGCAAGGCTGCTGAAAAAGAACTCCTGCAGGAGCGCGCACGCGCGGAAGAAGCGGTCCGTCTGCGCGCGCAGCTCGAAAACACGCTGGTCGAAAAAACCGGCGAGCTCGCGCAGGTATCGAGCCGGCTCGATACCTGTCTTCGTGGCGCGAAAGTGTATCTGTTCTCGCAGGATCGCGATTTGCGCTACGTCGGCGTCTTCGGTCCGCGCGGCGAAGATGCGAGCACGCAAATGCTCGGCCGTAGCGACGACGAAATATTGGTAGCGCCGGAGCGCGACGCCATTACCGCGATCAAGCGCAAGGTGATCGAAAGCGGCAACACGTCCGAGATCGAAGCCTGGTATGACATGCCCGAAGGGCGCGTGCTGTTCTCGCTTCATATCGAAGCCATGCGGGATGTGGACGGAAATGTAACGGGCTTGCGCTGTGCGGCCGCAGACATCACCCGCATTCGTCTCCTCGAAGCCGAGCAGCGGCGGCTTGCGGAAGAGCTTCGCAATGCGCTTCATCGCTATGAAATTGCGCTGCGTGGCTCGAACGTCACGGTTTTCACGCAGGATCCCGATCTGCGTTACACCTCGATCAGCAATTCTTTTCTCGGCCGCCGTGTCGATCAGATCGTCGGTCTGACCGATGCCGAAGTCGTGCCGCCGCAGGACCGCGACGCGGTGATCGAACTGAAGCAGCGCGCGCTTTCCGGCGGCGAGCCCGTCGATGCCGAGCTTCGTCTGAAAGGGTTGTCGGCGACGCGTTGGTTCGATTTCCACGTGGAGCCGCTCCGCGATGCCGAAGGAAAGGTCGCGGGCCTCACCTGTGCCGCGGTCGATATCACTGAGCGCAAGGCCGGCGAGGATCACCTGCGTCTTCTGATGCGGGAATTGACGCATCGCTCGAAGAATCTGCTCGCCGTCATCCAGGCGCTTGCGCGGCAGACCTCGCGCCATGCCGGCTCGATCGAGAGCTTTCTGGACGAGTTCAGCGCGCGCTTGCAGGCCTTGTCCCGCTCGCATGATCTTCTCGTGCAGGAAGAGTGGCATTCGGTGTCGCTGCGCGATCTCGCACGCTCGCAGCTCGGTCATTACCTCGACAGCGAGCAGCCGCGCATCGGCGTCGAAGGGCCCAACGTCCATCTGAAGCCGGAGGCAGCGCAAGGTCTTGGACTTGCGCTGCACGAGCTTGCGGTGAACGCCGCGAAATACGGTGCGCTTTCCAATCCAGCGGGCCGCGTCGATCTCTCGTGGGATCGCGATCCGGAAGGCGACGGCATCGTCATCCGCTGGCTCGAGCGCGGCGGGCCCAAAGTCGAACATCCGAAAAAGCATGGCTTCGGCACGCTCGCGATCCAGCGCAATCTTTCCCGCGCTCTCGAAGCCGATGTTGATCTGAATTTTGCCGAGGAGGGCGTTTCCTGCACCATCACGGTGCCCGCGCAGCACCTTTTCATGCCCGCGGCGGCGCCTGCAGAAACCTAGGAACCTTCTGCGTCAACCCGCGTTTTATTGGGTAGAAACGCCCCAATTTCGGGGCTTCCCTCAAGGATTTTGATCCGGGATGCGGGAGAGGTTCCATGTTGCGCAAAGCTTCCGGCCTTGCCGGCGCGGTTGCCGCCGGTGCCCTTCTTACGGCTGCACTGGTTAGCGCCGGCTTTAGTCCGCTCGAACACGAGCGTACACTCTCCGCGCCGACGCAGAGCGCGCAGATCAATCGCAATGCCAAAACCGATGCCATGGCCAAGGTGGCCAACAATGTCGCGCCGCGCCGCATCACCAGCGTCGAGGTCGTTGGTGTTGAAGATGCGGCGATCGTCTATCGCGATCGCGACGGAAATATTCTGTTCAAGACCGATCCGGTTTCGAACGTTACGGTCGTGACCAAAGGCGTTGTCCTGCCTGAAGTGACGATCCGCGAACTCGCGAATTCGGAAGTGCAGCTGGTGCCGGTCGACAGCATTCGTCCGACCTTGAGCCCGACCGCTCCGGGCGATGGTTGCGAATCGTCCGTGACCGCGCACACAGCCGGTGAAGAGCTGGCACGCGTCCCGAGCCGCTGCATTACGCAGCTCGGAAACCCCTTCAGCTTTGCCTCGCTCGATTGAGCGGCTAAGCGGATGAAGAAACTAGTGTTAGCGCCGCATTCGCGGCGCTTTCGCCACGTGTGTATCATGAAGTGCGTATCTTGCGCCGGGTAGCGTCGGCACGAGCGAGGCTTTACGGCGCGGGAATTGGGGGTCCGTGTGAATACGAGTTCTGCCTTTTTGTACTGGATCGCCCAGCCGCGATCTTTCCCGCGCGCCTTCGCGATCATGCTGGCAGCCGTGGCGAGCGCAACCGCGATCCGCTTCCTGCTCGGCTTTTTCGTCCCGACTTCGACGCTCGTCCCCTTCGGTTTCTATTTTCCCGCGGTGCTATTTGCAGCCGCGACCGGCGGTCTCTTCTCCGGGATTCTTGCGACCATCCTTTCGATTCTGGTGTCGTCCTATCTCTTCCTCGGCATGCGAGGGATGCCCGGTGCGGGGCAGATGCCGTATCTCTTCACGATCGGCGTTTTTACCGTCAATTGTTTCCTGATGTCGCTGGCCGCCGCCGCGATGCGCAATGCGCTGATCCGGCGGCGCCGCGCGGAAGATTCGCAGCAGATGATTTCCGCCGAGCGGCAGGAATTCTTCCGCACGCTCGACGCCGTTCTCGCCCACGCGCCGATCGGTTACGGCTTCGTTGATCGCGAATTGATGTTCGCGCAGGTGAATGGCGAGCTCGCGCGCACGGTCGGCATCCGTCAGGAATACATCACCGGGCGGCCCATGCAGGAATTTCCACCGCTGAACGCCGCGCGCGCAGTGGATGCGGTGCGCAAGGTGTTCGAGACCGGGCAGTCGATTTCCGATCTCAATCTCGAGCGTGAAGTCGCGGGGGATCCGGATTCCCTGAAGGCATGGCTCGCCGGCTTCTTCCCGGTGCATAACGAGCGCGGCGAGGTCGAGGTCGTGGGTGTCGCGCTCCTGAACATGACGCAGCACGCCAAGGCCGAGCGGGCGCTTGCTGCAAGCGAGCGCAGATTCCGCGTCGTGACCAACGCGATGCCGCAACTGGTGTGGTCGAACCTACCGGACGGCACCTTCGATTTCTATAACGATCAATGCGTCGAGTTCGCAGGCACGCCGGAAGAGAACGACTGGAAAGAGCTTCTGCATCCGGAGGATTACGAACGAACACAGGCCGCCTGGCAGCATGCGCTGAAAACCGGTGAGCCTTATGAGATGGAATATCGCTTCCGCGACAAGCAAGGGAAGTATCACTGGTTTCTGGCGCGCGCGTTTCCCGTGCACAACAACGAAGGCAAGATCGAGCGCTGGTTCGGCTCCGCGACCGACATCAGCGAAATGGTCGCCGCGCGCACGGCGGAAATGGCGGCGGCCAACGAAAAGCTCCGCGAGGAGATCAACGAGCGTGCCGTCGCCGAGGAGCGGCTGCGTTCGGAAATTCTCGAACGCAACCGCGTGGAAGAGCAGCTTCGTCAGGCCTCCAAGATGGAAGCGGTCGGGCGGCTCACCGGCGGTCTCGCGCATGATTTCAACAACCTCCTCACCGTCGTCATGGGCAATATCGAAAGCATGCAGCGCCGCATGAAGGATGGCGGCGACGAGAAGGTGAAGAACTACGCGGAATTCGCGATGCAGGGCGCGCGGCGCGCGGCAGCACTCACCAAGCGCTTGCTTGCATTCTCGCGCGGTCAGCCGCTCGACCCCGAACCCGTCAACGCCAACGAACTCGTCTCGAGCATGACCGAGCTGTTCGCGCGAACGCTCGGCGAAAAAGTTTCGCTGAAAACCTCGATCGTGGAGAATCTCTGGACGGTGGAAGCCGACCCGAACCAGTTCGAGGCCTCGCTCCTCAATCTCGTCGTCAATGCGCGCGACGCGATGCCCAAAGGCGGTTCGCTCACGATCGAAACCTCCAACGTCACGCTGGACGAAAACTTCGCGCGCAATCACGAAGGCGTTTCGCCGGGCGATCATGTAGCAATCACGGTGAGCGATACCGGCGTCGGCATCCCGCCGGATGCCTTGAAGCGCGTGTTCGAACCTTTCTTCACGACCAAGCCAGCGGGCGAGGGCACCGGCCTCGGCCTCAGCCAGATTTACGGCTTCGTGAAACAGTCCGGCGGCCATGTCAGCATCGACAGCATTGTCGGCTCCGGCACCAAGGTCACCATTTATCTGCCGCGCTTCCTCGGCGCGGGCGCGGATCTGAAGGCCGGCCGGAAGCCGCAGGCCGAAGACGACCGCAACACCGTGCTGATCGTGGAAGACGACGATGACGTGCGTCTCTATTCCGTGGGCCTGTTCCGCGAGATGGGGTACGGCGTGCTGGAAGCGGCGGATGGCGCGGCCGCACTTCGCATTCTCGAATCGCGCCCCGAAATCCGCTTCATGTTTACCGACGTAGGTCTGCCGGGGGACTATAACGGCAGGGAACTGGCCGACGAAGCGCGGCGGCGGCGGCCCTATCTGAAAGTGCTATATACTACCGGTTACGCACGCGCCGACATTCTCCGCCAGGGGCGTCTCGACGCGAATGCGCAGGTCGTGACCAAGCCGTTTACGTTCGATGAACTCTCAACCAAGGTGCGCGCCGTGTTCGACGGAAAAGACAAAAACGTGATCCTTCTTGTCGAGGACGAAATTCTCGTGGCCGCGATTGCCGCCGAGAACCTGCGCGACATCGGTTTCGAAGTAGTCGAAGCGGCCAGCGCAAAAGTCGCACTGGAGCACGCGATGAAAGATGCCGCCGCGCTCAAGGCGGCGATCGTCGATATCGGTCTGCCCGACAAGAAAGGCGATGTCCTTGCCGCAGAATTGCGCAAGATCCGCGCCGACCTTCCGATCATTGTCGCGACCGGCCATTCGAGCGATGTGCTGCCCAAGGAATTGACGGGTGCCGCGAAAGTCGCGGTCCTTGGCAAGCCTTATGACCTGAAAGATCTGCAGGCCGCGCTGGTTTCGGTCGGCGTGCCGGCCTGAGCCCATCGCGCGTTCGATGCCTTGTTGCGCTGCCGCGTTGCGGCGGCCGCTTCGCGATGTAAAATGCTTGCATGTCAATGCAAGAACGCGCCGCCTCCGCCGCTTCCCCCAACCCGAACGCCTCGAACACCCGCACCGGCGGGCGTATTCTCGTGGATCAATTGCTTCTGCATGGCGCGGAAGTCGGTTTCTGCGTGCCGGGCGAGAGCTATCTTGAAGTTCTGAATGCGCTGTTCGATGTGCGCGAGCGCTTCAAGCTCGTGAATGCGCGCCATGAAGCGGGTGCCGCCAACATGGCGGAAGCCTATGGCAAGCTCACCGGAAAGCCGGGCATCTGCATGGTGACGCGAGGCCCCGGTGCCTGTCACGCCGCCGTCGGCGTGCATACCGCGTTTCAGGATTCAACGCCGATGATCCTGCTGGTCGGCCAGATCGCCCGCGACACCCGCGACCGCGAAGCCTTTCAGGAAATCGATTACCGGCAAATGTTCGGCCCGGTCGCCAAATGGGCCGCGGAAATCGAAACCACATCGCGTATCCCCGAATATATCGCGCGCGCCTTTCAGGTTGCGACCTCCGGAAGGCCTGGGCCCGTCGTGCTCGCTCTGCCCGAAGACATGCTGGCCGAAGAGTCGGACGCGAGCGACGCCAAGCCTTATGTGACGGCGCAGGCAGCGGCCGACCTCGCGCAGATGCAGGAAGTGCGCGAACTGCTTGCGCGCGCCGAGCGCCCGCTCTTGCTCGTCGGCGGCAGCGGCTGGACCGATCAGGCCTGCCGCGACGTCGTTGCCTTCGCCGAAGCCAACGGCATTCCGGCCACGTGTTCGTTCCGCAGGCAGGATATCTTCGACAACGCTTCCGAAAATTATATTGGCGATCTTTCGACCTCGGTTGCGCCGTCGCTGACGAAACGGGTCCGCGAAGCAGACCTGCTGCTCGTCGTCGGCGCGCGTCTCGGCGATATCACGACGCAAGCTTATAGCATCGTCGCTGCTCCGACACCGAAGCCGAAGCTCGTGCATGTCTATGCCGATCCGGACGAGATCGGCCGCGTCTATGTGCCGGATATTGCGCTCGTTGCCGCACCCGGGGCATTCGCCGCTGCTGCGCGGAAGCTCCAGCCGCTCGACGGCGGCAAATGGCGCGCATGGCGCGAGGCCGCGCGCAACGACTACCTCGAAAGCATCCGGATTCCGCAGACGAGCTTCCCGCTCGACATGGGCCGCGCGATCAGCGATCTCGCAAACGCGCTGCCGGATGATTTCGTCGTCACGGTCGATGCCGGAAATTTTTCCGGCTGGGCGCATCGCTTCATTCGCTATGCGCGGCCCTGCCGCCAGCTCGGGCCGACTTCCGGCGCGATGGGCTATAGCGTGCCCGCGGCGGTCGCGGCATCGATCTGCGACCCGAAGAAGACGGTCGTCAGCTTCGTCGGCGACGGCGGTTTTCTCATGAGCGGGCAGGAGATCGGCACCGCCGTGCAGCATGGCGGCAGGCCGATTGTGCTCCTGTTCAACAACCGCATGTATGGAACCATCCGCATGCATCAGGAGCGCGATTTCCCTGCGCGCGTGTCGGGCACCGAACTCGTCAATCCGGATTTCGTAGGCTTTGCGAAGTCGTTCGGTGCCTATGCCGAGCGGGTGGAGAAGACCGCCGATTTCATGCCGGCGTTCGAACGGGCCGTGAACTCGGGGAAGGCCGCCGTCCTGGAATTGATGACCGATCCCGAACAGATCTCGACCCGCACCACCATCTCGGCGCTCCGCGCGGCAAAACGACCCTGAGTTCTACTGGGGACCGCAGGATTCCCGTGGGGAAACGCGGGTTCGGAACTGCGCCGGGCGGCGGATGCCGCCGGTCCGTAATTGAATTGCCTTGAACTGTCCCTATGTCCCGATGGAGTACCGCGCGGCGCTCTGCTAGGCATGTGCGCCGCCGGATGGGGGTCCGGCCGGGAATACAAGCAAGAATATAAGGGAAGGTATGCGTCAGACCCTGAAGAATTTTTCGACCTGGTTCGAAAAGCATATCGGCTGGCACCGGGTGGGGCTCGCCGTCGGTATCATCGTGTTCTCGATCGCCGCCTTCGTGCTCTACAAGATTCTGCGCAACATCAGCCTGACCGAAGTCGGCAATGCGCTTTCCAATGTCACCTGGACCCAGCTTGCGCTGGCGGGTTTCTTCGTCGCGCTCGCCTATCTGACGCTGACTTTTTACGACTACTTCGCGCTGAAGACGATCGGCCGTCAGGAAGTGCCCTATCACATCGCGGCGATCGGCGGCTTCACGAGTTATTCCATCGGCCACAATGTCGGCTTCACCGCCTTCTCCGGCGGCGCGGTGCGCTACCGCATCTATTCCGCCTCGAGCGGGTTGAACGCGATCGAAGTCGCGAAGCTCTGTTTCATTGCCGGTCTCACTTTCTGGCTCGGCAATATCGCGGTGCTCGGCATCGGCATGACCATCCACCCCGAAGCCGCGTCGATGGTCGATCATCTGCCGCCGGCTGTGAACCGGGTGATCGGCATTGCGGCGCTGACCGGCCTTGCGGTCTATACTTATTGGGTGAGCGTGAAGCCGCGCGTGATCGGCCGCGCGAACTGGAGCGTGACCTTGCCTGCGGGCAAACTCACGATCCTGCAGATCGTGATCGGAATCATCGATCTGACCTGCTGCGCGCTCGCCATGTATGTGCTGATGCCGGCAAAGCCCGAGATCGATTTCATCTCGCTTGCGGTGATCTTCGTATCCTCGACGCTGCTCGGCTTCGCGAGCCATTCGCCCGGCGGCCTCGGCGTGTTCGATGCCGCGATGCTGATTGCGCTCCCGCAGTTTCCGCCGGAGCAACTGCTCGCATCGCTCCTTCTGTTCCGGCTGTTTTATTTCATCACGCCGTTTGCGATTTCGCTGATCATCATCGCGATCCGCGAACTGGTGCTGGACATCAAGCCGCCGGTCGAAAAGATGCCGGACCCGCATGACGTCAACGCCGCGAAGGTCGTCGAAGAGGCGGCGAAAAAGTAGCCATGAAACGGCTGGCCGCCTCTCTCGCGATGGCTTTCCTGCTTCTTTTGCCGGGCTTTGCGGCGAGCGCGCAGCCGGAGCAGGACCGGCGCGAATTGATGACGCTCTACTTCGCGTCCATCGCGGCGGACCGTTGCGATTTTCCGCTGACGGAAGAAGAAGCCGACAAGCTGGTGCGAAGCGCGAGCGATCTGCAGAAGAAGCTCAAGCTCTCCGATACCGCCGCCGACGTGCTTTACGAAGAAGTCGAAACGCGGTTCGAGAAAACGCTCCCCGATGCCTGCAAGCCCGAGAGCGAAGGCGCGAAATCTTACGCGCAGGTGCTCGAGCGCATTCGCAAGGGCAAGTAGCGCTCCCGCGCGCCGGATGGCGAGCCCGCTCTAGAGCGGCGACAGGCCGGGAATTCCCTTCAAGCCCTTCGGCAGCTTGATGATGCTGAGATCGGACGGCGGGTCGAGGTCGGCCGGGTTCTGCGGCTGGCGTTTCAACTCCGTCACTTCAAAGACCGTGCGCTGCTTGCCGTCGATGGTCACGTTCGTGCGCAGCGCGATGTTGTCCTGCGTCAGGCAGGCTTCCGCGCTCTGGCCGGCCGAAGTCACTTTCCAGATTGTGCAGGGCTCGCCCGCGACCGTATCGTTGCCGAGTTTCGTTCCGTCACCGATCACCTGACCGAACATGGCGTCGTCGCCGAAGCCGACTTCCATCGCGGTGCCCTGAATGCCGGGGATCGGCAACACCAGCACCATGCGCTTGCGGGAGAGGTCGATGTAGCCGGTGGCCGGCTCCTTGAATTGCGGCATCTGCAATTCGATGCGCATCTTGCCGTTGGCGTGCCGCATGAAGAGCGTGCCGTCGTTGAGGAGCTTGGCGCGCGCCTCGAAATCGATTTTGGGTAGCGGCACCGGCTCCGCTCTTGCGCTTTGCGCGGCAAAGGCCGCTAAGAATGTAACCGCCAAGGAACCAAGAAGAAGGCTTTTCGCTGCGAGTTGCCGGATCATTTGCATTCCCTTCCGATGGAGGCTCTGGCTAGCATGACGGGCGTTGTGCGGCCATTCACGAAGTGGACATTTTGCGCGCGCCTCAGCCCGCGCTACATAGGCGCCGCAAGTTTTGGCGCGAAAACACATGAGCGAGAGGAATTATTACACCACGTTGCCGGGCGAGGGCCTCGAACAGGCGCTCGACCCGAAGCTGCTCGCGCTTGCCAGCGCCTATCCGGAACCGACCTTGCTGCTCGACCGCAGCGGCATCTTGCTCGGCGGCAACGTGGCCGCCGAAGCCATGCTCGGCCGCATGCGGGTGGGCACGCCGATCTCGCTGACGTTGCGCGCGCCCGAAGTAGTCGAGGCCGTGCGCGAAGCGGGCATTTCCGGCGCAGCTGGCCGCGTCGGCTTCAACCTCCGGGTGCCGGTGGAGCGCAGCTATGAAGCGCATATCCTCCCGATCCGTTTCGATCCGGGAGTAAAAACCGGCGCGCCGGATCTCGTCATGCTGGTGTTTCGCGACCTCACGCAGGCCATGCGCGTCGACCAGATGCGCGCGGATTTCGTCGCCAATGCGAGCCACGAGCTGCGCACGCCGCTGGCTTCTGTGACGGGCTTCATCGATACGCTGCGGGGTCCTGCGCGCGACGATGCCGCCATGCGCGAAAAATTCCTCGGCATCATGAGCGAGCAGGCGCGGCGCATGTCGCGGCTGATCGACGATCTTCTGTCGCTCTCGCGCATCGAGATGAACGTGCACCGCATGCCGGAAACGCCGGTCGATCTCGTGCAACTCGTGGCGCATGTGCGCGACTCGCTCTCTCCGCTCGCCCATGATCGCAACGTAGAAATCGTTCTCGAGCTTCCTTCCGCGCCGGTGGTGGTGCGCGGCGAGCGCGATGATCTGATCCGGCTGATTGAGAACCTCGTCGAGAACGGATTGAAATATGGCGCGAACGGCAAGCGCGTCGAAGTCACGCTGCGCAAAGACGGGCCCGACGCCGTGCTTTCGGTGCGTGATTTCGGTCCCGGCATTCCGCCGGAGCATCTGCCGCGGCTGACCGAGCGTTTTTATCGCGTGGACGCCGCCCATAGCCGCGAGCAGGGCGGCACCGGTCTTGGGCTTGCGATCGTGAAGCACATTGCAGCGCGCCATCGCGCGCGGCTTGGCGTCGAAAGCGAAGTCGGCAAAGGCGCGGTTTTCACCGTCCGCTTTCCCTTATCCACCGGCTAGCAGCCGCCACTTCCAGCAATTTCAAGAGCTTACGCTGTCATGTACCTGTCATGGCCGCGTCATAGAAGCGAAATGCCCGGTCCCTAGGAGTCCGGCGTCCGGTCATGGAAAGGCAGCGGGGCTGCCGCCCGGACGAAGTGTTCACAGGAAGGAGTAGATCTCCGTGAAACATTCGAAATTCGCTCTTCGCGCGGCCATCGCGCTCACCGGCGTCACCGTCGCCGGCTATGCCATTGCTGCCGACATCTCGGGTGCCGGCGCGAGCTTCCCTTATCCGGTCTATGCAAAGTGGGCCGACAGCTACAAGAAGGTCTCGAACGTCAACCTGAACTATCAGTCGATCGGTTCGGGCGGCGGCATCAAGCAGATCATCGCCAAGACCGTAACCTTCGGCGCGACCGACGCGCCGATGAAGGAAGCCGATCTTGAGAAGAACGGCCTCGTGCAGTTCCCGACCGTGATCGGCGGCGTCGTGCCGGTCGTGAACCTTGAAGGGTTCAAGCCGGGCCAGATCAAGATCGATGGCCCGACGCTCGCAAAAATCTTCCTCGGCGACATCAAGACCTGGAACGACGCGGCGATTGCCAAGCTCAATCCTGGCGTGAACCTGCCGAACACCGCGATTGCCATCGTGCACCGCTCGGACGGCTCCGGCACCACGTTCCTCTTCACCAACTACCTCGGCAAGGTGAGCAAGGACTGGGACGACAAGGTCGGCGTTTCGACCGCGGTGAAGTGGCCGGCCGGCATCGGTGCCAAGGGTAACGAAGGTGTGGCCAACACCGTCGCGCAGACGCGTGGCGCAATCGGCTATGTCGAATATGCCTATGCGAAGCAGAACAAGCTGACGCACCTCAACATGATCAACAAGGACGGCAAGACCGTCGAGCCGAGCATCGCTGCCTTCCAGGCTGCGGCGGCGGGCGCCGACTGGTCGAAGGCCAAGGGCTTCAACCTGATCATCACCGATCAGGCTGGCGAGAAGAGCTGGCCGATCGCAGGCGCCACCTTTATCCTGATCCCGAATCAGCCGGCCAATGCCGCGGCCGCGGTCGATGCGCTCAAGTTCTTCGACTGGGCCTACAAGAACGGCGCGAAGGAAGCGGAAGCCCTCGACTACGTGCCGCTGCCGGACTCGACGATCGCGCTCATCCGCAAGGAATGGGACAACATCAAGGGTGCCGACGGCAAGCCGATCTACAATCAGGGCTCGTAACACCAAAGAAACTCCCTGAAAGAAGAACGACATGCGGGAGCCGCACCGGTGGCTCCCGCAACTTCAAATGAAAACAGAAAATCCCACTTCACAGTCACACCAGCGGCCTAAAGGGGCGGACATGGTTGAGTTGACGTTCGATCCCGCAGAAGCGCGCGCCGACGAGAAGCAGCGCGATCCGCGCAAATCCTCGCTCGGCCGCCTGATCCTGACCGATCGATTTTTCAAGTATCTCACCGCGGCTGCTGCGGTACTCGTGCTGGCGCTGCTCTTCGGCGTCATCCTGACGCTGATCGAAGGCTCGCTGCCCGCGCTGAAGCATTTCGGATTGAGCTTTCTCTGGACCGAGGACTGGAATCCGGTGAAGGAGCGCTTCGGTGCGCTCGCGCCGATCTACGGCACCATCGTTACCTCGATCATTGCCATGCTGGTGGCCGTTCCGGTTGGGCTCGGGATCGCGATCTTTCTCACCGAACTTTGCCCGCAATCCCTGCGCCGTCCCATCGGTGTTGCGATCGAACTGCTCGCAGGTATCCCCTCGATCATCTACGGCATCTGGGGTCTCTTCATCTTCGCGCCCTTCCTGCAACGCTATGTGCAGCCGTTCCTGATCGACACGCTCGGCAACGTGCCGGGCATCGGCTGGCTCTTCGCCGGTCCGCCTTATGGCATCGGCATCCTGACCGCGGGACTGATCCTCGGCATCATGGTGCTGCCGTTCATCGCTTCGATCACGCGCGACGTGTTCGAAACGGTGCCGCCCGTCTTGAAGGAATCCGCTTACGGCCTCGGCGCCACGACCTGGGAAGTGGTCTGGAAGATCGTGCTGCCTTACACGCGCGTCGGCGTGATCGGCGGCGTCATGCTCGCACTCGGCCGTGCGCTCGGCGAGACCATGGCCGTCACCTTCGTGATCGGTAACGCGCATCGCATCAGCGCTTCGGTGCTGCAGCCCGGCACCACGATCTCGGCCAGCATCGCCAACGAATTCGTCGAGGCGCTCGCGGAATTGCACACCTCGTCGCTGACGGCGCTCGGCCTCATTCTCTTCGTCATCACCTTCTTCGTGCTGGCGGCAGCAAGGCTTCTGCTTGCGACGCTGAACAAGCGGGCGGGAGGCTGAAATGGATAACTCGCTCTATCAGCGCCGCCGTCTGCGCAGCCGTTTCCACATGACCATGTCGGTCATGACGGCGCTCTTTGGCATGTTCTGGCTCGTGCTGATCCTCGCGATGCTGCTCGTCAAAGGCATCGGCGGATTGAACCTCGCCGTGTTCACCGAAATGACGCCGCCGCCGGGATCGAGCGGTGGTCTGTTGAACGCCATCGTCGGCAGTCTGATCATGACCGTGCTCGGTGTTGCCATCGGCACGCCGCTCGCGATCCTGGCCGGCACCTATATGGCGGAGTATGGCCGCTACTCGAAGCTGACCAACGTCATCCGCTTCATCAACGACATCCTGCTTTCCGCGCCTTCGATCGTGGTCGGCCTCTTCGTGTACGGCATCATGGTGCGGCCGATGGGCTACTTCTCCGGCCTTGCCGGTGCGGTGGCGCTCGCGATCCTCGTGGTTCCGGTCGTCGTCCGCACCACCGAAGACATGCTGCTTCTGGTGCCGAACCAAATGCGGGAAGCGGCGGCCGCGCTCGGTGCGCCGCGCTGGACCGTGATCCGCCATGTTTCCTACAAGGCGGCGCAGACCGGCATCATCACCGGCATGTTGCTCGCGGTCGCGCGCATCTCCGGCGAAACCGCGCCGCTTCTGTTCACCGCTTTGAATAACCAGTTCTGGAGCACGAGCGTTCTCGCGCCGATGTCGAGCTTGCCGGTCGTGATCTTCCAGTTCGCCCTTTCACCTTATGAAGACTGGCAGCGCCTGGCCTGGACCGGAGCCCTGCTGATCACCGTCGCCGTGCTCACGCTCAGCATTCTTGCCCGTGTGCTCGCATCCAAGAGGTCTGTCTAATGGCAAATTTTGCAGTTCACGCCGCGGCGGATTCGCTTTCCAACGCGAAGCCGAAGATGAGCATCAACAATCTCTCGTTCTATTACGGGGATTCCAAAGCGCTCAAGGATATCAACCTGCCGCTGTTCGAGCGGCGCGTGACCGCGCTGATCGGCCCATCCGGCTGCGGCAAGTCCACGCTGCTTCGCATCCTGAACCGGATCTACGAACTCTATCCGGGCCAGCGCGCGGAAGGCGAGGTGATGCTGGATGGCGAGAACATCCTCGATCCGAAGTTGGACGCGAACCTGTTGCGCTCGAAAGTCGGCATGGTGTTCCAGAAGCCGACGCCGTTTCCGATGACGATCTATGACAACATCGCCTTCGGCGTGCGGCTCTACATGAAGCCTTCGCGCGCCGAGATGGATCAGATCGTCGAATCCTCGCTCACGCGCACCGCGCTCTGGAACGAGGTGAAGGATCGCCTGCACACCTCCGCGCTCGGTCTCTCCGGCGGCCAGCAGCAGCGCCTCTGCATTGCGCGCACCGTCGCGATCAAGCCCGAGGTCGTGCTGTTCGACGAGCCGACTTCCGCGCTCGATCCGATCTCGACCGCGAAGATCGAGGAACTGATCGACGAATTGAAGCGCGAATTCACGATCGTCATCGTGACCCACAACATGCAGCAGGCCGCCCGCGTCGCCGACCAGACCGCCTTTATGTATCTCGGCGATCTGATCGAGGCGGGACCGACCACCGCGATGTTCTCCAATCCCAAGGACAATCGCACGCTCGACTACATCACGGGCCGCTTCGGCTAGAGCCAAGGGCGAGGAATATCATGGCAAGTCATATTGTTACTGCTTTCGAGAACGAACTCCGCGACATCAACCGCAAGGTCGCCGAAATGGGTGGCCTGGCCGAGAAGTCGGTGGTGGATTCGATCGATGCGCTGATCAAGCGCGACACCATTCTTGCCCAGCGCGTGATCGCGGCCGACACCCGGCTCGATCAGCTGCAGCGCGAGATCGAGGATGACGCAATCACGTTGATTGCCAAGCGCCAGCCGCTTGCGGTCGATCTGCGCGAAGTGGTTTCCGCGATCCGCATCTGCAACGATCTGGAGCGCGTCGGCGATCTTTCCAAGAACACGGCCAAGCGCGTGCTGGCGCTCAAGGGCGAGTATCAGGCCCCCGCACTCCTGCGCGGGGTCGAGCATATGAGCGAGATCGTGCTGGAGCAGCTGACCGAAGTGCTCGACGCCTTCGGTGCACGCGACGCCAACCGCGCGATGGAAGTATGGAAGCGCGACGGCGCGGTGGACGATCTCTACACCTCGCTGTTTCGCGAGCTTCTCACTTACATGATGGAAGACCCGCGCCAGATCACGATGTGCACGCACCTTTTGTTCGCCGCGAAGAACGTCGAGCGGATCGGCGATCACGCGACCAACATCGCGGAAACCGTGCATTATCTCGTCGTCGGCGAGCAGCTTGCCGACGAACGGCCGAAGTCGGATGCTTCGAGCATGACGGCCGTGACCTATCCCAATGCCAATCCCAAGTCCTGAGGCTAACCGGAAAACCAACCCATGAAGCCGAAAGTTCTGGTGGTCGAAGACGAAGAAGCGCTTTCGGTGCTGCTTCGTTACAATCTGGAAAGCGAAGGCTACGACGTCGAGACCGTCAATCGCGGCGACGAGGCCGAAATCCGGCTGAAGGAAAACCTTCCCGACATCATCGTGCTCGACTGGATGCTGCCGGGGCTGTCCGGCATCGAATTGTGCCGGCGTCTGCGCGCGCGCAAGGAAACCGAACGCCTGCCGGTTCTGATGCTGACCGCGCGGAGCGAAGAGGCCGAGCGCGTGCGCGGGCTTTCGACCGGCGCGGACGACTATATGGTCAAGCCGTTCTCGGTACCGGAATTCGTCGCCCGCGTGCGCGCGCTGTTGCGCCGCGCGAGCCCCGAGCAGGTCTCGCAACAGCTCAAGTCCGGCGACATCGAACTCGACCGCGAGAGGAAGCGCGTCCATCGCGGCGAGCGCGAAGTGCATCTCGGTCCGACCGAGTTTCGTCTGCTCGAATTTCTGATGACGTCGCCCGGCCGCGTCTTCACGCGCGAGCAGTTACTGAACGCGGTGTGGGGCAGGGACGTCTATATCGACGAGCGCACGGTGGACGTGCATATCGGGCGTCTGCGCAAGACGCTGACCCGCGGCAAGGAAGCCGATCCGATCCGCACCGTGCGCGGCTCGGGCTATTCCTTCAACGAGCGCTTTGCGGAAAGCGCGGCGTAGCAGGCCTTCAGA
Organism: Xanthobacteraceae bacterium; assembly: GCA_035440445.1. Taxonomy (GTDB): domain Bacteria; phylum Pseudomonadota; class Alphaproteobacteria; order Rhizobiales; family Xanthobacteraceae. Next base: position 47,704 of record DAORMJ010000003.1, read on the forward strand.
AAAGAAAAATCCCGGAAAGCGAAACTGCTTCCCGGGATTTCTTTTTGCTCAAAACGTGGCTTAGCGCGCTTGTGCGGCCCGGCGTTCGCGACGGCGGTCGGCCAGCGGCTGATAGGCAATGCGCGCATGATAGGGGCAATAGACCACGCCCGCTTTGGGCTTCGCGCCGCAATAGCCGAAGTCTTCCGCGCCCGGATCGCCGACCGGCCAGCGGCAGGTGCTCTCGTTTAGTTCGGTAATTGAAACCCGCGGTCCAATCGGCACCACGTTCGCGATCGGATCGAGGTCCGGAGCCGCTTCGCGCACATAATCCGGTGCAAGCGCCGTGTTGCCTTGGAAACGCATGCGCGGGCGCATCACACCGGTCGAGGCGCGAGGCTTGCGGATGCGCGGCACCGAGGAGGAAGGCTTGGCGCGGCCCGAAAGCTGCAGCCGGTGTACCTTGCCGATCACGGCGTTGCGGGTGATGCCGCCGAGCTCGGCGGCAATTTGACTCGCCGACAAGCCGTCGGCCCAGAGCTTTCGCAGGAGCTCCACTCTTTCGTCGGTCCAGCTCATTTTTATTTTATCCCTGTTGCCGGCGCCGCCGTGGGCCCACGAGGCAGAATCCTTCTGCGCTCGCCGGAATCGGGATTTCCCCCGTCCTCCGGATGGGCCTTTCACGCTACGCCTTGAGGTCGTCCGCCGCACGATATGTCGTATTCGACGGAAAAAACGCTACAATAGGCTGACTCCACGCTTCAAGAGTCAGCCGCCTGTAAGGCGGTTTTCCCCACAAGTTGTGACGTTTTCGAGTCCGGAGCCGTGGTTGAATGCTACGGACACCCGTTGTACATAGGGCACACCTGCCCCAAGATGGTCCGTCGCGCCGCTCGTAATGGGCGGCAGATTTCGTTTTGGGACCCCACGAACGAGGAACCGGAGGCGCATGCCATGATCGCGCCCGTACTGCCTACCTATGCACGCGCTGATGTGAGCTTCGAGCGCGGCGAAGGCGCTTGGCTGACCTCAACAGACGGCAAGAAATATCTCGACTTCGGTTCCGGCGTCGCCGTGAACGCGCTCGGCCACGCGCATCCGGCGCTGGTCAAGGCGCTGACCGAGCAGGCGCAGAAGCTCTGGCACGTCTCGAACCTCTACAAGATTCCCGAAGGCGAAAAACTCGCGAAGCGCCTGATCGAACATACCTTTGCCGACACCGCGTTCTTCCAGAACTCGGGCGCCGAGGCGATGGAATGCTCGATCAAGATGGCGCGGAAGTATCACGCCGTCTCCGGCCATCCCGAGCGGAACCAGATCATCACCTTCGACGGCGCTTTCCACGGCCGGACGCTTGCGACCATCGCCGCGACCGGCAACGAGAAATATCTCGAAGGCTTCGGCCCGCGCATGCCCGGCTTCCTGCAGGTGAAGTTCGGCGATCTCGAAGCGGTGAAGCAGGCGATCACGCCGGAGACCGCCGCGATCATCATCGAGCCGATCCAGGGCGAGGGCGGCATTCGCGTGCCGCCGCCGGGTTTCCTCAAAAGCCTGCGCGAACTTTGCGACACCCATGGCCTGTTGCTCATCTTCGATGAAGTGCAGACCGGTGTCGGCCGCACCGGCAAGCTCTTCGCCTATGAGTGGTCCGGGGTTGCGCCGGACATCATGGCGGTGGCGAAGGGCATCGGCGGCGGTTTCCCGCTCGGCATCTGTCTTGCGACCGCGGACGCCGGCAAGGGCATGACCGCCGGCACCCACGGCTCGACCTTCGGCGGCAATCCGCTCGCCATGGCGGTCGCCAATGCCGTGCTCGACGAAGTGCTGGCGCCGGGATTTCTCGAACACGTTCAGCAGATGAGCCTCTTTGCAAAACAGCGGCTCGCCGAACTCAAGGACACGCACAAGGCCATCATCGCGGAAGTGCGCGGCGAGGGCCTTCTCCTCGGCATCAAGACCCTCGTTCCGAACGGCGACTTCGTGAAGGAAGCGATCGGCGAGGGCCTGCTCACGGTCGCGGCCGGCGAGAACGTCGTGCGGCTGTTGCCGCCCTTGATCGTGACCGAAGTGGAAATCAACGAAGCCATCACCAAGATGTCTGCTGCGTGCCGGAAGCTCGAAGCGGCGACGACCAAGGGAGCCGCGTAATGAGTACCAACGGCGTGCATCATTTTCTCGATCTGTCGGAATTCTCCGGCAAGAAGCTGCGCGAAATCCTCTCTTTGGCCTTCGACCTGAAGGCGAAGCGCGCACGCGATGCGAAGAAGCCGCTCTCGGGCCGCAAGCTCGCGCTTATTTTCGAGAAGCCCTCGACCCGCACGCGCGTTTCCTTCGATGTTGCGATGTACGAACTCGGCGGCCATTCGATCATGCTGACGGGCGCGGAAATGCAGCTCGGCCGCGGCGAGACCATCGCCGATACTGCGCGCGTGCTCTCGCGCTATGTCGACGGCATCATGATCCGCATTCTCAATCACAAGTCGCTCAAGGAGCTTGCCGCGCACGCGACCGTGCCGGTGATCAACGGGCTCACGAAATTCTCGCATCCCTGCCAGGTGATGGCGGACGTGATGACCTTCGAGGAGCACAAGGGCCCGATCAAAGGCAAGAAGGTTGCGTGGACGGGGGACGCGAACAATGTGCTGACCTCATGGGTTCATGCTGCGGCACGCTTCGACTTCGAACTCAACGTCGCAAGCCCGCGCGATTTCGCGGCGAAACCTCCGGTCGTGAAATGGGCCAAGGAATCCGGCGCCCAGATTCGCTTCATGAAGGATCCCGAGGCCGCGGTGGAAGGTGCCGATTGCATCGTCACCGACACCTGGGTCTCCATGGGCGACAAGGAAGCCACGCGCCGCCACAACATCCTGAAGCCCTATCAGGTGAACCGCGCGCTGATGAAGCGCGCGAAGAGCGACGCGATCTTCATGCATTGTCTGCCTGCCCATCGCGGCGAAGAAGTCACCGACGAGGTGATCGACAGCCCGCAGTCGGTGGTCTTCGACGAGGCGGAAAACCGCCTGCACGCGCAGAAGGGCATTCTCGCCTGGTGCATGGGAGCGCCCGCGGCATGAGCGCGGAAGAAGCGGTCCGCCTGCCGAGCCAGTTGCCCGACGACGACAAGGTGCTGCCGTTCGCAGTCGAGCCGCTCGACGTGCGCGGCCGCGTGGTGCGTCTTGGCCATGTGCTCGATGACGCGCTGAAGAACCATCATTACCCGCCGCAGGTGCAGCGCGCGCTGTCCGAAGCGATCACGCTTGCGGTGCTGCTCGGCTCCACGCTGAAAGACGCGGGAAGGCTGATCCTGCAGACGCAGACCGACGGCGCGATCGATTTTATCGTGGTCGATGTCGTGGCGCCCGAGAAGGTGCGCGCCTACGCCCGCTTCAACCGCAAGCGCCTCGACGACGCCGGCAAAGCCAATACCGGCGAGTTGCTCGGCAACGGTCATCTCGCGATGACGGTTGAAACCGGCGAAAGCGCGCAGCGCTATCAGGGGATCGTCGCGCTCAACGGCGCTTCGCTCGAAGAGGCCGCACACACTTATTTTCATAATTCGGAACAGATCCCGACACGCGTCCGCCTCGCGGTGGGCGAGGAAATGCTGGCGGGCGAAAAGATGCGGCTGCGCGCGGGCGGACTGCTCGTGCAGTTCCTGCCGCCGGAAGCGACGCGCGCCCAGCAAAGCGACATCGATCCGGGCGACGCGCCGGAAGGCACGCCGAAGCATGAAGTGAAAGAAGACGACGCGTGGGTCGAGGCGAAGTCGCTGGTCGAAACGGTCGAGGATCACGAATTGCTCGACTCCTCGCTATCGAGCGAGCGGCTGTTGTGGCGTCTGTTCAACGAGCGCGGCGTACGCGTATTCGATCCCATGCCGGTCGAAGCGAAATGCTCCTGCTCGCGCGACCGCGTGTACGACATGCTGAAGAGCTTCTCGCAGGAAGACCGCGACAGCATGGTCAAGGACGGCAAGATCGTCGTGACCTGCGAGTTCTGCGGGCGGATTTATCCGTTCGAGCCGGACGAAGTGGAGACGGAAACGAACACAAAGAATTGAGTTTACTCGACTTTCGTAAGCGCTAGAACAAGGCGCTGCAGCGGATTTTTCGGGATGCCGGCGTGGATACAATCCGCTGGAACTAGCTTCGACGTAGCGGGACATCCGGAGGCGAACCATGAAAGCCTTGTTGAAAATCGCGCTTACGATTGCTCTTTTGAATTTTGCTCCCGCTTTTGCGCAGGCGCCGAAGAACGAAGTTGCCTCGCCTGCGGTGCAAAAGGAGTTCAACGCCTTCATCGCGAAATTCCGCGCCGCGCTCAAAGCGAACGATGCGTCCGCGATCACGGAGATGACGAGATTTCCGTTCGGGAGCAACGCGGCCAATGCTGCAGAATTTCGCGCGAAGATCTATCCGGACGTTTTCAATGCGAAGACCCGCAGCTGCATTCAACGCGGAAAAGCGGTCTATGACCGCGACGGGTTGAACAACGACAATTTTTTCATCTTCTGCGGAGAGGACATCTTCGTTTTTACGAGGACGCCGACTGGCTTTCTGTTCACCGAAATCGGCGTGAATGACTGACGAGGTCGTTCTGCGCGAGATGAGGTCGGAAAAAATTCAAACCTCATGGTGAGGAGCGCCGCGACGCGGCGTGTCTCGAACCATGAAGTTGCAAATCTCATCCTTCGAGACGCGCTCCTGCGGAGCGCTCCTCAGGATGAAGTGGGCCTAATGCACCACGCGCTTCACTGAGGGCGCGTCCAGCGAAAACGCCGGCACCACCGCGTCGAAATCGTCGCCGTCTTCGGTGATCATCTGGTAGGTGCCGGACATCAGACCGGACGGCGTCTTTAGCGGCACGCCGCTCGTGTATTCGAAGCGCTCGCCGTGATGCAGCACCGGCTGCTCGCCGACCACGCCCGGGCCTTTGACTTCCTCCGTGCGGCCGTGCGCATCCACGATCTTCCAGTGCCGCGAGATGAGCTGCACCGTTTCCTCGCCGAGATTGAGGATTTCGATGGTGTAGGCCCAGAAATATTCGCCGTCGTCCGGCGCCGAACGATCGGACGAATATTCCGGTGTCACCGTGACCTGGATGTTGCGGGTCGTCGCGCGATACATGATTCCGATTGTATCAGAGTGCGGCGAGCCCGCGAGCGAGATCTTCGATCAGGTCGTCGGGGTGTTCGAGCCCGGCCGAGAGCCGTAGCATGCCTTCGCCGATGCCCATCTGCTCCCGCGCTTCCGGGGTGAAGCGCTGGTGCGTGGTGGTCGCTGGATGCGTGATCAGGCTTTTCGCGTCGCCCAAGTTGTTCGATATCCGGATGATCCGGAGCGCATTGGCGAAACGGAATGCGCCGGCCTGTTCGCCTTCGACCTCGAAAGAAAGAAGCGTCGAGCCGCCTTTCATCTGGCGCTTGGCAAGCTCGTATTGCGGGTGATCTTTCCGGAACGGATAGATCACTTTCTTCAGTTTCGGTTGCGTGGCGAGCCAGTCTGCGATTTTCGCCGCACTGTCCTGCGCTTTCTCGACGCGGATTTGCAGCGTCTCGATGCCCTTCAGCAGCACCCAGGCATTGAACGGCGACATCGAGGGGCCGGTCTGGCGCATGAAGGTGTGCAGGTGATCCTTGACGAATTTCTCGGAGGCGAGAATTACGCCGCCAAGACAGCGGCCCTGTCCGTCGATGTGCTTGGTCGCCGAATAACAGACCACGTCGGCGCCGAGCGCGAGCGGGCTTTGCAGCATCGGGGTCGCGAATACGTTGTCCACGATCAGCGTTGCGCCGGCCTTCTTCGAGATCTTTGCGATCGCGGCGATGTCGAGTACTTCCAGCGTCGGATTGGTCGGGCTTTCGAGGAAGAAGGCTTTCGTTTCCGGGCGAACCGCGTTTTCCCAGGCCTTGAGATCGGTGCCCCGCACCAGCGTCGAGGCGACGCCGAAACGCGGCAGCAATTCCTCGATCACGTAACGGCAGGAGCCGAAGAGCTCTTGCGCGGCGACGACATGATCGCCGGCTTTGAGGAAACACAGGAGCGAGGCCGTCACCGCCGCCATGCCGGTCGCGGTGGCGCGCGCCGCTTCCGCGCCCTCGACCGCGCGCATGCGTTCTTCGAACATCGCGGTGGTGGGGTTCGAGAAGCGCGAATAGATGAAGCCGTCGTCTTCCCCGCGGAAGCGCGCAGCGCTCTGTTCGGCGGTGTCATAGACGAAGCTCTGGGTGAGATAGAGGGCCTCGGCGTTCTCGCCGAATTGCGAGCGCAGGATGCCCGAATGGATCAGGCGGGTTTCCGGGCGCAGCGAAGCGGCATCGGGAACGGGGCGAGGGGTCTTCACGGTCATTGACGCGGTCCTTCCAAACAAAAACCCGGCCGGGGGTTTAGCCCATGAGCCGGGTACACGCGTCCCCGGCCTTTTAGCGATTTATTTTACGTGGCTGCAAGCCGGCCGGCTCAAATGACCACGAAGTGCGGGGATTATGCCGTCCGGGCGCTTGGCGTCAAGTTCTGCCTGTCCTAGGTGTTTTCGATGGAAACGGCCGCCCTTCATCGCCTCCCGCAGACCGCGCAAGGAATCCTGCCTGCGCGGGCGATCCGCGAACTTGGCGCGCGCAAAGCGATCGCAGCCGCGCGCGATTACGACGCCGACCAGATTCAGCCGGCTTCGCTCGACCTGCGTCTCGGCGAGCGGGCCTGGCGCATTCGCGCGAGCTTCCTGCCGTCGGCGAAGACGCCGGTGGTGGACCGGCTCGAGGATCTCGCACTTCACTCGATCTCGCTGAACGGCGACGGCACGGTGCTGGAAACCGGATGCGTCTATATCGTCGAGCTCGAAGAGCAGTTGGCATTGCCCGGCGATATTGCGGCGATGACCAATCCGAAAAGCTCGACCGGCCGCCTCGATATTTTCACGCGCGTGATCGGCGACCGGGTGCCTGCCTTCGACACGCTGCCCGCGGGCTACGAAGGCAAGCTCTATCTCGAAATTGCGCCGCGCACGTTTCCGATCCTCGTGCGGCGCGGCTCGCGGCTTTCGCAGATCCGCTTTCGCCGCGGCGAAGCGAAACTCGGCGCGCAGGAACTGGCGGCGCTGCAGGCGAAGGAAACGCTCGTCAACAGCGCGGAGCCCGATCTGCGCGGCGGCGGCGTTGCCGTGTCGGTCGATCTCTCCGATTTCGGCAAGGGCTATGCGGGCTTCCGCGCCAAGCGCCACACTGGCCTCATCGATGTCGACAAGCGCGCGGGCTACGACGTCATGGATTTCTGGGAGCCGATCCTCGCGCATCCCTCGAAGCGCCTGATCCTCGATCCCGACGCGTTTTATATTCTCGCGTCCAAGGAAGCGGTGCACGTGCCGCCGGATCACGCGGCGGAGATGGTGCCGTTCGATCCGCTGGTCGGTGAATTCCGCGTGCATTATGCTGGCTTCTTCGATCCCGGTTTCGGTCACGCGGCGGCGGGCGGCCATGGCGCGCGCGCGGTGCTCGAAGTGCGCTCGCGCGAAGTGCCGTTCATTCTCGAAGACGGCCAGATCGTCGGCCGGTTAATTTATGAGCGGCTCACCGAGCGTCCGGAAAAACTCTACGGCGAAGTCGGCTCGAATTATCAGGCGCAGGGCCTGAAGCTCTCGAAGCACTTCAAGGCGATCTAGCTTCCCGCGCTTCCCTTCAGTGCGCGCACCTCGGCGCGAAGTTCGCGAAGTTCTTTCAGGATTCGCGATTCCTTGTCGCTCAGTTCCTCGAACGCCTGCTGCTCTTCGCGATGCTCTTTCGCTTCGGCTTCGCGGATTTTGTCGGCTTCGTTCTGCATTGCCGTAACGATGATCGCGATGAAAAGGTTCAGCACCGTGAAGGTCGTCGTAAGAATGTAGGGAATGAAGAAGAGCCAGGCATAAGGGTGCTTCTCCATCACCCTGCCGGCGAGATCGTTCCATCCCTCCAGCGTCATGACCGTGAAGAGCGTATAGGCGGATTTGCTCATGGTCGCGAATTCGGGGAAGTCGTTGCCGAAGAGGTTCGTCGCCATCACCGCGAAGCAGTAATAGACGAGCGCGAGCAGGAACGCGATCGCGCCGATGCCGGGCATGGATTCGATGAGCCCGCCGACCACGCGCCGCAGTGTCGGCACCGCGGAGACGAGCCGCAGCACGCGCAGGATACGCAGCGCCCGCAGCACCGAGAGCGGACCGGTTTGCGGCATCAGCGAAAGGGTCACGACGATGAAGTCGAACACGTTCCACGGATCGCGGAAGAAACCGCGGCCGGTCACGATCAGCCGCACCGCAACCTCGACCACGAAAATGCCGAGCAGGATGTGGTCCATCGGATCGAGCAGCCAGTCGTATCTGGCCATGACCGGCTTGCTGGTCTCGAGCCCCAGCACGATCGCATTCAGCATGATGAGGCCGGCCAGCACGCGCTCGGTGGTGCGATGTTCGAGGAAGTGCCGCGCACGCTCGATGGTTTCGCCGCCCCAGCTTGCCTGGATCAGACGTTTCGGATTTTCAGCTTTCGCCACGGAAGAACGACCTCACCGGATGTGCAGCCGGCGGCATTAGAGCAGGGCCCCGGGCTCGCGCAAGGGGCAGTAACAAGTCGTTCAAATTCGGGCAGCGAAGTGGGAGTTCAGAACAAAAGCCAGCGTGGCGTGCGGGCGGCGTAGTCGTCCCAGGCTTTGCCGAAGCGCGCTGCAAGGTGCGCCTCTTCCCGCAGGATCGCGAGCCTATGAAGCAGGACCGCCATGAAAGCGGCAAGCACGGCGAACCAGAGATTGGCGAAGGCCAACCCCATCGCCGCAAGCGTGAGGGTGTTGCCGAGATAGATCGGATTGCGCGAGAGCCGGAACGGCCCGGAGGTCAGAAGCGCTCCCGCCGCCTTGTGCGGAAGAATGTTGGTGCCTAGCCGCGCCATCCAGATGATCGCGGAAATGTCGAGCGTGATGCCGATCGCAAGCAGAACAAACCCCGCAAGTTGAAGCGGAGCGGGGATTACAACCGGGATCGGCAAGAGCGTGCCGAGCAGTGCCCCGAACGCGATTCCTGCCACGAGCAGGAGAGGCGGCCATGGAATCGTGTTCGGACGTTCGGACAAATCCGGCTGCGGGCTCATGGTCAGAGACAGTTGTTCCGCTGCTTCCACATTTGTTCGTGACCAAGCACGATGGCAAAGCCCGGTACCTTGCAGCGGTCCGCGCCCTGCGGAGCAAAGGGAGCGGCATAGCTGCCGCTTCCGATGATGCTGCCCGCGCCGACGAGCAGGATAGCGGCAAGCGTCAAGGCGGCGAGTTGCGCGCCGCTCGTGCGCTGCACCGGATGCTTCACGCTTACCGCGCAAGCGCCGCCCGGGCAAAGCACTGTCTCCCGCCGCAACAGCACGCGATAGAGCACGCAGCCGATACAGATGCCGAAGGCGGTTTCGAAAAACAGCAGCGTCAGGCAGGTGATGCAGATCAGCATGTTGACGGGGCCGCGCACGTCGAAGCCTGCGACCAGCACCACCATGACGGTGGCGAGCATGAGGCCCAGCGTCCAGGCAAAATGCTTCTGCGGTGCGCCGGTGAATTCCGGCGTCTGGTTGCGCACGGCAAGGCGGCCGAGGATCAGGCTCGGCGCATATTTGGGGCTGATGAGCACACGGATAAAGAAATCGATGAAGAAGCCGATCGCGACCACGCGGATGGGTGCGAAGTTCCCGACCAGAAACGCATTCATGAACGCAACGAGCGAGATCGCAAACAGGATGCCGGCGCCCGCGCGTGCTTCGCGCTCGTTCAGCACAGGAATATCGTAGCCTTCGACCCGTTCGCCGAAGCCCAGCAACGCACGCATGTTTCTTTCCTCTTCTCTGTGAAATTGCAGCCGCTACTTACAGCCGCGCGATTTTCCCGGTTTGCAATAGATGCCGTGCAGCGTTTCGATCACGGCGCGCGCGCCGGGATGATCGAGCGAATAGAAAACGGACGTGCCCTCGCGCCGCGTCGTTACGATCTTGTGCGCACGCAGGAGCGTGAGCTGCTGCGAAGCGGCGGCCTGCCTGAGCCCGGTCGCTTCGGCGAGCGCGCCGACCGGCATCTCTTTTTCCACGAGCAGGCAGAGCAGGCGCAGCCGGTGCGGTGAGCCAAGGAGGCCGAGCAACTCGGCGGCCTCGTCAGCATTATATTCCAGTTCTTGAATATTCATATATTCAATATAACAGATATAGTTGGAAAAGGCAATACCGGGATTTGGGGCCACGAATCCCGCGCCGGCAGCACCGCCTAACCCTGTGTGGCGGGTGCGCTTCTGCCGCTTTTCCCGGCCTTAGGATCGCTTCGCGTTTAACTCCGTCCGCAGCTCCCCGACTTCCGCGCGCAAGGCACGCATCTCGGTAAGGAGGGCCGCCTGATCGGCCTTGTCGTCGAGCCGTTGCTCCGCGGTTTCCGCCTCGTGCTCGGATTGCATCGCGCTCACGACGATACCGATGAAGAGGTTCAGCACCGCGAACGACGTGATGACGATATAGGGAATGAAGAAGGTCCAGGCATAAGGGTGCTTCTCCATCACCGGGCGCACGATGCCGTCGGCCCAGGCTTCCAGCGTCATGATCTGAAACAGCGTGAAAATCGACGCGGTGAGATTGCCGAAATAATTCGGGAAATCCTCGCCGAACAGTTTCGTCGCCATGACGGCGAACACATAGAAAATGAGAAGCAGCAGCGCGACCACCGATCCCATGCCGGGCAGCGCGCCGATCAGCCCGCCGACGACGCGCTTCAGCGAAGGAACGGCGGTAATCAAACGCAGCACGCGCAGGATGCGGAGCGCCCGCAGCACCTGCAACGGGCCGGTCGCTGGGATGAGCGCAATCGCGATCACGAGGAAATCGAAGATATTCCATGCGTCGCGGAAAAACGCGGTCCGCTGCACGAAAAGCCGCGCGAGAATCTCGGCAACAAAAAACCACAGGATCAGGTGGTCGAGCCAGGAAAGTAGCCCCCCATAGGAAGCGGCGATCGAAGGATAGGTTTCGAGCCCCAGAATGATGGCGTTGATGACAATGAGCGCGAGAACTGCGCGTTCGGTCCGGGGATGCGTGACAATGGCTTTGAGCACGGGGGAGCTTCTCTCGTGGCGGCGGGTGGGAATGGCCGAAATTATATGGGAAGCGGGCCACGCGAAACGAGGACGTTGCCCGGCTTCACAGGATTGCTATGGTGGCCCGCGCGCGGGCGTAGTTCAGTGGTAGAACGACAGCTTCCCAAGCGCTGGGCGCCACCTTCTCACTCCCTCACGTTGATTCACGCTGCAGCTTAATTGCTTGAAGCGTATTCGCTTTCTCGATTTCGCGCATTACGAAGCCTCATGGAGCCGGATCGTCCGCGCTCCATATGCGCTACATAAGGGCTTCGTAGAAATGAACCGCTTCAAGTTCTCTAACGCGACGCTAGCGAGCAATTTGAAACCGCCGCCAGAAGGCGTGTCTCAAGTTATCGTATGGGACACCGAAACGCGCGGCCTCGGTGCGTATAGGGGGCAAAGTGGAGCAGGCACTTTCTTCGTCCACTATCGAGTTGGCCCTCGACAGCGGAAGAAAGCGATCGGGAGAATTAACGAGATCACGGTTGCTGAAGCGCGGCAGCAGTGTCTCGAATTGATTGTCGCCGCGAAGCAGGGTCGAGACGTTGTCGAGGAGCGAAACAAAACGCTTCAAAAGCAGATTACGTTGGGCGATGCGTACAACGCATATACTAAATCGCTCGAACGCAAGGGCGCTTCTACAAACACACTACGGCTAAATAAGAGCAACTGGAACGCAATGATCGCTCGGTATTCCAACCGAGAACTACATCGTATCGGGCGAGCAGACGTTGTATCTTGGCATACGAGTTGGGGTAAGAGAGGACCAACTCGCGCCAATCAGGGAGCTCGATTGCTCCGCACGATTTACAATCACACTTACAAATCCGTTGAGGGACTTCCGCCTAACCCGTGCATCGCCATTGAATATTTCAAGGAGCGTGAGACGCGCCGCGTTGTAACGTGGGGCGAACTCCCAAGCTGGATATCTAAGGTAGAAGCCCTCCCGAACCCAATTCGTAAAGCTTATTGGAAGCTGCTTCTATTTAGCGGATTGCGGATGACTGATGCCGCTACAATCAGGTGGGCAGACATTCATGACGACATCTTGCATCGTCCGAATCCAAAGGGCGGAAGAACAAAAGCATTCAACCTGCCAATTACCCGTCAGCTCAGAAGCATTTTAGAGGAGGTTAGGCAATCTTCAGGACTTTTATTTCCCGGTAGTCCATGGGTATTCCCGGCAGAAAGCAAACAGGGTCATGTCCTGAACATGCGAGAGAAAACGGCGTTCCCAAAGGTTTCTCCGCATGACATTCGTAGAACTTATGCGACAGCATGTGCCGAAGCGGGTGTTGATCCCTACACGATTAAGCTGCTGCTAAATCACGTTGCCGATGGCTCTGACGTAACAGCTCGATATATCAAGCCGTCCTACTCTCACGTCATCCATGCTGCGCAGTCGGTTGCAGATTTTATCGAAGCGAGAATCAGCAACTGTTAAAGTCACGTTGGCCGAGCGCTGCACGATTTTAGCCGCGCGCCGTGTGTTCAACAGGCACCTATATATATGCTCGCGATTGCTCTGCTTCACGCGGTAACTGGCACACCCAAAATTAAAGGAAAAAGGGCGCTTAGTGTCCACGAAGGAGTATTAATCGGCGCTGCAGCCTATAACGTGAACTCACCACATTGAGTGCATTCGTACATCGCCGAATAGTAAGTTATTCCCTTGATCGATGCGGTGAGCTACGCAGAAAGCTTCTGCTGCTGCACCACTTACAGATGCGCACGGTGTCCAAGGTGAGCGGCTCATCTTTTATTACAATAAACTCGATAATAAAAGAAATGCCATTCGGCGAGTAATCATCGCATACAGATGCGCGCCTTCTTACTGAGAGCAAGGCTAGTCGCTCTATGAGTAATTAGCGGAAGGCATGTGTTGAGGCCTATCAAGTACGTCAGGTTCTATTGTGTGAAAGCGAAAGGCGATTTTCACCGCATTGAACGCAGGCATACTCAGTCGATACTATTTTTTTCTCGGTATCGAGGTATTTAGTTATCGCGCGAAACTAGTTAGAGCCGCAGAGGCACTTAGCCTGACGAACGACAATTTTTTCATTGCTCGTTTGGTTCGTCATGACGGTCTCGTAGGTCTGAAAATGCGCGTGCTGAAGGAGGTGCTCGCATACTAGCCGGCGGTAGCGGATCATCATCAAGCGATCGCAGAGCCGAGATGATTTCAGCGAGGGTGCAATGCGCGCCTGTGACGGGGTTGCGCCGCAGGGCGGGCTTACTCTCGACCGCGTTGCGATCAGAGGCCCAGTCAGCAAGTAGCGACCGCTTCCGCTTTACCGGAATGTTTGGATCTTTGACGATTTCACTCGGGTGGAAATAGAGCCGGCCAATGAAGAACAGGGCGCGGGCATCGTTCGTGTGAAGCGTCATCGGAACCCCCACACGGAACTGAAATAAGCGATCAAAGCCCAGGCAGCCCCGGCTAATTCCGGCGCAGAGTAGACTTCAACCATAACGGCCTCCGCTTTCTCCTTTCAATTTTCGCGCAGAACGCGCGGCTAACGTTTTGGTTTCAGAAGAGGGATGGCCCCCGCACGTTATGCGAGGGCCCCTCCCATGCTAGGCCGCGAGCTTCTGTTCGAGCTGGCCCTGCTTACCTTTGATAACGATGCGGCGAGGCTTCATCGCTTCCGGCACCTCACGCACAAGATCGATCTTCAACAGACCATTCTCGAAGTTTGCCGATTTCACCTGGACGTAATCGGCCAGATTGAAGGAGCGGCGGAAGGCGCGGGCGGAAATGCCTTGGTACAGGAAGTCCGTTTCGGTCTTCTGCTGCTTCTGGCCTTCGATGGTGAGCGTGTTCTGCTCGGCCGTGATGTTCACGTCATTGGCATCGAAGCCTGCCAGTGCGAGGGTAATGCGATAGTTATCCTCGCCAACACGCTCGATATTGTATGGGGGGTAGTTGTCATCGCCGTTCCAGGGTGACGCCCGGTCGAGCATGTCGAACAGGTGGTCAAAGCCGATCGTGGACCGCGACAGCGGGTTCAAGTCGAGTGTTCTCATGGTCACATCCTCCTTTGAGCAACATGATGCATGAGCGCCATACACTGCCTGGCGCCTGTTAAAGCGGGCCCCGAGGGCACCCGATAAATCGCGATTTAGAAGGCCCAAAATCCGGTTCAAGACCCGCCAGCAAAATTTTCGCGGTATCTAATGTTGCGCTGCACACAGCGGAACCAATCGGCCTGCCAGATGTTAATCTCGCGTCCTTCACACGGACGATCCCGGTCTAAAGTCCCGCCCTGGCATGCACCCCCCCCCCCTCATGCCGGGGCGTTTTCTATTGTGCTTCAAACCATTTTTTGTAGGGCGTGTTTTTCGCCATGTGCTGGTTTTAGTCGGGGGCTCCATCCGAGCACCACCGCTCTCCGCGCTCGCCAAGTTTCAGTTTGGCTTTGTGTACGCGCCTGCGAGCTTCCTTCTCAGCTCGCTATTCTTCGTTTGCATTGCATCACGTACTTCTCGGCGCGCGTTCATCAGTGCGCGCGTGAGAAGTGTTCGCTTCTCGACCGACAAAGACGGATCAGTCATTCGCCAGAGGCGACCGCGCACGACGAAATACCGGCCGTCTGGAGTAATCGCGTAGCGCACTAGCCGGGATTTCCCGTTGAGTTGCTGTCTTTGCGGCTGGGCTCGGTGTATTCGCGCTGGCCAGCTTGCGTGTTTTTGTCTTCGCCCGGACGAGGCTTCTTATCCTGCTTGCCAGACCAATTACCAGTCTCTCGCTCGGGCAGTCCCTTGTCATTCGGCATTTCTGTCACCTCAGACGCAAATAACCATTCGACGCATTGAAGTTCTCGAACAAGCGAACGGTTCCCGACTCTCACAAAAAAGTTTTCGTGAGGCGGAACCGAGCAGCGCGAAAAGTCATTTCTTTAAACGAGGAATAATCCTCTGGGAGATGAAAACTATGGCGAACCAGAACAACCAAGGCGGACAGCAGGGCGGTCAGAACCAGGACGATCGTCAGAACCAGCAGAACCAACAGGGCGGCAACCAGAACCAGCAGGGTCAGGGTAACCGCCAGAGCGATCAGAACGACCGGAACAACCAGCAGAAATAACTCTAACGGGCCCCGGTTACCCCGGGGCCTTCTTCCAATGGGGCTTACTATGGCGGCAAAGAAATCATCAAAGGTCTTGGAAGACCTGTTTCTCGAAACTCTCAAAGACATCTACTACGCGGAAAAGAAACTGACGAAGGCGTTGCCAAAAATGGCGAAGGCCGCGCAGTCCGCTGACTTGAAGAAGGCGTACACCAAGCACGCAAAGGAAACCGAGAACCAGGTGAAGCGCCTGGAGAAGGTCTTTGCGTTTATGGAAAAGAAGCCTGTTGGAAAAACTTGTCCTGCGATCAACGGCCTTGTCGAAGAAGGCAACGAGATCATGAAGGACTTCAAGGGCTCGCCAGCACATGACGCGGGACTTCTCGCATGCGCGCAAGCGGTCGAGCACTACG
>DAORMJ010000003.1:63297-212440 GCA_035440445.1 Xanthobacteraceae bacterium
ACGTTACGGCACGCTTGTCGCTTGGGCTGAAGAGCTTGGCTGGGCTGACGTTGCAACACAGCTCTCAGCGACGCTCGCCGAAGAAAAGCAGACGGACAAAGACCTCACGTCGCTTGCGGAAGCCGATGTGAACGAGCGCGCAGAACAAGCTGCTTAAATCAGGAGAGAACAATGGCAGACGATAGCGGAGCGAGTGGATTGTTAGGCGTGCTCGTCGGAGCAATGCTCATCATCTTCATCGCATCAGCGTTTCTTATGTACAACGGAAACTTCTTTCCGCAGCAGCGGCCGACTTTCACCATTCAGCTGCCGAAATAAATCAAGGAGAACACAATGCACGGTGTCGTTTATCTAGTTGGTCTCATCGTCATCATCATGGCGATCCTTTCACTCGTTGGACTGCGCTGAGGAGAGTAACAAATGGCAGTCGCAACAACAGGCGGAGTTGCCGTCAGGTATGTAGAATGGGGACCGATTATTGCGGGCGCTTTCGCCGCAGCCGCTATCTCATTCTTGCTTCTCACGTTCGGTAGCGCAATCGGGCTCAGTCTCGCTTCGCCGTGGCCGAACGCCGGCGCATCTGCCACGACCATTGGAGTAGTCGTGGCAATCTGGTCGATTCTCGTTCAGGTGAGCGGCTTTGCTTTCGGCGGCTATCTCGCTGGTCGCATGCGCTCTCGCTGGGCTGAATCGCAGAGCGAAGGAGATTTTCGTGACGGCGCACACGGATTTCTTGTGTGGGCGGTCGGTATTGTGTTTGGTGCGGGCATGCTGGCTCTCGGCGGCATCTCGGCCATCCAGACAGGTGTGCAGTCTGCAGCCGTGATTGGTGCAGGTGCAACGGCGGGCGCAACCAATGCCGCTACGCGCATGCAGTTTAATACGGCCGACTATGCGACGGACTTCTTGCTCCGGCCTGCTGCAAATCAAACGCCGGTGACAACGACGTCGACGACGCCGCAGCAGCAAACCGACATCCGACCGGAAATCAATCGCATCTTTTCGTCGGGTATTCGCGATCAGAGCATATCCGCTCGTGACCGCACATATCTGGCGCAGGTGGTGGCACAGCGTACTGGCTTACCAGAAGCAGACGCGCAGAAGCGGGTGGATGAAACCATTGCTGAAGCGCAGCGTTTGGAAGTGCAGGCGCGTGAAACGGCGGATAAGGCGCGCAAAGCAGCGATCCTTGCAGCGTTCTTGGCTGCAGCTTCGTTACTCGCGAGCATCATCGCCGCAGTCGCCAGCGCATCGCTTGGCGGAAAACATCGCGACCAGAATATCTACCCCCACTTCATGGGCCGGCGTTTCTGGTAACTCAAATAGAGGAGAACGAAAATGGATTGGAATCGCGTTGAAGGTAACTGGAAACAGGTCAAGGGTAAGGTCAAAGAGCAGTGGGGCAATCTCACTGACGACGACCTCGACAAGATCGAAGGCAAGCGCGACCAGCTCGAAGGAAAAATCCAGGAGCGCTACGGTCTCGCCAAAGATCAGGTGAAGAAGGACGTGGACGACTGGTACGGTCGCCAGACTTGGTAATAAGAAAGCCCCGGATTTCTCCGGGGCTTTTTTCTGGAACAAATTTTGAAATCTGGAATTGTACCGGCAAGTGACGACGCTCATCCCCCCAGCTCGTCAACACAGCCCTGATACGCTGCGCCCCCGCACGTATCGGGGCTTTTGTTTATGTGAGCCGCAGGAACCGATGCGCCTGATTCGCTGTTGGCCAATGATTCATTGGGATATATCTTCGTGGCCTTCGAAAAATGGAAATATCGTAGCTACTCGATCACTGTCTCTCCGTATCGAGACGGGTGGAAGGCATTAGTCTGTCCGCCAAAGTGCGACTCGCCCCTGGATTGCTGCACAGTAGATAATGTTGAAAGCCTGGATGATCTCCGCCACGAAGCGGAGTGCGCAGTCGATAGGCTTATAAATGAGCGTAGAAAGCGCGCGTGAACAGAGGTCGCTGTGAAAGCCAAAAAGAAAAAAGCAGCGAAGAAACCCGATCGGGAAAGTAGGCTGTCTCGGTACAACGAGAAGCGCGATTTTACGAAAACAGCCGAGCCAAAAGGCAAAGGTGGCCGAGGTAAAGGCGACTCATTCTACATTCAGAAGCATGACGCTACTCGCCTGCATTTCGACTTCCGACTTGAGCACAATGGAGTGTTGTTGAGCTGGGCAGTACCGAAGGGCCCAAGCCTTGCGCCGGCAGATAAGCGATTAGCTATCCGGACTGAAGATCATCCGCTGGAATACGGAGAGTTCGAGGGGACTATACCGAAGGGCCAATACGGCGGCGGTACGGTGATGCTGTGGGATCGCGGCGTGTGGGCTTCGCTTTCGGATGTAGACGTAGGGCTGCGCCGAGGCTCACTCAAGTTTCTTGTCAAGGGCGAGCGTGTCCTAGGTGGCTACGCGCTTGTTCGCATGCCGAAGAGACGCGGCGACAAAGGCGAGAACTGGCTACTCATTAAAGAGCGTGACGATTTCATAGATGAGGACGATGGTGAGAAGCTGGTGCGCGAGGAGCTGACCAGTATCATGACAAAAAGAACGATGGAGGAAATCGCTACCGGAAAAAAGGCGAAAAAACGCTAACGTTTTCCCTTATTCGGAGAGCGATTAGTCGGTTTCAACGAAATTCCCTCTGCAGCGGTCTTGTAGCGAACGGATGCTTCACTACGTCCCAGTTTCAAACCAATTACGCGCGTAGGAGTGTTTTGTTTCACCAACTGCTTGAGCAGTCGGAGGTCTTTATCTTCCCATCCGCGTTTCATATTGCGGAGATACTTTGGGTTTTTCTTCCGAGGGCCCTTCTTGCCGATCGGTGAGCCTGGATAATTCCAGTCGGGTGTTTTGCGCTTCTTCTTTGCCATATCTTCTTTGCCATATCAGAAATTCCGCTGCGGATTTGCTGGCTGGGAAACTGGTAAATCTGCGATCGGCGCACCTGAGGGGCTTAGCCCGCCGATAATCATGTAAATTGCGATGCAAACCATAACGGCGAGGACGCCGAAGATCACACTCTTGCTAACGCCACTTTCCGTGCGCATTTGATCCTATTCCTTCTTACGATTGGAAAGCCGCTATACTGTTAATTGGTTCGCTAAAAGCTTTAACGGTTCAGTTTTTCTAACGCTGCGCCTCTTCAATTATTTTCCTAGCAGGAGATCGAGGGCGGAATAGGCGCTCAATTCCCTAATTGTGTCGCGTTCCAAGTTTCCAAAATTAAAGCGCATCACAACAGTGTCGTTATTTGATGCGCCAGCCAGGTACACCAAACCGACTGGTTTGCCTTCTGCAGTGTCCGGCACGGCCACGCCTGTTATCGCAATACCAAAGTCAACGTTTGATTTGCTGCGAGCGCCTTCCGCCATTGCCTTCGCGCATTCGGGCGAAATCACACCATGCTCATCGAGAAGTGCCTTTTCGATACCAAGCGATCTCGCCTTCGCCTCTTTGGTGTAGGTGATGAAGCCTTGCTCTAGCGCGCCGCCGCACTTCGGTATCGAGGTAAGGACAGAACATAGAAGTCCGCCTGTGCAGAACTCAGCGACCGCCAGCTTCTTTTCAGCTTCGGTCAGGAGCTCGCAAACTTCTTCTGCGAGTTCGGCAATCTCAAGCATGCATCCATCCGGCGCAGAAAACTCCCTGGATGAAACCAGGTTCCGGGGAACTTAAATGCTCTCAAGGACTCGAATCTACACGAGTAGGAGTATCGAGTGCCAAAGCGTTCTATGACGCGGTTTAAGGCCCGCATGATCGAGGGGGCGCGGCCAGAGCCGCGAAATCCCGGATTCGTAGAGCCAATGAAGCCAACATTGGTAGCTGAGCCCCCAACAGGAAGGAAATGGATCCACGAAATCAAGTTCGACGGGTATCGGACTCAGGCGCATTTCAGCGCTGCGGGCGTAAAAATCTTTACGAGCAATGGTAATGACATCACCGAACGCTTCGCTTCGATCGCGCGGGATGTTGGACGACTGCCGGCCGAGCGATTGATCTTAGACGGTGAGGCAGTAGTTCAGGACGGGGAAGGACGGCCCAGCTTCGCCAAGATGCATTCGCGAGCGAAGAAAACGGCGGGCGAATATCTGATCTATTACGTCTTCGATTGCCTCTACTTCGACGGCTTTGACCTCAGGGGGTCACCGCTCGTCGAACGCAAGAAAATCCTGAAGCAGCTCTTTGAAGAGGCGGGCAACACAGGCGCCATGTTCTATAGCGAGCACTTCGAGCAAGAAGGCGCGGAGATGTTTGCTCTCGCCGAAAGCAAAGGTCTCGAAGGTATTGTCTCGAAGCTCCCCGACTCTCGCTATCGCTCCGGCGTTTCCAAGAACTGGTTGAAGACGAGAGCCATTCAACGTGGCGAATTCCCTATTGTTGGATTTGTGCCAGCTCCCGCAGGACAGATTGCAGCTCTTTATCTCGGAGAACGAGAGGGGCGCACGATCAAGTATGCGGGCAAAGTAGGAACGGGGTTCTCTGCGGAGATGTCTCGCAAGTTAAGAGACAAACTTGAGAGCATTGCCTCTCGCAATTCGCCTCTTGGGCGCAATGCAAAGAAACCGAACGCGCGTTGGGTAGCGCCGATCTTAATTGCACGCGTCGAATATAAAGAGCGGCAGCCGAGTGGGACGCTTCGCCATCCATCATTCAAAGGGCTTAAGGAGTAGCCATGCCACTCGCACCGAAAATCGCCAAAAGTATCACTGAAGTCGTCGAGAAGGAGAACTTTCAGTATTACATCGACCTTGCTGGCGAGATTTGCCGCCGCGTCGAGAGTAAAGCTCACCTTTCGGACGATGAGATCATTGTCCTTTCTCTTGTCGCTTCCCAGCTTGTGCTCGCGAAGTACATCGAGCCAGGCGAGAGAGATTCAGACGAAGTGCTGAACAAAATTTTCGGATTGCTCGATCGCGACGAATTAAATGCAGCTGTGGAGAGCAAGATGATCACCATGCTCTCTGACTACGCGCCGCAGTCTCGTACACGCGACGACGCGCCGAGCGGAAAGATGGTGCAGTCGTTAGGAATCGAAGACCCAGACGAACCCGCGCCTGATCCTGATCCTGCAGAGAACCGCAGAACCATAAAATCTGTCTGAGAAAGAAAAATCGTTCTTGATTATGCGTACCCGATTTGTTCTGCTCGCGCAATGTTGTCGGTCGAAACATTGGGGGATGCGTATTCGCACAGCTGGAACGTCGAGATGCGCTGCCTCGATGACGGCATGCGCGGTCTTAAACATAAGCGGCGTTGCGACAACCGCGTGAAGCTGGATTTGATGACGCTCGTATGTACGCGCGGCCGAGACTTTCCGTTGAGCATGCTGGCGAGCAGATTAAAGTGTCCGAGGTGCGGGTGCCGGCAGATCGCCGTGATCTTCGGCCCGCCGACAAACTACGGAATTGAGCATGCGCGGGTATCAAGTACCGGCTCGCGCTAAGTTCAGTCCGGCCCAAGCGAGTTCGCACCAGTCGGCCCGAATGTGCCAAGCCCCGAGATGAGTAGCGCAAGTGAGTCTTGGTTCTGACGAAGAATCAACAACACACACCGATATTTTGATAAGCGTCTAAACAACGGAGAGGTAATGTCCGCAACCCTGACGAGAAAAATTTGCCTTTGCGCTAAAGGTACTTTTGCTCTCACGTTCTAACAAACACCAGCAAACTGCAGCTTTGAGCCTCACACACTATAGCTACTTTGCTGTTCCCCACTATCTCCTACCTAAAACCCCTCCTAGATTCATTCTTACAAACCGCACTTAGTGGTTCAGAATCCAAGGAGCCTACAGTGGTCGCGAAGAGAGTTTTCCTGACTTCGAAAGAAGTATCGACGCTAACTGGAATTTCAGTCTCAGCTTTAGAGAAGGGCCGAGCTGAATTCGGGAATATTCGGATTCCATTCATCAGGATAGGGCGTCGCATTTTTTACGAGATGGATGTCGTGATGGATTACATGCGCAGTAAATCGGTCACTCCGCGGCAAGCGCGAAACTAACGTTAGTCAACCAACGCAACTAAGAAAACTCCTCGACGGAGAATGGCGAAGCTATGTCAGAATCTCAGATAAAAAAGCTGAAGCAAAAGCTCCTATCACAGAGTGAGCAGTTGCTCGCTAAGTGGTTCTCAAACGGAAAGCGAGTAAGAGATGAATGGGTTGTAGGAAATCTCGCAAATGAAGCGGGAGAAAGCCTAAAGATAAATATCAAGAGCGGACGATGGTGCGACTTCGCTCTGCCCGAACTGAAGGGCGGCGACTTAATATCTTTGTACGCCGCGAAACAGAACATCTCCTATTCCGAAGCAGTGCGGCAACTTAGTTCGGAAGTGGGAAACACAGCAATTGTGCCAGTACCACGGGACGTGCCTGACCCGGGGCTACGCGAGGGTCAACAGCATCCTCGTCGGTCAGATTACGCGGTTACTAATTGGTGGGCGTACCGAGACGCAGACAATCAATTAGTCGCGTATGTGGTCAGGTTCGACAGTAAGTACGGTAAAAAGCAGCTTCTTCCGCTATCGTATTTTCTGAATGAGGGTTGGCGCTGGAAAGGAATCGGAAAGCGATATCCTGTTTACGGCTCCGAGTTGTTAACGGCTCGACCGGATCATCCAGTCATACTTGTAGAAGGGGAGAAGACGGCGACTGCGGCCCGAGAAATATTTCCTGATCATGTTGTTGTCACTTGGCACGGTGGTGTTAATCGCATAGCCGGGACTGATTGGACCATTCTCAAAGACCGGCATGTTGTTTACTGGCCCGATGCGGATGTGCAGGGTAAGGAAACAATACCTCTCATCGCAGAGGTTCTTGCAAGCGCAGCCGCTGCCTCTCTTCACGTCGTAGATGTCCCGCTTGAACTGCCTAAGGGCTGGGATTTGGCGGATATCGCTCCAGACCACGTAGACGTTGGGCATCTACTTTTTGCAGCGCGTGAAGTCAGGTTGAGCCATGCGCAAAAGTTTGTGACGCTCGACGAAAAAGTTCTTGTGCAGCGGCTCATATTTGTAGCCGAGACAACTCAATTCTTTGATATTGAGTCCGGGAGACGATACGACCAACGGCAATTAAAGTTACTTTTTCTTCATATCGATCGTTCTTTACCAAATCGGCTTCTCGAAAACGATCAGTTACGCAAAGTGCAAGCGTATTGTTATCGCCCGGGTATCGAAGAAAGAATACTCGTCGATGAAGTCGGGACCTCGTTCCTCAATTTGTGGATTCCGTCGCGGATTATTTATGAAGAAGGAGATGCATCTCCATTTATCGAGCACTTAAGTTACCTCTGCAGTAGCGAGTCTGAATTTGAGCATCTCGCTGACATGCTCGCATTCATGGTGCAACGACAGGGTGAGAAGCTCAAAAGCGCCATCGTACTCGTTGGACTACAAGGAACCGGAAAAAGTTTCGTCGGTAGCGTTATGACGAAAATTCTGGGTGCGGAGAATACTGCCAGCGTCACTTCAACGGAAATTAAAAGTAATTTTAATGACTGGATAGAGGCAAAGCAGCTTGTTCGCGTTGAGGAAATTATGGCACTCGGAAAGTTGGAGATAACAAATCACCTGAAGCCCCTAATAACGGAGGAAAGGACGCGGATTAATACGAAACATCAGCGCACCTATGAACTCGAAAACAAGGCGAATTTCATATTCTTTACGAATTATGTCGATGCCTTGAAGCTTGAAAAGGGTGATCGCCGCTATTTTGTAATCGTGAGTGATAATCCTCCGCAAGATGCGGACTACTATAAGAAACTATGGGACTGGGCGGACGCCAGTATCGGTATCATCGCGAACTGGCTCAAAGGTCGAGATATAAGCGGCTTCAATCCGAATGCGTGCCCTCCAGAAACAGAGGGAAAACTTCGGATGATCGAAGCTGGAAGAGGTTGGCAAGAGGCGTGGGTTGCGGAGAAGATCGAAGCAAAGGAAGCGCCATTCGAGCACGATCTAATCGAAGTCAGTAGTCTGCGCCTTCGGATACGCGAACTATCCACGGCGTCAGAACTCAACTTCAGCCAGCCTCAACTACTAAGGGCTTTGCGAGCGGCAGGGGCAACGCAGCTTGGTCAAAAGAAAGGTACTGTCGGCGGCCGAGAGATGCGAGTGTCGCCTTGGGCGGTTCGCAATATTGAGAAGTACCGCAGCCTGTCGCCTTACGCCATCGTTGAGGAATATGCGAGGGCCTACGGACTTTACAATAGCGAAGAAGGAAAAAGACTAATTGGCTAACTTGCGCTAGGCAGTTTTATAATTTGTCCAAAGGGCATAGAACATATTAGCCATTTAGTCTTCTGGCTTTAGCTGTCTTATATTTGATACGGGAGGGTCAGGTTTGAATCTCGATCGCGGATTATGGCGACTCTGGATTGTTGCCACCATCGCATGGGCGGCGTGGATGGTTTGGGTATTTAGTGGATGTATTGGATACGAATTCCCATCTCATGTGTGACCCAATTCTAAAAAGACCTTGGGTATTTTTTTGCAGGGGTATTGCTGAAAATCTTGGCACCTTCAGCTTTACTCGCAGTAGTGCTTCTTGGCGTTCGCTGGGTTTGGAAAGGCTTTTATGTACGCCCTTAACAATCCCATTTCCATGGTCCCGCGCCGCACTCACTGCCGGAATAGCCTCCGCTAGGTTCGAGCCATCCCATTAAGCGGAGCAGCACAAGGACGAACGGAAAGAGGAGGACTATGACAAACCAAGCCTTCCAGACCTTCTCCGAGTTTTCGAGCCACCAACGATACAGGATAGGGCCTCCGAGATCGGGATGTTATTATGACTTATAGTCTATGGGCTGAATACGGGCAATCCTCTGTCGTTCGCGCATGGATGTGCGCGAGCGAGTCGGCCTAAACGTTCAGAAGCTTCGGCGGGCTAAGGCTCTGTCGCAGGAAGAACTTGCTGACCGCGCTAAGATTCATCAGACGTACCTTAGCGGCGTGGAGCGTGGCGTTCGCAACCCGACTGTGGTCGTGCTGCATAAGATTGCCGCCGCCCTGAATGCGGACATCGAGGACCTCGTTAAAAAGCGGCGTTAAGGTTTTCTCCGCCGATAGTACGCGTTATATTGTCTCTAGGGTGTGCGGGTGATCTATACCTTAGCGGCGCTACATAGGTGCTACGTAGCGATGACGCGAGGCGGCAGCCCGATTTGACGGAGCGGCTTAAGCTCTTAAAAAGATTGAGCAACGCGGGCGTAGTTCAGTGGTAGAACGACAGCTTCCCAAGCTGTATGTCGTGGGTTCGATTCCCATCGCCCGCTCCAAATCTCCTAATCTCTAAAGATCGAAGTCTAGTGCGCCAGCGACTTGCCCGTCGTCTTGTCGAAGAGATGCACGGCCGCGGCACTGATCGAAAGCCGTACTTCTTTGTTCTCGTAAGTCGTGCCCGAGGCCGGGACGGCGACGATGATCGGCGTCGGGCCGAAGTTTCCGTGCAGAAGCCGGGTCGCCCCGAGTTCTTCGACAAGCTCGGCGGTGAAGGGGATGCCGGCGGCGCTGCTGCTTGCGACATGAATGTCTTCGGGCCGGATGCCGACTTCAACCTCGCCCTTGGCTTCGAAGCGCGCGGTATCGAAGGCAAGTTTGCCGCCGGGCGTTTCGACAACGCCGGGCTCCACGATGTTGCCCGGCATCAGGTTCATCGCCGGCGAGCCGATGAAAGAAGCGACGAAGCGGCTCGCGGGATGGCGATAAACCTCGCCCGGCGCGCCGATCTGCTCGATCAGGCCCGCATTCATGACCACGACCTGATCGGCAAGCGTCATGGCTTCGACCTGATCGTGGGTCACGAAGATCGAGGTCGCGTTCAGCCGGTTGTGAAGACGCTTGATTTCGAGCCGCATGGTCACGCGCAGCTTGGCGTCGAGATTCGATAACGGCTCGTCGAACAGGAACACCTGCGGCTCGCGCACGATGGCGCGGCCCATGGCGACGCGCTGGCGCTGGCCGCCGGAAAGCGCGCGCGGCTTGCGCGTGAGAAAGTCTTCGATGGCAAGCAACTTCGCCGCTTCCTGCACGCGCTTCTCGATCTCCGGCTTCGGCGTGCCGCGGTTTCTCAGGCCATAGGCCATGTTGTCGTAAACGCTCATATGCGGATAGAGCGCGTAGTTCTGAAACACCATGGCGATGTCGCGATCGGCGGGTTCGACATCGTTCACGATGCGCTCGCCGATTTTGCAGGTGCCCGAGGTGATGGTCTCAAGCCCCGCGATCATGCGCAGGAGCGTCGACTTTCCGCAGCCCGAAGGGCCAAGCAGCACGGTGAAGGAGCCGTTCGGCACGGTGAGCGAAACGCCGCGCACCGCCTCGACATTGCCGGGATAGACTTTTCTGATGTCGGTGAGTTCGACCTGCGCCATTACTTTTTACTTCTCGGTTTCCACGAGACCCTTGACGAACCAGCGCTGCATCAGCACCACCACCATGACCGGCGGCAGCATCGCAAGCATCGCGGTCGCGAGCACCACGTTCCATTCGGTCAGCGCGTCTGCGGTCACGATCATTTTCTTGATGCCGATGACGATCGTCTGCATGTCGTCGCGGGTCGTAATCAGGATCGGCCAGAGATACTGGTTCCAGCCATAGATAAAGAGAATGACGAAGAGGGCCGCGATGTTGGTGCGCGAAAGCGGCAGCACCGTATCCCAGAAGAAGCGGAGCGGGCCCGCGCCGTCGAGCTTGGAGGCTTCGACCAGCTCGTCGGGAATCGTCATGAAGAACTGGCGGAAAAAGAGCGTCGCCGTCGCCGAGGCGATCAGCGGTATCGTGAGGCCTGCGTAGCTGTCGAGCAGGTTCAGGTCGGCCGCGATCTTGTAGGTCGGATAGATGCGCACTTCCACAGGCAGCATCAGCGTGATGAAGATCAGCCAGAAAGCCGCCATCCGGAACGGAAATTTGAAATAGACCACCGCGAAGGCGGAGATGATCGAGATCGCGATTTTTCCAAGCGCGATGATGCAGGCCATGATGAAGCTGTTCATCAGCATGGTTGCGACCGGCTCGCGCGTCGAACCCGACGAGCCGACGAACAGCGTCTTGTAATAGGTCTCGAGGAACAGCGGTCCGGGATAAAGCGGCATCTGGCCGTTCGCAACGATGTGCTGCGGATGGGTCGAGCCGACGAAACAGAGATAGACCGGAAAGGCGACGATCGCGACGCCCATCGCCAGCACGATATGGGGCAGGAAGCGCGAGAGGCCGCGATGCTCGACCATCAATAGGCCACCCGTCGTTCGATGAAGCGGAATTGCACGGCCGTGAGTGCGATCACCATGATCATCAGGATTACGGATTGCGCGGCGGACGAGCCGAGATTGCCGCCGAGGCGGCCATCGAAGAACACTTTATAGACGAGCGTCTCGGTCGCCTTCGAGGGACCGCCTTGCGTCATCGCGTCGATGATGCCGAAGGTGTCGAAGAACACATAAACGATGTTCACGACGATCAGGAAGAAAATGGTCGGCGAGAGCAGCGGCAGGACGATGGTCCAGAAGCGCCGCGTGCGCGACGCACCGTCTATCGCCGCGGCCTCGATCACCGCGCGCGGGATCGATTGCAGACCGGCCAAGAAGAACAGGAAGTTGTAGCTGATCTGTTTCCAGGTCGATGCGAGCACGACGAGGATCAATGCGTCGTTGCCGTTCAGAAGCGGGTTCCAGGCAATGCCCAGTGAGCGAAGCCCCTGCGCGACGACCCCGAGCGAGGGCTGAAACATGAAGATCCAGAGCACGCCCGCAACCGCAGGCGCGACCGCGTAAGGCCAGATCAAGAGCGTCTTGTAAACGCCCGCGCCCCGAATGGCTCTGTCGGCTTGCACCGCGAACAGAAGCGCAATCGAAAGCGAAAGCCCCGCGACCAGGAGCGCGAAAATGCCGGTCGTGGCCATGGTGCGGTAGTAGCCGGGATCGGCGAAGAGCTCGGAATAGTTCTCGAACCAGATGAAGCTCGAATTCAGCCCGAACGCATCTTCCAAGAGAAAGGATTGCCAGACCGCCTGGCTCGCCGGCCAGTAGAAGAAGACAGCGACGACGAAAAGCTGGGGCAAAAGCAGGAGATAGGGGAGCGATTTGCTCCCGAAGATCGCCCGCTTTTGCATTGCCTTGCTTTCTTCAGTTTACCGGGAAACGGTCTTTTCGAATTGCCGCAACAGAGCGTTGCCGCGGCTGACCGCATCGTCAAGCGCCTGCTTCGCAGTTTTCTTGCCTGCAAGTGCGGATTCGATTTCTTCCGACCAGATGTCGCGCAGCTGCACCATGTTCCCGAAGCGAAGACCGCGTGAGTTGTCGGTCGGCGCCTTGTTGGTCAGTTCCAGAAGCGGCGTTTCGAGGTAGGGCTTTTCCTTGTAGAAGCCCGACGCCTTGGTCTGCTCGTAGGCAGCCTTGGTGATCGGCAGGTAGCCCGACTTCTGGTGCAGTTCGATCTGCTTGTCGGCGCGCGAGAGGAAGGTGAAGAACTTCGCGACACCTTTGTATTCTTCGTTCTTCTTGCCGCCCATGACCCAGAGCGAAGCGCCGCCGATGATCGAATTCTGCGGCGCGTCCTGCACATCCGGGTAATAAGGCATCGGTGCGTTGCCCCAGGCGAATTTCGCGTTCGCGGCGACATTGCCGAAGAAGCCCGACGAGGTGAGGAAGATCGGGCATTCGCCGCTGGTGAAGCGGCCTTCGCCGGTGTTGGTGCGGCCCGAGTAATCGTAGGTTTTGTCCTTCTGCAGCGCGACGAGATTTTCCAGATGCTTCAGCACGGTGGGATTGTTGAAGGTCAGCACGGTGTCGAAACCGTCCATGCCGTTGCCTTTGGTGCCGATGGCGACGTTATGCCAGGCGGAGAACTGCTCGATGTTCACCCAGGTCGCCCAGGCATTCGAGAAACCGCAGGTGTCGTAGCCAGCCGCTTTCAGCTTCTTGGCAGCGGCGAAGACATCGGGCCAGGTCTTCGGCGGCGCGTCGGGATCAAGCCCCG
This sequence comes from Xanthobacteraceae bacterium, assembly GCA_035440445.1. Classification (GTDB taxonomy): domain Bacteria; phylum Pseudomonadota; class Alphaproteobacteria; order Rhizobiales; family Xanthobacteraceae. The sequence continues at coordinate 76,278 of DAORMJ010000003.1, forward strand.
CCTTTTTGAAGGCGTCTTTATTGTACCACATCACGGTGGAGGAGGAGTTGAAGGGGAAGGAGAGCATCTCGCCCTTCAGCGTCGAGTAGTAACCGGTGATGGTCGGCAGATAAGCCTGCGGATCGAACGTCTCGCCGGCTTCCTTCATCAACAGATGCACCGGCTTGATCGCGCCCTTGGCGGCCATCATCGTCGCGGTGCCGACTTCGAACACCTGCAGGATGTGCGGCGCGTTACCGGCGCGGAACGCGGCGATGCCTGCGTTCATGGTGTCGGCATAGCCGCCTTTATAGGTCGGCACGACCTTGTATTCGTTTTGCGACTTGTTGAACTCCTCGGCGAGGCGGACAACGACGTCATTGTTCGCGCCGGTGAGCGCGTGCCACCACTGGATTTCGATCTGCGCGGAAGCAGGCGTCGAGAAGATCGCGGCGGCGGAGAGGGTCAGGCCGGTAAGCAGCTTCGAGAGTTTCATGAGGGTACTCGCCTTGGGTAAGGTTTCTTCCGAATCCTAGCGTGGCGGGTTTTCTCTATTACGACAGTCTCGCGACCGGCCCGCCTTGTCCCCAAAGGCTAGCCAGTTTCCTCTATGCCTTCCAGCCAGCCACTGTGCAGTGCGGCGTGCGAAAATCGGCCGCAACATGTTCAGGGCGCTACGGAACCCGGTTTGTTGACGGGCGCGGCCCTGCACCCTACCTACCTCTTATGGCAAAGACGGCCCCCGGCACCCTTGCGGTTTCGACGCGTCCGCTCCTCGTGGGTGCCGCGATTTTTTTCGGCGCGTTAACGGCCGCCGCGGGTTTCCTGTGGTTCTGGTTCGGCTCCAAGGTGTTTTTCGACATGGTGGCGGCCGGCATCGCCTATTGCTTCTGACATGAGCCGCTCGCTTCGGGTTCTGGTCCTGCTCGGCGCTTTCGTCATGGGTGCATTCGCGCTCACGGCGGGCGTGATGCTGCTGGTTCCTGCCGAACGCACCAGGCCATCTTCGGTGGGTGGCGCGTTCCAGCTCGTCAATCAGGACGGCAAGACCGTCACCGATGCCGATTTCCGCGGCAAGCCTTTGCTCGTCTTCTTCGGCTTCACGCATTGTCCGGACATCTGCCCGACCACGCTCTTTGAAGTCTCCGAAGTCTTCAACCGGCTCGGCAAGGATGCGGAGAAGGTGAACGCGATCTTCGTGACCGTCGATCCGGAACGCGACACGCCGGAGAAGCTCAAGCTCTATCTGTCGAGCTTTCATCCGCAGATTTCCGCGCTCTCCGGCACGGACGCGCAGATCGAGGCGATCAAGAAAGTCTATTACGTTTATGCCAAGCGCGTGCCGCTCGAAGGCGGCAGCTACACGATGGATCACACCACTGTCGTCTACCTCATGGACAAGGACGGCAAATTCATTGCGCCCTTCAATCTGAAGCGCGATGCCGACGCAGCGGCTGCGGATCTGAAACGCCGCCTTTGATCCGCCGGATTCGCGAACCTATTTCTATTCCATGCCACCGCGCCGGCGCTTCAGCCGTTCCCTGATTTTCGTTTTCATCGCAGCACTGCTGTTGCCGATCGCAGCGCGCGCCGCGCTCTTTGCGCTTGAGGAACGTCCGGTTAGCTGGCGTGACGCCGACTGGTCGAGCGTGCGCGCCTTGCCGCCCGCAGCCGAGCATCCGGATGCGCGCGTGCTTGTGCTTTCGGGGCGCACCGGCGGCTGGAAAGGCGTGATCGCAACCCATAGCTGGATCGTCTTCAAGAGCGCGAACGCGACAGCATGGACGCGCTACGACGTCGTCGGCTGGGGTAATCCGGTGCGCATGAACGGTTGGGCCCCGGATGCGCGCTGGTACGGCACGCCGCCCTCGGTGATTGCAGACATTCGCGGCGAGGCGGCGGAGGCGCTGATCCCGCGCATCGATGCGGCGGTGAAAGACTATCGCTGGCGCAACGCCGGCGACTACCGCATCTGGCCGGGACCGAACTCGAACAGTTTCGTCGCCACCGTGTTGCGCAATGTGCCGGAGATGCGGGCGGTGTTGCCGGCCAATGCAGTCGGCCGCGATTTTCGCCCCGGCTTTTACGCAGGCTTGAGCGATAGCGGCACCGGCATGGAATTGAATCTGTGGGGCTATGCCGGCGCGAAGCTCGGCTGGATCGAAGGCTTCGAGATCAATTTCATGAGCCTCGTGGTCGGGCTCGATTTTCGCAATCCTGCGATCAAGCTCCCGGGCTTCGGGCGCATCGGACTCTCGCCGCTGCCCTTGCTCGCGCCGCAGGCGAAATCCTAGCGGCTTTCGTTGTCGCCCCGCGCGGCGAGGCCGTGTTCGGTCTTTTCCCAGTGATAGGGCGAATGCACGAGCTGCCACACCGCGCGCCATGCGGCCGCGGAGAGGAGCAACCAGTAAAGCGGCATGGTCAGCAAGATGAACAGGGCCGAGGAAAATCGCCGTTTGCGCAACCCAGTCACGGCCAGCGAGATGGATGCGAGATATCCGCTGCAGAGCGTCAGCAGAATGATCGAAGTTTCGAAACCCGCAACCGGCCCGGAGAAAGAGAGTTCGCCGCGCGCAAGGTCGTTGATGAGCCAGAACAGGAAGACCGGATGCACGAGTGCTGCGGCGATGGTCCCGCCGAGCAGTAGCTGAAAGGCGAGATAGCCACGGCGCCCAAGATCCGCGCGCAAACGCTTTCCGTCCCGCATGTGTACGACGTAGGTCTGGGTCCAGCCTTTGAACCAGCGCGTGCGTTGGGAAAGCCAACTGCCGAATTGTTCGGGTGCCTCTTCCCATGTGGTGGAATCGATGATGCCGGTCTGATAGCCGAAGCGGGCGAGGCGGATGCCGAGGTCCGCGTCTTCGGTGACATTATGCGGATCCCAGCCGCCCGCGCGGCGCAACAGATCGGCGCGAAAATGATTGGAGGTGCCGCCGAGCGGCAAAGGCAATCCCCATCGCGTCAGCGCCGGCAATAATACGTCGAACAGTCCGCAATATTCCGCGCGAAAGTGGCGGGTGAGGAAGTTCAGCTTCCGGTTGTCGATCGCCAGTTTTGCCTGCACGCAGGCAAGCTGCGGCTTGCCGAGCAGGAAGGCTCCATATGCGTCGCGCAACTGCGCGGGATGCGGGCGGTCCTCTGCGTCATAAACGACGATATACTCGCCGCGAACGAAAGGAAGTGCCGCTTGCAGCGCTTTCGGTTTGGTGCGCGGCTCGTTTCGCGGCGCAATGAAAATCTCGAAGCAGGGATCGAGCAGGATCGCTCTTGCAGCCGCGATGGTCTCGGCGTCGTCGGCTTCGAGAATGAGTTTTACGTCGAGTTTTTCCCGCGGATAATCGAGCGCGGATATCGACCGGACGATCGCGGCGACTACGTTGGCCTCGCGATAAAGCGGAATCAGAATGCTATAGATGGGCAGCGCATGATCCGGGATTGCGAGCCTTTCGTTTCGCGGGCTCCGCATGAAGCAGGCCGTGACGCGCAGCGCAGCCCATGCAACGAAGATGGCGGAGAAGAATAATGTCACCGCGAGCCAGGCAAGCTCTAGCGGCAGGTTCGAGGGAAGCCACGGCAACGCAAAGAGAACGGCGAGGGACAGGGTGATCGCGATCGCATGCCCCGCGAAGCCAGCACTTCCCGCCGAGAAAACAGGCCAGCGCTCGCGAAGCCCGAATGCTGCATCGTGCGCGAGCCGCTCGCCGCAGGAGCGCTGCAGAAAATCGCGGAGCCGTTCGAACGACGTGATGCGAAAATGCTGCGCGAGCTCCGGCGCGTCGGAAAGATGATTGTGAATCGTGCGCAGGTTGTTTCCGGCTAATGCAATCGTAATTTGCGTTTCGCCATCGCGCGCTTCTGCCGGCAAGAGCCCGCTCGCAAGAATGCCGGGCACGTCGAGTGAAACGGAGGTGGGGCCTTCCAGCAGGTCAGGCTCGACGCCGAGGTTTTTCGACACCGCCTGCAGCATCGTATCGGGATCGACCACGCCGCTTCGAAGCACGACCGTATCGGCCCCGAGCCCGACGGCTTCGCCTCGCCGTGCGGCCCAGCGCAGGAATACCGGCTCTACCAGCCCTTCGAGTGCGCGCAGTTCCGCGGGCAGGCCCGGCCGGGAGCGAAACAGGGATTGCGTTTCGGCAAAGCCATGATGTGGCCGGGGTGTTGGAATAGGGCTGTGAACTTCGCGCCCGCTTGCGGAAGGAATGGGATCGAAGGGATCAAAACGCGGCCCAAGCGACAACTTTACCCGTCCCGGATCACTCGTCTAAAAAGCACAAAGAAACTTCCGGGCGAAAAATGCCCGCACGCAGAAATGAACGATGAGTAATCCCCTGCCACTATCCTGCTTCGGACGCCGCATTGTCCGCAATGTATTTTTGCTTGCGGCCGCGTTTTTTGCGCTGGCGGATGCAAATGCCCAGACGCAAATACCGCCGCAGACGCCGGAGCAGGACATCCTCATCCCACGTTTCTGGGATCCGAAGCGGCGGCCGGAGAAGCCCAACCTCGGCCGCATGACGACGATCCGCTTTCTGGCGGAGGATGATTATCCGCCGTTTCATTTTCGCGGGCCCAACGGGCTGCCGATCGGCTTCAACATCGATATCGCGCGCGCGATCTGCGAGGAGCTTGCCGTGACCTGTACGATTCAGGTGCGGCGCTTCGATACGCTGCTCGCTGCACTTGAGTCCGGCGCGGGCGACGCCGTGATCGCGTCGATCGCGATCACGCCGGAAACGCGAAAGAAAGCGGATTTCACGGATCGCTATTACCGCACGCCTGCGCGCTTCGTGGCGCGGAAGAACTCGCCCTTGCGCGACATCGCTCCCGCACTCGTGGCCGGCCGTTCGATTGCCGTGGTCGCAGGCAGTGCGCATGAGGCTTATATCCGCACGTTCTTCGCGGAGACGGCGATCCGGAGTTATGCCTCGGCACCGGAAGCGCTTACCGCGTTGAAAAAGGGTGAGGCCGATCTTGCCTTCGGCGATGGAATCTCGCTCGCATTCTGGCTGAACGGCTCGGACTCCGAAGGCTGCTGTTCGTTCCGGGGTGGCGCCTATACCGAAAGCCGCTTCTTCGGAGAGGGTGTTGGAATCGCGGTCAAAAGCGGGAACGAAGTCCTCCTCCGCGCGCTCAATCATGCGCTCGCGCGGCTCTGGGAGCGCGGGGTATTCACCGATCTCTATTTGCGTTATTTCCCGGTCGGCTTTTACTGATCCGTCCTGAAACGAGAAGAAGAATGGCGTCCGAAACGGCTGCCCTGGCAGCAAATTTGCGCGAAGTAGCGGAAACCTCGAATGCGTGGCCGTTCGAGGAAGCGAAGAAGATCGTCGCGCGGCTGAAGAAAAAGCCCAAGGACGAAGTGCTGTTCGAAACCGGCTACGGCCCCTCGGGTCTCCCGCATATCGGCACGTTCGGCGAGGTCGCGCGCACGACCATGGTGCGCCACGCCTTCCGCGTGCTCACGGACGACAAGATCAAGACGAAGCTGCTCGCCTTCTCCGACGACATGGATGGCCTTCGCAAGGTGCCGGACAACGTGCCGAACAAGGATTTGCTGGCAAAGGATCTCGGCAAGCCGCTGACCCAGGTCCGCGATCCCTTCGGCACGCATCCGAGCTTCGGCGAGCACAACAATGCGCGGCTGCGCGCCTTCCTCGACCAGTTCGGTTTCGAATATGAGTTCGCGTCCTCGACGCAGTATTACAAGAGCGGCCGTTTCGACGAGACGCTGCTGAAGGTGCTGCGGAACTACGAAAGCGTGATGAAGATCATGCTGCCTTCGCTGCGCGAGGAGCGTGCCGCCACTTATTCGCCGTTTCTCCCCGTTTGTCCGCGCACCGGGATCGTGTTGCAGGTGCCGATCGTCGATCATGATGTGAAGGCCGGCACGATCACCTACGAAGACCCGGAAACCAAAGAACGCATGACGACGCCGGTGACCGGCGGCAACGTGAAACTGCAATGGAAGCCGGACTGGGCCATGCGCTGGGTCGCGCTCGGCGTCGATTACGAAATGGCCGGCAAGGACCTGATCGACTCGGTGAAGTTGTCGGGCGAGATCGCGCGCGCGCTCGGCGGCACGCCGCCGGAAGGTTTCAACTACGAGCTCTTTCTGGACGACAAAGGCCAGAAGATTTCCAAGTCGAAGGGCAACGGCCTCACCATTGAGGAATGGCTGCGCTATGCGAGCCCGGAATCGCTTTCACTCTTTATGTATAGAGAGCCTAAGGCGGCGAAGCGCCTCTATTTCGATGTGATCCCGCGCAACGTCGACGATTATCAGCAATTCCTCGAAGGCTACCGCAAGCAGACCGAGTGGAAGCACCGGCTCGGCAATCCGGTCTGGCATATTCATTCCGGCAATCCGCCCGAGCCGAACATGCCGGTCACCTTCCAGATGCTGCTCACGCTCGTATCCTCGTCGAACGCGGAAAATGCCGAAACGCTCTGGGGCTTCATCGGCCGCTATCGTCCGGGCGTGACCAGGGAAACGCATCCGAAGCTCGGCAATCTCGTCGAATACGCAATCCATTATTTCCGCGATTTCGTGCTGCCGACAAAGAAATTCCGCGAGCCGACGGATAGTGAGCGCAAGGCGCTTACGGATCTGCGCGACGCGCTCTCGCAGCTTCCGGCGGATGCAACCGCTGAATCGATCCAGGACGTCGTCTATGAGATCGGCCGCCGCGAGCCGTTCCTCGATCACAAGAAGGCGGCCAAGGACGGCAAGCCCGGCGTTTCGCTCGACTGGTTCAATATGCTCTATCAGGTGCTGCTGGGACAGGAGAAGGGCCCACGCTTCGGCTCGTTCGTCGCCGTGTACGGGATCGAGAACACGGTCGCCATGATCGACGGAGCCCTGGCGCGTTCGGCGTGAGCCAATGACCGTCGGCGCAATCGTCGTCATCGCGCTCAGCATCGTCTTTACGTCGTTTCTTTCCGGCGTGTTCGGCATGGCGGGCGGGATGATCCTGCTCGGCGTGCTCTTGCTGTTTCTCGACGTCATCCCGGCGATGGTGCTGTTCTCGGCGATCCAGCTCGTGTCGAACGGATGGCGCGTGCTGTTGTGGCGGCGCTATATCCGCTGGCGAATTTTCTTTCTTTACGTGGTGGGAGCGGCGGTCGCTTTTACCATCATGCGCTGGATCGCCTTCGTGCCGGACAAAGCGGCTGTCTATCTGGCGCTCGGTGCTTTGCCGTTTCTGCTTTATTTGCTGCCGGGGAATCTGGCTCCGAACATCGAATGGCGTGGCGTGCCGCTGATCACCGGTCTCCTCACGACCGTAGTGCAGCTACTGGTCGGCGTCGGCGGGCTCTTTCTCGACATCTTCTTTCAGAAGAGTGCGCTCGACCGCAAAACGACTGTCGCAACCAAGGCGGTTACCCAGACTTTCGGCCATCTCTTGCGCGGACTTTATTTCGGTTCGTTCCTGAATTTTCCGGAGGTCTTGCCGGTCGTCGCTTACGGCCCCTCGATCCTGCTTGCGATTCTCGGCGCATCGCTGGCACCGCTCGTGCTCGAACGGATGACGGATGCGAGCTTCCGCATCTGGACCCGCAGGGTCGTCTTTGCCGTGGCGACCGTCTATCTCTTGCGTGGCGGCTGGCTTTTTCTGCACGCCTGATTTCAGTAGAGCGAATTCTTTACCCGCTCCGGCAACTCGCGGTCATAGGTCTGGGCGTCGAAGCCTTCGGAGACCGCGGCAATCATGTCACCCGCGCTCGGCAGTGCGCCGCGCGGAAGATGGTGAGCGGGATCCCAGAGCTGCGAGCGCGCCACTGCCTTCGAGCAATGAAAATAGGCGCGTTCGACCGAGATCAAGAGCACGCTGCGCGGCAGTTTGTTGCCGACGGCGAAGCGCTGCAGGAGTTCCGGGTCGACCGAAATCTGCGCGCGGCCATTAACCCGCAGCGTTTCTCCGACGCCCGGCACGATGAAGAGCAGCGATACGCGCGGATCGCCGACGATGTTGAGAAGGTTGTCGATGCGGTTGTTGCCCGGCCGGTCCGGGATCGCGAGCGTGCGCTCGTCGATGATCTGCACGAAGCCCGCGGCGTCGCCTTTGGGCGAACAGTCAATTCCATCCGGGCCGGAGGACGCAAGGATTACGAAAGGCGAAGCCCTCACAAACGCCTGATAGGGCGCGTTCAGAAACGTAATCTCCTTCGCCACCGAGCGCGCATGCGGTTCGCCATAAACCGCGCGCAGCGCTTCAGGTGAAGTGAGAAGGCTCATCTACTGGCTCGCCCAGACGATCCGCGCGATCCAGACCACGTCGGTCATCGGCAGCACACGGTCCTTGTGATCGGGATTGAGCGATTTGAGTTCGACCGCTTTTGTGGTTTTTTTCTTCAGCTCTTTCGCCAGCACTTCGCCGTCTTTGGTTTTCAGCACCACGCGGTCGCCCTTGCGCAGGGGGGCGGCCGGCGAGACGACGATGACGTCGCCTTTGCGATAGAGCGGTTCCATGGAATTGCCCGAGACCTCGAGCGCATAGGCGTGGTCGTCGTCCACGTTCGGCAGCTTGATCTCGTCCCAGCCCGAGCCCACCGGAAAGCCGCTGTCGTCGAAGAACCCGCCCGAGCCCGCTTCGGCAAAGCCGATCAGCGGCACCGGCTGCGCCGGGCGCTTCGGCTTCTTTGTAAGGAGCGAAATGAATTCGTCGATGGAGGCGCCGGTGGCATCCAGGACTTTTGCGATGGATTCGGTCGAGGGCCAGCGGGGCCGTCCGTCCGGCGTCACCCGTTTCGACTTGTTGAATGTCGTGGGATCGAGGCCGGCGGCCTTGGCAAGACCGGACGGCGAGAAATTATAACGGGCGGCGATGCGGTCGACCGCACCCCATACCTGACCATGGCTCAACATCCGGCTCTCCGATTCGTCGCAAAGGATTTTATACCCATCATACGGTTTATCATCTGGATAAAGCGTGGCAAGGGGCTACCGCCGCTTGCGGCCTCCGCTTGCGGCCTCTAGCGTCCGCCGGCCTTTCAGGAAAGCCGCCAATGCCCCTGCTGCTCGATCTGGCCTTGCCGTTCTCGCGCTTTTTCGAGGCCGAAGACGCGCACCGGCTCGCGATCCGGGCGCTCTCGATCATGCCCAAAGGTGGCGACCCGGCCGACGACCCGCGCCTCGCGGTGTCGGCTTTCGGGCTCAATTTCAAGAATCCGGTTGGTCTTGCTGCTGGCTTCGACAAGAACGCGGAGGTTCCCGATGCCGTGCTCGCGCTCGGCTTCGGCTTCGCCGAAGTCGGCACCCTGACGCCCAAACCGCAGGCGGGAAATCCCCGGCCGCGGGTGTTCCGGCTGTTGCGCGATGAGGGGGTCATCAATCGCCTCGGCTTCAACAATGACGGCTTCGCTGCCGCGCTTTCGCGGCTGACGCTGCGCGCGCCTTACGGAATTCTCGGCATCAACATCGGCGCGAACAAGGATTCGACCGATCGCATCGCCGATTATGTGTCCGGCGTCGAAACCTTTTCGCCGCATGCGACCTATCTCACGGTCAATGTTTCTTCGCCGAACACGCCAGGCCTGCGTGATCTGCAATCGGCGCAGGCGCTCGACGAATTGATGAAGCGCGTGCTGGAAGCGCGGGAAATAGCTGCCCAGAATGGCAATGGCAGAAAGGCCATTCTCCTGAAGATCGCGCCGGATGTTGCGCTGGGCGATCTCGACGACATCGTGGAAATCGCCAGAAAGCGTGCGATCGACGGCATGATCGTCTCCAATACGACGGTGAGCCGCCCGTCTTCGCTGTCCGAGAAGGAAGCAAACGAGCAGGGCGGTCTGTCGGGCAAGCCGCTCTTCGACCTTTCAACCCGGATGCTGGCGGAAACCTATCTGCGCGCCGAGCGCGCATTCCCGATCGTCGGCGTCGGCGGCATCGATTCGCCGGAAGCCGCATGGAAGAAAATCCGCGCCGGCGCCACACTGGTCCAGCTTTATACCGGTATGGTCTATAAGGGCTTTGGCTTGGCGCGCGAGATCAAGCGCGGTCTCGTCCTCAAGCTCGACCGCGGCAAGCACCGCTCGATTCAGGACGTAGTGGGGCTCGATGCGGTCGAAGCATCGGCGTCCCGGAAATAGCTAGCGCTTGCGGGCCTGCACCAGCCGCACGATCAGCCAGATCGGGATCACCACGACAGCGCCGAGCAGGAAAAAATACCAAACATCATAAAAAGCACTGAACCCAAGATTCAGGATTTTGCGAATGAGTGCGACGAATCCATCGATAATATCGAACGGATGCAGCCCGAGCACATAGAGTACGAATCCAACGAGGATCGAAAGCAGTACTAGCTTGATAAAAACGGCGAAGGGTGAGCCGCCAAGAAAATGTCGAAGTCCGTTGTCCATCAGTTTGAACTTTGTTGAGCTTCTAATTTACCAGATTTAGTAGCCAAGCTGGCGCACCAAAGAAAAATGACCATAAGCCAAGCACACCGGCCACAAACGCCAAGGGACCAAGAATGCCGAAAATAAACATGGCAAAACTGCCAATCTTTACCGCCATGTACATCCAGTAAAGCCATCCCAGCGTACTTGTAATAAAAAATAAGACACCCAATGCTGAGCCAAACAACGTGCTTATAACGTCTTTCATCGTTCCCTCCCTAAGCGGTTAAACGCTTCTTGTGCGATTATCAAACCTTAAGAGCCGGGCGGGACGCGTCAATACAGACATCCTTCATTCGTCATTTCAGCGTTCAAATTCATCAACTGCGCCGGAATATCAGGCCGGCAAGCGTTCCGACAATAAAGGCAAGAAAGGCAACCCCAAGGCCGTAATCGAGGCGGGCCTCGCGGGCGGATTGCGCGACAAAGGCTTCAAAGCCCGCCTTCACGACTTCGATTGCGGTGGTTTGTTGCGCGGCGAGTACGCCGTTGGAAAAGACGTGCACGTCGATTTCATAGGAGCCGGTAGGCGCGGTGCCCGGGATCGGCAGGGTCGCGCGAAACAGCGTCGGTGTCAGGAATGTCACCGCATTGGTCTCTTCGTAGAACAGTCCTTCGGCCTTCTTCACGCGCAACAGCGCCTGACCGAACTCCTCGTCGGCCAGGATCGTCGGCGGCAGGGCCGCATAAGCGAGACCGATCCGGTATTTCGCCTGCAGGTCGAGCGGTCCGAATTCCGAGGGCGCGCGGTTGGTGAGCACGGCGAGATAAGACGGGGTTTCCGGAAAACGCCGAGACTCGAAGTTTACCCAGAGCCCGAGGATGCGGTCCTTCTTGCGCGTGACGAAGGTCGTCGACGGCCCGCGCACGGTAATGGCGACGTCATATTTCTTGGGCTTGTCGCGCGGCGCGTCGCTTTCCTCGATCGCGGCGAACAGCACAAGCGAGGTGCCGGTAAAGTTCGAGCTGATAAGCACGCGATGTGTCGAGAGCGACGTCACCAGCCGCTCGGCCCGCGCCAGCGGCGCGAAGGAAGGCGCAAGGATCAGGAGGAGAGCCGCGAAAGCGGCAGCCTTGCGCAGCTTCATCCGCCAGCCTCCGGGATCACGGAGAAGAGTTCGAGCGGCTTGGTCAAAAGATCGATCCCGACGCGCGCCGCGACCGCGAAAATCAGGATGCCGAGGAGGAAGCGCAATTGCTCTGCGCGGATCGCCTGGCCCGCGCGTGCGCCGGACTGCGCTCCGATCACGCCGCCGATCATCAGCGTAAAGGCGAGCACCACATCGACCGAGCGGTTTTCGACCGCATGCAGGATGGTCGCCGCCAGCATGGTGAAAAGGGTCAGGAACTGCGCGGTGCCGACGGCGACGGCCGTGGGAACGCGCAGGAGATAGATCAGTGCCGGGACGAGCAGGAAGCCGCCACCGATGCCCATCAACGCGCCGAGCAGACCGACGCCAAAACCGATCACGGTCACGGGGATCGCGGAAACATAGATGCGCGACTGGCGGAAGCGGAATTTCAGCGGCAGGCCGTGAAACCAGGCATGCGTTCCGGGCCGGCGCAGTACCGGCTGCTGTCCGTGCATCGCGCGCAGGAGCGCGCGCACGCTTTCCACGATCATCAGGGAGCCGATGGTCGACAGCAACACGATGTAGGAAAGATTGATGATGAGATCGAGCTGGCCGAGCCGCCGCAACAGCGAGAAGATCCAGACACCCGCCGCGGTGCCGAGCATGCCGCCCGACAACAGCACGAGCCCGAGCCCGCTATCGACGAGCTTCTTCCGCCAATAGGACAGGACGCTGGTAATCGAGGAGGCCGCGATATGGCTCGGCACGCTCGCAACCGCGACCGCAGGCGGAATGCCGACCAGAATGAGCATCGGCGTCATCAGGAAGCCGCCGCCGACACCGAACATTCCCGAGATGAACCCGACCGCGATCCCCAGCCCGAATATCAGAAGGATATTGACCGGCAGTTCGGCTATCGGAAGGTAGATCGACAATATGAGCTTCCGGCACTTTCGCGTGGCCGCTCTTCTAGCGGCAGCACTACGGCATCAACATGTCGCCGCGCATGCTTGTCAATGATAAGTGCGCGGCAGCGTTACTTCTTTTGCTTCTTTTTCGGCGTCGCCATGACCGTCTGCCATTCGGCTTTCAGCGGCGGATTATTGATTGCGCCGTCGGACGGCGCGGCGGCCCAGGTCTGCACCGCGAGTTGCGCTGCAACCAGCGTCTGCTGGTCGAGGCGCTTGGCGACGTCGTCGCGCTTTTTCGCGGCGTCCGTATCGCCCTGGTTCGCGGCCAGCGAGAACCAGCGGTAGGATTCGGCGAGATTGGCCGGAACGCCGAGACCGCGGGCATAGAGGACGCCGAGATTATATTGGCTGTCGCGCAAGCCCCGGTCGGCCGCGCGGCGGAACCACGGGATTGCGTTGGTGTAATCGGGCTTTCCGCCGGGGCCGGAGTCTTCGACGATCATGACGGCCAGATTGTGCATCGCCTTCAGATGGCCGCTCTCCGCAGCGGTTGCGTAATTGGTGCGGGCGCGGCCACGATTGCGCTCGACACCCTGGCCCTTTTCATAAGCCATGCCGAGCCGGAAGGCCGCAGCCGCCGAGCCCTTGGCCACCGCGCGCTCGAACCACTTGATGGCTTCCTGCGTGTTGGCGGTGACGCCGTTGCCGTTCAGATAGCGCTCGCCGATCTCAAAAGCCGCTGCCGGATCGCCGTTCAGCGCAGCCTGACGCAGCGCCTGCGTGCCGATGCCTGCCGGCAATTCGCCGGCGTTGGCCTGCGGCACCGGTGAAACGGAAACGGTCGCCTGCTGCTTTGCGGGTGGCGTCTGTTTCTGCGTCTGCGGCTGCGTTTGCGCCGCGGGCTGCACCGCAATCTGCTGCACGTTCTGCGGGGCGGCGGTGCTTTGGGTCGTCAGCGCGTCATCCGCAACGCGGGCGAAGAGCGAGTTCTGCTGTTGCGGCCCGAGGATGCCGGACGCCGGTGCGAGCGAAGCGGTCGGGTCGATGATTCCCGGAATCATCGAGCGCTGCTGCACGGCGGGGGGAACGGCCATGGTCTGCGGCGGGATCGCCTGTGGCTGCGGCGGCGCTTCCTTGGCCGGAGCCGGTGGCGGCACGACCGCGGTTTCACTGCCGCCGATCAGGTTGGTGATGAAACGCATGTCGAAGAAGCGCACCACGCTGAAGCCGAGCAGCATGACAAGGAGACCGAGCAGCACCGCCCGACGCGAGCGCGCGAAGAGCCCGCCGATCGAGAGCCGCTTCTTGGCCTCCGGCGCGTTTTCCTCCGCAGCCTCGGCGGGAGCTTCCGCTGCCGCGGCCTGGGCTGCGCGGCGCGCAGCGGCGATGAAGTCGGACGTTTTGGCATTCGGATCCCGCGGACGCGGCGCGATGTCGGCAACCGCGGCTTCGGACTGCGCAATGCGCTGCTGCACCGGGGTCGGCCGCGAACGCGGCGCACCGGAGCCCGGTTCGAGCGGATAGTCGGCGGGCAATTCGTCTGTGACGACAAACTCGTCCTGCGAGCGGACCGTTACCGGGGCCGCGCGCGTGAAGCGCGGCGTTTCGGCTGGTGCCGAAACCACCGTGACGTTGCGCTTGGGCGCTGCCGGTTCTCCCGCGAGCGGCTTTTCTGCCGGTATTTCGGGTTGCAGCAGGACCGCGGCCGCGACGGTCTGCTGGGCTGCAGCCACCTGCTGCGGCATGGTCTGGCGTGCGGCGTGCAACTCGCGGAGTGCCGTTTTCGCCGCGCGTTCGGCCACATCCATGGCATTAGCGCGGGCCTTGTCGAACTGCGAAGAAAGATCGGAAATGCCGCGCTCGATCGCGCCGAGATTGGCGAGCTTCGCCTCCGAAGCGTCGAGCCGGTCGACCAGGCTGCGCATGGTCTCTTCGAGTCCCATGGGGCTCGGGCTCTCGACCTTGTCCAGCGTGTGCTGCAGCGAATCCAGACGCTCGTGAATCCGGTCGAACGCTTCGTTGTTCGGCTCGGCGGCGACGTATTGAGGCGCCTGCGCACTGGTTTCGATGCGGTCGGCGAGCGCGTCGATGCGTTGTTCGAGCGCGCTGACGATGTTGCGCACGCCGCTGTCGTCGGGGACCGAAATCCGCTCGACCTTGCCCGCGATGGACTCGATCTGCGCCACGACCGTCTGCAGGTTCTGGGCGGGCAGGGCGTTGGAGAGGAGGTCGCGCACTTCCTGAATCTGGTTCTGGATCCGCGCGACGGTCGTGCCGTCGATGCTTTTGGCGTTGATGACGTCGAGCTTGTCGGAAAGCGCGTTGAGATCGCCTTCGACGGAGATGAAGGATTCCGCGGGCCGCACGTTGGCAAGTGCCGCGCGAATTTCTTCGAGCGCCGTCAGCACCGCCTGCGCCGAGCGATTGTCCTTCGGCGAATTCATGGTCGCGCGATCGACCTTGCGCGCTAGCGCTTCGACCGTTTGCTCGAGCGATTCCAGCGTCCGGCGCGGGGCGAGGTCCGCCATGGTGCGCGCGAGATCGGCGATGTCGCGGCGCAGCTCGGTGACGTGCGCGGAATTTGCCTGCTCGTTCGCCTTGCGCAGCGAGTGCATCTCGTCGGCGATGGTTTTGAGTTGCCGTTCGAAATTCGCGAACTGCGGCGCGGGCGCCGGTGTTTCCTTCGGTGCGGCTGCGCGAAACGGTGCTTCCTTTGCTGCCGGCGCGCGCGAAGGCGCGCGGCGGCGCGGCGTTCCGTCGAGCACCGACTGGCGCTCCATGATTTCGGCAACGGCTGCGTCGAGTTCGTCCGCGGTCGGTGCGTATTGCGGAGCGGTCGCGGTGGTGACCGCGACTTCGCGCTCGAGCCGCTCGCTCATCTGCGAGATCACGCGCGCCATTTCGTCGAGCTTGCCGTCGACGACGGAATCTTCGCGCCGGGTGGGGCGGTCGAGCAGGATGGTTTCAATGCGTGAATCGAGCTTGCGGATCGCGGAGCTGATTTCCTCGCGGCCATTGTTGCGTTCCGCGCGCTCCATGCTGTTGAGCATGAGGTCGATCCGCTCGGTCAATGAATCGAGCGAGGCGGCAATCTGGCCGTCGGCCTTGCCGCGCTGCGGCGGTTCGGCGTGAAACTGCTGCTGAGGCCGGGCTTGCGCGTTGCGCCGCGCGAGCATGTTGATCTGTTCGGCGAGATCGTCGAGGCGATGGTCGAAATTGGTCACCGGATTGCGGCCGCGGCCATGGCCGCCGCGAGCGTTCTCGCGAATGGCAGCTTCCAGCCATTCGCCGACCGATAGGCCCTCGCGCCGGGCCGCTTCCCGCGCCGCGTCCCAGGTATCCTGGTCCACCGCGCTCACGCTCCAGGGGACGCCTGCACTCATTGCCGATCCATCCTGCGGGGCGCCCGGGATGAAGATCGGACGGCGCCACTCCGCCGGTCCTAAATCTTGATAGTTACGGTAAATGCTGGGTTAATTTTCTCGTTTTCTCGTTCAATTCCTTAAGAAACCGGCAGTCGTAGGGTGCCACATTTAGCCTGATCTTAAGAAATGGCTTGACGTTTACGTAAACTGAGGTACTGTTGCGGAAACCCTGTGGTCGGCGAACCCCCCGGCCATACGCCAAGGGAGAGCACCATGGGACAATTGCACAGCATTGAAGCCGTTTTGCCGCAGGATGCGCACTCGCGCGATCTTTGGGCGGAATTCGACCAACACACCGGAGATTCGGAGCGCGGCAGCCAGCAGATCTTCACGATCCGCGATCTCGCCCGCGAATTCGGCGTTACCGCCCGAACGCTTCGTTTCTACGAAGAGAAAGAACTGCTCTCGCCGCGCCGGCAGGGCCAGGAGCGGCTCTACTCCCGCCGCGACCGCGCCCGCCTGAAGCTCGTTTTGATGGGCAAGCGGGTAGGCTTTTCGCTCGAAGAGATCCGCTCCATGCTCGATCTCTACGACCTCGGTGACGGCCGCGTCACACAGCTCAAGGTATCTTACGCCCGCTTCAACGAGCGGGTCGAGCGGCTGAAGCAGCAGCGCGACGAGATCGACGAAGCCATTGCCGCCATGCAGCGCGCGAGCAAGTCGCTTGCCGAAATGTTGAAAGAGCGCGGCTCCGCCGTCGCCTGATCCGAACGCCAGTCTTTCCGGAGAAAACCAATGCCGGTCTATAAAGCACCCGTCGACGACACCATGTTTCTGTTGCGCGACGTCTTCAATATCGCGCGCTACGACAATCTTCCGGGCTTTGCCGAAGCAACACCCGATACGATCGAGGCCGTGCTCTCCGAAGGCGGAAAGTTCTGCGAGGAGGTGCTGGCACCCCTCAATCAGGTCGGCGACCGCGAAGGCTGCAAACGCGCGGCCGATGGTTCGGTGACGACGCCGAAAGGCTTCAAGGACGCCTACAAACAGATGGCCGAAGGCGGCTGGATCGGTCTTTCTTCGGAAGAAAAATACGGCGGTCAGGGCCTGCCGTTCGTGATCGGCGCTGCCATGAATGAATACATGAGCAGCGCCAACATGGCATTCGCGATGTATCCGGGCCTTACGCTCGGTGCGTGCCGCGCCATTCGCATTCACGGCAGCGATGAAATCCGCGACACCTATCTGCCGAAGATGATCGGCGGTCAGTGGACCGGCACGATGAATCTGACGGAGCCGCATTGCGGCACCGACCTCGGTCTGTTGAAGACCAAGGCCGCCAAGCAGGCGGACGGTTCCTACAAGATCACCGGCACGAAGATTTTCATCTCGGCTGGCGAACACGACATGAGCGAGAACATCGTGCATCTCGTGCTTGCGCGCATTGAAGGCGCGCCGGAGGGCGTGAAGGGGATTTCGCTCTTCGTCGTTCCGAAATTCATTCCGACCAAGGACGGGGGCATCGGCGAGCGCAACGCGCTGATCTGCGGCTCCATCGAACACAAGATGGGCATTCACGGCAATTCCACCTGCGTCATGAACTATGATGGCGCAACGGGCTGGCTCGTCGGCGAGGAAAATCGCGGCCTTCCGGCGATGTTCGTGATGATGAACGATGCCCGTCTCGGCGTCGGCATTCAGGGCATCGCGCAGGGCGAGGTCGCGTACCAGAACGCGGTGGTTTACGCGAAGGATCGTCTGCAGGGCCGTTCAATCAGCGGCGTGAAGAACCCCGAGAAGCCGGCCGATCCGATCATCGTGCATCCGGATATCCGCCGGAACCTGATGACCATGAGGGCGGTGAACGAAGGCGGCCGCGCGCTGATGATCTGGATCGCGCTGCAGGCCGATCTGCTCTCGCGCTCGCCCGACGAAAAGACCAAGCAGCTTGCCGACGACTACATGGGCATCCTGACGCCGATCCTGAAAGGCGTGATGACCGATCTCGGCTTCCAGAATGCGGTCATGGCGCAGCAGGTTTTCGGCGGTCACGGCTACATCGCCGAGCACGGCATGGAGCAGTTCGTGCGCGATGCGCGCATCGCCATGATTTATGAAGGTGCCAACGGCATTCAGGCGTTGGATCTCGTCGGCCGCAAGTTGCCGAAGGACGGTGGCCGCGCGATCACTGCGTTCTTCAACGAGGTCTCCGGCTTCGTGAAGGAAAACGAAGCCGACGAGAAGATGAAGGCTTTCGTCGCGCCGCTGGGTGATTCCCTGAAGCACCTGCAGGGCGCGACCATGTGGTTCATGCAGAATGCGATGAAGCGGCCCGACAATGCCGGTGCCGGTTCCTACGACTACATGCACCTCTTTGGGCTCGTCGCACTCGGATACATGTGGGCGCAGATGGCGAAGGTTGCGCTTGCAAAGAAGAATGGAAGTGACGCCGCGCCGGCGATGGACGCGAAGCTCATGACCGCCAAGTTCTTCGTCGAACGCATGTTGCCGGAAACCGGCGCGCATCTGAAGCGCATCCAGTCCGGCGCCGACAATCTGATGGATATGCCCGCCGAAGCGTTCTGACGCTTTGAAGGGGAACAAACAACGGGAGACGCCAATGACCGAAGCATTTGTTTACGACGCAGTTCGTACCCCGCGCGGCCGCGGCAAGAAAGACGGCTCGCTCCACGAAGTCTCGACGCTTTCGCTCGCGACCACCGCGCTGAAGGCGATCAAGGAACGCAACAATCTCGATACGCATCTCGTCGATGATGTGGTGCTCGGCTGCGTCGATCCGGTCGGAGAGGCCGGTTCGGATGTTGCGCGCGCCGCGGCGCTGAATGCCGACTACGGCAATCACGTTCCCGGCGTGCAAATCAATCGCTTCTGCGCTTCCGGCCTCGACGCCGTGAATTTCGCAGCGGCACAGGTGATGTCGGGCCAGCATGACATGACCATCGGCGGTGGCGTCGAAGCGATGTCGCGCGTCGGCATGGGAGCGTCCGGCGGTGCCTGGCCAATGGACCCGCAGATCGCGGTGAAATCCTACTTCATGCCGCAGGGCGTCTCGGCTGACCTGATCGCGACCAAATACGGTTTCTCGCGCGACGACGTCGATCAGTATTCGGTCGAGAGCCAGAAGCTGGCGGCGCAAAGCTGGAAGGAAGGCCGCTTCAAGAAATCGATCGTGCCGGTGAAGGACGTGAACGGCCTCACCATTCTCGATCACGACGAGCACATGCGCCCTTCGACCGACATGCAGTCGCTGGCGCAGCTGAAGCCTTCGTTCCCGCAGATGGGTGAAATGGGCGGCTTCGCAGCCGTCGCGATTCAGGCGCATCCGGAAGTCGAAGCGATCAATTACGTGCATCACGCCGGTAACTCGTCCGGCATCGTCGATGGCGCGGCGGCCGTGCTGATCGGCAATGCCGAGGCCGGCAAGAAGGCAGGATTGAAGCCCCGCGCGCGCATTCGCGCCTTCGCGAATATCGGCTCCGAGCCCGCAATCATGCTCACCGGCCCGGTGGACGTTACCGAGAAGCTCTTGAAGAAGGCGAAGATGACGGTCAACGACATCGATCTCTTCGAACTCAACGAAGCCTTCGCTTCGGTCGTGCTGCGCTACATGCAGGCATTCAATATCCCGCGTGACAAAATCAACGTCTGCGGCGGCGCGATTGCCATGGGCCATCCGCTGGGCGCGACCGGCGCCATGATCTTCGGCACCGTGCTCGATGAACTTGAGCGCAGCGGCAAATCGACCGCCTTGGTCACGCTTTGCATCGGTGCCGGCATGGGCACCGCCACCATCATCGAACGCGTTTGATTTCGCTTGAACGCTGAAGCGCAAGCGACGGGAGGATAGTATGGCCTACAAGAATTTCACGCTGGACGTGGATGGTGACGGCATTGCGCTGGTCACCTGGAACATGCCGGACCGTTCGATGAACGTGTTCTCGGCCGATGTGATGACCGAACTGAGCGACATCGTCGACAAGCTCAGTGCCGATGCGAACGTGAAGGGTGTCGTCGTCACCTCGGGGAAAGACACCTTCTCCGGCGGCGCGGACCTCACCATGCTGGAAACCATGGGCGACACGTTCAAGAAGCTCGTCAAGGACAAGGGCGAGGAAGCGGCGAACAAGTTTCTGTTCGAACAATCGAGCGCAATGTCGCGCACCTATCGCAAGCTGGAAACCTCCGGCAAGCCGTGGGTTGCGGCCGTGAACGGCACCGCGATGGGCGGCGCGTTCGAACTGGCGCTCTCCTGCCACCATCGCGTGGTGAGCGACAATCCGAAGCTGCGCCTCGGTCTGCCGGAAGTGAAGGTCGGCCTGTTCCCCGGTGCTGGCGGCACGCAGCGTGTGCCGCGCATCGTGCCGACGCAGGACGCGTTGCAGATGCTTTTCAAGGGCGAAGCGCTCAAAGCCGACAAGGCGCTGAAGATGAAGCTCGTCGATCAGATCGTCCCGCAGGACAAGCTGGTCGAAACTGCCAAGGCCTGGATCAAGAACGGCGGCAAGGGCGTGCAGCCCTGGGACGTCGATGGCTTCAAGCTGCCGGGCGGTCCGGTGTTCTCCAAGGGCGGCATGATGGTGTTTCCGCCTGCGAACGCGATCTATCGCCGCGAGACCTATGACAATTATCCGGCGGCCAAGGCCATTCTCCAATGCGTCTATGACGGCCTGCAACTGCCGATGGACCTCGCGCTGAAGGTCGAGTCGCGCTGGTTCGCGCATATCCTGCAGTCGAAGGAAGCGGCGGCCATGATCCGCTCGCTCTTCATCTCGATGCAGGAACTGAACAAGGGCGCGCGCCGTCCGGAAGGCGTGCCGGCGAGCAACATCAAGAAGGTTGCCGTCCTCGGTGCGGGCTTCATGGGTGCGGGCATTGCCTACGTTACCGCCGACGCCGGGATCGAAGTGGTTCTCGTGGACCGCGATCAGGCTGCCGCCGACAAGGGCAAGGCGCATGTCGAGTCGGTAATCGACGGCCGCATCAAGAAGGGACGCGCCACCGCTGCGGACAAGGAGAAGCTGCTTGCGCGCGTGAAGGCGACCGCGAACTACGACGACATCAAGGATGTCGATCTCGTAGTCGAAGCCGTGTTCGAAGACCGCAAGGTCAAGGCCGAGGTGATCGCGAAAGTCGATGCCGTGATCCGCGCCGATGCGATCTTCGGCTCCAATACGTCCACCTTGCCGATCACCTCGCTCGCCGAAATGTCGAAGGACAAACAGCGTTTCGTCGGCATCCATTTCTTCTCGCCGGTCGAGAAGATGATGCTGGTCGAAATCATCAAGGGCAAGGATACCGGCGACAAGGCCGTCGCGGTCGCGCTCGATTACGTGCGCGCGATCAAGAAGACGCCGATCGTGGTGGAAGACTCACGCGGTTTCTACACCTCGCGCGTGGTTGGCACCTATATCCGCGAAGGCCACATGATGCTGACCGAAGGCGTGCCTGCGGCGATGGTCGAGAACGTAGGCCGTATGGCCGGCATGCCGGTTGGTCCGCTTTCGCTGAACGACGAAGTCGCGATTGATCTCGCCTGGAAGATTTTGAAAGCGACCAAGACGGATCTTGGCGAAGCGGCGATCGACGAGAAGCAGGAAGCGCTGCTCGAAGAACTCGTCGAGAAGCGCCAGCGCTTCGGCCGCAAGAACGGCAAGGGCTTCTACGACTATCCGGAGAAAGGCCCGAAGAAACTCTGGCAGGGCATCTACGAGATCGTCGGCGAGCCGCGTCCGGCCGAGACCTATAACGTCGAAGAGCTGAAGCAGCGCTTCCTCGTGATTCAGGCGCTGGAAACCGCGCGCTGCGTCGAAGAAGGCGTCATCACCGACGTCCGCGAAGCGGATGTCGGCTCGATCCTCGGCTTCGGCTTCGCGCCGTTCACGGGCGGCACGCTCTCCTACATCGACTTCATGGGCGTGAAAAACTTCGTGGCGCTTTGCGAGAAGCTCGCCGGCAAACAAGGCCCGCGCTTCGCACCGAACGCGCTGCTCAAGGAAATGGCAGCCAAGGGCGAAACCTTCTACGGCCGCTTCGCGCCGAAGAAGAGCGAAAAGGCTGCTGCCTAGCCGCGTGATCCCCGAAAAGTGGGTACCGGTTTTCGGACAAGGATCACGCGAAAGCCAAAAAGCCGGAACAAGATTGCGCTCCCCGCACTTGAATGGGCGGGGAGCGTTTCCATTTCTGGCGGGGAGAAGCTGCCATGAAACCAATCGTCGCCCTGTCCGCACTCTCGCTCGCGCTGTTCTTCGCGGCCGGAAGCGCGTCCGCGCAGTCGCAGCCGCCAGTCAATGACAGCTGGCGCTTCAAGCTGCAGAAGGTGGATGGCGGCTTTCTGCGGCTGGATGCGCAGACCGGGCAGGTTTCGTTCTGCAAGGAGCGCGAAGGCAACTGGTCCTGCGAGACCGCGGCCGACGACCGCGCGGCACTGGAAGCCGAGATCAAGCGGCTGACCGATCGCCTCGCCACGGTTGAGAAGCAGTCGAACGATCCGGCGAACCGCTTCCGCACCCCGTCCGATCAGGAAATCGAGCAGGTGATGGGCTTCTTCGAAAAGATGATGAAGCGCTTTCGCGGCGTCGTCGAAAACCTGAAGAAGGAATGGGAAGCCGAGACGCCGGGCCGAAGCTAGCCGCGGGCAACTGGTCCAACCTGTTGATATAAAAGAAAAAACAAGCGCGAACGTGCTTCGAGCCAGACCCTGCCGCTCACGATCTTCGAACGCTTCGCTTGCACCTTGCGTCGTGGGATGGAAACTATGCTGCGTAAGAGCGGCGATTTCCGGCATTTTATGCCTTGTGATCGTTCTACAGCCGTAAGAGTAACGAGGACGATGAAACAGCAGGCAGCTTCCGTGGCGCAGGGTATTTCCAAAGTCGATCCATCCGCGTCCTACCGCTTCGTCATTGCCGACGACCATCCTTTGTTCCGGGGCGCCTTGAAGGAGGCGGTCGGCCAGCAGTTCAGCGCGACCCAGATTTTCGAGGCCGGTGGCTTCGAAGAACTGCAAGGGCTGCTCGAACGCGAAGGCGATATGGATCTCGTGCTGCTGGATCTTTCGATGCCGGGCGTGCGCGGCTTTTCGGGGCTGCTTTACTTGCGCGCGCAGTTTCCGGGCGTCCCGGTGGTGGTCGTCTCCGCCAACGAGGAGCCTGACGTCATCCGCCGCTGCATGGAATTCGGTGCGTCAGGTTTCGTCCCGAAGACCCTGAGCGTGGACGTGATGCGCAGCGCGATTTTCAAAGTGCTGGACGGCGGCGTGTGGACGCCGCCCGATGTCGATCTCACCTCGACCGACGACAAGGAAACGCGCGATCTGGTCGCGCGCCTTGCCACGCTGACGCCGCAGCAGGTGCGCGTGCTGATGATGCTGTCCGAGGGACTGCTGAACAAGCAGATCGCCTTCGAGCTGACGGTTTCCGAAGCGACGGTGAAGGCGCATGTTTCCGCGATTCTGCAGAAGCTCGGCGTCGAAAGCCGCACGCAGGCGGTGATCGCGGCGTCCAAGATCGAAGCCGGCCAGTGGCCGAAATCGCTGAACTGATCGGCAGGCCTATTCCGCCGCAGGCCTTGTGACCCGCCAGACCAAGTCGGATTTATCCGACTTGGTCATTGTTAAGCAGCAAGCGAAGAATGGATTTATTCCGCGGCAGGCCTTGTAACGCGCCACTGCGCAAGGAAGGCGCGGAGTGCTGCCGGCTTCAGAGGCTTGTTCAGAACCTGAATATTTTTCTCGCGCGCCTCGTCGCGGACCTGCGGCGTGCGGTCTGCGGTAATGAGCGCGGCCGGAAAGTTCTCGCCGAGCATTTCGCGTAGCGCACTGATCGCGTCGATGCCGTTGCCCTGGTCGAGATGGTAGTCCATCAGGATGACGTCAGGCTCCACACCCTTGCGCAGGATTTCCTTTGCAGTTGCGAGGTCGGTTCCGGCGAAGACCTTGCAACCCCATCCGCTCAACAGAACCTGCATCCCGTCCAGAATCTGCTGATCGTTGTCGATGCAGAGCGTGACGATGCCTTCGAGTGCGGCGGCTGGCGTCGGCATCGGCTGCAGTAGGGTTTCCGTAGCAACGGCGACCGCGACGGTCGGCACCGTGACCGCGAACATCGAACCGTGCCGCGATTTCGATTGCAGTGAAATCTTGTGTCCAAGCACGCGGCCGATGCGCTCGACAATGGAAAGACCCAAACCAAGGCCACGTGCGGCGCGCACACCCTGATCGAGCCGCTGAAATTCGCGGAAGATGATCTTCTGCTGCGAGGCAGGAATCCCGAGCCCGGTATCATGCACTTCGATGCGGACTTTCCCGGCAAGGCGGCGGCAGCCGACGACGACGCGCCCCTGCGGCGTGTATTTGATCGCGTTCGAGATCAGGTTCTGCAAAAGCCGCCGCAACAGACGGCGGTCCGAGCGCAGGTTCAGCGATGAGGGAAGGAATTTCAGTTCCAGCCCTTTCTCCGCGGCAAGCGGGGAGAACTCGAGCTGCAACTGCGCGAGCAGATCGCTGATCCGGAAGTTCGAGAACTCGGGCTGCAGCGCGCCCGTGTCGAGGCGCGATATATCGAGAAGGGCGCCCAGAATTTCCTCGACCGCTTCGAGGGAAGCATCGACGTTGCCTGCAAGTTTCGCCTCGTTCGAGCCCTTCTCGCGCTCGACCAAACTGGTCGCGTAGAGGCGGGCGGCGTTCAGCGGCTGCAGAATGTCGTGGCTTGCCGCCGCGAGAAATCGGGTCTTGGAAATATTGGCTTCGTCGGCTTCGGCCTTGGCGCGGGCGAGCTCCTGGTTCAGCCGCGTGAGTTCTTCGGTGCGTTCCTGCACGCGGCGCTCCAGCGCTTCGGCGGCTTCGACGGAGGGCGTGATGTCGGTGTAGGTCGCAACGATGCCGCCGTCCGGCATGCGGTTCGACCGCACTTCGATGACGACGCCGCGTTCGGGCATGCGCTCATGGAAGGTTTCGGTGCGACGGACGTAGCGGTCGAGCCGGTCTTTCAAAATATCGTCGATGGTTTCATCGCCAAGGTCGCCGCGTTGCGCAAGCCGGTACAGGATTTCATCGAGCCGCACGCCGACGCGAACAAGATCGGGCGGCAGTTCGAGCATTTCGCCGAAATAGCGGTTCCACGTAACGAGTTGCAGCTGCTTGTCGAACACCGCGATGCCCTGGCGCACGTGATCGAGCGCGGTTTGCAGGATTTCGCGGTTGTATTGGATCGCTTCGGAAGCGTCGTCGAGCAGCTTCAATGCGGCCTTGGTCGAGACCGTTCGTTTGCGCAACAGGAGCGAAAGCACGAGCCGCGAGGACGCGGCACCGATCGCGGAAGCGAGTAGATGCTCCGCATATCGCAACAGATGCACGTCGGCTTCGCGCTTGGGCTCTAACGTCAGGCCGCGCGTGGTCGCGAAGCTCTCGAAGGAGCGCCGCGTGCGCTCCTCGCCGAGATAACGCGCGACGGTTGCGAGCAGTTCGTCGACCGTCACGCGCGAGCGCCAGAGCATGTAGCTTGGCGCCATCGGCGTCAGGTTGGTCGGCACGAAGACGTTAGCCTGCAGCTTCTCGATCGGTGCTGGGCGCGTGAGCGATGAAACCAGCACGAAGAGGACGATGTTGATGCCGAGGCTCCACATGACGCCATGCGTGAGTGGAGCCCATCCGGTTACGCCGAACAGGGCCTGCGGCCGCAAAATGCCCATGCCGAACAGTCCGGCATCCAGAATCTTCCGGTCGAAGAAGCCGGAGTCGACGACGCTCGGCAAGAGCAGCGTGAAGGCCCAGATCACCACACCCGCCACGATGCCGCTGATCGCGCCTGCGGCGGTTGCGCGCCGCCAGATCAGCCCGCCGAAGAATGCCGGGCCGAACTGGGCGATGGCGGCAAACGAAAGCAAACCGATCTGCGCAAGCTGCGCTTCGCCGGCAAATCGATAATAGAGATAGGCGAGACAGAGTACTGCGAAGATCGCGATTCGCCGTGACGCAAGCAGCACCGCGCCCATATCGGCGAGCTGGTCTCGTCCGGCGTCGCGACCGCGCAGCCGCAGCATCAGCGGCACAACGATGTCGTTCGAGACCATGATCGCAACGGCGACGCTTTCGACGATGACCATGGCGGTAGCGGCCGATAGCCCGCCGATGAAGGCAATCATCGCCATCGAAGCGTCGCCCGCGTTCAGGGGCAGCGCGAGCAGGAACATGTCGGAATCAACCGATCCCTTGGGGAACACGGTCATGCCCGCGACCGCGATCGGGACCACGAAGAGATTGATCAGGATGAGATAAAGCGGAAACAGCCATGCCGCGCGTTTCGTTTCCTGCGCGCCGTTGTTCTCGACCACGGTCACGTGAAACTGCCGCGGCAAGAGCACGATGCAGAGGAAGGACAGCGTGGTCATCGTGATCCACGTCGCCGCGTCCGGCATTTTGGTGAAGACCGGAAGCACGTCGGTCTGCAGGTTCGCCCGGCTGATGAGATCGAAGGGGCCCGAGAACAGATAGAAAGTGACGTAAGTGCCGACGATCAGGAAGGCGAGGAGCTTGATCATCGACTCCGTCGCGATCGCCAGCATCAAGCCTTCCTGATGCTCGGTGGCGTCGATGTGGCGCGTACCGAACAGGATCGCGAAAAGCGCCATGGTCAGCGTCACGAGGATCGCAAGATCGCCGACGATGGGAATGGCGTGCCCCGCGCTCTGCTGCGTCTGGCCGAGCATGGTGAGAAGCGAGGCGGACACGGCCTTGAGCTGCAATGCGATGTAAGGCACCGCGCCGATCACCGCGACCAGTGTGACCAGCGCTGCGACCGCCTGGTTCTTCCCGTAGCGCGCAGCGATGAAGTCGGCGATGGAAGTGATGTTCTGCGATTTCGCGAGCCGGATGATCTTCAGGATCAGGGGATAAAACAGCCCGATCATCAGTACCGGACCGAGATAGATCGTCAGGAAGTCGAGCCCCTGCCGCGACGAGAGGCCGACCGAGCCGAAGAAGGTCCAGGACGTACAATAGACCGCGAGCGAAAGCGGATAGATGAGTGGCCGCGCGCCGCGCACCGCCCATTGCGGGCGGCCGCGGTCGCCATAGCTCGCCACGGCAAAAAGAAAGCCGATATAGGCGAGCGCAACAAGAACGACGACCCAGGCTTGCAGCATGGCGGCGGTAAGTATCCCGTCTGCGTCAACGGCGTTTGAAGAACGGTCCCCCGGAACCGGCCATTTGACAGAAAGGGGACCATAGCGCGATGACCTTGTCCATGTTGCCGGAGTCCGGGTGCCGCGCTCGGTCATGGTTCTAAGGGGGAGGCACGATGGCGGACCGGACCAGCGCCACGCCGCTCCTTGCGCTCGACGCGGTTGCCCTCGATACCGAAACCACGAGCCTGGATCCGCGTGTGGCGCGCGTCGTGGAAGTGGGCGCCGTCCGGCTCGTTTCGGGGCGATTGCTCGAGAGCGATTCCTGCCGGACGCTGGTCAATCCGGGCGTTGCCATTCCTGCGGTCTCGACAAGCGTCCACGGGATCGACGACGCCAAAGTCGCGAACGCTCCCTCCTTCGCAAAGGCCTGGCCCGAGATCAGCGATTTTATCGGCGGCAGCGTCGTGATCGGTCACTCCATCGGCTACGATCTCGCGATCCTCGCCCGTGAGTGCGAGCGCGCCGGGATCGCGTTTTCTCTCCCGCGCGTGCTGGATATTCGTCTGCTTGCGCAGATCGCCGAACCTTCGCTCGCCGGGCATTCACTCGAGCGCCTCGCGGCATGGCTTGGTGTCGAAATCTCGGATCGGCATTCGGCGCTCGGCGATGCCACGGCCACTGCGCGCATTTTTGTGGCGCTGGTTCCGAAGCTGCGTGAGGGCAACATCCGCACGCTTGCAGAAGCAGAAGCAGCCTGCAGCAGGCTCACGGGCGTGCTGGAAGAACAGCATCGCGCGGGCTGGGCCGAGCCGGTGCTTGCGCCGTCGCGCTCCGATGCCGAGCGGGTGCTCGCTCGTCTCGATTCATATCCCTATCGTCATCGCGTGCGCGAATTGATGTCGTCGCCGCCGGTTTTCGTAGCGGCAGAAACGGCGGTGAAGGATGCGCTTGCTATCATGGTGGATCGCCGCATCAGCTCGCTCTTCGTGGCGCCCGCAGGAAAGCAGCCCGAACAGGCACCGTTTCCGGCGGCAGACAGCGGTATCGTGACGGAGCGCGATATGCTTCGCGCAATCCGCATGGACCCGGCAAGCGCTTTCACCAGCGAGATCGGCAGCATTGCGAGCCGCCCGCTCGTATCCGTCCCGGCCGAAGCCTTCGTCTATCGTGCGATTGGTCGTATGGACCGCTTGCGTATCAGGCATCTTGGCGTCGCTGATGAAGTGGGGTATGTCGCCGGCGCCCTGACCGCGCGCGATCTTTTGCGGCTGCGTGCGAGCGACGCGGTAACGCTCGGCGATGAAATCGACGAGGCGCGCGATGTTCACGAACTGGGGCAGGCATGGTCCACGCTGCCTGCCGTGGCGCGCGGCCTTCTCGATGAAGGGATCGACGCGCGCAACGTTTCCGCGATCATCTCTCGCGAACTCGGCGCACTTACGCGACGCGCAGGACAACTTGCCGAACAGCGCATGCGCGAAGCGGGAATGGGCGGCCCGCCGGTATCCTACGCGTTGCTTGTGCTTGGCTCCGCGGGCCGTGGCGAAAGCCTGCTTGCGATGGATCAGGACAACGCCATCGTGTTCGAGCAAGGCGAGCCGGATGGCGCCGAAGACCGGTGGTTTGCGGCGCTCGGCAAGCACGTCGCCGACATCCTGCACGAGGTAGGGGTTCCCTATTGCAGCGGCGGGGTCATGGCAAAAAATCCGCCCTGGCGCGGCAGTCTCGATACCTGGCGCGAGCGCCTCCGCCATTGGCTTGCGCGATCAAATCCGGAGGATTTGCTCGCTGTCGATATTTTCTTCGACTTTCGCGCCGTGCATGGCGACGGTTCCCTAGCGGCCGCCTTGTGGCGGGAAGCCTATGACATGGCCAGAGGCGAGGCGGCATTTGCCAAGCTGCTTGCGGAAGCGGCAGGGGATTTCGAACCGCCGCTTGGCTGGTTTGGAATTCGTACAGAGAATTCACGGGTGGACCTGAAACGCGGCGGTCTGTTCGTCATTGTTTCGGTTGCACGCGTACTTGCGATTTATTACGGCATCGACGAACATTCGACGAAATCCAGAATCGAAGGCGTTCGCGCGCTCGGTCTTGGTTCGGAGCGGGATCTGAAAGCGATGATCGAAACGCAGCGCGTGATTTTGAGCGCGATCCTCGATCAACAACTCGCGGATATCGCCGCGGGGCGTCCGCCGTCGAACAAGGTCGAACTCAAACGCTTGTCGCGGGACGAGCAGACGGAATTAAAGGACGCGCTTTCGTCGATCCGGTACAGTCATGAAATGCTGCGCGACCTTCTGGTCGCCCGGCCGTTGTGAAGGAGAGCACTTATGGGCGGTATGTGGGAAGAATTTAAAAAATTCGCGTTGAAAGGAAACGTCGTCGATCTGGCCGTGGCGGTCATCATCGGTGCCGCCTTCGGCAGGATCGTGGAGTCGGTTGTCGCCGATCTCTTCATGCCGATTGTCGGCGCGGTTCTGGGCGGCCTCGATTTCTCGAACTACTTCCTGCCGCTTTCCAGCACCGTGACGGCGACTTCGCTGGTCGAAGCGAAGAAGCAGGGTGCGGTGCTCGCCTATGGCAGTTTCCTTACGATCGTCATCAACTTTGCGATCATCGCGGCAATCCTTTTCATGGTCGTGAAGTCGATCAGCCGCCTGCGCGCGAAGGAAGCGGAGAAGCCGGCGGAGCCTGCAGCCCCAACCGAGGAAGTGAAGCTGCTCACGGAAATCCGCGACGCGCTCGTGAAGAAGGCTTGAACTGCATAGCTCGTCTGACTTGCCTGCGCGCCGGAAAGGTTCAATCCTTTCCGGCGCGTTTTATTTTTGGCGGACGTGAAAGTGGCGGAAGAAAACAAACTGTTCGATAGCCTCGGCACTTCGGCGCGGTCGCTTCCCGAAAGCGGCATCGTTGAGGTGATGAACTATGGCCGCCGCCGCGAGGGCACCATCGCGCTTTGGGCGGGCGAGGGTGACTTGCCGACCCCGGATTTCATCTCGGACGCCGCCATGCGTTCGCTGAAAAGCGGCGAGACTTTTTACACGTGGCAACGCGGCATTCCCGAGTTGCGCGAACATCTCGCGCTTTATCACAACCGCCTCTACGGCGTGCCGGTGGATCGCGAGCGCTATTTCGTCTGCGGCTCCGGAATGCAGGCAATCCAGATCGCCTTTGGCATGACGCTGGATGCGGGCGGCGAAGTGATCATCCCGTCGCCGACCTGGCCGAATGCCGCTGCCGCGGCGAAAGTGATCGGCGCAAAGCCCGTGTTCGTCGAAATGGATTTCGATGAGAAAGGCTTCTCGCTCGATATCGGCAAGATCGAGCGGCTCATCAATCCGCGTACCCGCGTGATTTTTCTCAATACGCCGTCCAACCCATCGGGTTGGGTCGCAAGCCTCGATGATCTCAGGGATGTGCTGGCGCTCGCGCGTAAACACGGGCTCTGGATCGTCGCCGACGAAATCTATGCGCGCTTCTACTGGAAGGGTGGAGACCGCGCGCCTTCGTTCCGCGATGTCATGGACCCGAAAGATCGCGTGATCTTCGTCAATACCTTCTCGAAGAACTGGGCCATGACCGGCTGGCGTATTGGCTGGATCGAAGCGCACCCGTCTCTTGGGCAGGTCGTCGAGAACCTGATCCAATATTCTACTTCCGGTGTTGCCGTCTTCATGCAGCGCGCGGGCATCGCTGCCCTCGACAAGGGAGAAGGCTTCGTCCGGCACATGATCGAGCGTTCGCGAAAGGGCCGCGAACTCACGGTGAACGTGCTTGGCAAGAGCAACCGCATCCGCCTCGCGCCGCCGGACGGGGCCTTCTACGCCTTCTTCTCCGTAGAGGGCGAAAAAGACTCTCGTGCGCTCGCGATGAAACTGATCGATGAAGCCGGCGTCGGCCTTGCGCCCGGGACGGCCTTCGGGCCGGGTGCCGAGCCGTTCTTGCGGCTCTGTTTTGCGAGGAGCCCCGAGAGCGTCGAGATCGTGGTGAACCGCATCGCGGACTGGCTCAAGCGCTAGTACAAAATCTCGTATTGTCTGCCGTTCTACTGCTGCGTTGCAGCAAGAAGAGTGTTGCGAATTATTCAATTTGTAATGTGCTGCATGGCTTTCCTACGCTATGCTGCAAAAGCCAATGACTACATAGAAAAAGAAAATCGGGCTGGAATCGCCTTGCTGAATTCAAGTGAAGCCGAAGGAAGACCTGCACCGACCGCGCTTTCGCGTGGCGCGGCGTCGGGCCTTTGGCGCGTAGCCGAAAGCACGAGGAGTGCCGCGAATGAGCGCGGGGACCGAAATTCTGGAGCAGCGTCCCGCTCCAGCTAAGCAAGACAGCAGTGCCGCGCATTCGCGCCTTGGCGGCGGAATGCCGCCGACCGACGTGTCCAATCCCGACTACTTTCATAAAGTCGTCGACTGCCAATGGGCCTGTCCAGCCCACACCCCCGTTCCCGAATATATCCGCCTGATCGCCGCCGGCCGCTATGCCGACGCCTATATGGTGAACTGGAAATCGAACGTGCTGCCGGGAATTCTCGGCCGCACCTGCGATCGTCCCTGCGAGCCTGCCTGCCGGCGTGGCCGCGTTGAAGAAGAACCGGTTGCAATCTGCCGGCTCAAACGTGTTGCCGCCGACAACAAAGGCGACATCGGCGCGCTTTTGCCCGCCAAGCCCGTGCAGAAAAATGGCAAGCGCGTAGCGCTGATCGGTGCCGGTCCTTCGTCATTGACAGTGGTGCGCGATCTGGCGCCGCTCGGCTACGAACTCGTGTTGTTCGATGCCGACCGTAAAGGCGGCGGCATGGTGCGCTCGCAAATCCCGCGCTTCCGTTTGCCGGAAGAAGTGATCGACGAGGAGGTTGGCTACATCATCGAGCGCGGTTTCGTCGAAACGCGCTTCGGCACGCGCATCGAAAGCATGAAGCAACTGCTCGCCGAGAAGTTCGACGCCGTCTTTGTCGGCTCGGGCGCGCCGCGTGGCCGCGATCTCGATCTTCCCGGCCGCCGCGAAGCGGCGAAGAACATCCATATCGGCATCGACTGGCTTTCGAACGTATCGTTCGGACACACGACCAAGATCGGCAAGCGCGTGATCGTGCTCGGCGGCGGCAACACGGCGATGGATTGCTGCCGGACCTCGCGCCGTCTTGGCGGCGAAGACGTGAAGGTTATCGTCCGCTCCGGCTTCGACGAGATGAAGGCGAGCCCCTGGGAAAAGGAAGACGCGATGCACGAAGGCATCCCCATCTTCAATTTCCTCGTGCCGAAAGAATTCACGCACGCGGGCGGCAAGCTCACCGGTGTCACATTCGAGAAGGTTGTGGCGCAGAAAGACGAGCAGGGCCGCCGCAAGCTCTTGCCGTCCGGGGAGCCCGACCAGCATTTCAAATGCGATGATGTGTTGATCGCAGTCGGGCAGGAGAACGCCTTCCCCTGGATCGAGCGCGACAGTGGCATCGAGTTCGACAAATGGAACATGCCAAAGGTGAACGAGATCACCTTCCAGTCCACGAACCCGAAGGTGTTTTTCGGCGGCGATGCCGCTTTCGGTCCGAAGAACATCATCTGGGCCGTGGCGCATGGCCATGGTGCCGCGGTCTCGATCGACAAGTTCTGCAACGGCGAGGATGTCACAAAGCGTCCGCCGCCGATGACCCATCTCATGAGTCAGAAGATGGGCATTCATGAGTGGAGCTACGACAACGATCCGTCGAACGAATTGCGCCACAAGGTACCGATGCGCGACCAGAAGATCGCGCTGAAGGACCTTCGCGCCGAGGTCGAGCTCGGCTTCGACGCGAAGCTCGGCTACGCGGAAACGCAACGCTGCCTGAATTGCGACGTGCAGACGGTTTTCGCGCCGAAGCTCTGCATCGAATGCGATGCCTGCGCCGATATCTGCCCGGTTGATTGCATCACCTTCACGCCGAATGCGCCTGAGCCGGCATTGCGGCAGATGCTGAATGCGCCGGCCGATAACCTGACGCAGGAACTCTTCGTCTCGTTGCCGCTGAAGACGAGCCGCGTGCTCGTGAAAGACGAAGACGTGTGTCTGCATTGCGGCCTTTGTGCCGAGCGCTGCCCGACCGGCGCGTGGGATATGCAGAAATTCCTGCTCGAAATCACCCATGCTGCGGAGGCGAGATGCTCTCGCGCGTAGAAAAGATCAACGACTTCGTCGTCCGCCTCGCGAATGTAAACGGCTCCGGCTCCGCGAGCGCGAACCGCATCTTCGCGCGCTCCATGATCCGCATGGGAATTCCGGTCGGCTCGCGCAATATCTTCCCGTCAAACATTCAGGGGTTGCCGACCTGGTATGAAGTGCGCGTTTCCGGCGCTGGTCATCTCGGCCGCCGGGGCGGCTACGACATGATGGTCGCGATGAACCCGCAGACCTGGGACAAGGACGTCGCGGGCATCGATTCAGGCGGCTATCTCTTCTACGACTCCACGAAGCCGTTGCCGTCCTCGAAATTTCGCGACGACATCACGGTCATCGGGATGCCGCTGACCGAGATCTGCAACAACCAGTATTCCGATCCGCGCCAGCGCCAGCTCTTCAAGAACATCATGTATGTCGGCGCGCTCGGCAGCCTGCTCGGTATCGAAACCGAAGCGAGCGAGACGCTGATCAGGGAACTTTACAAAGGCAAGGACAAGCTGATCGCGCCGAACATGGAGGCGCTGCATATCGGCCGCGACTATGCCGAGAAAAACCTGAAAGGCGCGATCGGACTGAAGGTGAAGCGCACGGACAAGGTCGGTGAGCGTATCCTGATGGAGGGCAATGCGGCATGCGCGCTCGGCTGCGTCTATGGCGGTGCCACCGTCGCGGCCTGGTACCCGATCACGCCGTCGACATCCGTGGCCGAGGCCTTCGGCAGCTATTGCAAGAAGCTCCGCGTCGGCGAGGACGGCAACAATTTCGCGATCGTGCAGGCCGAGGACGAGCTTGCGGCGATCGGTGTCGTGATTGGTGCTGGCTGGAATGGTGCCCGCGCATTCACCGCGACTTCAGGCCCGGGCATTTCGCTGATGCAGGAATTCATCGGGCTCGCTTATTTCGCGGAAATTCCGGCAGTGCTGATCGATGTGCAGCGCGGGGGACCTTCGACCGGTATGCCGACGCGCACGCAACAGTCTGATCTGCTCTCGGCCGCCTTCGCGTCGCATGGCGACACCCGCCATGTGTTGCTGCTTCCCGCCGATCCGAATGAGGCATTCGAAATGTCGGCGACCGCGCTGGATCTCGCGGACCGCCTGCAGACGCCGATCTTCGTCATGACCGATCTCGACATCGGCATGAATGAATGGCTGGTCGACCCGCTCACATGGGACGAGACCCGGAAGATGGACCGCGGCAAGGTGATGACCCATGCCGATCTGGAAGCCGGAAAGGACTTCGGCCGCTATCTCGATGTCGATGGTGACGGAATTCCCTTTCGCACGTATCCCGGCACGCATCCGAACAAGGGCGCGTACTTCACGCGCGGCACTTCGCGCGACCGCTACGCGCGCTACACCGAGGAAGGCCCGGCTTACGTCGACAATATGGAGCGGCTGTTGCGGAAGTTCGAAACCGCGAAGTCGCTCGTTCCGGCACCAGTCAGAAGCGATGCGCCAAAGCCGACCAGGTCTGGCGTGATTTATTTTGGCTCCACCACCTGCGCCATGGACGAAGCGATCCTGTCGCTGAACGAGAAGAATATCCTGCTCGATCGCCTGCGCATTCGCGCCTATCCGTTTAATGATGCGGTCATCGACTTTATTCGTAGTCACGAGCGCGTCTATGTCGTGGAACAGAACCGCGACGCGCAACTGAAAACGCTGCTGCTCGATACCGGAAGGATCGATCCGGCAAAGCTCGTTTCGGTGCTGCATTATGACGGCAACCCCATCACCGCGCGCTTTATCGTCAATGACATCTCGCTGAAACACGGGCTCGAAAAGCCGCTGAAGGAGGCCGTGAAGTGACCTGGATCACCAAACCGAAGCTGCATCATCCGAAGCTTGCGGAAAACGCGCTCGGCTTTACCCGGCGCGACTACGAAGGCTCGGTCTCGACGCTTTGCGCGGGTTGCGGGCACGACTCGATCTCCGCGGCGATCATTCAGGCGTGTTTCGAAATTGATCTGCCGCCGCACCGGCTCGCGAAACTTTCCGGCATTGGCTGCTCATCCAAGACCCCGACTTACTTTCTCGGGCAAAGCCACGGCTTCAATTCGGTGCATGGCCGCATGCCCTCGGTCCTCACCGGGGCCAATCTCGCGAACCGCGACCTTGTTTACATGGGGATTTCCGGCGACGGCGACAGCGCTTCGATCGGCCTCGGTCAGTTCGCGCATTGCATCCGCCGCGGCGTGAACATGGTCTACATTGTCGAGAACAACGGCGTGTACGGGCTGACCAAGGGGCAGTTTTCAGCGACCGCCGACAAGGGATCGAAGTCGAAGAAAGGCGTCAGCAACCCGGATTCGCCGATGGACCTCGTCTCGCTCGCGCTGATCGCGGGCGCTTCTTTTGTCGGGCGCTCGTTTTCCGGTGACAAGAAGCAGTTGGTCGAGCTCATCAAGGCAGCAATCAAGCATAAAGGTGCGGCTTTTCTCGACGTGCTCTCGCCCTGCATCGCCTTCAACAACCACGCGGGCTCGACCAAAAGTTTCGATTACGTGCGCGAGCACAACGAAGCGGCGAACGCGCTGGAATATCTCGAAGGCCGGGACGAAATCACCATCGAGCAGGATCCCGGCACGACGATCAACGTCACCCAGCACGACGGCTCGGTGCTGCGGCTGAAGAAACTGGCCGAGGACCACGACCTGACCGACCGCACTTCGGTGATGAATTTCATCCAGCGCCACAATGCGAGAGGCGAGATCGTGACCGGCCTTCTCTATGTCGAGCCCGATTCCGAAGACCTCCATGACCGCCTCGGCGTGACCAGCCGTCCGCTCAACACGCTCTCCGACGCCGAACTTTGTCCGGGCAGCGAGGCGCTTGCGAAGATCAATGCGGGGATGCGCTGACGGAGAGGGAAATCACGGCCGGGGTGCTTGACCGGATCGTGCCCGTCTATACGAACCTGCCTGCACGTGTAGCTGGCAGGGCATGAGCATCCGGGACCCCATTCGCAGCTTTCCACCGCTCGCCATCGCCGCGCTCACGCTTCTGGCGGCGGCGTTGGGCGGCGGGCTGTTTGCTTATTTCGATCGGCCCGCGGCGTGGCTCGCCGGAGCGCTGGTTGCGGTGACGGCGCTCGCGCTCGCCGGTGTGCCGGTTTACGTGCCGGATGCGCTTCGCAAACTCATTTTCGTCGTGCTTGGGATTTCGCTCGGCGCTTCCGTGACGCCTGAGACCATCGCGGGAATCCGCACCTGGCCGATCACGCTGGCACTGCTCGCGCTATCGCTGCCGGTCACGATGGGCGGGGTGATGCTTTATCTCCGATACGTGTCGAAATGGAACCATCGCGAGACGCTCTATGCCAGCGCGCCGGGCGCGCTTTCGGCCGTGCTTGCCATGGCGGCGGATGCGAAAGCCGATATTCGCATGGTCGCCTTCGTGCAGACTGTTCGCGTATTCCTCCTGATCGCCGCCTTGCCGGGTCTCCTGCTTTCAGCGGGGCTTTCTGCATCGACCGGCGCCATTCCGCCGACCGCCGGGGTGCATGTTGCAACGCTCGCCGACACGTTGATCATGGTAGTCACCGGCGTAATCGCAGCGGTGATTGCCGAACGTTTGCGCGTGCCGGGGGGGCTCTTGATCGGTCCGATGATCGTGAACGGATTCCTTCATGGCGCGGGATATATCCAGGGAAACATTCCTTCGGTTCTGCTGTTGTCTTCCTTCGTCGTGCTCGGCGCTTTCACCGGAACGCGTTTCGCGGGGACGACGACTGCGATGATCCGCAAACTGCTGCTCGATTCGATCGGAGCCTTCGTTGTTGCGCTTGTGATCTGCGCCGGCTTTGCGATTCTGGCGGCGTGGCTTTCCGGCGAAAATCTCGCGAAAGTCATCATCGCTTTCGCGCCCGGCGGGCTCGAAGCGATGACAATCCTTGCCTTCATGATCGGGCTTGATCCGGCGTTCGTCGGCGCACATCATCTCGTGCGCTTCATCCTGATTGCACTCTTGCTGCCGTTCGTTCCCCGAAGCCTGTTCGAGGATAGAGAGCGCTAGCTCCGTTCGAGCAGTGCGGAAAGCGTCTGGGGTTTACCGAAATAATAGCCCTGCGCTTTCTCGATCCCCAGCGCGCGCAACACCGCGACCTCCTCTTCGCTCTCCACGCCCTCGGCAACCACGACCGTTCCCGTGCGGATCGCGAAATTGGAAAGCGCTTCGATCATCGCGCTTCGCGTCGGGTCGGTATGCACGTTGCGGGTGAGACTGGTGTCAAACTTGATAATATCGGGGCGAAGCGCGAGCACGTGACGCAGGCTGGAATAGCCAGCGCCCGCATCGTCGATGGCGATCCGGATGCCGCGCTCGCGCAGCGGCGCGAGAGTATCGACGATCGTCGTGTAATTCTGAATCGGCACGTGCTCGGTGATTTCGATGATGATCCGCTTAGGATCAAAGCGGCCCAGCGCTTCGAGGACGTTTTCGGTGATAAGCGTGCCGGGCGAGATATTGATACTTACTGACAGCGGCCCCGGCAACGCGGCGCATTCCGCGAGTGCGCTTCGCGCCGCGATGAGTTCGAGTTGCGGCCCCATGCCAACATCGTGCGCGTCTGCGAACCATTGGTCGGGGCTGCGATAGGGTTCGCTCTTGAAGCGGGAAAGCGCCTCCACTGCGGCTGTCGTGGAGTCTTTCAACCGGACGATCGGTTGAAAAACGATCTGCGGTTCACCGCCTGCGATGGCAGCCTGAAGCGTTTCGATTTTCTGTTTGCGTTTGGCGTCAGCGAGCAGATCGGCAGTCAATTCTTCCGCGATGACATTTCCGAAGGTCCGCATCAGTCCGAGGTGGTCGTCGCCGAGCCATGGCTGCGGCTTGAAGCTGTAGCAGCACAGGGTGCCGAAGATCCGTTTGCCATCGAGCCGGATCGGCACGCTCAAATGCGCGCCGATCGGGATTGCTGCAGTCGCCGGAATCGCTTGCGCGGCAGGCACGCCTGCAGTGTCAGGAATAAGTTCGGGAAGACGTCCCTCGACGACATGCCGGCAATAGCCTTCGGCCATCGGCACTTTGTCTCCGCGCCGCACGCCGGCATTGTCCGAGATCGCGTTGACGTTGCGAAAGATCCTGTTCGCTCCGAGAAACTCCGAAACGAAGGCGACGTCCATTTTCAGATAGGTTCGGATGGCAGCGAGAACGCGGTCGATGTTTTGGGTAATATGCGGTGAGACGATCAGCGGTTCCCGGTCTTTGGCGATCTCAAGACCCTGCATATCGGACTCCTCAGGCTTTGGATTGAAGCCGTAGCGATCACGATCCATCGTTCTGCAAAGCATCCGCGATTCGATGCTAGGCGGAACCCGGAGCATCGCTGTTTTTCGCCTGTGTCTGTAAGCACTTGATTACCGGCAGGTACGCAACCGGCGCATTCGCTATGCGCAAGGTTATAAAAGCGTTGGAAACGGTAACCTGATCCGGCCGCGCCGTCTGTCCTGTGCCGGACGGTGCGGTTGTGCGCTTACGATGTTACGGAAAACTGGTGCTGTGAGAGAGGATTGAACTCTCGACCTCTCCCTTACCAAGGGAGTGCTCTACCACTGAGCTACCACAGCCAACCGTCAAATAGCGGGGGCGAACCGAACCGCGCCGCGCGGGCAGGGTTTGCCATAGGGGTCCGGTCCTAGCAAGCAAAGCTTGAAAGGCGCCAGTCGCCGCGATACCGCACAGAAATGAACAAAAAGCTGACCCCGGCCGAGGCCGAAAAGGCGGCCCGGCTCGCCGCGGCACTCCGCGAAAACCTCAAGCGCCGCAAGGCGC
This sequence comes from Xanthobacteraceae bacterium, assembly GCA_035440445.1. Classification (GTDB taxonomy): domain Bacteria; phylum Pseudomonadota; class Alphaproteobacteria; order Rhizobiales; family Xanthobacteraceae. Next base: position 115,085 of record DAORMJ010000003.1, read on the forward strand.
AGGCCCGCGCGCGGGCTGAAAAGCCTGCAAACGCGACGGAAAGCCCTGATTTGACGGAACCCGGGCTCCGCGAGGAGGGCTGACCGGCCTCCCGCGCGGTCTTTGCGCCATTGTTTCGGCGAGTCGCGTCGGCTAGGAACGTCCGATCACACAGGAATCGGCGCCTGCGCCGAAGGAGCAGAGATTGGACCGCATCCGGATCCAAGGCGGCCGCGCCCTGAACGGCACGATCCCCATTTCCGGCGCGAAGAACGCCGCGCTGCCTTTGATGATCGCGAGCCTGCTTAGCGAGGAAAAGCTCATCCTCGATAACGTGCCGCGCCTCGCCGACGTCGGCCTGCTGCAATACATCCTCGGCAATCACGGCGTGGATATCATGGTCTCCGGCAAGCGCGCCGGCGACGAGGAACACGCCGGGCAGAGCTTCGAGCTTTGCGCGAAAAATATCGTCGACACCACCGCGCCCTATCATCTGGTCTCGAAGATGCGTGCGAGCTTCTGGGTGATCGGGCCGCTCCTCGCGCGCATGGGGCAGGCGAAGGTCTCGCTGCCCGGTGGCTGCGCCATCGGAACGCGGCCCGTGGACTTCCACCTCGACGCGCTGCGCGCGCTGGGCGCGCAAATCGAGATCGAGGAGGGCTATGTCATCACGCAGGCCAAAGCAGGCCTGCGTGGCGCCAAGATTTCCTTCCCGAAAGTCTCCGTCGGCGCGACCCACACGGCACTCCTGGCCGCGTCGCTCGCGCGGGGCGAAACGCTGATCGAAAACGCGGCCTGCGAGCCCGAAGTGCTCGACGTTGCCAATTGCCTGATCGCGATGGGCGCGAAGATCGAGGGCGCAGGCACGTCCACGATCCATATTCAGGGCGCCGAAAAGCTGCACGGCGCGCGGCATTCGGTGCTGCCCGACCGGATCGAAACCGGCACCTACGCCATGGCGGTGGCCATGACCGGTGGCGACGTGATGCTGGCGGGTGCCCGCGAGGATCTTTTGATCTCCGCGCTCGATGTGCTGCGCAAAACCGGCACCAAAATCGCGGTCACGAACGAGGGTCTGCGCGTCTCGCGCAATGGTGCGGGGATTGCGCCGGTGGATGTCACGACGGAGCCGTTCCCGGGCTTTCCTACCGACCTGCAGGCGCAGTTCATGGCGCTGATGACGCGGGCCCGCGGAACCTCGCACATCCGCGAAACCATCTTCGAAAACCGCTTCATGCACGTGCAGGAGCTGGCGCGGTTGGGCGCGAAGATTTCGCTCGATGGCGATGTCGCGACGGTCGAAGGTGTCGAGCGCCTCAAGGGTGCGCCGGTCATGGCGACCGATCTGCGCGCCTCGGTTTCCCTTGTGATCGCGGGACTTGCGGCCGAAGGCGAGACCACGGTCCACCGCGTCTATCACCTCGACCGCGGCTTCGAGCGGCTGGAGCAGAAACTGGTCCGCTGCGGCGCCTTGATCGAGCGCGTCTCGGCGTAATCAGGCTATAGTCGCGTCCTTGCGAGACACATCCCGCGGCTGGTATCTCCGCGGGAACCACAAGGCGAAACAGCGCAATGCCCGGCGACAGTGCACTCTTGAAACTGGTTGCGATGGAGAGCGAAGACCTCGCCATCATTTCCGCGCATCTGCAGGATGCCGTCGCCCGGGTCGGCGAAATGGCCTACCTGCCGGCAGAGAAGCGCTTCGCCATGGTTGTGAACCGCTTCGACTGGATTGCCGCGAGCGAGCAGGAAAAAGCGCTGCGCCGCCGCGCCGGCTTGCATTTCGAGCGCGTGCTCTCGGCGCGCACCCGCAATCTCGACCTCACGGACGAAAAGGCGGTGGTGAACCTGCTTGCCGTGGAATTCACCGAGCGCGATGCTCCGTCCGGCACCATCACGCTTTATTTTTCGGGCGATGCCGCCGTGCAGCTCGAAGTAGAGTGCATCGAAATGGCCATGCGCGATCTCGGGCCCGAATGGGCAGCGAAACAGCGCCCGCAACACGACTGAAAAGCCGCCTCATGCCCATCATTCTGGATACCAGCGCGGCAGGCTTCGCGGCTCAGTTCGAAGCGTTCCTCGGCTCCAAGCGCGAAGTCTCGGAAGACGTCGATGCCGCGGCGCGCGAAATCCTGCGCGGCGTGGAGGCGCGCGGCGACGAAGCGCTGATCGAATACTCGAAGAAATTCGACCGCGTGGATCTCACGCCGCAGACGATCCGTATCTCTGCGCAGGAAATCGATGCCGCCTTTGAGAAGGCGGACCGAAAAACCGTCGAAGCGCTGCGATTCGCCAAGGACCGTATCGAGTCTCATCACCGCAAGCAGGTGCCGCAGGACCAGCGCTATATTGATCCGCTCGGGGTTGAGCTTGGCTATCGCTGGAGCGCGCTGGAAAGCGTCGGGATCTATGTGCCGGGCGGGAAGGCGGCCTATCCGTCTTCGGTGCTGATGAATGCGGTGCCGGCGGTGGTCGCGGGCGTTCCGCGCATCTCCATGTGCGTGCCCGCACCCGATGGCGCGATCAATCCGCTCGTGCTGATCGCCGCGAAACTCGCGGGGGTGACGGAGATTTACCGCGTTGGCGGGGCACAAGCGATCGCGGCACTCGCTTACGGCACGCATATGATTGCGCCGGTCGCGAAGATCGTCGGTCCCGGCAATGCGTATGTCGCTGCCGCGAAGCGCCTCGTATTCGGCCGTGTCGGCATCGATATGGTCGCCGGGCCTTCCGAGGTGCTGGTGATTGCCGACGGTGACGCCAACCCGGACTGGATCGCCGCCGATCTTCTGGCGCAGGCAGAACACGACGAAGCCGCCCAGTCGATCCTGATGACCGACAGCCGCGCGCTCGCGGATGAAGTACAGAAGGCCGTGCAGTCGCAGTTAAAGACGCTGCCGCGCGAAAAAATTGCTGCCGAGAGCTGGAAGAATTTCGGCGCTGTGATTGTTCTGAAAAATCTCGCGGAAGCCCCGGCGCTCGCCGACCGCATCGCCGCCGAGCATCTTGAACTGCTGGTCGCCGAGCCGGAAAGCCTGATGGCGCGGATTCGCAATGCCGGCGCTTTCTTCATAGGCCAATATACGCCGGAAGCGATCGGCGATTACGTAGGCGGCTCGAACCACGTGCTGCCGACTGCGCGCGCCGCGCGCTATGCGTCGGGTCTTGGCGTGCTCGATTTCATGAAGCGCTCCTCGGTCCTGAAGCTGGCAGCCGAGCAGCTTCATGCGCTCGGGGGCGCGGCCATGACGCTCGGTGAGGCGGAAGGTCTTACGGCCCACGCGCGCTCGATCTCCATTCGTCTCAATCGCGGCTGAACGGACCGTCGCATGACCGCAAATGCCGATCCAAAAAAGCGGCTCATCTCGGTTAAGCTCGACGAGCAATCGATCGGCCGTTCCAATCCGGACGTCGAGCACGAGCGCGCGATCGCGATCTATGATCTGATCGAAAGCAATCATTTCGAGCCGAAGGGCGACGAAGGCGGCCCTTACGCGCTCAAGATTTCGCTTTCCGAGCAGCGCCTCGTGCTTGCGATCGCGCGCGAGACCGGCGAGGAAGTCATTACCCATCTCTTGTCGCTGACTCCGCTCCGCAAAGTCGTTCGCGACTACTTCATGATCTGCGATTCGTATTACGCTGCGATCAAGACGGAGACCCCCCAGCGGATCGAAGCCATCGACATGGGCCGCCGCGGGCTTCACGACGAGGGCTCGCGCATTCTGACCGAACGCCTCAAAGACAAGATCAACGTCGATTTCGACACCGCGCGGCGGCTCTTTACGTTGATCTGCGCGCTGCACTGGAAGGGCTGACGCCCGATGGCGGAAGATGCCGGCCAGCAGCGCCCGCAAGCGGTGCTCTTCCTGTGCGGGCAGAATTCGATCCGCTCGCCCATGGCGGCGGCGATCGCACGGCACTATTTCGGCAAGTCGATCTATGTCGCATCCGCCGGGGTGCGAAAAGGCGAGGCGGATCCCTTCGTCGCCGCGGTCATGGATGAGATCGGGATCGACATCTCGCGCCACCGGCCGATGACGGTCGAGGAGCGCGAGGATGACGAGGGGCTGAATTTCGATCTGGCCATCAGCCTCTCGCCGCAGGCGCATCACCGCGCGCTCGAACTGACCCGCAAACTGCCGATCGAGGTCGAATACTGGCCGACTGCGGACCCGACGATTGCCGAAGGCAGCCGCGAGCAGAAGCTGGACGCCTACAGGCGCGTGCGCGACGAACTCACACGCAAGATCAAGCAGCGATTTGCTGCGAACGGCTAGGAATAGCCGGACAGTTCCTTTCCGGGCGCTTTTCCGCTAGGGGTCCGCCCGGCTATGCTCCCAAAAAGCCAAGAAGAACGCCCCGCATGTACGAGCGCCCCAAGATTGTCCTGGCTTCCGGTTCGCCGCGGCGGCTCTCGCTCCTCGGCCAGATCGGGCTCGAGCCTGATGCCTTGATGCCGGCGGAGGTCGATGAGACCCCGGAGCGCGGCGAGCTTCCGCGCACGCTGGCCCAGCGCCTGGCGCGCGAGAAGGCCGAGAAGGTCAGGGGGGCGGTCCGCGACGACGAGAAACTCAAAGCCGCCTATATCGTCGGCGCCGATACGGTCGTCGCGGTGGGGCGGAGAATTTTACCGAAGCCCGATCTCGTCGAAGAGGCTGCCGCGTGCCTGCGGCTGCTCTCGGGGCGCACGCATCGCGTCTATACCGGTATCTGCATCGTCACGCCGAAGAACGCTGTAAAGGCGCGGCTTGTCGAAACGCGTGTGCGCTTCAAGCGGCTCTCCTCGCTCGATATCGATTCCTATCTCGATTCCGGTGAGTGGCGCGGCAAGGCCGGCGGCTACGCGATCCAGGGGCTCGCCGGCAGCTTCGTGGTGAAGCTTGTGGGCTCTTACACGAACGTCGTTGGCATGCCGCTGTATGAAACAGCGGCGATGCTCGGAGGCGACGGGTTTCCGATCCACCAGAATTGGGCGAAGCCGGATTAGCACCGTGAACGCGACATTCGCGAACCATTGCAGAGCGGGAACACGAGGATGAATCTCGCGCATTGGCTCGCACGGGCAGGATGCGCGCATCCGGATGCGCCGGCGGTCGGCTTTGGCGCGAAGACGGTTTACGACTATCGCACGCTTTCGCTGCGTGCCGCGAAACTCGCCGGCGGCCTGCTTTCGCTTGGCATGACCCGCGGCGACCGCGTCGCCATCATTTCCAAGAACCAGCCTGACTATGTCGCGATCATGTTCGGCATCATGCACGCCGGTCTTTCCTCTGTGCCGGCCAATGCCAAACTGCATGGCGCCGAACTTGGCTACATCCTCGAACATTCCGGGGCGCGGGTTTGCTTCGTGTCGGAGGACATGGAAAGCGAAGTGGCAGCGCATGCGCCGAAATCGCTCGAGCGCATGATCCGCATCAAAGGCACGGACTACGAGCGGCTTTTGCAGGCCGATCCGGTACCGGTCGCCGACGTTGGCGGCGAGCATCTAGCTTGGCTCTTTTACACATCCGGCACGACCGGGCGGCCCAAGGGCGCGATGCTCACGCAGCGCAATCTCAACTGGGCCGCGCACGCCTATCTGACCGAAGTCGATGAGACGAATCTTGGCGATCCGATTTTGCATGCCGCACCCATGAGCCATGGCTCGGGCATGTATATCCTGCCGCATATCGCTAAGGCTGGCGTGAACATCGTGCCGGAGTCGGGCGCCTTCGATCCCGAAGAGATTTTTGCGCTGATCGATCGATGGCCGCGGCTTTCGATGTTTGCCGCACCCACCATGATCAAGCGTCTGGTCGATAGCAGTGCGGATTGTAACGCGGAGAATATCCGCACCTTCGTCTGGGGCGGCGCCCCGATGTATGTCGAGGACGTACGCCGCGCGCTCGATCGCTTCGGTCCGCGTCTCGCGCAGATTTATGGTCAGGGCGAAAGCCCGATGACGATCACGAAGTTATCGAAAGCGGAAGTCGCCGATAGCGCGCATCCGCGCTGGCTGGAGCGCATCGGTTCGGCGGGCACGCCTTATGCCTGTCTCGAAGTGCGCGTTGCGGATGAGCAAGACAATGCACTGCCAGTTGGGGAAATCGGCGAAATCCTCTGCCGTGGCGATATCGTCATGGCGGGCTATTGGAAGAACGAAGAGGCAAGCACAAAAACACTCGCGAATGGCTGGTTGCATACCGGCGATGTCGGTGCCTTCGATGCGGACGGCTATCTGACGCTGAAAGACCGCTCAAAGGACATGATCATCTCTGGCGGTAGCAATATTTATCCGCGAGAAGTGGAAGAGATCCTGCTCAGGCACGAGAAAGTACGTGAGGTTTCCGTGATCGGCCGGCCCGACGCGGAATGGGGCGAGATCGTCGTCGCTTATGTGGTGGGCGAGGTCGGCGAAAAAGAGCTCGATGCCTTGTGCCTCTCGGCGATCGCGCGTTTCAAGCGTCCGAAAGAATATGTTTTTGTCGATGCCCTGCCGAAGAACAACTACGGCAAAATTCTGAAAACAGAACTGCGCGAATGCGATGCAGCGAAAGGAAAGCAACATGGCTGACCGGCTGAAGGATAAAGTCGCGCTCGTCGTCGGCGCAGGTTCGTCGGGTCCGGGATGGGGCAATGGTAAGGCAACAGCGGTCGCCTTCGCTCGCGAAGGTGCGAAGGTCGCCTGTGCGGACCATCGCCTCGAAGCCGCACAGGAAACCGTCGAGTTCATTCAAAAGGAAGGCGGCGACGCCATTGCGATCAAGGCGGACGTTGCGAAGTCCGGCGAAGTCGCAAGCATGGTCAATGCTGCGGCTGAATTTTTCGGCCGCATTGATGTCCTCGATTATAATGTCGGTCTTGCCGAAGTCGGCGGCGTCGTGGAAATCGACGAGGCCGAATGGGACCGCATCTTCGATGTGAACCTGAAGGGAGCGATGCTTTCGATGAAGCATGTGATCCCGTTGATGGAGAAGCAGGGCGGCGGCTCGATCATCAACATCTCGTCGATCGCGGGCATTCGTTACACTGGCGTCGATTACCCGACCTATTACGCGACGAAGGCGGCACTCAATCACCTGACGCGCGCGACCGCCGCGCAATATGCGCGCCAGAACATTCGCGTGAACGCGATTCTGCCGGGGCTGATGAAGACGCCGATGGTCGAGCATTCGCCACAGCTGAAGGCCGCTTACGGCAAGGGCGACGTCGAGAAGATGTGGGCGGCACGCGCCGCGCAGGTGCCCATGGGCAAAATGGGCGACGCCTGGGACGTCGCGAACGCAGCCGTGTTTCTCGCGAGCGACGAGAGCCGCTATATCACCGGCATCGAACTCGTGGTCGATGGCGGAGTGACGCTGAAATATGCCTGAGAATGGAAACGGGCACGCCCGCAAACTGGGGCTGGGCGCTCCATGCCCGATCTGCGGTAAGCCTCCGGCGGAGAAGTTCCGGCCCTTTTGCTCCAAGCGCTGCGCCGATCTCGACCTGCATCGGTGGATGAGCGGCGCTTACACGATCCCGGTGACGGAAGATTCGGACGAGGACGGCAGCGAGAGCGGCGCCCCTGAGCCCCTCAAGCCCCGGAAAGATGAGGAGAATTAGGCCTTTTGCGCCGTAATTTCTCTATCTGGACAAGCCTAGAGTGAAGACATTATAACCGCGCGGCTTTCGGCAGTTTGCTTTGCTCCTGCCGCGGGATGCCTAGGTAGCTCAGTTGGTAGAGCATGCGACTGAAAATCGCAGTGTCGGTGGTTCGATTCCGCCCCTAGGCACCATCACTTCTCTCCTGATAGAGATTTCAATTAGATAAGTGCCATCAAGGCTTTGCGCTTGCCCGACTGTGTAACAAGGGTGAGTAACATTGCTGTTTAGACTGGTCCGCCCGATGAAGCGAAAATCATCCCGCAATCCGTACTACGTCCGGAGAATTCCGACCGACGTTCGCGGTAAAGCAACCGGTCTGAACCTTTCAGTGCCGGTGGGCAGTGAGACTCAACTTGTTGTCATCACGCCGCGCACTCAATCGATCCGCATTTCGCTGCGCACGTCTGATCCCGTCGAAGTGAAACGGCGTATCGCTACCATCGATCAGTATCTTGAAGAGGTCTGGAAGGCGTTGCGCCAAGGTGATGAGATGCCACTCGCTCACAAGCAGGCGACGGCATTGGGCGGTGAGCTCTATCGTGCTTGGGCCAACGGTGAAGGCCGCGAGCGGACCACTGCAATGGAATACGTTCCTGGAAAAGGCTGGAAGGAGTTTGATGCCGATTACCTGGAGCCAGATATCTGGGAAGCCGTTCTGGAGTCTTGGGACGGTCTACCAGACGACCCAAGAACGAAAAAGTTGGAAGAGGCGCTAGGAGCCGATCCGAAAAAGGAGCCGTTGGAAAGGGCACTCGGACCCATCCTCGACCGCCTGCTGCTTTCTAAAGGAATTGGAAAGCTCAATGCTGACTCCAGGGCGATGACGCTGGAGGCCTTCTGGAAGGCAATGCATGACGCCATCGCCACCCGCAAGCGAAACGCGGAGGGAGACTATTCGCCGGACCGGACTGTTGATCGGTTTCCGGTGTGGCAGCTCGAAAAGGATGCCGTTCAATATACGCCGCGTGTATCGCTCACCGGACTGGTAGATTCTTGGTGGGAAGAAGCTGAAGCGGCTGGCAACAAGATCAGCACTTACGACGCCTACAAGATAGCAATGACCCTCTTCGTTGAGTTTATCGGTCATGACGATGCTTCACGTGTGACGAAGCAGGATGTGATCAATTTCAAGGACCATCGGCTGAAGAGCGTCAATTCCCGCACCAACAAAAGAATATCGCCAAAGACCGTAAAGGACCGCGATCTGTCCGGTCTTAAGACGATCTTTGGGTGGGCGGTGACGAACGGAAAACTTAAAGCCAATCCAGCGGAGGGGGTGACCTTGAAGGTTGGAAAAAAGCCTAAGTTACGCTCATCGGGCTTCACCAACGACGAGGCTATCGCGATCCTCAGGAAGGCAAGCACTCACCCGCGCGGAAATGAAAAGCCAAAAATGTTCGCGGCCAAGAAATGGATACCTTGGCTCTGCGCCTATTCCGGTGCCCGCGTTGGAGAGATGATTCAGCTTCGCAAAGAGGACGTGAGGAGGGTAGGCGACTATTGGGTGATGCACATCACGCCTGAAGCGGGAACGGTAAAGACGAACGAGGCTCGCGATGTGGTCATGCATGCTCATCTAATCGAAATGGGATTTCCTGAATTCGTTGAGAAATCTGACGATGGTCATCTATTCTTGACGCCTTCTAAAAATGGAGCGGTTAGGGGGCCTCTCATCGCAGTTCGTAATCGTTTGGGCGAGTTTGTTCGAGAAGTATTGAAGGACGATAATGTTGCGCCTAACCACGGCTGGAGGCATCGCTTCAAGACTGTCGGTATCGAGGTTGGCATCGAGCATCGAATACTTGATGCAATACAAGGCCAGAAACCTCGTAGTGTGTCGGAAACTTACGGTGAAGTCAGCTTGAAGGCGCAGGTGAGCGCGATCTCAAAGTTTCCGCGAATCGAATTATAGCTTGTAGCGGCGGCACATCTCGCGGAAGATTAGAATGCCTTCCTTGCAGATCATCTTAACAATCTTGGGATTCTTAAATTCTACTTGAGGGTAAATGCGATTAACCGTCATCTTGGTGCAAACATCAACGCGGAAATCCCATTCGTCACGCTCTTTGCCTTGAGCAAATTGTTTTGCTTCGTCCGGTGTGGCGCTGACAAACACTAGTCCTGCACAATTCTTCTGCACGCCAGTCTTTATGGTCTCCATCGAGGGGTTTTTCACCCACTCGTCCAGCTTATCGAGATAGCGCTTCTGGAGGAATTCAATAGCTTTCTCACCTTCACTCTTGCGGTCGATGAAAGCGCAGAGTGTTGATTTGAGAGCGGCCGAACACGCGGAACTCCACCAAGACTGGGCGCTTAGGGAGGAGCTAGTTGAGAGGAAGAAGAGAAGCCCAAGGGTCAAGATACTGGTGGAACGAAACGTAAGCGTTCGAGTGGCAGGCATCTCGATTTCTCCAAACTAAGAGGATTGAGCCAGAGTCTAGATTTCCGAAACCAGAGCCAGGTATCGCTTTGCAGCGCCTGCTCGCATCAAATCGCCATCACGACGATAGTCAGCCTCTCTGTTGGCAAGGCTATGAATGATAATGGCGCGATAGCTTTCATCCGCTGGGCGCCCGAGCAGGGTGCTGGCGAGAAGGGAGAAAACGATACCCGCGATCAACAAGCCAAAAGCCACCGCCGCTGCGGTAAGGCCACTTTGATACCCGGCGAAGGCGATTAACCCAGCGGTCACAGCGAGGAGGGCGAGGATGCCCTGCACAAGACGGGGTGGCGTAATGCTGTTCTGGTATTTGATCGGCTCTATGCCTGCCGACTCCTTCTTGGCCATATGCTTTGCAATGTCCGACATGAAGCTTTGAAAGCGCATCGCTTGCGCCAGCGCTACTCCGCATACGGCTGTAGCTAGGTATAGCCCAATCATCCCCACCTCCCGGTTATGTTGTATTATAAGACGTTGCATTATAATGCGTCGCATTAGATTACAACAAGGTGTCGCATGCCCTCATGGCAGAGGATGTGCGGCTACTGGTCGGCGAGAATCTTCGGCGGCTCCGGCTTGCGGCAGGTGTTACGCAGGCGGAGTTGGCTGCCCGGATGGGCGTCGATAGGGCTTACATCAGCGGCTTGGAAAAGGGGGATAGAAACCCCACGGTCGTCACCCTATGGCATCTCTCGAAGGCGCTAGGCGTTGCCATGAAGTCGTTCTTCGAGGAAAAGCGACCGAGCCGAGCGGCTAAATAGTGCCGGTAGCGGGAACCCGATCACTCCGCGCCCAAAAGCGAGAAGCCTGTAATGGTGACCGAAAAGGTGGGGATGATTGGTATGTCTCGATCATCATCTTACCAACTCCAAGACCAACAATACGGCACCACCTTAAGCTCCCTCCAAGGCACCCACCTTGAGGTTTCTTCCTATAGGGCCCACTCCCTTTAGCGGAGGCGTAAGAAAACCGCCAAGCTGGTTTACAGGGGTCACGGTTTCCGTACGCCGGTATCTATGGTCACGGCAACAAGAGAACTGCCGGTGTGCCGCTTGAACTGTTCCTCCATCAGTTCCTTAGCCCGGCCAGCAAACTTCTTGGCCACAAGAACTGAATCGTGAAGCGGTAGGGCTACGATGTTTTCAGCTCTAAGTCGGGCAACTGTTTGGATGAGCATATCGCTTTCAATGCGCATGAAGCGAAACCCGGCCCCACGCTCAAAGAGATCGGCAATCGCAGCATGCTTCTCCTTGATGGCCGCCACGGCTTTGCTCAGCGTGACATCCTCCGAGAAAAGATGCTTGGTGTCGTGGGGCCAGCCCCTAAGTGGCTTCGTTGCGAAGAGGAGCGCGTTCGTAAGTTTCTTCCAGCCGTCCCTTTGCCCTGAGACCTCACTGTACTCGTAGAGGTCTCCGTCCGGTGGCTTTGCTTCGACGAGCGTATAGGCAAGCCTCGGAAACAAGGCGCTGAAGTCAACGTTGGCGATCTTCTCCCCGCCGATCTTGATGGATGTGAACCGTTGGCCGCGCTCCATGTTCATCCAGAAGCCGCCGAATAGGCGACCCCCGTCATCCCAGCTCCCGTTATTAAAGATGCGACGAAGCGAGCGCTGATGGCTGCCGATAACGTTTTGATCTCTGTCAACGAGCAGCTTTCCGGCTTGGGTTGATAACGAGACATTTGCTGTTGCGAGGAATGCGTTTATCTCGCGGACCTCCTTTCGGAGCTTGGTTGTCGCGGGCGTCTCTTCGTAATCGATTTGTGACGAGACCCCTTCAGCATCTTTCGATGACTTTAGAACCAGAACCTCGGGCTCTTCAGCCTGCCTGAGCCAGTTCGCTCGCGCCGATGGGATGTTGAATCTGCGAAGAAACTTCTTGGTCGCCCTGATCGTGGTCGGCTGTTTCAGTATGCTGTTTACGCGGTAGCCCCTTGTCAGCTGCGATACGAAGCCAAGCTCTGCCATGAGGTCGAGAAGAGCTACGAAATGTTCTCCATAGATCGCGTTGCGATAGCGGCTCTTCCCCCACATCATTTTGTGACTACGTGGAACGGCCAAAACTGCGTTGTGTGCTTGTGACGCCAACAGCAAATTACAGACAAGCGCCTCCGCTGCCTTGGCGAAGTTGTCGTGGTCCGCTGGCCGCCGCGTCCGCTCTCGAAGCTTTAGTTTTAGCTCGGCAGCCAGCAGTAGCTCAATGAACTGTGCAATCCCGGTGGCCAGCCGCTTATAGTTCGTTCTGAGAAGCGGATCGAATTGAAGGGTGGCCGGTTTCATGTGGGCTTGAATCTTGGGCGCGGAGTGACCCGATAACTACGCAACATGTGCGCCCCGTTCAAACGGGCCTGATGTCTCGCGTGATTGGCGCAGAAATTTATCTCGCCAGCGATGCCGGATCGAATGGACCATAGCGGGCTACCTTGAGGCCAAGGGCAGCTTCAAGGTGGTGGCCTATGACCAGTTCGGCTTCAGCCTCCAGTAGCTCGCCCAAATGGCGAAGGACTTGCCCGGAGGAACGGGGATAGGCGTGCATCTCCGTTCTCACAACGCGTCCATCCTGCTGGTGAAGCTCCCAGGACTTGTGGGTGCCTGAGGCAAGGCGGTGGGCGGCTTTGGCTACGGCCACCTGCCGGTACTCCAAGTCGCGGGCGAAATAGCCGTCTGCCTCCCTCAAAAGGCCCCGCACGGCCACAGGGATCGCCAGCAGCCGCTCAGGTGGTGTCCCTTTGTCCCGGAGTCGAGCCAAGGCTATGCGTGCCCTCTCACGCGACGGCAGGCCTCGTAGCCGTGTCGCGATCTCGGAAGGCCCCGCATCGTCCAGGCGCTGCTTGATCGAGGTCAGAGCAGCCATTACCCAACTATCGGTCTGTCTGACCTCAAGGTAGGCGAGGGTGGCCTTGAGATAGGGCTCGATGGTCTTGGCCTTGGGGGTCTTGCACCACGTCGAGCCGTGCCGCTGCCGGTGCTGTTGATGGTAGCGACAGAGGAAAGGGCTTAGGCCATCTTTCGAAGCGCGTGTGGTAGGCCGCCCGCACAGCTTACCCGTCTTTGGGTCGGGCACCGTGCAGCGGCGCATGTGGTCGTCGCCAGCTCGTTCTAGGGCCTCTCTAACTGAGTGTGACACGTCCGTGTTTTCACTTACTTGACGCTAAACGTTGTCGCCTCGGTAGTACACTTGATCCTCGCTAGTACGATCTCGCAATTCCTTCCAATGCCACTTGTCGCCCAGCGCAAAGAGGTTACCCAGTAAATTGATAAATTCTTCTTTAGAAAAATCGACGCTGCTGGAAGACGACTCTAACGCTACCTCAGCAGCCCTAAGAAAGCTCTCTTGCGTCATTAAGTCTTCCGCCCTCCGGATGCGAAGAAGCACAAAATTAGAAGGAATTATAAAATGGTGATCGCCGGTGCGTCGCTCATGGATAGACGCGTTTGGCGGAGCATTAAACAGAACCCTATCAACTTTCACCCGCTTCTTGCTTTTATTCGCGCGTCGCCAAATCAGAACTAGGTGGTAGATCAGCTCACTATTCTCACGCGGTTGGCCTTTGGCTTTATCCTGGGCTTTATGAGTATCGTCTCCCAAGGTCAGCTTCATGCCCGGCACCATTTCCAACGCACGAAGTATCGCGAAGTGTACTGGAAGAACGTGTCGAGTTTTGACTCCGAGCTTGCCTTCTCCTTTTATATCAAAAGCCACGACCTTAATTGAATCCATGTCGGCTTCAGCCGCATTTCTGATTCCACTATTGTGTAAATCAGAAAGTATCGGTTCAAGGCTAGGAGGTGCCGAGGATTTGGTGAGTTTGGCCTCCTCAGTCCACCGCGCTAAAGCACGAAACATTTCGGCGGTAGGTATTGTTCTCATTTAAGTGACTCCGTTAAGTCGGGTTCTAGGCGCTTAAGCAATCTTATAACAGTTGTGCGGTGCCATCTATGTCCTCGTGGGCTTAACACGCCACGCTGATTTAGTTCTCGTGCTATTCCCTCGGTGCTCAGTTCCGAATCGCACCGAACATCATCGATCACTCGCTTGATCCGCAGCGCAGCTTCGTCCGCCTTTTGCTTGATCTTTGCGATTGCATTCGAGTTGCTACTTCCAGCCAATGCTCTTGCCCCATTCGGATTACCCAATCGCTTCACATGGGGATGGGGGCGCTGACCGGTACTCCCTATTCTTATTCTCGCTACCGCCAGTGCTGCTTTGGTCCTCTGAGAGATCATCTCCCGCTCATGTTCGGCTACTGCTGCGAGTATAGTGATGGTCAAGCGGTTCGCATTGGGCATGTCACAGGCAACGAACTCTACCCCTGCCTTGTCGAGGCCGGTGAGGAAATGGACATCCCGCGATAGGCGATCCAGCTTAGCGATGACGAGTAGCGCTCCAGAGTTGCGAGCGTGGTCGATAGCCTTCCAGAGCTCTGGCCGGTCCGCCTTCCGCCCACTCTCGACCTCCATATATTCGGCTAGCAGCATCGTCGTGCCTCCCTGCCTGCTAGCGTAGTCGTGCACTGCTCTCCGTTGAGCCTCTATGCCTAGCCCCCTGATGCCTTGCTTGTCAGTGGATACCCTCAGGTACGCAACAAGCTTGCGTTCTTTGGTGTCGGTCAATGAAATGCGGTACATAAGCACCTCCAAACACAAACTGCCTAACGTGCGTTTGGCGGATTGTGCACGCGGTAGATTGCAGTGCGATTGAGTCATAGTGACTCAGTTGCTGCTTTTATCTCCGGGATGCGGAGAATGCATTTCAATTTCAGGAAGGGGTGGCGGGGGAGATACGAACATTGCCGCAGCGATGTTTCCTCTCACAATTCCGACCCAAAATTATCGTCCGGGCTACTCGCTTGAAGTCAATAATGGCAACAAGGTACGCTTCGAAAAACATAGAACTATTGATAGTGCGAATTCGATCGAACTCGACTATATGGCGGCTAAAACTCCGCGCTAACGAAACGGCTTTTGAAACAAGGCCGCAATCTGAAAGGTAGTTAAGGCTGCGCGATCATAAGCTCTCAGAAGACTGTGCGGAACTTCTTTATCAGTCTGGTCTCGTTGACTTCGCAGGCAATCGAAACCCGCGTTGCCAAATCTCTCCAGCAGGTCATCAGCAGTAATTCTATTGAGGGTTCGGAACATACTCCAAAGAGAAGCTCTGTCTTCAGCTGAGATTTCCGAAGTTTCAATATCAGATTGAACGTCGCTGGTTTGATTGATCAGGTGCTCCCAGTTCTCATAGCCTATCGCCCATAAATGGCTACCTTCTGGAGAAAAGTAGAGAGGCGCAATTTGAACGAAGAATAGTCCTCCCGGATTCATCTTGTCCAAGAGTTGCTTTAGTATCGACGGATACAAGCGATTGTTAACGTGTTCGAAAACAGACCAGCTGAAAACAAGGTCGAATCCATTGTAACTAGTACTTTGACCAGGCCTAATTTCCTCAAACACCAGATTGTCCGGCATTGATAGTTGTAGGTTCTCTGCCAAGAAAGTCTTACAGCTTTCTGCCTCTGAATTTATGTCAACGCCAACAACGAGCTCTGAATTTTGAAGTAAAGCAAGACCCGCGGCACTAAGGCCAGAGCCGCAACCGAAATCAAGCACGCGCTTACGAGTGTTTTCGCCGGCCCATAAGTGCAAATAATAAGGAATATCGAGAAACTTCACTCGCTGATCAGGTAAAAGTCTATCAGCTCGAGCTTCTAGATCATGATTTTCTGACCAAGCCATCAGTTTCACTCTACGCTTTAGATTCGAAGTTGGTGTCTCTTCGGGCGATCCATATCAAGCACTCTGAACCAAGCACGTCTCTCGCTCGATCGTAAACTGAGAAATGATCGTCACGCGACAAGTCAAGGCCGTCAACTACAATCGTGGCTTGCGTCCATCCCTTCGCCTCTTCAAGTTTTGCGAGTTCAATAATGCTGTTGGCCAAAGCCAATCCAAGTACAACGGCCGCGTCTGTAGGTGATTTGAGGAAAAAATAGTCGATACCAGCGAACGTTCGCTCGTCGAATACTTCGCTCGGGAAATGAGATTTGAAAGTGCGCTGTGCAAGTACATCGACTGACAAAACGCGTTCATGCTGGTGACCAGTTAACGCCCAAGCAAATCGCGTTTTCCCGGAGTTATAAGGCGCATCCAAGATCAACACGGTCGCCTGTCTTTTTCTGCAATGATAAACGTGTCTTTCGATGCCATCGCCAGGTTGGGATATACTCTGAAATCTTTCGATCAGCCCCGCTCTTCGCAACAGCATCAACAGAAGCGATTCCGTTGGGTAGAAAACCTTGGATCCTTCCGCGCGAGTGATCTCGAGTATCTCGTCTTCTTTGCCCGGTGCAACGCCCACTTCCAAAACCAATAAGCCTTCTGGCTTGAGTGCGTTACGCAAACGAACTAGCATTTCCAGAATTGCCTTCTCGGTGCTTAAATAATGCATCGCGGAGGCAAACAGCACAGTGTCGAAATGTTCAGCTGGCAATTGATCCCAAGTCTGGCACAAAAAATCGGCAGCCGGAAATCGCTGGCGAGCAGCTGAAATGAAGCCAGGGCTGCTATCCAATCCCACGACTCTTTTAGCGCCATCTCTCAATGCTACGCCGCAATAATACCCCTCATTGCAAGCAACGTCCAAAAACGACAGCCCCGTTAACGATGGTAAATTCATCGCCGCGAGTTTAGCGTCACTGTCAACCATCCCAGGCGCGTCGGGAAAGGATTGATACTGGAACGGCTTCACGGGAGTGGTCACAATTATTTCCTTGATGGGTGGAGTCGACGTCGTGCGAAACCTTCCCATAAAATCGTTGCTGCGGTACAGTGAAAACTTTAGCTGGAAGTTGCTGGAAATTGGAAATACTGAGTGGCTCCTAACATCATCAAGACTCGATACGGAAGCCGGTTCTCTATTCCGAAAGGAAGTGAAGAGGATCTAATTTCAAAATTCATTCTTCGATATGGGGAGTGGGCTTGGGATGAAGTTCGCTTCGCGGCGAGTCTGGTGCCGACTAATGGGAGGGTTATTGACGGCGGAGCATATTTAGGAACGTTTGGTCTCGGACTAATGTTGCGCAAGCAGTTATCAAGGATTTGCTTTATTGAGGCAAGCAAAGGCGCTGCTCGTCTTCTGAAAATGAACGTCGAGAGTAATGCCAACTGCGAATTTTTCATCGAATGCAAGATTCTTGCAGGAAGGAATAAATTCTCTAAGATTGGTTTTGCGTCGGCGGGTAATAATGGCTCGACATCATTTGCAATTGACACAAAAGGCACAGAACGGGTCGTCTCTGCAACTCGATCGTGTACCCTGTTAGACCTGCGAAAAAAGTATGGTCGCTTTGACCTAATAAAACTTGATATCGAGGGAATGGAGAGAGATGTTGTTTTTAGCGATTTGTTTTGGATCGCTGACAAAACAAACCTTCTTCTCGAGTGTACAGAAAGTGTTGAATCTCTAAATTTAGGAAGACATCTTCTGCAACTTGGAATTCCAATCCATTTCTTTGCGTTTCCATCGTACAACCCAAGCAATTTTCGCAAAAATCATGAGCCAATCTTCCCTTACGCTTACGAAGCTAGTTTGGTAGTGGGCCCCTCAAGGCCGCGTCTTAGAGGCGCGCTTATCAAGAATCGCTGTATTCTACGTAAAGTGAATACGCTTAACGATTTAAAACAAGCGCTTTGGGAAACCCCCCGATGGGGCATGGCTGAGTGGAGAGAAATGCCGCCCAGCGAAGCCGCCGTTCAGGGACGCTACTACCTGAAACAGAGTTTTGAGGGCTTTTTGAATTGAAGATCGGAAAGCATTTAGTATGCAGATACTAGGCAATCAGCAATTCATGGACGAAAGTGAACGGAAGCTACTCAGCCAAGAGTTTGATCCAGATTTCTATCTTTGCTGCAATCCGGACGTCGCCGAGAAAGGAGTAGATCCTTTAGAGCACTACTTCCTATATGGGTGGACGGAAGGGAGGGATCCGAGTCCCAATTTCGACACGAGATACTACCTTGAAGTGCATCGTGATGTCGAAGCTGCAGCCGTCAATCCGCTTCTTCACTATTGCTTATTTGGAAAACAAGAAAAGAGGGCGGTCAAGCCTTCTGAATCAGAGTATGCTCGGCTGGCAGCATCTTTCGATGCGCTATATTACCTTCGCAATAATAATGACGTAGCAGAAGCCGGGATTAGTCCACTTTGTCATTTTGTATTCACGGGTTGGAGAGAAGGACGAAACCCCTCCTCCCAGTTCGACGTCAACTACTACCTTTCAACAAACACTGACGTGGCGGAAGCGGGAATTAATCCGTTCCTGCACTATTTGAATGTAGGTCGAGCGGAGGGGCGTGCCCCACTACGCCCTCTTGCAGATAAAAGAACCAAGCTTGAAGATACTTATCGTGAGCGAGCTCTTGCTCGAAGATTGCACTATCCTGATCTTTCGCCCAGCCACACCTCTATCTCTCAAATCCTGGATGGAAGAGGGACCATAATTTCAATTAGTCACGATAACTACTTGGACAGTTTCGGAGGCGTTCAGAACGTCATTCGCGACGAGGAAAAGGATCTGACAAGCGCTGGCTGGAATTATCTGCATTTAGCTCCAGCTCAACCCCATACGGCTCTTGTTAAGCAGAGCGAATTGGACCGCTTCACCTTCTCCATCCAACTCAACGGCAAGCATATTGGCACGATTAATTCGATAAATCTTCTTCGTTCGATTGAAGGTGTTGCAACGAAGTATGGCGCTGCTCCAGTAGTTGTGCATCATCTAATGGGTCATATCCCGGAGTTAGTTGGCCAAATCGTCAATAAGTCGAAATGCGACGCCCCGCTTTTCTGGGCGCATGACTTCTTTGCAACTTGCGCAAACTACGTATTGTTGAGAAATGGGCTGGAATTTTGCGGAGCACCGCCAGTCTCATCCAATTCTTGCACGGTATGCGCGTTCGGTCGTGAGAGGTCTCAACATCTAGATCAAATACGACGACTAATTTTGCAATTTCGTTGGAACCTAATTGCGCCTTCGCAGGTAGCCATGGATAAATTTGGAACACTATCCGGACTGAAATTTGAACGTAGACAGATTTGGGAAATTGCGCAGCTTAGGCTTACGAAGTCTCGCCAAGCGTCAAACAACGGACCTTTGAGAATTGCCCATATAGGGGCTCGCCAAATCCATAAAGGCTGGCTTTCATTTCTTGATCTGGTTTCAGAAATTGGGGACGACAGTAGGTTTAAGTTTTATCAACTTGGTATCGATGGCGGGATGCAACTTCCTTCGCTTGTTGAACATGCGCCCGTTCGGGTCACGCCAACAGACCCAAACGCCATGGTTCAAGCGGTTGAGCGTCATAAAATTGATCTCGCATTTATTTGGCCCCTTTGGCCAGAAACATTTAATTTTACCGTTCATGAAGCCTTGGCCGGGGGGGCTTTCGTGCTGACGAGTGTCGAATCCGGAAATGTTTGGCCTGCAGTTCAAAAAAATGCTCCTGAGCAAGGCCTAGCTTTCAAGAATATCAGAGAAGTAGTCGAAAGTCTTCGTGAGGGGTCCGTAGCTCGAGTGTTGCGAAGCGCCCCATTGAGAGCAGGAGAGATCGAATCTGGTCATTCGAACGCCCTGTCGATGATTCAGTCAGGCGCAGGCTAACGAATGTCAAAAGTTCATTGTTTCACTAGCGCGACGTTTGCTTACTTGGATAGGGTAAGGATTCTTGGGGCTACAATAAGAAAATATCATCCCGACTGGACCTTCACTTTTTGTCTATCGGATGAACAGCCCGAAGGCTTTCATTTTGATGCAGAACAAGAACCATTCGATAGGCTTGTACACATCTCTGATCTGCCCATCGAAAATCTGCGTTCATGGATGTTTGAGCACGATATCGTTGAGCTGTGCACAGCCGTAAAAGGTGTAGTCCTTTGTGAAATCTTAAGCGGGGGAGCGGACAAGGTTGTGTACCTTGATCCTGACATCGCAATTTTTTCCCCATTGGAAGAGGTGGTAAGGGGATTGGATCTTTATGATGTTATATTAACGCCTCATCAGATTGACCCCGACACCAAAACATCAGCAATCATCGACAATGAGATCGGATCGTTGAAGCACGGAATCTTCAATCTTGGGTTCGTCGCAGTTGCCAATACTGCTGATGGAGTTCGTTTTGCCAAGTGGTGGCGAGATCGGCTAATTCAATTCTGTTTCGACGACATTGCAGGAGGTCTTTTTACTGATCAAAAGTGGTGTGACCACGCGCCGGTGTTTTTTCCAAATACTCATATCCTGAGACATCGAGGATATAATGTAGCGAGCTGGAATTTAAGTCAGAGGCCGGTCAGCTTTGGCCAAGATGGCTCAGTGCTGGCGGGCGGGGAGCCTATTCGCTTTTTTCATTTTACGAAAGTGAACTGGGTTGGGGAGGCGATGCTAGAGCGGTATTCTGGCGATCGTATAGAGGTATTCGAGCTAATGCAGTGGTACCGTGATCTGCTCAGCCAGAACTCGGCTCGGGGTTTGCCGGAGCGATGGTGGGCGTACGGTTCGTTTGCGGATGGCGACACTATAACAAAAAATCATCGTTTAGCGTATCGCCATAGCGCGACTTTAAAGGCGGATTATCCTAATCCATATGTCTTGCAGTTTAGTGTGCTAGAGCAATTTAAGGCGAAGCTCGAGAGGCGTTATTCAGAATTGTTCACGTAAGGCTGTCATAAAGACCGCATCAAATAAAACAGAAGAACAGTTGTTGCATATATCGAGCTTGTCTCCTTAGTTGCAGCCTGAAAGTTGAAAAGTCTCAATAGTCCTTGGTAACGCAAATTGTGATTGGCTGCTTAATCAACAAGTTGTCGCGTACAGAGAGTTTTGAGTGTAGATTTTCCGCTTCCCACATAGCAGGCTTGTGAACGATAGTGCGACTGAGATCCGGAAACCAAAACATCTCAAAATAGTGACGAGATGGGTGCAATGTTCGTATATGGCTACGCCTAGTCTGACCAATCGTAGGATCGCAATTGCGCACTTGAGAATTGCTTATTTAATAAGTTTGAAAGGCATCCTGACCAACAGCGATATCCGATAAAATTATTCCCCAAGGTTTTTCACTGTCTAGTATCATTAGACTTCATGTTATTTTCCCAGCTTTTAATAATTTCCATGAAGTGGTTGGGCCCGCTTACGAAGCCGGAATTAACGTTTTGCTTTTTCGCGTTCCGAATTAGGTTTAGAACAAGGCCTTTGAGTTCAGATATCTCTATCACGTTCTTCTCAACCATAACGCGTGCGAGCTCTGATATAAGTGCAGTATGTCCGGCTAGCGCAGCGGCAAGACGTTTGTCCATTATCGCTCCATGAGCAGTATTCGCTCTGCTGTTGTAGGGCCATTCTATATTTTTATAACCAAGTAAATAGAACTTCTGGATTCTTCTATACAAGTACCTCCCGTTTCAGTTGGAATTTGAGCCACGCCGGGTGGCGCTATCAACTAAGCCACCGAAGTGCTGGCCTGTCGGCCGCTCGCTAATCGCACGGGCAATCTAGCCCTACCGCTGCAGGCATCGCTTTTCGACACGCCCATTCTAGAGAAGAAATAGGTTCGTTGAGTACGATTTGTCTGATCTGCATCGCTGGGTCGAGCGATAGGCTCGTAATACGACACTTGCGTCAAGGATCAATAACTTCGTCTTCTAGGTCGAGCCGAGAGTTGTGCTTTGCGAGATTTTAATAGCTCGTGCTGGTTGCACAACTGACAAACATTCGTTGACACAGCTCTGAAAAACTGAGTAATATCAACAGCTAAGGAATTGGTAGGCGCAGTCCGCCCCTAGGCACCATTTCCCCATTCATAGACGTTCGCCGGCGTTCGCGATGATGCAGAAAGGCCTGAATTAAAGGGCTTCTGTTAATTCGCGGCTATGCGCGTTGCCGAAGCCGGCTTCGATGTTCAGATCGCCCCAAACAAGACGCTTGGTCTTTCCTATCTTGCCGCCGCAGCATCGAAATCGACTGAGCATTCCGCACGCGGAAAATTCGAATGGCGGTTCTGACCTCATTAGACGGCTTGGAAGTCCTGCGAGTCGCCGACTTATTAGCTCTGTCTGCAAAGCTAATACGTAAATTTCATCGACCTTAAAATTGGAAAGGTCGCTTTTTTACCTGCGGCGAGCGCGGCCCTTAGGCAGCGCGGGTAACTGATCGATTTTCTGGAATGCCTTCTTCGCCGAATCTCGCGCGTTCGCAACGTGTTGTCGCGCGGCCTTTCGCGCCTTTTCGGCGTTGCGGCTCTTGATTGCAGCGAAGATCGTACTCATTTCTTCGTAGCTGTTCTTGACGCGGTTCGGCAGAGACATTGAGCGCGCGCGCAGGAAGTTGACCCGGGCGAGGAGGCTGCCCTCGAACTCCTCAATAATCTTGTTTCCGCAATTGCTAAGAATAATCGCGTAGAACTCAGTCGCTGAGTTGATTTGTTCGGCGGGATCGTTCCGGCGGCAGGCGCGGCGGAATGCTTCGAGTCGGTCAGATAGTTCTTCGAGGTCTTCATCAGTAATCAAGGTGGCGCACCTCGCTGCGGCTTCACCTTCCAGCAGCTCACGCACCTCATAAATCTCTTCGGCGTCCCGCCATGAAAGCACCGGGATCTGCGGGCCCCGGTTTGGCACAATCTCGATCAGGCGTTCCGCTTGCAGACTCCGCAAGGCTTCGCGGAGGGACGGCCTGCTTACACCAAGCGAACCGCAAAGCTGCGACTCAACGAGACGATTGCCCGGCTGAAACAAGCCGGAGAGGATTGCAGCGCGCAATTTCTCGACGACTTCCTGTTGGACCGTCCTCGGGGAAACGCGCAAATCGAGTTTTGTCTTCATTGCTTACTTCAAACGGAAGAATTCTGGATTGCAAAGTGTCTGGGCATTGCCGGGATTATCCTGGAGTCCGGTTCACGCGGATGTTCCACGCAATTGATAGCAAACTCAACTCTCGCTGCGTCCGGAATGGGCATTCTGCACAGACCGCAGACAACTATTCGGAGCCTTCATGCGCTCGCTTGGATTTCACCACCCCGATTTCCAGCGATTTTATGATTGACAGATTGTCTGTCAATCCGCTTCACTGTGCATACCGGATTTGATGGCGCGGTTTGTCGCCGTCATTCCTCGCTCGAAGGTAGAGAGGGTGAATTGATCGATCCAATCCACATTCGCCGGGTCGATACGGGCCGGATCACGCTGAATGTTCGCGAAGTCGGTTCGGGACCGCTTGTTGTTTTCCTCCACGGCATCACCTCGAATGCTGCGGTGTGGGATCCGATCATGCTGGCCCTCGCCGGCGAGTTTCGTTGCGTTGCAGTAGACCAGCGTGGGCACGGCCTGAGCGATAAACCCGCCGAAGGCTACAAGGCTGGAGATCTGGCGAGAGACGTACTCGCGCTGATCGACACGTTGAAGGCGGGTCCGGCGGTGATCGTGGGGCATTCGCTCGGCGCGCGGAATGCAGTCGTTGCGGCGACGATCGATCCGCAACTCGTGAAGTCGGTCGTTGCGGTGGACTTCACGCCCTTCATCGAAAAGGAAGTGCTCGACACCTTGGCCGTGCGCGTGAATGGCGGAGACAGGCTTTTCAAGTCTCGCGAGGAGATCGAAGCCTATCTGCAGGATCGCTATCAGAAAATGCCTGCAGCGGCGATCCGCCAGCGCGCAATGACGGCGTTTCGTGAAGTGGAGGGCGGTCTCCGCCCATTGGCGGATCCCGGCGCCATGGCGCAAACTGCGGAAGGACTGCGGGAAGAGCTCGAGACGGCGTTCAAGGCGGTTAGCCGGCCGACGCTCGT
Source organism: Xanthobacteraceae bacterium (assembly GCA_035440445.1). Classification (GTDB taxonomy): domain Bacteria; phylum Pseudomonadota; class Alphaproteobacteria; order Rhizobiales; family Xanthobacteraceae. Next base: position 138,958 of record DAORMJ010000003.1, read on the forward strand.
TGTGCGCGGTGCGGAAAGCAAACTCGTTTCCGAGGCAGCGCTTGAAAAGACCCGACAGCTGCGTCCGGACATGCCGGTCATCGTCGTCGAGAACACCGACCACTATGTAACGGAAGAAGCCCCCGAAGAGTCGATCCGCTTCATCAGAGAGTTCGCAAGGGCCTGACATGCCGCTCCCTCTAACCATAGCCGACGCATGTTTTTCCGCTGGTGCGGGTGCTGCGGCCGAAGTGGAGCGCTAGCGTGTCATGGCTCACGTCCCGACCACTGAATTGGCAGACAGGACCACGGGCACTAACGCAATCGGGACTCTGCATGATCACGCGCGCATGCTGTGTAGTCTTCTTAAAATGAGCCCTGCCGTGATGAATCTAGGGAAGGGGATAGTCGGTGTCGCGATCTCGATCGCAGCCTGGGAATCGATCCGCTGGTTTCAGATCGTGGACCCGCGCGACCTTCCCTCGTTTCTTGCGATTCTTGAAACGGCCCTGCGTGGTCTGTGGGGTGGCGAACTTTCCCTCGCGCTCCTCTCTACCTTGGGTTCTTGGTTGCCGGGTCTGATGATTGCGACGGCGATTGGTGTGGCCGCGGGGATCCTGCTCGCGATTTCGCCGCAACTTGAAATGGCGACACGGCCGCTACTCGAATTCCTTCGTCCGATTCCCTCCGTCGCGTTGATCCCGGTCGCACTACTCGTGCTCGGTATCGGGCTGAAGATGCAACTCTTTATGATCGCCTTCGCGAGCGTGTGGCCTGTGCTCTTTAGCGCTAAAGCCGGTGTCGAAAGCGTCGATCCGCGTCACCTAGAGGCGGGCCGCGCAATGGGACTCGGCTGGATAGAACGCACCATTCGTATCGTTGTCCCGAATACGCTGCCTTTCGTTGCCACGGGATTGCGCACGGCATCTGCGATCGCACTTGTGCTTGCCATAACGGTTGAGATGCTGACGGGCCGTCCCGGCATCGGTTTCTATATCGAGAACGTTCGGTTGAACGGGCTGATCACCGAGATGTGGGCGGCGATCTTCGTCGCGGGCGTGCTCGGTTATGTCGTGAACACGCTTTTCATGACGACCGAGCGTCTGGTGTTGCCATGGAGCCCGGAAAACCGTGACCGCTAAGCGCAGCCGCATTGTCCCGCTTCTCTGGCAGGTCTGCACCGTCGCGATCCTGCTCGCGCTTTGGCAATGGGCCGCACTCAATCGTCCGGCGCCGCATTTGCCGCTGCTGCAGAACATCGCCGCGGGCTATATCCGGCTGTGGCACGGCGATCTCTTGTTCAGTGCCATCATTCCGAGTCTGTCGCGGCTGGCGATCGGCTTCCTTATGGCGGTCGCTGCCGGCTGCGTGCTTGGACTGATGCTCGGTTATCTCAAGGGGCTCGATCCCTGGATCAGACCGGTTCTCGAATATCTCCGCTTTATTCCTGCGGTGGCAATTCTGCCCGCCGCGCTCCTATTGTTCGGTCCTACCGATACGATGCGCATCTTCGTCATCGCATTCGGATCCGTGTTTCCGGTTTTGCTTGCGGCCATTGACGGCGCGCGCCGCGTCGAACCTTTGCTGCTGGATGTCGCAAGGGTCGAGCGTCTCACCATCCCGGAGCGGCTATTCCGGGTTGTGCTTCCCGCATCTATGCCCTCGATTTTTGCGGGGGTGCGCATCGCGCTCAGCATCGCGCTGGTCATGATGGTGATCTCCGAACTGATTGCCGCCGACAACGGCCTTGGTTTCTACATTCTCCGTAACCAGCGGCTATTCCAGACCGCCAACGTTTATGCCGGCGTACTGACCATCGGCACGATCGGTCTCGTACTCACGCTCTCGCTTCTTGCAATCGAGAAGCGCGTGCTCGCCTGGCATCGCGGTTGGCGCGGTCAGCAGGGAGCAGACTGATGATAGCGAATGAAGCGATGGCTGATTCCATCCTCACAATGGATAAGGTGAGCAAAGCCTATTCAGCGGAAGCGCCCATTCTGAAGGGCGTCTCGTTTCAGCAGAAGCCTGGCGAGTTCGTCGCGGTCGTCGGTCCTTCGGGCTGCGGGAAGACCACGATGCTCCGTTGCATTGCCGCGTTGATGCAGCCCGACGAGGGCAAGGTCCTCCACAACGGAAAGATTTTCTCGAATCCTCCGCCGTGGCTATCGATCGTCTTCCAGGACTACAATCGCAGCCTGTTCCCTTGGCTATCCGTCAGGCGCAACGTGGCGTTTGGCTTGCGCGACATAGACAAGCGCGAAAGCGAGGAACGCGTTGAGGTGGCGCTGCAAGCCGTGGGACTCGAGCACGCCGCCGACCTTTATCCCTGGCAGCTTTCCGGAGGCATGCAGCAGCGTTGTGCGCTTGCCCGTTCGATCGTCGTGCGTCCGAAACTGCTTCTGCTCGATGAGCCCTTTGCGTCTGTCGATGCCCAGACCCGTATCGACCTTCAAGACATGGTCATGGACATCTGCAAGAACATGAAGCTTTCAACGCTTCTGGTTACGCACGACATCGACGAAGCCGTGTTCATGGCGGACAAGGTGGTCGTGCTTTCCACACGGCCAGCACATGTCGTCGAAGAGATAGCGATCAATCTGCCGTGGCCGCGCGACCAACTCACCACGAAAGAGTCACCAGAATTTCTGCGCTTGCGTCATCGTGTTTACACGCTGGTACGCCGTCAGGCTCAGAAGCATGCCGGAGCTAACAGAGAGGACGTAAAATGAAGAGAAGGCTTACGATCGCAGCCGTCGCAATGGCTGCAGCACTAGGACTTACCGCGCTTGCGCCATCGACGACCGTGCATGCGCAGGAGCAGTTGACCAAACTCCGTGTCGGTTACATTCCCGTCGGTATCTATGCGTACTTCTGGCGCGCGCGCGACGCCGGCTACTTCAAGGAGGAAAAGCTCGACGTCGAACTGATCGTCATGGCGGGAGGCGGGCAGATCATCCCGGCGCTTCAGTCCGGCGCACTCGACTTCGGCATTTCGGATGCGCTCGGCGTTCTGAATGCGCGCAATGGCGGCATCCCTGTCACTTACGTCTCGTTCAATTTTCAGCAAACGAAAGAATCGCCGGTTCATGCGGTGCTGACGATGGACCCGGAAATCAAGACCGGTGCCGATCTGAAGGGGAAGTCCGTCGCGACGAACCTTAGCTACAACACTGACTGGACGATGATGCGCGAGTGGCTGCGCAAGCAGAATGTGGACATCAAATCGGTCACGTTCCGCGAGGTGCCGTTCCCCGACATGCTGGCGGCGTTACGCAACAAGACGGTTTCCGCAATTGGCGCCGTCGAACCGTTCGTGACGTTGGGCAAGGAGCAGGGTGCGCGCGTTCTTGGCTATTACTTCGCTGATGTGAAGTCGCCGAACGTGCTGTCCGGAATCGTCGCCACGACACCCTACATCGAGAAGAACAAGGACGTCGTAAAGCGCTTCCTCCGTGCAGTGAACCGAGCCATTGACGACTTCCAGGACCCGAAGATCGCGCGGCAGACGATCGCGGCGAATACCAAGATCCCGCCGGCTGTCATCGAAAAAATGGAGCTCGGCCAGTGGTCCAAGAACGTTCCGCCAGAGACGATGCAGTTTTGGGTTGATGCTGCCAAGAAGGAAGGCATCGTCAATACGACCGCAGATCTCAAGGGCCTCGTCTGGCAAGACAAATAGAGGCGATGCGCTCGCGCTTGGCGCGCGAGCGCAATTTCATCTGCTCGAGAAAAGTGAATGGTGACGAAGATGGCCAATGTAAACAAACGAAGCGGACGAACCCTCCATGCGGAAGTAGCCGGCGCAGGGTTCGCCGGCTTGACCGCGGCAATTGCGCTTCGCCAGCGTGGCTGGAGCGTGACGCTTCATGAAAAGGGGCCTGAGCTCCGTGCTTTCGGTGCAGGAATCTATCTTTGGCATAACGGCCTTCGCGTTCTCGAGGGTCTCGGCATCCTCGAGGATGTTCTGACCGGTTCGCACACACCGCCAACTTACGAAACCTGGCGGCATAACAAGAGTGTGTCGAAGGAGACATTCAACGGTTTGCCATGGCGTATCATGACGCGCCGGCACCTTCACGAAGCGCTGGCAAACAAGGCCCACGCGGAAGGCGTGGAAGTGCGCGTTAATTCCGAAGTGGTGGCGGCCGATCCATCGGGAAAAGTCACGATGGCGAGCGGCGAGGTTCGCGAGGCGGATCTTGTGGTCGGTGCAGATGGCGTCGGCTCCAAGGTTCGCGATTCCATCGGCTTCGAGCAGGATCGCTGGATTTCGGTCGATGGTTTGATCCGCCTGATCGTACCGAGAATGAAGAAAGAACTTGGGTATGGTGAGTGGGACAACACCATAGACATGTGGAATTTCTGGCCGCGCGTGCAACGCATCCTCTATTCGCCGTGCAACGACCAGGAACTCTATCTCGGCTTGATGGCGCCGGCTGCGGATGAACGCGGCTCGAAAGTGCCGATCGATCTTGAATATTGGGTCGAGATGTTTCCTTTCCTTGAGCCGTGTCTCGCGGAAGCAGCAAAGCTACAAACCGCTCGCTATGATCGTTATGAGACGACGAAGCTTGACACATGGAATAAAGGAAAGGTCGCGCTCGTCGGCGATGCTGCGCATGCAATGTGCCCGGCTATCGCGCAGGGAGCCGGCTGCGCCATGGTGAACGCTTACAGCCTCGCGATGGAGCTTGCGGAAATCGCCGAGATCGAGGAGGCGCTGCCGTCGTGGGAGAAGCGCGTCCGGCCGATAACAGATCTTTGTCAGGAGATCTCCGGCGAGTACGCGGCGAACCGCTCCTTGTCCAAAGGAAACATGTTCACGCCGCGCGCGCTTCAGATCGCGCGCTACGACCCGACCCGCCGCGTTTACTCGTGGTGAGCAAGAACCTCACGCATTCGAAATGACCCTTGCCGTTGCCGCGCATCTTTGTGCAACGGCGGCAACTTTCCCGGAGTAAATAGAATGACCCAAGAAAAAGAACTGATGGCCGCCTATGAAGTGCGGAGCTGGTACAGCGCTGTGCAGGAGGTCGTGCACGATAGCGGAACGCCCGGGACGCCGCTGATCAAGGCGGCGGTCGCGGTCATATTTCGCAATCCCTTCGCCGGGAAGTTCGTCGCTGATCTTTCGCCGCTGACGGCACCGAGCCCCGCGCTCGGCCATGTGCTGGGCCGTCGTGCGGCGGCGCTGCTCGGCGGACATCCGGTCGAGAGCTACGGCAAGGGCGGCATCGCCGGCGTCAATGGCGAGCAGGAGCATGTCGTCGCCTGTGTCACCACGGTGTTCGGTAATGCGCTTCGCGAAGCTGTTGGCGGCGGCAAGGCGTGGATTTCTTCCGCATCCAAAGTCGCGGCGGCAGGCACACAGATCGACATTCCTCTTGCGCACAAGGACGAGCTTTACATCCGCTCGCACTATGACGCGATGACCTTTGCGGTGCCGGACAGCCCCCGTCCCGATGAGATCATGATTTGCGTTGCGGTCGCGAGCGGCGGGCGCGTGCATGAACGGGTAGGCGGCCTGAAGACGGTCGGCGACCTGAAGTAACGACCCGGACCAAGATGGTTCTGGAACAAAACGGCACAAGGAGATAGAATGCCACTGAATATCAAGGATCTGAAGATCGAGAGTCTGGATTTCGCTCCGCTCGGAAAAATGAAGGATGAGCACGCTGGCGACAAGGGAAACGTCATCCCGCGTCTGAAGATCAGCGGCGCCCCCAAAGAAGCGGTCGAACTTGCAGTCATTTGTCATGACCCCGACGCGCCGCTCGCACGCGGGTTCACACACTGGACGCTCTACGGCATCCCCACGAACACCACCGACCTGACAGACGCGCAGCAGAAATTTCGCCCCGGTCCGAACGGCGCCGGGCAGCCGGGTTACTATGGCCCGCAGCCGCCGGCGGGTCATGGCATCCACCATTACTATTTCTGGGTTTACGCCCTGAACAAGAAAGTCGAAGGCACGCCAACCCGCGAAGAATTCCTTGAGCGTTATAAGGATAACATCGTCGAGCAGAATCGCGTCGTCGGCACCTACGAGAATTAATAGGCTGTTATTGAAGGTGGCCGGCACTTCTGTTGTCGGCCGCCATTCCATCTCCAGACGCGAATGACGAATTCAGTATAGCGCTGTTTGGAGTTGGTTCCTCACATTCTGGCCGTCGGCGGGACAGGCGCTACGGCATCTTTCTGCCTTCGGTCCAGTCTAGCTGGATTGCGCTACGATTTCGATGAGCGACGTTTCATCATCAAAACGGAATCGCCGATGGAATTCAGCTTCTCGTAATTCCTTTCGGCCTTCCGCGAGAAGAAAAGCTTCTCCAGGTCGCGAGCCGCTTCTCGCATTTTCGGAATGCCGGCTTCGATTTCGCTTAGCTTCTTCCGCACGATCAATGCGTGCGTTGACAGGAATGCGCAGGTTTCTCCCGCTGGGTTCTTAATCGGTACTGCCGCACCGATCATTCCGTCGAGAAATTCCTGGTTGTCCAGCGCATAGCCATCTTTCCGGATCTGCTCGAGCTCCCGGTGAAGTGCCGCAAGCGTCCGTATAGTATTCTTGGCTTTTTGTTCTGCTTTGCTGAGCTTGAAAATCTGCTCAACGTCGTCTTCCGCGATAGAGCTCAGGTACAGCTTTCCCGAGGCGCTACCGCAGAACGGAATACGATCGCCGACCTGAAGATTGAAGCTCACGGGCCAATGCGATTCGACACGGTCGAAGTAAACAAGACCCATAGACTGCGGTACGGCGATGTTCACCGTTTCGTCCAGTTGCAGAACCAGACTCTTCAGGATGGCTCTGCGGGCGGTAACGGTAGGTTCTCCAGCCAGGCTGCTGAACAAGATCGACCGTAAACGAACCCCCGGCAGGATTCTGCCGCTTGGATCGCGCGCGAGAAAGCCGGCCTCGATCAGGTTCTCGACGTTGCGATAGAGGGTTGGCTGAGGAATCTTCAGTCGGTTGGATATTTCCGCAATACTCGGATCGGTACTGGCGCAAATGGCTTCCAGCGTTTCCAGAATACGGATGGTTGAGGTTCTTTTGGCTCCAGCCACGGACGGATTCCCTAAAGGTGGTCCCCAACGGACCCCCTTCTTTACAGCGGTCGTAGCACAACCGGAATCGATTGAAAGTCAGCTTAACGTGGGAAGGGAGAATTCCGGCCCCATATTTTCTCCGGTCGGCCACTGCGTCGTCGCCGTTTTCAGACGCGTATAGAAGCGGATACCTTCCGGCCCGTGAGCTTGATCTGCGATGCACCGTGCATCAGCTGCTCGCGGACGCGCACGCGCACTTCATCCGGACTGTCGGCAATCGCCGAGCCGCCGATCAAGTCCCCACGGTTTGGTGTCCCGCTAATTGTTCGCGGCAATTCCGATCGATTGCGGAAATCTCCGTGCCCGCTCGTAATGGTGATCATTGCGCCTGAGGGATAGACGCGCGGGCCGTTAACTACGCCTTCGTCGATAGCACGCTTCAAGCTGAATACGGGGCCACCGACATCGCGGACGCTCGTGAAGCCGCGAAGGAGAGTATCGCGTGCCTCCTCGCCAGCCAGCAGATTGGTGAAACCGATATCCCCATGAATGGCGTCATGGGGATTCTGACGAATGAGCATGCAATGCCAATGCGCATCAATAAGACCGGGCATCAGCACGCGGTTGCCACAATCGATGATCGTCGTATTCGCGGGTGGTGCGGCATTCGTCGTATCAATGGCGACGATTTTGTTGCGTTCGACAAGAACCTGGACACCCGCTCTCAGCGTGGCGGACGTGCCGTCGAACAGTCTGATCTGTCTGAAAAGAAACTTGGTCTCAGCCTGCGCGAAGATCGATGTCGGGAACGCTCCCGCAACCGCGACCGCACTCGTTCCAGCAAGGAAGTTTCTTCGGGATAGCGATCTGGATGAAAGCGTTCGGTGTTCGGCGCGATCGCCTGAATCTGTATGCGAAGCGGACGTTCTCGATACTCTGCGCTGTTTCATAATAGAAACGCCCATAAGAGTCCGTTGGAGCTCGACTACTCGAGCTTGGGTACTATGTCGGTCGATAAAGTTCCGCGCAAGGTCAAACTCTCTGCTTAAGGTATGCCTTTACCCGACACGCACGTGAATGTGCGTGATGTTCGGTCGTCATAGTGTGCAGAGCAAAAAGAGCAATGAAGTGACTGCGTATCATTTACGACGAGTTTTCGGAGTATTATGCAGCAGCCGTCCTAAGACTTTGATTTGCTGCGGCTGCTGCCTAGGTAGTCCTCAATGTACAGCCTGACAATCGCAACGCGCAGGACCGCCACAAGCGGCATCGCCATCGCAATACCCAAAACCCCGAACATCGCACCGAACACGACGATGGCAACAAGGATCCAGGCGGGAGGCGTTTCGATCGCCTGACGCTGGATCAGCGGCCCGATCACGTAGCCTTCGACCGACTGAATAATTGAATAGGTGACGAGCGACCAAATTAGAATCGAGGCGCCATACGGCATGGCCGAGAGGCCGATGGGTGCTGCCGCTATGATCGGTCCAAGATAAGGAATGAAATTTGCGAGGCCGGCCTGCAACCCGAGCAGGAAAGGGCTCGGCAAACCGAAGAGATAAAGCGTAGCCCAGACGCAGAAGACGCGCGCGAGCTGACCGACAAACCAGAAACGCAGCGCGCTCCCCATTTCGTCGAGCGCTTTACGCAGCGTGTCGCGATAAGAGGGTTTTGCAAGGCGAACCAGGCTGTCGCGATAAACTGCCGGGTCGAGAGCGAAAAGCACCCCGAGGAACAGCACGATGAATGTCTGCACGACAAAATTGGAGGCGCCGCCGATAACGAACTGCGCCTGGCTCAGGAGCCGGGCCTGATCCGAGAACAGCCACTGCGCAAAGGTCTTGCCACCCTCCGGCCCAAGCAGATCGACGCCGTAATCGAGCAGATACTTCTGGAGGATATCCAGCTGCCGCTCCATGACGGAGACGAGAAGACGCGTCTGCTCCGGCAGCTTCTGAATGCTCCATAGCGCCGCTCCGCCGAGCACAAGCGCAAACAGGACCAGCACGATGGCTACGCGCCACTTGCGCGCGATCGGCAGGATTCGTTCGAGCCCGCGGACCAGCGCGTCGAGCAGTGCAGCCACGAGAACGCCTGCGAATATGATCAGAAGTGCGGAGGAAATCGTCCAGGCGAACAGAACCAGTGCAACGGTTGCGAGCAACAGGAGACCCGTCTCAAGCATGCTACGAGATGTATTTCCGGCCGAGGCATTGCTCATGACACTGTCCAGCTATAGCTACCGACCGGAACCATAGTGTTATCCACCGCGATTGCTATAGGGCGCCTGACCGTCGGTTGAAGGATGGTCGGCGTCTTGCTTAGCCTTGCGGGCAAGATGAACCTTGAGCGCGGTGATCTCGTCGGGCGGCAAGCGACGAACGCCGGTTACCGCCAGCCATGCATCGACGTAGTGCTCAGGCGCATAGACGTGACCAACCCCCATCGGGGTTTTGGTCGAGAACACCATATCCACCGCCAGTTGCAGCATGGTTACGATCGGATACCAACGCAGCTCCGGCGACACGTCGGGACCGCGCGGCGCATTCATCCAGTCGGGGCGGCGAAATGCATCCTGATAGCTGAACAGAACGATCGCATCGCTGGCGTACTGCAAATAGACCACGCGCAGAGGTCCCCACGGCGTATCGGACGGGACCACCGGTCCGTTCTGATTCATGAATCGGACAATGCTGCTGTCGCGGAAGATGGGGAGCCATGCCGGGGAAACGGGGTTTCGGTTGGCTGTTACATGGCGCCAGATGCGGTTTGCGAACGGCGGCCCGCTCCAGAGCGCTCCGTGAATGGGATCGCCGATGGTTTCGAAAAGCTGAAACGATCGCTCTGAATTGAACGAGCCAAGGCTCAAGCCATGCAAATAGAGTTTTGGGCGCTTTTCCCTCGGTAGTGTTGCCCAGTATCCGTAGATCGCCGAAAACAAGGCGGTTGCGGATTCATTGCCGTATTCGGGTTGTACGAGCAGCGACAGGGGGCTGCTCAAATATGAGTACTGAACGGCGACGCTCGCGATATTGCCGTCGTGCAGATATTCGACAGGCGTCATCGCCGAAGGATCGACCCAGCCGGTGCCAGTCGGTGTGATCACGACAAGAACCGCGCGGTCGAATCCGCCCTGCCGTTTCAGTTCTTCGAGCGCGAGAGCGGCACGCTGTTTCGCTGTTTCAGCCCCGCGCAGGCCCACGTAAACCCGGATCAGTTCTTGCGCCGCGCGTTTCGTGAAAGCGCTGATCTCCTGCGCGGAAGGGCCGAGCGCCACAAATTCGCGGCCGGCGCGGCCGAGTTCTTCCCATCGCACGAGCGAGGCAGCGCTTCCGGTCTTGCCTTCTTCAGTCGGCCGCGGGCGCTCAGGTTCGATCAATGCATCCAGCTGACGATAGGATGAATCGAGTGCGCCAAGAATCGAGTGGAACAACAAGTTGTTGCCGATCGACCAGAAGAAGAAAGCAGCCAGAGTGAACGCAATCACGCTGGCGATGCGGCGCGGAATATATCTACCCATGCGCGCACTGAGAAAGCGTTTGAAGGCTGCAAACAGCCGCGTGAGCAGCAACAGGACGAAGAATACCAGCAGCGCAACGATGGTCAGCTTAATGGGATGCGCAGTCTCGACAGGCGTCATATTCATGACGCTGCGGATCGAGTTCTGCCAACTCGCGCTCCTCGCAAGACAATAGAGTGCGACGCCCACGGCGAAAGCCGTCGTAATGATGCTTACGGTAAAGCGAACGCGATCCGAAGGCTCGGGAAGTTCGAGATAGCGCCAGAGCCAGCGCCAGAACACACCTAGCGCATAGCCGAGTGAGAAGCATCCGCCGGCGAGGACGCCTTGCATGAAGTAGGTCCTCGGGATCAGGGTTGGCGTCAGCGACGCGGCGAAGAACAGAAAGCCGAGAACGAGCCCAACGCCGGAGAGCGATCGAGCCCAGTTTTTTACCGCACCGAAGAAATCTTTGCGAAGGGCCGGGATCGAAAGCTGGCCTCGATCGCCAGGATTGGAATTCCCCTGCGGGCGTTTCATCGGTGGCTCACAAGGGTCCAGGCGGGACCGCGCTCTGTTTGATGCGCGATCCAGCGACAATTACACGAGAGACGAAATCCTGCCCTGTTCTGCAGGCTTTCGCCAATACATTTTGGAGGCCGAAGGTATGGATCGCACCCGCACGCCCAAAGCGTTTCCGTACCGCCGAAAGCGCAAAGCTGAACCGTCAGCCGCACCTGCGGCCTGAGGGAGACGAAAGGCGCGCGAACTATCCCGGCACAATGCCTTCGCTGAGCCGCTGATCGACAACCTCAACCGTGCGGTCGATCTCGGCGTTGGGCATGCCGAGCTGATGCGAAATAAGCTTCACGAGCAGATCGACGCGCTCAATAAAGGGCGCGCCGGCGGCAACGGCGCGCGCGGCGGAAGAGGGCTTTAGGAGGCTTTCAGCGGCCTTCGCATATTTCTCGAACGGCACCTGATCCGCGGGGTCTGCGCCGAGCTTGCGCGCGATGCTGTCGACGTGATCATAGATCGATTTCGAAAGTGCGAGATCCTTGTGAACTGCGTCGCGGATGGACTGCGGCTCGCCCAAAGTGATGCAGCGGTAATTTCCGGTCAAAAGCATCGACCACTTCGCGAGCGGCACGAAAAGCGAGTCGTGAACTTTCAGTTTGACCGGGACGTCCTGTCCGTCGAGTGTTAGCGGCGAAATGTCCGCGTCCAGTTCGCGAAGCATCCGGTTGTGGCTTTCGTTGGCAAACACTGCTGCCTTGAAGTTAGTTGGCAGACCGACGTGCAGAACGTTCGCAGGTTCTTCCGGCGGCCGGAATGCCTGCGGGTCGGGAGAGCATAGCGAGACAAGCCCCGGTTCAAAGCGGTCCCAAACCTGTGCGTTGGTATAGGCCACGTCGAGATCGAGTTTTGCCAGTGCCGGAATTCGCTTGAGATAAGGCAGCGGCGGCATGTTCATGATCGAGAGGCAAGGCAATTGCGCGACGGCGATCTTCACCATCAGCATGCGGATCGTATGGTTCGCGTATTGCGGCTCCTGCATCGCAAGGCAGGCCATGTCGTAGCGCGACACGTCGATGTTTTGCGGCGCCGCGGCGTCGAGCTTGCCGGGCAGGTCGCGCGAGAAAATCGAGCGATGCGAAGGCTCATCGCGCAGCTTCAGCCGCACCTCTGTGCCGTCACGGTTGATGAGGTCGGCGGTCTTCTGGCGGCAGACCAATGTTACGTTGTGGCCAGCCATCAAGAGCTTCGTAGCCAGCAAGGAGCCGTAAGAAGCTCCGAGGATCAGGATATTGCGAGGCATTTCGACCTTCTGTTGCTGCTACGTTTTCAGGGAGCGCTATAATCGTTTTCGCAATTGAAGCGTCAAGCGCATCATTATTGCCAACTCCTATCGCCTCATAGGACCGGCCACGTGCCCCGCATGGCGGTCAGTCGGTGCGGTGCTCCAGTTTATTCGCAAAGCCGAAGGCGAGTTCGGCGCCGTGGATGAACCGCGCCCGCTGCTTTTGGTAGCGTGGGTCCTGAAAGTTGCCCGGAAATGAGCGGATGTGCCGCAGCGTCGTGGGAGGCGACATGTTGAGCATGATCTCGACTTGCTCCGCCGCTTTCTTGCGGTCGCCGCGCAGACCGTGGATCGCGGCAACGAATTGGTGGTTTCTCGGGATGTTGGGTCCGAGTTCGATCGCGCGATAAAACCATGCCAGCGCCGCGTCATCGCGTTCGAGATAGAAGTTGGCCATTCCGGCGATCGTCGCCCAAATGCAATTCGCCGGATTTCGGGGGTTCAGCCGGATCGCCTTTCTGATCAAGGGCTCGGTCTCTTCGAACCGGCCGAGCAGCATCTTGGCAAAGCCGATTTGCGCGAAGGTCGATGCATTGTTCGGTTCAAGCTGCAGCGTGCGTTCGAATGCGGCGAGCGACTCGTCGTTTCGTCCCTGAAGCCTTCTCACCAGCCCAAGCGTAAAATGAGCGCCCGGATCTTCAGGGTCGAGTTCGAGGGCTTCGAGCGTGAGCTTTTCGGCGTGACGAATACTTTCCTTGAGGTTTGCCCGCCGCACATTGGCGATCTCGATGATGAGGTATTGCCCGAGCAACGCGCGCGCGCGCACCGACTGGGGGTTGACGCGTAGCGCTTCGGAAAAGAAGTGACCGGCCTTGGGGTCCAACCGGCCGCACAAGGTCGTATTCATGATGCTGTTGCCCTGTCGTATGAGCGCCATCGCCTCCGGCGGCTCGTCCGCGGCGCGCCGCGTCTTGATTCGCTCCACGCGACGCTCGATGCGCCGCCCGATGGCAATGGAAATCTCGTCCGCGATCAGGTTCGAAGCCTCTTGCTTGAGCTCGAAGCGGCCGGACCATAGTTCGATTCCGGTCTTCCCATCGAGTAATTTCGGATAGATCAACTCGCGATCGTTCTCGCGCTGAACGGCTCCGGTGACGACATATTTTACATCGAGCTCTCTCGCGACCGATTGAACGGAAGATTGGTTCGCTTCGTAGGCCCGCGTCGTCTGATGGGAAATTACAGTCAGTGGAGGCGATAGACCGAGCTCCCGTGCAATGCCTGCAACGAGATATTCTGCCTGCTCTCGTAGCTCAGGACTGGAAGGGGTCGTTGAAAAGGGCAGCACCGCAATCGAATGAGAAGTTTCGTCGAGCGGCTCGCGCTCCACGCTGGCGGGGAGAATCTCGGAAAGGAGGCGGCGATCTTTCTCGCCCTGTCCCCATTCGATCCAGATGCCTGCGAGGATAAGTGCGGAGACGACGAGAATGCCCGATATCGCGACAAGTCGTGTAGTGAAGGCCGTTGCGGTTGGCGCGCGGGAGGCGGCGGCTGCTGACTTATTTTCTTGCGCTTTGGGAGAAGCGGCGACCGGTTCGGCAGGCGTGAAGTCGCTGCCAGCCGCACGGATCTGACTTACCAGAAAGAGGGTCTCGGCTTCCGGCTCGACGTCGAGTTCGCTGCGAAGCAGAGAGCGGAATTCCTCGAAGCGCGTTAGCGCACGCGCCCGCCCGTGAAGTTCCATTTCGAGCGCAAGGATTTGCCGCTGCGTTCTTTCATTGAAAGGATCAATGACGAGAAGACGATTGGCGGCCGAAAGAGCCTCGCGAGATTTCGACTGCTGCTTCAGGAGCTCGATCAGCCGCGCCAGCCCGCCCGCCGCGGCCTCGCTGTAATGACGCTGCTCCGCCGCAAGCCAGTCGTCGAACTCTGGTTCAGACAGGCGCAAATCCGCGCCCAGCGGTCCGCGATAAAGCTCCGTGAACGCCAGCAACCCGGCCTCGCCGGACGCATGCTCCAGTTCCGCGAAGCGGTCGATATCGATCTCGAAGAGGGCCCGGTTGAGTTTCACCGAGTCTTTTGTCGTGAGCAGGGAGTCCTGTCCGAAAGCCGCCCGGATATCGGTCAACGCCTGGCGGAGGTTCTGCTTGGCAAGCTTCTCGTCATTTTCCGGCCAGAGCATCGACGCCAGATAGTCTCGGGAACTTCCGTTCGGGCGTGATGCCAGCAGGAGAATGAGCGCGCGCGCCTTGCGCGATCGAAGGGTGATGACATCGCCTGAATCATTTGCGGCATCAAAACCGCCAAGAAATCGAACTGCAAACACAAGAGCCGCCGTAAAAATGAAGTGAAAACAATAATTTGCCGACGATTGCGCCGGCCGAACATATTACCTATCAATCGGCGGTAATAAGTTACCTTGGTGCCTATAAAGGTTCGCTGCTCCTTTGTCCTTTGACGCCATGTTGACGGCGCTCTGACGGCCCGCACGTAAGCCTAATGAAATGTCGGGCAGTGAAGCAAGGAATCGAAGCGAAGTGGCCGCCACCTGGAGCGCAAGTCTCGAGGATGCGAACTATTATCTTGGACTGCTCGATGCGCTAGGCTTGATGGGGCTTCCAGGCATGGTTCTTTCTTCCGGCTTCAAAAAGCTCGCAGCGAACAAGCAGTTCCAGTCGCTGTGGAAATGCGCACGAGGCGCTTCAGCGCATTTTTCCTTCGCCGATGCCGAAAGCGATGCAAAGCTCGCTGACGCGCTGTCCAAGGTTGTTGCGCCCGAACAGGTTGCTTGGCCGATAACGATTGCAGTGCACAACGTCGAAATCAATCGCCCTATGGCAATCTATGTGTGGGCCGTGCGTAGTCCGGCGCAGCGGGAATACGTGGCGCTGATTTCCGCCCACCAGTTCGGCAAACGACGCGCGCCGACGGAAGAGTTGCTCCGCGCCATGTTCGGTCTTACCCGGGCGGAAGCCAAAGTGGCACGTTCGATCGGCGACGGTGAGGCGATTGCTGCAATTGCAGCACGCTCGGCGCTTTCCCGCGAAACGATCCGGACGCAAGTGGCGAGCGTATTGTCGAAGACCGGAACCAGCCGCCAGACTGAACTTGCACTCGGCGTGTCCAATCTCGGCTTGCCGTAGCAAAATCCGCATCCGGCATTCCGGAAGTTCGGTTTCACATGGAGCACCGGCGAAAGTCGCTCGCCGCTTTTTGCCCGCATGTCCGGAAAGCCCTTGACGGAAAACCGAAATGACCGTGTGCTAGCATCTGGTTGTGTATCCGGGTTGCACCGGGTGCAGCCCAAAAAATAAGCGGTCTCCGGGCGGTTTGCGGGGAAGCGAGGGAGAAGCTTTCCACACGACTCTCGGAAAAAACACGTGTTCGGCGGAAAAGCTGCGGCAGCACAGCAGATTTTCGGCTGGAGCTACGTCATAGCCGACGATACTAAATGCAGGGGTGGGTTTGCAGCGTATGAATGACAAGTACGTTCTTGAAACGGAAAATCTGACCAAGGAATTTGCAGGCTTCGTCGCGGTGAGCGACGTCAATCTGAAAGTGGAGCGCGGTACGATCCACGCGCTGATCGGTCCAAACGGAGCCGGCAAGACGACCTGCTTCAATCTCCTGACCAAGTTTCTGACGCCGACCCGCGGCTCCATCAAATATAATGGGCGCGACATCACCCAGCTTCGGCCAGCCGATATTGCGCGGCTCGGCGTCGTTCGTTCTTTCCAGATTTCCGCGGTCTTCCCGAATCTGACGGTGCTTGAAAACGTACGCATCGCGCTTCAACGCAAGCGCGGCGGCTCCTTCGACTTCTGGCGGCCTGCGGCCGTGTTAAGCGTTTATAACGAGCGCGCCCGCTCGCTCATCAACGATGTAGGCCTTTCTGCATTCGAAAATGTGCCTGCGGTCGAACTCCCTTATGGCCGCAAGCGCGCGCTGGAAATCGCGACTACGCTAGCGCTCGATCCTGAAATGATGCTGCTCGACGAGCCGACAGCCGGCATGGGCCACGAGGACATCGACCGGATCGCGGCGCTAATCAAAACGGTTTCCGCGAACCGCACTGTATTGATGGTCGAGCATAACCTGAGCGTCGTCTCCAACCTTTCGAACAAGATCACAGTCCTGACCCGCGGGCGCGTGCTCGCGGAAGGCGACTACAAGACCGTCTCTGAAAACCCGCAAGTGCGCGAAGCCTATATGGGGACCGGCCATGCTTGATCGCCCTTCCGGCCCGCTGCTCGATATCCGCGATCTGCACGCCTGGTATGGCGAGTCGCACATTCTTCATGGTGCAACGCTGCACGTGAACGAAGGCGAGGTCGTCACCCTTCTTGGCCGCAACGGCGCCGGCAAGACCACCACCATGAAGTCGATCATGGGGATCGTCGGCAAGCGGACGGGCTCAGTGAAGTTCGAAGGCCGCGAATTGATTGGATCGTCATCGGACGCGATCGCGAAAGCCGGCATCGCATTTTGCCCCGAGGAGCGGGGTATCTTCGCTTCCCTCGACGTCGAGGAGAACTTGATGCTGCCGCCGCAGGTGCGGCCGGGCGGGCTGAGCCGCGACCAGATTTTCGAACTCTTCCCGAACCTTCGCGAGCGCCTGCGCAGCCAGGGCACCAAACTATCCGGCGGCGAACAGCAGATGCTCGCGATCGGACGCATTCTGCGCACGGGCGCGCGCCTGTTGCTGCTCGATGAGCCGACCGAAGGATTGGCGCCGGTTATCATTCAGCAGATCGGCAACACCATCCGCAAATTGAAGGAGCAGGGCTTCACCATCCTGCTGGTCGAACAGAATTTCCGCTTCGCATCCACCGTCGCGGACCGTTACTACATCATGGAACACGGAAAAATCGTGGAGCAGTTCGCCAACGCCGAACTGAACAAAAAGCTCGAGACGTTGCACGAATATCTGGGTGTCTAAGGCAGCCGCCGCTAATGGCGGCTGACAAAGGGAGGTTAATAATATGAAGTTGCTACGAACTGCGATTGTCTCGGCGGCCGTGTTGTCCGCCGGCACTGCTTACGGGCAGATTTCAGACAACCTGATCAAGATCGGTGTTCTCTCCGACATGTCCGGTCTCTACGCCGATCTCGGCGGCCCCGGCTCGGTGCTTGCCGCGCGGCTCGCGGTCGAGGATTTCAAGGCCAAGGAAAAAGGCCTCAATGTCGAAATCATCGGCGGCGATCACCAGAACAAGCCGGACATCGGCTCCAACCTGACGCGCACCTGGATCGACACCGACAAGGTCGACGTGATCGTCGACGTGCCGAACTCTGGCGTCGCCCTCGCGGTCGCCGAGATCGTGCGCGACAAGAACAAGGTGTTCCTTGCGAACGGCCCGGCTTCGTCGGATCTCACCGGCTCCAAGTGCACGCCCAACAACATTCACTGGACCTACGATACGTGGGCACTGGCGAACGGCACCGGCAATGCGATCGTGAAAACCGGTGGCAAGACCTGGTTCTTCCTGACCGCGGACTATGCGTTCGGTCACGCGCTTGAGCGCGACACCTCGGCAGTCGTGACGAAGAACGGCGGCAAGGTCGTCGGCGTCGTCCGTCATCCGCTGAACACGCAGGACTTCTCCTCGTTCCTGCTGCAGGCGCAGTCGTCCAAGGCGCAGATCATCGGTCTGTCGAATGCGGGCGGCGACACCATCAACTCGATCAAGCAGGCGGCCGAATTCGGCATCGTCTCCGGCGGCCAGAACCTCGCCGGTCTTCTCGTCTTCCTGACCGACGTGCATGCACTCGGCCTGAAGACCGCGCAGGGCCTGATCTTCACCGAAGCGTGGTACTGGGACATGAATGACGCCAACCGCGCCTTCGCCAAGCGCTTCGCCGCGCAGAACGGCGGCAAGTATCCGACCATGATCCACGCCGGCGTCTATGCTTCCGTCACGCACTACCTCAAGGCCGTGCATGCGCTGAAGAGCGATGACGGCAAGGCGGTCGTTGCCAAGATGAAGGAAATGCCGACCGACGATCCGCTTTTCGGCAAGGGCACGATCCGCGCCGACGGCCGCAAGATCCACGACATGTATCTCTTCGAAGTGAAGAAGCCCGAAGAGTCGAAGGCCCCGTGGGACTACTACAAGCTGCGCGCCACCATTCCGGCGGCCGAAGCATTCCGTCCGCTGAACGAAGGCAACTGCCCGCTCGTCAAGGGCTGATCCTTACTCACCGCAATCGGAAGAGGGGCGGAGTAGTCCGCCCCTCGATCCGGAGCCCTTCCCATGATTTTTGATCTTCTCGGTGTCCCGCCCCAGGCTTTGTTCGGTCAGCTCTTGCTCGGCCTGATCAACGGCTCGTTCTATGCGCTGCTCAGTCTCGGACTGGCGGTCATCTTCGGGATGCTGAACATCATCAATTTCTCGCATGGCGCGCAGTACATGCTAGGCGCGTTCTGCGCCTATTTTCTTCTGCAGCTTGCCGGCATCAATTACTGGCTCGCGCTGATTATCGCGCCGATCATTGTCGGCGCTTTCGGCATCGTGCTGGAACGCGTTTTTCTCCAGCATCTTTACAAGCTCGACCATTTGTATGGGCTATTGCTGACATTCGGTATCGCGCTGATGCTGGAAGGTATCTTCCGGCGCTATTTCGGCTCGTCCGGTATTCCGTACAGCCCGCCGCAACTGCTGACCGGCGGCTACAATCTCGGCTTCATGTATCTGCCGAAGTATCGTGCCTGGGTAATCGTCTGCTCGCTGATCGTCTGCCTTGGCACCTGGTTCGTGATCGAGAAAACGCGGCTTGGCGCTTATCTGCGCGCCGCTACCGAAAATCCGACACTGGTTCGCGCCTTCGGCATCAACGTGCCGCGCATGATCACGCTGACATACGGTTTCGGCGTCGGCCTTGCGGCGCTCGCGGGCGTCATGGCGGCGCCGATTTACAACGTGAGCCCGCAGATGGGCGCGAGTCTCATCATCGTTGTTTTCGCGGTCGTCGTGATCGGCGGCATGGGATCGATCATGGGCGCGATCGTGACCGGCTTCTCGCTCGGCATCATCGAGGGGCTCACGAAAGTATTCTTTCCGCAGGCGTCGAACACGGTAATTTTCGTAATCATGGTCATCGTTCTGCTGGTGCGCCCGGCGGGACTGTTCGGACGGACAACATAAAATGGCGGTCGATACCCGTGGAGCTCCGGTGACGGCATCGCAGCCGCGCGTTGCAAGCAGCGAACTGATCGCCTTCGTCCTGATGGTGGCGTTTTTCCTGGTCGCGCCGCTCTTCATCTATCCCGTGTTTCTGATGAAGGTGCTCTGCTTCGCGCTGTTTGCCTGCGCCTTCAATCTTCTGCTCGGTTATGTCGGGCTCTTGTCGTTCGGTCATGCGCTGTTCTTCGGCTGGTCGAGCTATGTCAGCGCCCATGCCGCGAAAGTCTGGGGCCTGCCTCCCGAACTCGCCATTCTGAGTGGTGTTGCTGTCGCAGCACTGCTCGGCCTCGTCGCGGGTTCGCTCGCGATCCGGCGGCAGGGCATCTATTTCGCGATGATTACGCTGGCACTCGCGCAGATGATGTTTTTCTTCGCGTTGCAGGCGCCCTTTACCGGTGGCGAAGACGGCATTCAGGCGGTGCCGCGCGGCGTGCTGTTCGGCATTTTCGATCTGTCGAAGATCATGACCATGTATTTCACGGTGCTCGTGATCTTTCTTTTCTGCTTCGTGCTCATTTACCGGATCATCTATTCGCCGTTCGGCGAGGTGCTCAAAGCAATCCGTGAGAACGAGCAGCGTGCGATCTCGCTCGGCTACAAGACCGACCGCTACAAGCTCGTGGCCTTCGTGCTTTCAGCGACGCTGACCGGGGTAGCGGGTGCGACGAAGGCGATCGTGTTTCAGCTCGCGTCCCTGACCGACGTGGACTGGACGATGTCGGGCGAGGTCGTGCTGATGACGCTCGTCGGCGGACTCGGCACCGTGTTCGGACCCGCCCTTGGTGCGGCGGTCATCATCACCATGCAGAACTATCTCGCTTCGGCGGGAGAGATTTCGTTCAGTCTTTTCGGCTTCGCGGTCGCATTCCAGCCGGGACAATGGGTGCCGGTCATCCAGGGTGCGATTTTCGTACTCTGCGTGCTTCTGTTCCGGCGCGGCATTGTCGGCGAAATCGCGAACTGGCTGCGCATCCGTCTCTAGCGTTCACTCCGCTGGAACAAAGCGGGCAAGCGCTGGGACGCTTGCCCGCTTTCCCGCCCGTTCCTTGACGATGGTAGGCATGCCCCCTAGTTTCGCGCGCTGAATTTCTCGCGCGAAACGGTGCGTCATGGCTGAATTTCTGAAACTATCCGAAGCGATCGAGGCGAATGTACGTGATGGCGATGCCATCGCGATGGAAGGCTTCACGCATCTCATTCCTTTCGCGGCCGGTCACGAGATCATCCGCCAGAAAAGAAAGCGCCTGTCACTCACCCGCATGACGCCGGACCTGATCTACGACCAGTTGATCGGCATGGGCTGTGCCGAGCGCATGACCTTTTCCTGGGGCGGCAATCCCGGCGTGGGCTCGCTGCATCGCTTCCGCGACGCGTACCAGAACGGCTGGCCCAACAAGATCGAGATCGTCGAGCACTCGCACGCCGCCATGGCGAACGCTTATGACGCAGGGGCCGCGGGGCTACCCTTTGCGGTGTTTCGCGGCTATCGCGGCGCGGAACTTCCACGAGTGAATCCGTCGATCAAGGAAGTCACTTGTCCCTATACCGGCGAGAAGCTGGCGACCGTGCCGGCCGTGAACCTCGATGTCGCGATCATTCACGCGCAGAAAGCCGATCGCAAAGGTAACGTATTGCTCGAGGGCATCGTCGGCGTGCAGAAGGAAGCGGTGCTTGCGGCGAAGCGCTCCGTCGTAACGGTCGAGGAGATCGTGGACGAACTCAATCCGCCGTCGCCAAATTCCGTCGTGCTGCCGGGCTGGACTGTGAAGTCCATCGCCGTGGTGCCGGGGGGTGCGCACCCTTCCTATACGCAGGGCTATTACAAACGCGACAACGCCTTCTATAAAGCATGGGATGAAATCGCGCGCGATCGCGATACCTTCCTCGCCTGGATGGACGAGAACGTGTTGAAGAAGGGTCCCGAAGTGTTCGCGGTGCACGCGAAGAAAGCGGCGTGAGGAAATCATCATGAGCCAGAACTTCACGCCGAACGAAATGATGACGGTTGCGGCGGCACGCGCCCTGACCAATAACGACGTCTGCTTCGTCGGTATCGGTGCGCCGTCCGCGGCTTGCAACCTCGCGCGGCAGACCCACGCGCCCGACATCGTCCTTATTTATGAGTCGGGCACGATTGAAACCCGGCCCAATGTGCTGCCGCTTTCGATCGGCGATGGCGAGCTTTGCGAAACGGCTCTCACGACGGTGCCGGTGCCGGAGATGTTCCGCCACTGGCTGCAGGGCGGCCGCATCACCACGGGTTTTCTCGGCGGCGCGCAGATCGACAAGTTTGCAAACCTGAACACGACGGTGGTCGGCCCTTACGAAAAGCCGAGCGTGCGGCTTCCCGGCGGCGGCGGTGCGCCGGAAATCGCGACCAGTTGCGGACAGATCTTCATCACCATGGCGCATTCCAAGCGCGCGTTTGTCGAGAAGATCGATTTCTTCACCTCGCTCGGCCACGGCGAGGGCGGCAACAGCCGCGAAAAACTCGGCGTGACCACGAAGGGTCCGACCAAAGTCATCACCGATCTTTGCGTCATGGAGCCCGACGAAACGACCAAAGAACTCACGGTTGTTTCGCTGCATCCGGGCGTAACGAGAGAGCAGGTGTCTGCGGCCACCGGCTGGCCGGTTAAGTTTGCACCGGATGCCGGCGAGACGCCGCCGCCGAACGAAACCGAACTCAAGGTCCTGCGCGAATTACACGCGCGCACCAAAGCCGCGCATGGCGGCAACGCGTAAGGAGAATATCATGGCAGCACAGCGCGAAGCATATATCTGCGACTTCGTCCGTACTCCGATCGGCCGCTTTGGCGGTTCGCTCGCCAAGGTGCGGCCGGACGATCTCGCCGCACACGTCATCAAGGCGCTGCTCACGCGCAATCCTTCGCTCGACAAGGACAAGATCGAGGAAGTCTTCTTCGGCTGCGCCAATCAGGCCGGCGAAGACAATCGCAACATCGCGCGCATGGGTCTCTTGCTTGCCGGGCTTCCGGTGGGCGTTCCCGGCAATACGCTGAACCGCCTTTGCGCGTCCGGCCTCGATGCCGTGGGTGCCGCCGCACGTGCGATCAAGGCCGGAGAAATTTCGCTCAGCATCGCCGGTGGCGCAGAGTCGATGTCGCGCGCGCCGTTCGTGATGGGCAAGGCAACCGAAGCGTTCTCGCGTAACGCCGAAATCTTCGACACCACCATCGGCTGGCGCTTCATCAACCCGCTGATGAAGCAGCAGTACGGCGTCGATTCCATGCCGGAGACCGGCGAAAACGTCGCCGAAGAATATCAGGTGAAGCGCGAGGATCAGGATCTGTTCGCGCTGCGCTCGCAGCATCGCGCGGTAGCTGCGCAAAAGCGCGGCTATTTCGACGGCGAGATCGTCGCGGTGGAAGTGCCGGGCGGCAAGGCGGGCCCGGTGAGGGTTGATAAAGACGAGCATCCCCGCAGCGACACCACGCTCCAAGGACTGGCGAAGCTGAGAACTCCCTTCCGCAATCCGGGCACGGTCACGGCTGGAAACGCGTCTGGCGTGAACGACGGCGCGGCAGCGCTGGTGATTGCCTCTGAAGAAGCGGCGAAGGCGAACGGCTTGAAGCCGCGCGCGCGAATTCTTGGTCTCGCCTCGGCCGGCGTGCCGCCGCGCATCATGGGGATCGGCCCGGTGCCTGCGGTGGAGAAACTTTCCGCGCGCCTCGGTATTCCCGCGAGTAAGTTCGACGTGATCGAACTCAATGAAGCTTTCGCCAGTCAGGCGCTCGCCTGCATGCGCAGCTTCGGCGTTGCCGATGATGCGCCACATGTGAACCCGAACGGCGGCGCGATTGCGCTCGGCCATCCGCTTGGAATGTCAGGCGCGCGCATTGCGGGCACGGCCATGCGAGCGCTGGAAGAATCCGGCGGCAAGTATGGTCTGGCGACGATGTGCGTCGGTGTCGGGCAGGGCGTGGCGCTTGCAATCGAGCGCGTTTGACGCCTGAAGTCAGGCCTTGCGTCCGTAGGCCGCGAGAAACATATCGACCGAATGTTTTACGACCTCGTCAATACGCGCGGGCGAGGGCCGCGCCTCGCCGCCATAGAGCATCGGCACGAGGATCGGTCCCTGAATCATCATCGTGAATTGCCAGGCGGCGATTTCGACGTTGTCGATTTTCAATTGCCCACGCGAGATGCGCGCGCGAAACCAGTCGGCGAGTTTTTTTGCCGCGCGCCGCGGACCTGAATCGACGAACACCTGACCGAGTTCGGGAAATTTCTCTGAAGCGCCGATTACCGTGCGGAGCCAGGCCACGTGATCGGGCTGCGCCAGTACATTGAGGTAATCGCGGCCCGTCTTGAGCAATACCGTGCGCACGTCCTGATCGTCGCCTTCGAGTTGCAGCGTCGTTTCGCCGATACGCTTGGAATGGTCCTCGACCAGTGCCGCGAACAGCCGCTCCTTGTTCTCGAAGTAAACATAAAGCGTACCTTTGGACACGCCGGCCGCGAGCGCGATCTCGGACATGCTGGAGCCATTGAAACCGTGCGCGAAGAACACTTGCCGCGCACCCTCCAGAATTTGGGCGCGCTTGTCGCTCTCGGGTGTGGGTTTCTCGCGGGTAGCGGCGATTTCAGCCATAACGCTCTCGTAAAAATCGAACCGAACGGTTCGGTTCGCTATTGATTTGACCTTTTGATAGAGCTATGTCAAGGAAAATTGACCGAACCGTTCGGTCAACGCTGGTATTCCCATGGCTGAAGCTGCAAGAAAGCATCCCGAGAGCGAAACCCCGATCGCCGAAGTCGCGCCACTGCATGCGCGAACCACAGCGCCCAGAGCCGAAGCCCCGAAGGCGCCGCCGGCTGCGACTGCGCAGAACAATGCCGGCGCGGGGGAAAGCACGGGCAGCGATGGGGGCAAAACGCGCACGGGCGAGCGCCGCAAGAAGCTCCTCATCGCCGTTGGTGCGGTGGTGGCGCTGCTCGCCGTTTATTTCGGCCTGAACTGGTTCTTCGTCGGCCGCTATCTGGTTTCGACCGACAACGCGTATGTCGGCGCGGACATGTCGATCATCGCGCCGCGCGTGTCCGGCTATGTCGCAAGCGTCTCTGTTCCGGCGAACGCGCGCGTGAAGGCGGGCGACATACTCGCAACACTGGACGATGGGGACTATCGCCTGGCGGTGGAGCAGGCGGCGGCGCGCATCGCGACGCAAGACGCGAGCATTGCCCGTTTCGACCGGCAGATCGTCGCCGCGGACGCCGCCACCGAGCAGGCCAGAGCGTCGCTCGCCGGAGCGGAAGCCGACCAACGCCGCGCCGACGCGGATTTCCTGCGCGTCGATCAACTCACGCAAAATTCTTTCGCGAGCAAGGCCGCGAACGACGCGGCGCGTGCAGCGCGCGACCGCGCACAGGCCATGACCCTGCAGGCCAAGGCAGCGGTGTCGGCAGCGGAAGCCAATCATGAAGTCTTGAAAGCGCAGAAGGCCGAAGCCGAGCGTGCCCGCCGCGAGCTCGAAGCCGTGCTCGCCAAAGCCCAGCGCGATCTCGATGCCACGGTGATCCGTGCGCCATTCGCTGGCGTGGTCGGCAACAAGGCCGTGCAGATGGGCGACTTTGTCTCGCCGGGCAAGCGGCTCTTGGCGCTCGTTCCGCTCGAAGGCGTTTACGTCGATGCGAACTTCAAGGAAACGCAACTCGAATCCATCCGCCTCGGGCAGAAGGTGAAGCTCGTGCTCGATGCGGACTCGGCAAAGCCGCTCGAAGGCGTCGTGGAAAGTTTTGCGCCCGCGTCCGGCGCGCTCTTCAGCCTGCTGCCGCCTGAAAACGCCACCGGTAATTTCACCAAGGTCGTGCAGCGTCTGACGGTGCGCATCCGCGTGACCAATGCGCCGGAAAGGCTGCTTTTGCCGGGACTGTCGGTAGTGGCGACGATCGATACGCGCACCACGCCGCAGAATAAGCCGTGAGCGATACGACAGCGGGCGCTCTTCCGCTGGACGAGCCCGGCCGCGAGGTTACGCCGCGCAAGCTGATCGCTTTCTCCGCGCTCGTCTTCGGCATGTTCATGGCGATTCTGGACATCCAGATCGTCTCCTCGTCGCTCAGCGAAATTCAGGCCGGTCTTTCCGCTGCACCCGACGAAATCTCATGGGTGCAGACGAGCTACCTGATTGCCGAAGTGGTGATGATCCCGCTCTCGGGATTTCTTGCGCGCGCGCTTTCGACCCGCATTTTGTTCACGCTCTCGGCGCTCGGCTTCACCATCGCAAGCGTGCTCTGCGCGACCGCCACGACCTTGCCGGAGATGGTGGTCTATCGCGCCATCCAGGGGTTCGTTGGCGGCGGCATGATCCCGACCGCGTTCGCGGCCGCCTACACGATCTTTCCGCGGCGGCATCTCGCTCCGATCATGGCGGTTGTCGGCCTCACGGTCACGCTCGCTCCGACCATTGGGCCGACCGTCGGCGGCTATCTCACCAGCGCATTTTCGTGGCACTGGCTGTTTCTCGTGAACGTCATCCCAGGTCTGGCGGCGACCGTGCTCGCCTGGACGCTGGTAGATTTCGACGAGCCTGAATTCAGCCTCCTGAAGCGCTTCGACGTCTGGGGCTTGCTTGCGATGGCGGTCAGCCTCGGCAGCCTGCAGTATTTCCTCGAGGAAGGAACCCGCGAAGACTGGTTCAACTCGGGCATCATCACGTTCTTCTTCGTGTTGACGATTGCGGGCGGTGCGATCTTCTTCTGGCGAACGCTTCGCGCCGAAGTGCCGGTGGTGGATCTCAGTGCGTTCAGGAACCGCAATTTTGCGGTCGGTTGCACGCTCACCTTCATCATCGGCATCGGGCTCTACGGCCTGACCTATCTGTATCCGCTCTATCTCGCCTGGGTGCGGGGCTACAATTCGCTGCAGATCGGCGAAACGGTTTTCGTCACCGGCGCGTTCATGTTCATGTCGGCGCCGATGATCGGCATGCTCTCCCGAAAATATGATCCGCGCATTTTCATCGGCCTAGGTCTGATCGGCTTTGTCATATCGACCTTCGAGCTGACGCCGATCACGAGCCAGTGGGGATTCTCCGAGCTGTTCTTTCCGCAGGCGCTTCGCGGCATGGCACTGATGTTCTGCATGGCGCCGATCAACATGCTGGCGCTCGGCACGCTGCCGCCGGAGCAGGTGAAGAACGCGAGCGGCCTGTTCAATCTTATGCGCAACGTCGGCGGGGCGGTGGGTCTTGCGATCATCAACACCATGCTGACGACGCGCATGGACGTTCACAAGGCGCAGCTCCGCGAGCACATCATCTGGGGTCGTAACGTCGCGGAGGAAACTTTGCAGGGCATGACCCAGAAACTTGCGCCAGTTTTGGGATCGGATGCCGAAGCGGCTGCGCTGAAAAAACTCGCAGGCATCGTGCAGCGGGAAGCGACCGTGCTCGCCTTCGCCGATGTTTTCCTGCTTCTATCGATTTTCTTTTGCGTGGCCTGTCTTTTCGTGCCGCTTCTGGAAAAGCCGAAAATGGACGCTTCTGCCGCAGCGCACTGAAGATTGACAAACAGGCTTTCTGCCCTACGTTTGCGGCCATGAGGATCGTGCAGCGTCATATCCGCAAGCTTCTTCGCGCGGGCCAGCTTCAAGCGGGCGCGTAACCCGGCCGGCTGCGCGCCGTCCGGGGCCGATCGTCTATTTTTTCCGACTAACATTCAGTTTTCAGCGGGCGAGGCCCGCGAAACCCGCGCCGGAACTACGTTCGCAGTGCGTCGCGGAAAGGAGCAGGAACATGGCACGTTATTTCAATGTCGATCTGCCGCCGATCGCGATCACCCGCGGCGATTGCGAGCGTCTGGAGCGTCTGGCGGTGGCCGCGGGAGGGAAATTCCCAGAGGTCTCCGAATTCCTCTCGCGCGAGGTCGAACGCGCGCATGTCATCGAGGATTTCGAGTCGCTGCCGGGCCTTGTCATCATGGGCTCCGAGGTGACCTTCCGTGACGACGTGACGGCGCAGGTCCGCAAGGCGACACTGGTCTATCCGGAAGACGCCGGAAAAGGCGCGCATACGATCAGCGTCCTGACGCCAGTCGGTGCGGCATTAATCGGGCTCTCCGTAAGCCAGTCGATCGAATTCCAGACGCCCTCCGGCGGCTGGCGTTCGCTCACCGTGCTCGGTGTGAAGAACAAGGCTTGAGTCCGTCGGTTGTGAAGGGCTGGTTTCCCCGCTAAGGCAGCGGGGTTTCCGGGTTGGGGGCGCGTAAACGAAATCATGGATCAGGTATCGAAGCGGCAGAAGCCGCAGGGCATTCGCCGCAAGTTCGAACCCTGGGCCGACGCCGCGGCGCAGCCGCTGATCCGTTTCCAGAACGTGGTGAAGCGCTACGGCGACGTGACCGCAATCGACGGCGTTTCGCTCGACATTTACGAGCGTGAATTTTTTGCGCTGCTCGGCCCCTCCGGCTGCGGCAAGACCACCTTGATGCGCATGCTCGCGGGCTTCGAGGAAGCAAGTGCGGGCAAGGTCCTGCTTGCCGGCAACGATCTCGCCGGCGTGCCGCCCTACCGGCGGCCGGTGAACATGATGTTTCAGTCCTATGCGCTCTTTCCGCATATGACGGTCGCCGACAACATCGCCTTCGGCCTGAAACAGGAAGGCGTGGCGAAAGCCGAGATCGCGGCGCGCGTCGAGGAAATGCTGAAGCTCGTGAACCTGCGCGGTTTCGGGAAGCGTAAACCCCATCAACTGTCGGGCGGCCAGCGCCAGCGCGTGGCGCTCGCCCGTTCGCTCGCGAAAAGGCCAAAGGTTCTCCTCCTCGACGAACCGATGGCGGCCCTCGACAAGAAACTGCGCGAGCAGACGCAGTTCGAGCTGATGGACCTGCAGCAGCGCATCGGCACCACCTTCATCATCGTAACGCACGATCAGGAGGAGGCGATGACGGTTGCGGACCGCATCGCCGTCATGGATCACGGCAAGCTCGTGCAGGTGGCGACGCCGACCGAAATCTACGAGCAGCCAAACAGCCGCTATGTCGCGGAGTTCGTCGGCGATATCAACCTCATCGAGGCGGAAGTCGTTCGCGCGACGCCGGATGAGGTGGCGCTGAAGTCTCCGGCAATGGACGCGGAGCTTCGCCTGCCTTCTCGTACCGAAGTAAAAGCCGGCGATCGCATGGCCGTCGCGCTGCGCCCGGAAAAAATCCGCATCTCCAAAGAACCGCTCGCCGGAATGCATGCGAACTGCGCGCAAGGCGTGGTTTACGACGTCGCCTATCTCGGCGACCTTTCGATCTATCACGTGCATCTGGAAAGCGGTCTCGTGCTGAAGGCCGCGAAGACCAATATCTCGCGCCAGATCGAGCCGCCGATCGATTGGGACGACAAGGTGTATCTCTCCTGGACGCCGGACGCCGGCGTCCTTCTGAAGAACTGAAGCGGCAATGGAAAAGCGCAGCCTGTTCAGGAGCGTTGCGATTGCGTTGCCGTTTCTCTGGCTGGCGTGTCTGTTCCTGTTGCCCTTCCTGATCGTGTTCAAGATCAGCCTGTCGGACGACGCCGTCGCGCAGCCGCCTTACGCGCCGGTGTTCGATTTCAGCGCCGGCTGGGCCGAGATCCGCGAGCAGTTCACGCTCCTTGATTTCGATAACTACACCTTTGTTCTGAGCGACTGGCTTTATGTCTATTCGTACTTTCAGAGCGTCATGCTTGCGGGGCTTGCGACCGCAATCCTGATCGCAGTCGGCTATCCTGTTGCCTATGCGATCGCGCGTTCCCCGCGCGCAATCCGGCCCCTTCTCCTGCTGCTGGTCGTGTTGCCATTCTTCACGTCCTTCCTGATCCGCGTCTATGCCTGGATCGGCATTCTCTCGCGCGAAGGACTGCTCAATCAGTTGCTTCAGGCCCTTGGCCTGATCTCGCAACCGCTCGAAATTCTTTCGACCAATGTCGCTGTCGTGATCGGCATGGTCTATTCCTATTTCCCTTTTATGGTGCTGCCGCTCTATGCCGCGCTCGAGCGCATGGACGATTCATTGCTCGAAGCCGCAGCCGATCTCGGCGCCACCCCGGCGCAGGCGTTCTGGCGCATCACGGTGCCGGTCTCCGCACCCGGCATCGTCGCCGGCGCGTTGCTCTGCTTCATTCCCGCGGTCGGCGAATTCGTGATCCCCGATCTCCTCGGCGGCTCCGATACGCAGATGATCGGCCGCACCGTGTGGAACGAGTTCGCGGTAAACCGTTCGTGGTCGGTGTCTTCCGCACTTGCAATCCTGATTCTGCTCGTGCTGCTGGTCCCGATCCTGATCTATCAGCGCATGCAGTTGCGCGAACTGGAAGAGCGCTGACATGGCGATGCGCAAGGGGTTATCGCCCGTGACGACGACGGCGCTCGCGGCCGGGCTCGCCTTCCTTTACGTGCCGCTGTTCCTGCTCGTGATTTATTCGTTCAACGACTCCCGCCTCGTCACGGTGTGGGGCGGCTGGTCCACCCGCTGGTATCAGGGCCTCTTGCAAAACCAGGCATTGATGGATGCCGCCTGGGTGAGTCTGAAAGTGGCCGCGGTTTCCGCGACGATTGCGACCGCGCTCGGCACGCTCGCTGCGGTCGCGCTGGTGCGTGCAGGCACGTTTCGCGGCCGCACGCTCTTCGCGGGGCTCGTTTACGCGCCGCTGGTCATGCCCGAAGTCGTCACCGGGCTTGCACTTCTCCTGTTGTTCGTCGCGATCGATTTCGAGCGTGGTTTCTGGACCGTGGCGCTGGCGCATGTGACCTTCACCATGTGCTTCGTCGCCGTGATCGTGCAGTCACGACTTCTGACATTCGACGGCAGCCTCGAGGAGGCGGCCCTCGATCTGGGCGCGACCCCGACCCGGGCGTTTTTCTCGGTAACCTTGCCGGTGATCTTTCCCGCCGTTGCGGCGGGCTGGCTCCTTGCCTTCACGCTTTCGCTCGACGATCTTGTGATCGCGAATTTCACGGCCGGGCCGGGAAACACCACATTGCCGATGCGCATTTACAGCCAGGTCCGGCTCGGCGTGACGCCGGAAGTGAATGCCATCAGCACCGTCTTTATTATTGTGATTACTGCCGTGGTTTTGACCGCTTCGCTCGCCATGAAGTGGCAGCAGGGAAGAACCGAAAGAGAATAGATGACCGGATTGCCGTTTTCGCAGGATGTGAGCCGCGCCTTTTCCGGCGCGATCGCAAGGACTGCGTTCGAGAACAATCTGCACCGCCTGATCCAGCCGCTCAGCGATTTGCGCGCGGCATACGAGCAGGACTCGCTAGCGCTCCTGCGTCTGCCGGAGCGGAGCGACGATCTTGCCGGCGTCGAAGCGCTTGCGACAAAGCTTAAGGACGCCGAGCATGTCGTCTTCCTCGGGACCGGCGGCTCCAGCCTCGGCGGCCAGACGCTTGCGCAGCTTGGCGGCTATAACGTGCCAGGCGCGGGCGCGCTTGCCCAAAAGCCGAAGCTGCACTTTCTCGACAACCTCGATCCGGCCAGTCTTGGTGAATTTCTGGGAAGACTCCCGCTCGCCTCGGCCCGCTTTGTCGCGGTCTCGAAGTCGGGCGGTACCGGCGAAACGCTGGTGCAGGTCATTGCGGTTCTCGGCGCGCTGAAACAGGCCGGCCTCGCGCCGCAGATTGCCCGCCATCTCTTCGGCATCACCGAGCCGAAAAAATCCGGTGGCAAGAATGGTCTTCGCGCGCTTCTGGAAAAGTTCGGCTGCGAAATTCTCGATCACGATACCCGCGTCGGCGGCCGTTTCATTGCGCTCACCAATGTCGGGCTTTTGCCGGCACTTCTGTCCGGCGTCGATATTCGCGCGCTACGCGCGGGCGCGGGCGAGATGCTGAAGCCCATCCTGCTCGGCGTGAAGCCAGATGATTTCGCTCCGGCCGCGGGTGCCGCACTCAGCGTCGCTGCCTATGACGCCGGTGTCCCGGTATCGGTACTGCTCGCTTACGGGGACCGTTTCGAGCGTCTCTCGCGCTGGTGGATGCAGCTTTGGGGCGAGAGCCTCGGCAAAAGCGGGAAGGGCACGACGCCGGTCGCTTCCATCGGCCCGGTCGATCAGCACAGCCAGTTGCAGCTCTGGCTCGACGGCCCGCGCGACAAGCTCTTCACTCTCATCTCGCTCGACAATCACGGCAAGGGTCCGCGCCTCGACGCGGAGCTTGCCGCGCTCGCGGGCGAGCCGGTGTTCGGCGGCCGCACGGTCGGCGATCTCGTTGCGGCACAGGCTCGCGCGACGGCAGACACGCTGGCCAAGCAGAATCTCCCCTTGCGCGGGATCAAGCTGAAAACGCTAGACGCCTTCGCGCTTGGCGCACTGATGATGCATTTCATGCTGGAGACGATCTTCGGCGGCGAGCTGTTCGGCGTGAACACCTACGATCAGCCCGCGGTCGAAGAAGGCAAGATTCTCGCGAAACGCTATCTCGCAGGCGAGTCGTAAGATGCCGGAAATGATCGCGATCAACGAGACCATCGCGATCGATGAGCGCGAACTCGACGAAACCTTCGTGCGCTCGTCCGGCCCGGGCGGGCAGAACGTGAACAAGCTCGCGACCGCCGTGCAGCTTCGCTTCGACCTGCGCGGCTCGGCGAACGTGCCGCCCGCCATGAAGGCGCGCGCCGAAAAGCTTGCGGGCCAGCGGCTTACACGCGAAGGCGTGATCGTGATTTCCGCCGATCGCTTCCGCACGCAGGAACAGAACCGGGACGATGCCCGCGCGCGCCTCGTAGAACTCCTGCAGCGCGCGGCCGTGGTGCCGAAAGTGCGCCGCAAGACGCGGCCGACGCTCGCCTCCAAGAAGCGCCGTATCGAGGGCAAGAAGCATCGCGCCGAGGTGAAGAACCGCCGCGGCCGCCCGGACGTCGAATAGCGCCGCGCCGGTGCCGCCGGTAGAATGGCGCTTCCTGTTCCCGAGTCGCGATCCATGCCCGTCCGCCAGCTTCCGGAAACTGTCATTAACCGCATCGCTGCGGGCGAGGTGATCGAGCGGCCCGCTTCGGCCGTGAAGGAACTCGTGGAGAATGCAATCGACGCGGGCGCGACGCGCGTGGAAGTGGTGCTCGCCGGTGGCGGCCGCGAACTGATCCGCGTTTCCGACAACGGCTCCGGCATGAGTGCGGAAGACCTCGCGCTCTCGGTCGACCGCCATGCCACTTCGAAGCTCGACAGCGACGATTTGCTCAATATCTCTACACTCGGCTTTCGCGGAGAAGCCTTGCCCTCGATCGGTGCCGCGGCAAGGCTCACGATCGCGACCCGCGCGCGCGGCAGCGACAACGCGCTCGAAATTCGCGTGGAAGGTGGAGAAAAGCTCGGCATTCGCCCGGCAGCTCTTGCCGAAGGCACGCGGGTGGAAGTGCGCGATCTGTTTTACGCGACTCCGGCGCGGCTGAAGTTTCTGAAGAGCGAGCAGGCGGAGACCGCGGCCGCGATCGACGTCATCAAGCGGCTTGCGCTCTCGCGCCCCGATGTTGCCTTCACGATCGCGGCGGGTGAGCGGGTGATTCAATATCCCTTGCGCGGCAGTGACGAAGCAGGCCGCGCTGCGCGGCTCGCGGATGTGATCGGCGGCGACGCGCGCGAGAATACGGTCGCAATCGACGACGAGCGCGATGGCGTGCGCGTGCATGGGCTTGCCGGCCTGCCGACCTTTTCCAAGGCAAACTCGCTCTCGCAGTATTTCTTCGTCAACGGCCGCCCGGTGCGCGACAAGCTGCTGTTTGGCGCCGTGAGGGGCGGCTATGCCGACCTCCTGCATGGCGGTCGGAATCCGGTGGCAGCCCTCTTCATCGAACTCGATCCACATGAGGTGGATGTGAACGTGCATCCCGCGAAAGCCGAAGTCCGCTTTCGCGATCCTTCACTCGTGCGTGGCCTCGTGGTGCGGGCCTTGCAGCAAGCACTCGGCGGCGGCGCACGCAGAAGTGCGACGACCGGCGCGGATCGGCTCGTCTCTTTTGCGCGGCCACAGACGCATTCGAATTATTCTTCAAGCTGGCGTGGCGCGGCGGCCCCTTATCGCGGCGGCCTTGCCGAAGCCGCACAGGCGGCCTTCGAGACCATGACGCAGCCAAGCGCGGATGCGCGCGCCGATCTCGCGCCCGTGCTGCAGGCGGACCTCGAGCGTCCGCTTGGCGCCGCACGCGCGCAGTTGCACGAGACCTACATCGTCTCGCAGACCGCCGACGGCCTCGTGATCGTCGATCAGCACGCCGCGCATGAGCGCATTGTTTACGAGAAGCTCAAGCACGCGCTCGACGAAAACGGCATTGTGCGCCAGCTCTTGCTAGTCCCTGTGGTGGTCGAAATCGACGCTTCGGACGCTGCAGCCTTGCTTGCGCGCGCGGATGAACTGGCGAAACTCGGGCTGGTGCTGGAGCCGTTCGGGCAGGGCGCGGTGCTGGTACGCGAGACGCCGGCGCTGCTTGGAGACACGGATACGCAAAATCTTGTGCGCGATCTCGCCGAGCATCTTGCCGAATGGGATGAGGCGCTTCCGCTCGAGAGAAATCTGCTTGCGGTCGCGAGCCGCATGTCCTGCCATGGATCGATCCGCGCGGGCCGCAGGCTCAAGCCCGAAGAGATGAATGCGCTCCTCCGCGAGATGGAGCGCACCGAGAATGCCGGGCAGTGCAATCACGGCCGCCCGACTTATGTTGAACTGAAACTTTTCGACATCGAGAAGCTGTTCGGGAGACGGTGATTGTCATTCCGGACGCCGCCTCCCCTCTCTGTCATTCCGGACGCAATTTAGCGCGATCCGGAATCCAGAACGAAAGCAGCCATGGATTCCGGGTTCGCGAGCTTCGCTCGCGCCCCGGAATGACAAACTATCCGCGCAAAAACACGATCTCGGTGTCGTCGTAGCCCCGCCGTTCCAGCACGTCGAACCCTTCGGGTGCCGCGAACTTCGCTTCCACCGCTTCCTCGACCACGATGAGCGCGTCGTTCGCAAGCCAGCCGCCTTCGCGCGCGGAGGCGATCGCTTTCTCCCCGAACCCTTTGCCATAGGGCGGATCGCAGAATACGAGCGAGAACGGCTCGAACGCCCCGCGGGGGCCGAGCTTCGTTGCGTCGCGCCGGAAAATCTTGGTGGCACCCGTGAGCCAAAGCGCTTCGACATTCGCGCGGATCAGCGCGCGTGCTTCCGCCGCTTCCTCGACGAAGAGTGCGAAGGTCGCACCGCGGGAAATCGCCTCGATCCCGAGCGCGCCGGTGCCCGCGAAGAGATCCAGCACGCGCGCGTCCGCAACCGGATCGCCATAGCCATGCGCGAGAATGTTGAAGATCGCCTGCCGTAGCTTGTCCGAAGTCGGGCGGATTTTCTGCGACGAGGGGCCTTTCAGCACGCGCCCGCCATGCACGCCGCCGGAAACGCGCATCTAGCGCTTTCCTTTGGGTGCGCGAAACGGCGTGCGCTTGCCACCGCGGCGGTTTTGTTCGCGCTCGCGACGCGGCGGCTTGCCGTTGTCGCGAACCTCGTTTCGCTCGTTCTTCTGTCTATGCTGGCGCTTGTCGCTTCTCTCGCCCGGCCGTGATGGGCGCTCGTTGTCGAACTTCCGCGGGGGCTGGCCAGATTTGTGTTCGCGTTTTTTGCGCAAGTCCGGTGCCGGCTTCTTGTACTCTGTTTTCTTGCGCTCCGGTTTCAGGGCTTCGCGAACCGGTGCATCGAAATCGCTCTGCGATGATTTTTCGAGTTCGTCGCCAAGCTGATCGCGCAGCACTCGCGTCGGTACTTCCTCGACTTCGCCTTCCTTCAGCTTGCCGAGTTCGAAGGGTCCGAAGGAAACGCGAATCAGCCGGTTCACCTGCAAGCCGATATGCGCGAGCACTTTGCGGACTTCGCGGTTCTTGCCCTCGCGGATGCCGACGGTGAGCCACTGGTTCGCGCCTTTTTCGCTGTCGAGCGAGGCTTCGACCGGGCCGTAACGCACGCCCTCGACCGTGACGCCTTTTTTCAGCGAAGCCAACCGCTCCTGATCGGTGCGGCCGTTGGCGCGCACGCGATAGCGGCGGAGCCAGCCGGTGGCGGGAAGCTCGAGCGTGCGTGAGAGCCCGCCGTCATTGGTCAGAAGCAGGAGCCCCTCGGAATTGATGTCGAGACGTCCGACGCTGACGACGCGCGGCAGGTCCTTCGGCAGCTTCTGGAAAATGGTCGGGCGGCCTTCCGGGTCCGAATTGGTCGTCACCAGTCCGCGCGGCTTGTAATAGAGGAAGAGCCGCGTGCGCTCGCGGGACGGCAGCGCCACACCGTCGACTTCCACCTTGTCGCGCGGTGATACGGTCGTCGCCGGCGTCTTCAGCACTTCGCCGTTCACCTTGACGCGGCCTGCTTCGATCCACGTCTCCGCCTCGCGGCGCGATGCGAGGCCGGCGCGCGCCATCACCTTGGCGACGCGTTCGCGATTGTCGGTTTTGTTGTCGGGCTTGCGGCTCATGATGCTTCGTGCGAATTCCGCTTTGTTGCTAGCACGAGAGCGCCGGAGACACGAGCTTGGCTGCCCCCGATTTCATGGGAATTGCTCTGGAAGAAGCGAAGGCTGCGGCCGCCGCCGGCGAAGTGCCGGTGGGTTGCGTCGTCGTGCGCGGTGGCGAGCTGCTCGCGCAAGCCGGCAACCGCACGCTGCGCGATCGCGATCCCACTGCGCATGCCGAGGTGCTGGCGATCCGCGCGGCGGCCGCAAAAATCGGCAGCGAGCGCCTGATCGACTGCGATCTTTACGTCACGCTCGAGCCCTGCACGATGTGCGCGTCGGCGATTTCCTTTGCGCGTATCCGCCGGCTCTATTTCGGCGCAGGCGATCCGAAGGGGGGTGCTGTCGAATCCGGCGTGCGCTTCTTCAACGCGCCGACGTGTCATCACAAGCCGGAAGTTTATGGCGGCATCGGCGAAGGCGAGGCGGCCGCGATACTCAAAGCGTTCTTCGCCGCGAAGCGCTGACTATTTCTCCAGCAACGCCGCGAGTTTCTGCTTCAGTTCTTCCTTGATCGGCTCCGACGCTTTCAGGATCGGCATCGCGCGGGCGAAATCGAACGCGCCGAAGGCGCTCACATTCGGGCGGATCAGGATATCGGGCGCAGAATACTTCAGCTTCTCCGTTACGATGGCCTGCGTCATGATGTGGGACGCGGTGAATACCGCCTGCATCGGATCGGGGACACCGGGCGGCGAGTCGCCAAGCCGCGTGATGTCGATCGCGATCACGATGTCGGCGTCACCTCGCAAGAGGTCGAACGGCAGCGGGTTCACCGCGCCGCCGTCGATCAACAGCTTGCCGTCGAATTCAACCGGGCGGAGCGCGCCGGGAATGGCCATGGAGCCTGCGACGGCAGGCCGGAGTAACCCCGAGCGATAGATTGCTTCGCTGCGCGCGCGATAATCGGTCGCGACGACGGTGAGCGGAATTTTCAATTCCTCGAAGGTTTGCGGCAGATCGGGCGGCAGAAATTCACCGGCGACGCCGCTCGCCTCGAACTGCATGGTGAGTTCGCGAAGCGAGCGCGTCTGCCGGAACTGCTCGCGCCAGTGTCCCCACTGCAGCGAGATCAGCCGCCGCGTGAAGTCGCCACGCTTGCGCAGCGCCTCGATCGCGAAGCTGCGGATGTCCTTGCCGCGCATGCCGGCGGCATAGCCCGCGCCCAACACGGCACCCATCGACGAGCCGGCGATCGCGCAAGGCGTGACACCGAGTTCGTCGAGCGCTTCGATCGCGGGGATATGCGCAAGCCCGCGCGCGCCGCCCGAGCCGAGGGCGAGCGCGATGCGCGGCGGTGTCTTGTTGCGAAAGCGTTCGAACACGGCGGCGACTATAGCGCCAACATTACGCCCCTGCGCGCTCCGCGAAGTGCCACGCGGTCGCGGCCAGCGGCTGCACCTGCCGCGACATGGTCGAGGCATTGGCGTTCGCGGCCGTCCCGTCGCGCACGCGGCCGAGAATGCCCTGCAGGATTCCGGCGATGCGGAAGAAGTTATAGGCCATGTAAACGTCGATATCGCGCCCACGCGGGTCGAAGCCCGTGCGCTTCGCGTAAAGTGCCGCATAGTCTTCGGCCGATGGAATGCCGAGCGCCTTGAGGTCGCGATCCTTGAGCGAACCCGTGCCGGTGCCGGTTTTCGCGCCCGGCATGTGCCAGCCCATCATGTGATAGGTGAAGTCCGCGAGCGGATCGCCGAGCGTCGAAAGCTCCCAGTCGATCACCGC
This sequence comes from Xanthobacteraceae bacterium, assembly GCA_035440445.1. GTDB lineage: Bacteria > Pseudomonadota > Alphaproteobacteria > Rhizobiales > Xanthobacteraceae. The sequence continues at coordinate 176,660 of DAORMJ010000003.1, forward strand.
CATCACTTCGTTCTTCGAAGGATGGATGATCATGTTGTCGAGGCGATAGTCGCCATGCACCACGCGCACCGCCTGCTGCTTCGGCAGATGGTCCGGCAGCCAGCGCATCAGCTTGTCCATTTCCGGTATGTCGTCGGTCTTGGATGCTTCGTATTGCTTGGTCCAGCGCGCGACTTGGCGGGCAACATAGTCCTCGCCCTTGCCGTAGTCGGAGAGTCCGATCTTGTTGGGCTCCAGCGAATGCAGCTGCGCAATCGTCATGTTCTGCGCGTCCCAGATGGCGGCGCGCTCCGCCGGATTGGAATCCGGCATATGCAGTTCCCAGAAGATGCGGCCTTCCTCGAACGACATGACATAAAATGCGGTACCGACGACGCTCTCGTCTTCGCAATAGACCAGCGCCTGCGGCACCGGAAATTTCTGCACGCCCAGTGCGGCCATCACCTTGTATTCGCGGTCGACCGCATGTGCGGAAGGCAGCAGTTTTCCGGGCGGCTTTCTGCGCAGCACATATTTGCGCGCAGGCGTTTCCAGAAGATACGTAGGGTTCGATTGCCCGCCCTTGAACTGCTTGACGGCAAGCGGTCCGGCGAAGCGCGGAATTTGTCTCGTCAGATATTCTTCCAGCCGTGCGGGGTCGAAGGCGAGCGCCTGCACGACGTCCTTGGTGCCGGAGAAGGCTTCCTGGCGATTGAACTCGGTCATTTCCTGCCCAGAATTTCTTGGTTGTTGGAAGGGTTATAGCGGCGCAGCCGCGACCTTCAAAGTTCGCAGGGCGGAACGGAAATATTCAAGCCCGCCCGAAAAATTCAAGGAGCGACGCGGCCGTTTCTTCCGGCGCTTCTTCGGGCAGGAAGTGCCCGCAGTCGATCGCGCGGCCTTCGAGCTTGGTCGCCCATTGCTGCCAGATCTTGAGCGGATCGCCCCCCGAATTCGGAATGCCGCGCGAGCCCCAGAGCGCAAGCGTCGGGCAGGTGATCTTCTTTCCGGCGTTGAAGTCTTCTTCGTCGAATTTCACGTCGGTCGATTGTCCGGCGCGATAGTCCTCGCAACAGGCGTGGATGCGTGCGGGGTCCTGAAAGAACGCGCGGTAATGCCCGAGCGCGCGCGGATCGAATTTCTTCAAGCCGTCCGGCGCCCAGCTTCCCAGCGTCCAGTCGATGTATTCGAGCGGGGCTTTCCCGATCAGCATTTCCGGGAGCGGCGCGCGCTGCGCCAGAAACGGCCAGTGATAGACCACCATCGCGCGCTTCGCATCCATTCCCTTCCACATGTCGAGCGTCGGAATGATGTCGAGCACCGAAAGCTTCGTCACGCGCCCCGGATGCTCGAGCGCCATGCGATAGCCGACGCGCCCGCCGCGGTCGTGCCCGATCACGCCGAACTGCAGGTGACCGAGTTGCTGCATCACCTCGATCAGCGCGTTCGCCATCGCGCGCTTGGTGTAGGGCGCGTGCTCGGCATCTGCCTTCGGCACATCGCTCCAGCCATAGCCGGGAAGGTCGGGCATGATGAGCGTGAACTGCTTCGCGAGTGCCGGCGCGATGCGGTGATACTCGACATGCGTTTGCGGAAAACCGTGGATCAGGAGAAGCGGCGGCCCTTCGCCGCCGGAACGCGCGAACAGTCTCCCCGCAGTGGTATCGATCCAGTGTGACTCGAAGCCGGGGAAGAGGTCTGCGAGTTCGGTCATTTTGCTTTCTCGCTTGTTGATTTTTCTCGTGCGATGGCCCGCCAGCCGATGTCGCTGCGATAGAAACCCTGCGGCCAGTCGATCAGCGCGATGGCTTTATAGGCGCGCTCGCGCGCCTCGGTGACGGTCTTGCCGATCGCGGTCACGTTCAGCACGCGCCCGCCGTTCGACAAAATCTTGTCGCCGTCGCGTTTGGTACCGGCATGGAACACCGTGACGCCCTCGACCGCATTGGCCTTGTCGATGCCGCCGATCACCGCGCCGCTCTGATACGAGCCGGGATAGCCCTGATTGGCGAACACCACCGTGATCGCCACTTCGTCGCGCCAGCGAACGCTCGATTTGTCGAGTTCGCCGTTCGCGGTGGCAAGCATCAGCGTCAGGAGGTCGTCCTTCATGCGCGGCATCAGCACCTGACATTCGGGGTCGCCGAAGCGCACATTGTATTCGATGAGCTTCGGCCCGTCTTTTGTGATCATCAGTCCGATATAAAGCACGCCCGAATAAGGCGTGCCTGCGCGCGCGAGCGCACGCGCGGTCGGCCGCACGATTTTCTCGAGCACTTCCTGCTCGATCGCGGGGGTGAATACGGGTGCTGGCGAATAGGCGCCCATGCCGCCGGTGTTCGGTCCCTGATCGTTGTCGAAGACGCGCTTGTGGTCCTGCGCGGAAGCAAGCGGCAACACCTGCTCGCCATGCACGAGACAGAAGAAGCTTGCTTCCTCGCCTTCGAGAAATTCCTCGATCACGACCGGCGCGTTGCCGCCCATCGCAAAGACCTGATCGACCGCGAGCAGCGCTTCCTGTTTTTCCATCGCCACGATCACGCCCTTGCCGGCGTGCAGGCCGTCGGCTTTCAGCACGATCGGCGCGCCGTGCTTCTCGATATGCTTGCGTGCCTCGTCGCGGCTTTTCGTTTCCAGAAAGGCCGCGGTGGGGATGCCGTTTTCGGCGCAGAGCCGCTTGGTGAAGGATTTCGAGCCCTCCAGCGTCGCCGGAATTTTCTGCGGCCCGAATACCTTGATCCCGGCCGCGATCAGCGCGTCGGCGAGGCCCGCCGTCAGCGGGGCTTCCGGCCCGACCACGACGAGGCCGATCTTCTTCTCCTTGCAGAAGGCGATCACCGCCGCGTGGTTCTCGACCTTGAGGGCCACGATCTCGGCATCTTCCGCGATGCCGGGGTTCCCCGGCGCGGCATAGAGCTTGGTGAGGAGCGGGCTCGCGGCAAGTTTCCAGGAAAGTGCGTGTTCGCGGCCGCCGGAGCCGATCAGGAGTACGTTCATTAGCCGCTACCGGAATTGAGGTGTCATTGGCCGCTTGATGTATCATGCGAAGCCAGCCAGTTAGAGTCGCGAATGCCCGCATCCACAGCACCGACCAATTTGCCGGAAATCTCGGTTTCCGAGCTGTCCATGTCCCTCAAACGCACGGTGGAGGAAGCCTTTCCCTATGTGCGGCTGCGCGGCGAAATCTCGGGCTTTCGCGGGGCCCATTCCTCGGGGCATTGCTATTTCAGCCTGAAGGACGACAGCGCCAAGATCGACGCCATCATCTGGAAGGGCGCTTTTTCCCGCATGCGCATCAAGCCCGAAGAGGGCATGGAAGTGATCGCGACCGGGAAGGTTACGACCTATCCGGGAAAGTCTAGCTACCAGATCGTGATCGACGCGCTGGAGCCGGCGGGTGTCGGCGCGCTGATGGCGCTCCTGGAGGAGCGCCGCAAGAAGCTCGCCGCCGGAGGTCTGTTCGACGACGCGCGCAAGAAACCGCTGCCTTATCTGCCGCGCGTGATCGGCGTCATCACCTCGCCAACGGGTGCGGTGATCCGCGACATCCTCCATCGCCTGTCGGATCGTTTTCCGCGCCACGTCATGGTGTGGCCGGTGCGCGTACAGGGCGAAACCTGCGGCGCGGAAGTGGCGGCCGCGATTGAAGGCTTCAATGCCTTTGCCGAAGGTGGCGCGATGCCGCGGCCGGACGTGCTGATCGTCGCGCGCGGCGGCGGGTCGCTCGAAGATCTCTGGGGCTTCAACGATGAAATCGTGGTGCGCGCCGCAGCAGCAAGCAAAATTCCGCTGATCGCCGCGGTCGGTCACGAAACCGATTTCACGCTGATCGATTTTGCCGCCGATCGCCGTGCGCCGACCCCGACCGCGGCTGCGGAGCTGGCAGTGCCGGTGCGCTCGGAATTGATCGCGCTCTCGCGCGAGCGCGCGGCCCGGCTCGTGACCTGCTGGTCGCGGATGATCGAGCGCTTGAAGACGGAGTTGCGCGGGCTTGCGCGCGGCGTGCCTTCGCTCGACAGCCTGCTCGCAATGCCGCGCCAGCGTCTGGACAATGCGTCTGCGCGGCTGCCGCTTGCGCTGAAAGCAAGTGCGCATGTTCATCGCGTCAAGTTTTCGAGAATTGCCGCGGGTCATAATCCCGGTGCGATCAGAGCCGTCATCGGGCGCTATATCGACCGCGTAAAAAATGCGGAGGCCCGCGCGACGCGCGCCCGCGACGTTCTTGTTCTCCACGCGCGCCGGGACGTCGAGATGCGCAAAGCCCGGATCGCTTCGCTTGGCCAGTTGCTCAACGCCTTCAGTCACAAGGGCGTGCTGGAGCGAGGCTTTGCGCTGGTGCGCGGACCGGATGGCCGCCCCGTGCGTTCCGTTGCGGCAACGACACCGGGGATGGCGCTGGAAATCGAGGTGAGGGATGGCCGGTTCCGTGCCGCCATCGCCGGAACTCCGCCGCCCGCGCCGAAAAAAACGCCGCCGTCTCCTGTTAAGGCGACCCAGCAGGGCAGCCTCTTCGACGAATGAGTAACGATCCTGCGAGCGCCGCAAATTTACGCTTTGCGCTTCCCTCCGGTTCGTTCCATATAACGGCCATCATGAACCGTTTCGAACGCACCCCCTTGGCAGCCGGCGAAGCCGAACTGCGCTACCTCGATGGCGACTATCGCATCGTCAGGCCGGGCAGCTATGTGCGTTGCGCAGTCACCGGGGCGCCGATTGCGCTCGACGAGTTGAAATACTGGAGCGTGGATCTGCAGGAGGCTTATGCCTCGCCGGAGGCCGTCATGGCCCGCGTGCAGGGAACGCGGCGCTAAACCTCGAGTGCTTTTCCGATCAGTGTCAGTGCGGGGGCTTCGTCGTCGAACGCGAGCCGCACGCGAAACTGTTTCGATTCCGCAAGCAGCCCGGCAAGCGCCGGATCGCCATGCATGCGCGCGGCATCCTTTTCGGTCGTGACCAGCTGCAAACCCGTTCGGACGGATTGCGCGAGCAGGCTGCTTGCGTCCTTTGCAGTGTAGCGATGGTGATCGCCGAAACTCCTGCGCGCGGCGACGACCGCGCCGGCTTCCTCGAGCGAGCGGAAAAATTTCTCGGGTGCGCCGATGCCGGCATAGGCCAGTACGCGCATGCCTGAAAGTTGCGCGGCCGCTTCCGGTTGCGCGGCGAGCCTGCCGCGCAACACCACAAGACCTGTTTTCGATGCCAGCGCTGCCGCGCGCTCGCCTGCTTCGCCCGCCCCGACGACAAGCACGGCCTCAGCACGGCGAAGCTGCGCGCCGAGCGGCGCGCGCAAGGGACCGGAGGGAAACGGCAAGCCGTTGCCGATCCCTTTCGCGCCATCGACCACGAGGAGCGCGAAGTTTTTTTCGAGCGACGGATTTTGAAAGCCGTCGTCCATGATGAGCACGCCGGCACCGTTCGCTTCGGCGAGTTGTGCGCCTGCTGCCCGGTCCTGCGCGATGATCGTGGGCGCCACCGCGGCAAGCAGCGGGGCCTCGTCGCCGATGGCCCGTGCGTCGTGCTTGCCGAGGTCGGCAAGCACCGGCCCCTTCAGTTTTCCGCCGTAACCGCGCGTCAGGAAGTACGGGTTTCTGCCTTGCGCTTTCAGATACGTGGCAACGGCTATCGCGGTCGGAGTCTTGCCTGCACCGCCCAGCGTGGGATTGCCGATACAGAGCACTGGAATTTTTGGCTTGTATCCGGGGCGCGCGAGGCGGCGGGCTGCGATCACGCCATAGATCGCAGACACCGGATAGAGCAGTGCCGCGCTTGCGCCGGGCTTTCGCCACCAGAAATGCGGTGCGCGAAGCGGAAGCGGTGCCGTCATGGGGCGAAGCGCAACTGCACGAGGTAAGGCTCGATCGCGGCGATCGTGCGGTTCACCGCGCCCGAGAGCGGCAGCACGGTCTTGCGCGCGGCTTCCGCCATGGCGCCGATCAGCACCGGATCGTCCGATAGCCGCAAGACGCTTGCCGCGAGCGACTTCGCGTCGGTCACGGTCGCGGCGCCATGCTCGCGATTGAGCGCGGCATAGATCGAGGTGAAGCTGTGCACGTAAGGCCCGTGCAGGATCGCGCAATCGAGCTTCGCCGGTTCGATCGGGTTCTGGCCGCCATGCTTGATGAGCGAGCCGCCCATGAACACGATCCGCGCCAGCCGGTAGAACAGCCCGAGTTCGCCGATCGTGTCGGCGACATAAATCTGCGTGCCGCGATCGGGCAGGTGATTGCGCGAACGCATGGCCTGCGGGAGCCCGTGTTCCTGCGCGAGTTGTGCGATCTCGCCGCCCCGTTCCGGATGGCGCGGCACGATGATCGTGAGCAGGCCCGGGATTTTCTTGGCGACTTCGATATGCGCTTCGATGACTTCCTCGTCTTCGCCGCGATGCGTGCTCGCCGCAAGAAATAGCGGACGGCCGTAGATGGTGCGCTTCATCTCCGCCATGGCCTGTTCGTCGGCAGGCGGCGGAGAGACATCGAATTTCAGGTTGCCGGTCGCGAAGGCGCGCTCCGCGCCGAGCTGCGAAAGCCGCTCGGCGACGTCTTCATCCTGCGTCAGGCAAAGATCGAAACAGGACAGCAGGCTTTTCGCGGTCGTCTTTGCGCGCTTCCAGCGTGAGAACGAGCGCTGCGACAGCCGCCCGTTCACCAGCACGATCGGCACGCCGCGGCCCGACGTCTCCTGCAAAAGGTTCGGCCAGAATTCCGACTCTGCGATCAACGCAAGTCCGGGCCGCCAGTAATCCAGGAAGGCGTTCATGAATTGCGGCGTGTCGAGCGGAATATATTGATGCAACGTTCCTTCCGGCATGCGCCGCGCTGCCGTTTGCGCAGCCGTCACCGTGCCGGATGTAACGAGCACGTGGAATCCCTGCGCGCGGATCCGCTCGACCAGCGGCTGCACGGAGAGAATTTCGCCGACGCTCGCGCCGTGAATCCATACCAATGCGCCTTCCGGCCGTTCGAGCGTCGCGATGCCGCGCCGCTCCTGCATCCGTTCGGGATCTTCTTTGCCGCGCTTGCGCCGCCAGTTCAGGATCGACCCGGCAAGCGGGGTCGCGAGGCGCATCGCACCGCGATAGGCTCGGATCGAGAGCGGGGCGCGCGACTTAGGCATCGTTTGCCGCCTTCGGCGGGCGACCGACAAGCGTCTCTGCCCGTTCGGTGACGCGATTGAGTTTGGCCTCGACCTCCAGCCGCGCGCGCTCGAGCGCCGCGTCGTCCGCATCGGCTGGCACAAGCACGGGGGCTTCCGCCACCATGGCCATCTTGCCGAAGGGAAAGTGCAGGCTCGACTTGTCCCAGCTTCTCTGCAGGATCATGCGATTGCTGGTTGCGATCGCCACCGGAAAGATCGGCCGTCCGGAGTGTTTGGCGATGCTGACGACGCCGAGCCCGGCGCGGCGCGAAATTTTCGGCACGTCCGCGGTCATCGCGACATTGATGCCCTGCGAGAGCGCATCCAGCATCTGGCGCGTTGCGGCGACGCCGCCTTTCTCGTGAAAGTTATTCCGATGCGTTCCCGAGCCGCGAATGGTTCCGATGCCGAGCGCTTCGGCGGCAATGGCGTTCACATCCGCGTCGAACGAACGGGAGATCATGACCTTCGCCTTGTGGTGCGGCTTGCAGAAAAACGGCGTGAGGAAATGCTGCCCGTGCCAGAAGGTCAAGATCAACGGCATCTCGCCGTCGACCCAATCGTAGAGATTTGCGGGCTCGAGGACGACCCGCTGGGTCTTCCAGACCAGCTTGAGGTAAGCCGCCACCGACCGGCCGAGTACGCGCCGGAAACCTTCGGAGGTGCGAATGGTACGCCACATGACAGCAGGATAACGCGTCAGCCTTGCTGCGCGTTCGTTTCCGTTTTGGGATCGAGCAGCCTGTGCATATGAACGATGAAATAGCGCATCAACGCATTGTCGACGGTCAGTTGTGCCTTCGACTTCCAGGCCTGATGGGCCGCGGCGTAATTCGGATAAATTCCAACAATGTCGAGCTTGGTCAGGTCGCGAAATTCCGTGCCGTCGAGCCGCAGGAGTTCGCCCCCGAACACGAGATGGAGAAGTTGTTTCTGTTCAGCCATTGCGGCGGCCCTGATCGTGGTTATTGCAGTGACGCGCCGAGTGCGGAAAGCAGTCTTGGGTGCAGCTCGCGCCCCGCTGCGATCAGCGCGCCGTGAATGTGGGTAGCAAGGTTGTAAACCGGCACCCTTCCATCGGTATCGGTCATCCTGCCACCCGCTTCGTGCACCAAAAGGTCCGCAGCGGCAAGGTCCCAATCATTGGCATTTCCGGCGGCAAGAGCGGCATCGATATCGCCGCCGGCGACGCGCGAAAAGCGCACGGCGATGGCATGGATTCGCTCGGTTTCGACCTGATTTCCCGCAGACGAAACCGCGTAGTTGAGCTTCGCGGGGCGCGCGATGGTGGCGCTTGCGAAGTCGGCCTTGGGAGAGGCGGAGATCGTCTGCCCATTTCTTGTCGCGCCGCCGCCTCTTACCGCGGCAAATGATTCGCCCGTTGCCGGCACCTCGACGCAAGCCGCAATCGGCCTGCCGCGTTCGACGAGTGCTGCACAAATCCCCCAGTCTTCGCGTCCGGCGATGAAGGATCGCGTTCCGTCGATGGGATCGACGATCCAGACCCGTTCTTTCAGCAGGCGTTCACGATTGTCGGCCGTTTCTTCCGAAAGCCAGCCGATCGCAGGATCGATCGCCGTGAGCCGCTCGCGCAGGAAGGTATCGACGGCAAGGTCCGCTTCGGTGACGGGAGAGGCGTTGTCCTTGTTCCATACCCGCACGCCGTTTCGGAACTTCGAGAGCGCGAGCGCAGATGCTTCGCGCATGGCGGCCTGCAACGGCTGCAGGAATTTTCCGTGAATCTCGTTCGGATCGAGCGTCATCGGAGTTCTATGCGCCGCGCGTGCGTTCACGGCAAGGTTTCGTCAAGGATGCAAGATTTCGTCAAGGATGATGGTCGAACCGGCGCTTTTTCGTGCCCGATCAGAAAAGATTTACCCAATCTCTTAAGCCGATGCTTCGCGCCTGCATGGGATGTTGCCTTCAACGACCGGGGAAACCGGCGGGGAGTGCAAACATTGAGGCGTCAGGCAAGCGCAGCCGGAGAAGCGCGGGAAGGATCGGGCCTGTTGTTCAGGCTCGATCCACTCCGTCTCCCGCTTTCTCTAGAAGCGGCCGATCCGGCAGCGGATGGCGGCAAGCGCAACATCGAGATTTCGCGAGACGGGATTGAATTGAGCCGCGCCATTCGCGGCGTGCAGATGCGCGTGCGATTGCCCTTCAGCGAGTTTGAAGGCGTGGCGGTGCGGGTGCTTGCACCCGGCGGCATGGATCCGGTGATTTTTCTTTCGCTCGAACATAACGACGATGATCTGAGCGTGCTGTTGCAGGCTTCCGAAGACAGCGACGAATGTGCCGCCGCGGCGCGGCAGTGGAGCCGCATCACCGGCAGACCGATTCTCATCGCAGGTCCCGACGGGCGGCTGCAGAACCCGGCAAGTGTTCGCAAGGCCAAAGCGACGCACGGGCGCCGCAAGCGTCACGGTGCGCTTCGCAATCGCAGGAGCATGGTGCGGCTGCGCCAGCAGCGCGCGGCAAGCGGGATCGCCGACCGGCTTCACGAAGGCGAACGCGAGATCATCGCGCGCGACTAATCATTCTTCGAACGAATGAGATTGTCCCCGCTTTATCGCGGCAGGATGAATGCGCCCGGTGCGCCGGCAATGACATCGAGCGCAAGGCCCGCGAACAACAGCAACCCCGCATCGCGATTGGCGCGAAACAGCTTCAGGCAATGCGCCGGATTGTCGGCGTCCAGGGTCGCGATCTGCCATGCGAGGTGGGCCGCGAACGCGAGAATGCCGAGCAGCGAAAACACGCCGCCGCCTGAATAGAGTGCTGCAAGCGCGATCAGCAGGGTCGTGGACGTGTAGAGGATCACGAGCGCGGGCTTGGTATCTTCTCCGAACAGCCGCGCGGAAGATTTTACCCCGATGATGGCGTCGTCCCGCCGGTCCTGATGCGCATAGATCGTGTCATAGCCAATCACCCAGCATATTGTGCCGGCGTATAGTGCAAGCGGCCGCCAGTCGAGCGACCCGAACACCGCGGCCCAGCCCATCAGCGCGCCCCAGGAGAACGCAAGGCCAAGCACGAATTGCGGCATCGAGATCACTCGCTTCGCAAGCGGATAGACTGCAACGATGAGGAGCGACGATGCACCCGTCAGGATCGCGAAGCGGTTCATCTGCAATAGCACCGCAAGTCCGATGAACGACAACAGGACCGCGAAGACGAAAGCGGCTTTCGCGCTCACATGACCCGAGGGGATGGGCCGGCTGCGAGTGCGTTCAACCTGCGCATCGATCTTGCGGTCGAGAATGTCGTTCCAGGTGCTGCCGGCACCCCGCATCACGATCGCGCCGATCATGAACAGCAAAAGGAGAAGGGGGTCGGGCCACGGCGCGCGTTGCGCGAGCGCGGCGATCGCCGCCGACCACCAGCATGGCAGCAGCAACAGCCACCAGCCGATGGGCCGGTCGATGCGGGCAAGACGAAGGAAAGGCTGCGACCAGCCGGGCGCCGTCCGGTCGACCCAGTTGCCGGTCGAGTCGGCAACGCGTGCGGGTAGCGGACGGCTCTCGCCGGTCATTGCTGCAATACGTTTCCGGAAAGCGTGTCGAAGATGCCGCCGCCGGTCGGTGCTTCCGGCACGGAGCCCGCATTCTGGTTGAGCACGCCGCTCAAGCCCGCGCTCGGCGATTGCTGCGCGGGACCGGGATTGTTCGCAGCGCTGCAGATGCGCGTGCGCAGATCAGCGGTCTTCACCATGTTCTTCTTCAGACCCTGCGCGGCATCCGGCGGAATTCCGCAAGCCTGCGCCTTGTTGGTGAAGAAGTTCAGCATTCTGCTTTCGGATGCCGCATAGCTGTTGATGCGCGAGCAGAGCTCTTTCGGCGTCGCCTTGCGTTTGCCTGCTGCCTGCAGCGCCTGGCCGCGGTTCTGCAATTCGTTGCGGATGGATTCGAATTCCGTCTGGCAGGGGTTCGCCTGCGGCTGCTGATCCGCCGGTCCCGGGGTAATCGAAATGCCCTGGGCGAACAGCATGCGGTTGCCGCCCGCAAACAGGATGAGGGCGATGGCAAGCGCGGGTAGAATACGAGCGTACATGCGGTCCATTCGACGGATTTCAGGGTAGGTCGTAACAAAAGCCAGCGACTTGGGGCAATATCGAGGCGAAACCGTTAATAACGCCCGCTGCAGGAGAACGGCTTGGCAAAATACGACTTTCGGGCCCCCCGCGTCTATCTCGACGCGCCGCTTGCTGCGGCGCAGGAGATTTTGCTCGGCAGCGAACAGGCGCATTACCTGCGACAAGTCATGCGGCTCGGCGACGGTGCCGAGGTACTGGTGTTCAACGGGCGCGATGGCGAATGGCTCGTCCGTCTTGCTGCCAGCGGCAAGCGTGGTGCGGCGATCGTGCCGCGGGAACAAATTCGGCCCCAGCCTGAAACCTTTGGACCCCGCTACGCGTTTGCTCCGCTCAAGCACGCCCGGCTCGACTACATGGTGCAAAAGGCGGTCGAGATGGGAGCCGCTCGACTGTCGCCGGTAATGACGCAATTCACCCAAGTGAATCGAATGAATCAGGATCGCATGCGCGCAAACGCAATCGAGGCCGCCGAGCAGTGCGGTATTCTCGCGTTGCCTGCGATCGACGAGTTGCAGCCGTTGCAGGCGTGGCTTGCCACGCTTCCCGATTCTTCGCCGCTCGTTTTCTGCGATGAAGACGCACCGGAAACGTCGCCGCTCGATGCATTGAAGCAGGTGCGCGCGCGCGATGCCGCAATACTGATCGGTCCCGAAGGCGGGTTCTCTCCGGAAGAACGCCGCTTGCTGATTGCCCGCGACAATGTAATTCGTCTTTCGCTCGGGCCCCGTATCCTGCGCGCAGACACTGCGGCGGTTGCGGCAATGACACTAGTGCAGGCTGCGTGCGGCGATTGGCGCTAGCGGCCTGCTGGCCTAACAAGAAGACTGGCCCAACAAGAAGAAATGAAGAAAACGCGGAGGCGATATGGCTGACAATTACAGCTTCGGGATCGAGGAAGAATATTTCATCGTCGATGCCGATACCAAGGCTGTGCAGCGGCGTATGCCTGCGGCTTTTCTTGCAGCACTCAAAACCGGCCTCGGGCCTGCCGTGACGCGCGAGATGCTGCAATCGCAACTCGAAGTCGCGACCAAGCCTTCGATTGATTTTAACGAAAGTGCGCGCGAACTGCGCGCATTGCGCAAGAACATCGGCGCGATCTCGTCGGAGTTCGGCTTTGCGTTCATTGCCGCCGGCACGCATCCCACCGCGGCATGGACCTCCGCGCGGCAGACCGAAGCCATGCGCTACGACGGCATGATGCAGGACCTGCAAATGCTCGCGGAGCGCAATCTGCTCTGCGGACTGCATGTGCATGTCGAGATTCCCGATACCGAACGGCGCATCGAGATCATGCGCCGCGCGACCCCTTTCATTCCGTATTTCATCGCGCTCGCGACCTCGTCGCCGTTCTGGAATTCGCGGCGCACCGGCCTGATGGGCTACCGGCTCGCCGCTTATGACGAGTTGCCGCGCACGGGGCTGCCGCCCTTGTTTCAGAGCAACGAAGACTTCGAGCAATACAAGCAGGCGCTGATCGACGCGCGCGTGCTGCCGGATGGCAGCTATCTCTGGTGGTCGATCCGTCCTTCGGAAGCGCATCCGACATTGGAACTGCGCGCGCCCGATTGCTGCACGCGCGTATCCGATTCGATCGCGCTGGCCGCGCTCTATCGCTGCCTGCTACGCCGCCTGTTCCTCGATCCGAAGATCAACCAGACGCTGACGCCGGTGGATTATGCCATCGCCTCGGAGAACAAATGGCGCGCGCAACGCTACGGGATTCACGGCAGCTTCGTCGAGCGGAGCGAGAATCGTGCCGTTCCGGTGCGCGAGGCGGTAACCCGGCTCGTGGGCGAACTCGCCGATGACGCCCGCGCACTCGGCTGCGAGGCGGAGCTTGCGCTGATCGAGGAGATTTTCGAGACCGGCACCAGCGCGGACGCGCAGATTACGGTCTTCAACGAGGCCGAAGCGCGGACCAAAAGCCGGGGCGAGGCGCTCAAAGCCGTGAAAAACTGGCTCGCCGCTACCACGATTCAATAAGGCGTGCCTTGCGCCGCCCGCATTGGCAGCGGTGCGAGTGCTCCTGTATGGTCCGCGACCTTTTTACTGGAATTGGCTACCGCATGGCCCGCGACCAGATAGATATGACGCCGATCGAAACCCGCGACGAATTGGTCGCCTGGATTGCGGCGGGGGAGAAGCCGGAATCCCAATTCCGCGTCGGCACCGAACACGAAAAGATTCCGTTCCGCCTGCGCGATCACTCGCCCGTTCCCTATGAGGGACGCAACGGAATCCGCGCACTGCTCGAAGGCATGCAGCTTCTGCTCGGCTGGGAGCCGATCATGGAAGGCTCGACCATCATCGGCCTTGCCGACGTAACCGGCGGCGGCGCGATTTCGCTGGAGCCGGGCGGGCAGTTCGAGCTTTCCGGCGCGCCGCTCGAAACCATTCACCGCACCTGTGCCGAGCTGAACGCGCATCTTGCGCAGTTGAAACAGGTCGCCGATCCATTGGGAATTGGTTTCCTCGGCATTGGCATGTCGCCTGAGTGGACGCGCGAACAAACCCCGGTGATGCCCAAGGGCCGCTACAAGATCATGTCGAACTACATGCCGAAGGTCGGCTCGCTCGGCCTCGACATGATGTTCCGCACCTGCACCGTGCAGGCCAATCTCGATTTTTCGAGCGAGGCCGACATGGTGAAGAAGCTGCGCGTTTCGCTAGCGCTGCAGCCGATCGCGACTGCGCTGTTTGCGAATTCGCCCTTCACCGAAGGCAAGCCCAACGGCTATCTCTCGTTCCGCTCGCATATCTGGGAAGACACCGACAACGCGCGGGCGGGCATGCTGCCCTTCGCCTTCGAAGACGGTATGGGCTACGAGCGCTATGTCGATTACGCGCTCGACGTGCCGATGTATTTCATCAAGCGCGGCAATGACTACATCGACGTCGCCGGTTCGTCGTTCCGCGACCTGCTTCTCGGCAAACACGCGGCCGTCCCCGGCGAACGCGCGACGATCTCTGACTGGGCCAATCACCTGAGCACGATCTTTCCGGAAGTGCGCCTCAAGCGCTATCTGGAAATGCGCGGTGCGGATGCCGGCCCCTGGAAGTCGCTCTGCGCCTTGCCAGCACTTTGGGTCGGCATTCTCTACGACAAGGTTTCGCTCGATGCGGCCTGGGAAATTGCCAAAGGCTGGAGCGAAGCGGAGCGGGAGAAGCTGCGTGCCGACGTTCCGAAGCTCGGACTGAACGCCGAGATTGCGGGCCGCAGCGTGCGCGAGATCGCGCGCGAGGTGTTGACGCTTTCCCGAAACGGCCTCGTGCGGCGCAAGCGCCAGCTTTACGACGGCCGCGACGAGTCCGATTTCCTCGAGCCGCTGGAAACCTCAGTCGAGCGCGGCGTCACGCCTGCGGAGGATCTGCTTGCGCTCTATCGCGGCGTCTGGGGCGGTTCGGTCGATCCCGCTTTCGAACTGCTGGCGTATTGAGCTCATGAAAGCGCAGCCGAACGGCGGGATGACCGCCGGTGATTATGCGCTCTACGCCACCACGGTCATCATTTGGGGCGCGGCCTGGCTGCCGCTGCGCCTGCAACTCGGCGTAGTGTCGCCGGAAGTTTCTGCGGTATGGCGCTTTCTGCTCGGCGGCCTGATCGTGTTCGGCTGGCTCATCGCGGTGAAGGGCAGGGTGCGTTTCCCGCTCGCCGATCACGCGCGTTTTGCGGCCCTCGGCCTCACGATGTTCTCGCTCAACTTTCTCTTCGCCTATTACGCCGGCTTTCACCTGAACGGCGGTTTGCTTGCGATCCTGTTCTCGCTGATGGCGGTGGTGAACCCGGTCTATGCCGCTTTGCTCGGCCGCGGCGGGCTGAACGCGCGCGTCATCGCGGGCGCGGTGATCGGCGTCATTGGCGTCGCGCTTTTGTTTGGGCCGAAGGTTTTCATCGCCGAGGGGCAGGCCGGAACGCTGACGGGCGTGCTCCTGATGTTTCTGTCGGTCCTGATTTTTTCGACCGGCAATATGCTCTCGGCCGCGTTTCAGGCGCGAGGATTGCCGGTCCTTTCCGCGAATGCCTGGTCCATGCTTTACGGCACCGTGTTTCTTGCGATCCTTGCGCTTGTGCAGGGCAAGCCCTTCATCATCGAGTGGACGCCGAAATATGTGCTGTCGATTCTATGGCTCGCGGTCGCCGGCACCGCGATCGGCTTTTTCGCCTATGTGACGCTGATCGGCCGCATCGGCACCGCGCGGACCGCCTACATCACGGTCGTGATGCCGCTCGTGGCGCTGGTGCTGTCCACTTTCTTCGAAGGCTATGTGTGGACGATCTACGCCTTCTTCGGCGTGGCACTCGTGCTGATCGGCAATGCGATCGTGCTCTCCGCGCCCCGGCAGTCCTGATCCTGAGCAGTCCTGATCCTTAGGGCGCCTTGTCAAGACGGTCGTACCCGGCGCTGAAGCCGGAGAGGCTGAGTGGTACGCCGATGCCTTCTTCCGGGGTCTGGTAGATCAGGAAGAGCGCGGTTTTGCCGCCGCGCAGCTGGCCGATCAGTTTTTCATCGAGATAGACTTCCGAGACGCAGCCGTTCGGCAGGCAGCGCACAAAGGCGGCACTTCCGATGTCGGTTTGATCGATCCGCAGACCGAGCCCCTTGGGGATCAGCACGCCGAGCGGAACCAGCACCCGCATGATGCGATTTTTGCCGTCCGCGGTCTTCAGAATGATGACGGTGAGCCCGACATTCGGCCGGTCCTCCGCGGTGACGCTCTGGACCAGCGCACATTGCTCGGCCGGCGCGCCGGGCGCGGTTTCGCAGCGAATCTGCCAGTCATTGTGAACCGAGCGGACCGTGCCATGCTGGGCGGAAGCCGCCATCGGCCAGAATACCGCCGCCAGAAATAACGCCGTGGCTACGCGTGCCAGAAGTCGCGCGTCGAAAATGCTTCGCATCCGCCTCTCCCGGGGTCGAATCGCTTCGACCCGATCGTCCGCCCATTGTCAGAACCGGGTACATCGCTGTTCGCCCATGTCAAGAATAGGGCCGCCCGCGATCTTCTCCCGTGAGCAGGCGTTGCGGCATTTCCGGGAGTGTGGTTCATCTGCCGGTGACACCGGCGAACGGGCCGGTTTGCCGCCCAAAAGGCTGCGAACGCGGCAATGAGCCGCCTCGGGAAGCGTTCCCGGGATACCTGTGAGCGGTGTAGTTTACTTGAAGGATTCTAGGGTCGTTCCGGGCCCGGCGCCGGCATTCCGGCGAAATTCTGGAGACGAGTTGAAATGAGCAAGGCTTGGGGTGGGGCGATTCGCAGGCTCGCGGGGTTTGCCTTGGCGGTGACCGTTTTTGGCTGGAGTGCCGCAGCACTCGCCGGTACGGGGCAGCCTTCGCCGTGGCAGATGGGTTTCCAGGGTTCGGCGTCCCCGATCATGGACCAGATCAACCAGTTTCACTGGTGGCTGCTCATCGTCTGTACGGTGATCACGCTTTTCGTGCTGGTGCTGCTGATCATCGTGTTCGTTCGCTTTAACGAGAAGGCCAATCCGACGCCCTCGACCACGACGCATCACACCTTGCTCGAAGTCGCATGGACGGTGCTTCCGGTCATTATTCTCGTCGCGCTCGCGATCCCGTCGTTCCGTCTTCTGTTCAACCAACTCCATACGCCGACGGCCGATCTGACCGTGAAGGCGACCGGCACCGCCGGCTGGACCTGGGTTTACGAATATCCGGACCACAACGGCCTCAACTTCATTTCCTCGATCATTCCGGACAATAAGCTGCAGCCCGGCCAGCCGCGCCTCCTGTCGGTCGATAACGAACTCGTGGTGCCAGTGAACAAGGTCGTCCGCGTTCAGGTCACTGCGGAAGGTATCATTCACGCCTTCGCGGTTCCTTCGTTCGGCGTGAAGATCGACGCGATTCCGGGCCGTCTCAACGAAACCTGGTTCAAGGCGACCAAGACCGGCTGGTTCTACGGTCAGTGCTCCGAACTCTGCGGCATCAACCACGCCTATATGCCGATCGCGGTTCGCGTCGTGACCGAAGAAGAATTTGCGAAGTGGCTCGAGGACGCGAAGAAGAAATTCGCGACGGCCCCTGAACCGAATCCGGCGCTCGTCGCCGACAACAAGAACTAAGCGCGCTTTTCCGCGCGGAAAGTATCGAGGCAAGCCATGGCAAATCCGGCCCAAGCCCACAGCCACGCACACGATCACCACGACGACCATCACGCGCCGACGGGATGGCGCCGCTGGTTGTTGTCCACCAACCATAAGGATATCGGCACGCTCTATCTGATCGCGTCGATCTGCGCGGGCGTGCTGGGCGGGCTGCTTTCGGTCGCGATGCGCCTCGAGCTGATGCATCCGGGTCTCCAGTATTTCCCCGACGCGCACATGTTCAACGCCTTCGTGACGGCCCACGGCCTGATCATGGTGTTCTTCATGA
This sequence comes from Xanthobacteraceae bacterium, assembly GCA_035440445.1. Classification (GTDB taxonomy): domain Bacteria; phylum Pseudomonadota; class Alphaproteobacteria; order Rhizobiales; family Xanthobacteraceae. Next base: position 194,264 of record DAORMJ010000003.1, read on the forward strand.
TCATGCCGGCGCTGATCGGCGGTTTCGGCAACTGGTTCGTTCCGATCATGATCGGTGCGCCGGACATGGCGTTCCCGCGCATGAACAACATCTCGTTTTGGCTCCTGATCGCCGCGATCATCCTCCTGGTGATCTCCATGTTCGTGCCGGGTCCTTCGGGCGGCTACGGTTTCGGTGGCGGCTGGACTGCTTATCCGCCGCTTTCGTCGAAGGCCGGTCACCCCGGTCCGGCGATGGATCTGGCGATCTTCTCGCTGCACATCGCGGGAGCGTCCTCGATCCTCGGCGCGATCAATTTCATCACCACGATCCTGAACATGCGCGCGCCGGGCATGACGCTGCACAAGATGCCGCTATTCGTCTGGTCGGTGCTGGTCACGGCCTTCCTGCTGCTGTTGGCGCTGCCGGTGCTCGCGGGTGCCATCACGATGCTGCTGACGGATCGAAACTTCGGCACGACATTCTTCAATCCTGCCGGTGGCGGCGATCCTATCCTCTACCAGCATCTGTTCTGGTTCTTCGGTCATCCCGAAGTGTACATTCTCATTCTGCCGGCCTTCGGCATCATCTCGCAGATCATCTCGACCTTCTCAAAGAAGCCGATCTTCGGCTATCTCGGCATGGCTTACGCGATGGTCGCGATCGGCGTCGTCGGCTTCGTGGTTTGGGCGCACCACATGTACACCGTCGGCATGTCGTCGACCGCGCAGGCGTACTTCATGGTCGCGACCATGGTGATCGCGGTGCCGACCGGCGTGAAGATCTTCTCCTGGATCGCGACGATGTGGGGCGGCTCGATCCGCTTCACCGCGCCGATGATGTTCTCGGTCGGCCTGATCTTCCTGTTCACGCTCGGTGGCGTGACCGGCGTGATCCTGTCGAACGCGGGCGTCGATCGCGCGTTCCACGACACCTATTATGTCGTCGCGCACTTCCACTACACGATGTCGCTCGGCGCGACCTTCGGCATCTTCGCGGGCTGGTATTACTGGTTCCCGAAAATGTTCGGCTACATGTATTCGGAAACGCTCGCGAAGCTGCATTTCTGGACGACGTTCATCGGCGTCAACCTGATCTTCTTCCCGCAGCACTTCCTGGGTCTTGCCGGCATGCCGCGCCGCTACGCCGATTATCCGGACGCCTATGCAGGCTGGAACTTCGTGTCCTCGATCGGCTCCTACATCTCCGCGGCCGGCGTGTTGATCTTCCTCTTCACGATCGTGCACGCCTTCTCGAAGAAGGTAAAAGCCGCCGACAATCCGTGGGGCGTCGGCGCAACGACGCTCGAGTGGACGGTGTCTTCGCCGCCGCCGTTCCACACCTTCGAGCGCCTGCCGCAGGTGAAGTGATTTTCGTCGCTATCCTGCGCAAGCCGGCCTGCCGGCTTGCATGCCGGACTTGAATCCAAGACCGGCGGGCGCCAAAGGCCCGCCGGAACTTTTACAGGGAAAGGCATGAGTTCCGTCTTTCTTTGAGTTAGTCAAAGTCGAAACCGTACCGATGTCGCTCGTTTCAGAAGAACGCTCTGCCCGCGCCGACCAGCTCTCAGGCTTTGCCGGAGTGGAAGACTATTGGGCGCTCCTGAAGCCGCGCGTGATGTCGCTGGTCGTCTTCACCGGGCTCGTCGGCATTGTCCGGGCACCCGGCGACATTCATCCGGTGATCGGTTTCGTGGCGCTGCTCTGTATCGCGATCGGGGCGGGTGCCGCCGGTGCCCTGAACATGTGGTACGACGCGGACATCGACGCGCGCATGGATCGCACGCGCGGGCGGCCCATTCCGGCAGGCCGGGTCGAGCCGGGCGAAGCCATGGTCTTCGGCCTGTTTCTTTCCGCCGCTTCCGTGATCATTCTCGGCCTGATGGTCGGCATGCTCGCCGGTGCACTGCTGGCTTTCACGATCTTCTTCTATGCCGTCGTCTATTCGATGTGGCTCAAGCGGGCGACGCCGCAGAACATCGTCATCGGTGGTGCGGCAGGCGCGCTTCCGCCGGTCATCGGCTGGGCTTCGGTGACGGGCAATGTTTCGCTCGAGCCGCTTCTCCTCTTCACGCTGATCTTCATCTGGACGCCGCCGCACTTCTGGGCGCTCGCGCTCCTGAAGAAGCGCGACTACGAGCGCGCGGGCGTGCCGATGTTGCCGAACGTCGCGGGCGACGATGAAACCCGCCGCCAGATCTGGCTCTATTCGCTCTTGCTCGCGCCGCTGGGCGTCGCTCCCTTCGCGCTCGGCATGACCGGCTGGCTCTACGGCGCGGTCTCGATCGCGCTCGGCGTCCTCTTCCTCGTCTTCGCCTGGCAGGTCTATCGCAAGCGGGAAGGCGAACCCGCCGAACGCGCGGCCAAGCATCTTTTCGCGTATTCGATCCTATACCTGTTCCTGCTCTTCGCGGTTCTGCTTGTCGAAGGAATGGCACGGTGAACGCAATGTCCGACGATAAGGGCGTAGTACTGACGGAAGCGCAGAAGAAGAGCCGCAAGCGCCGCTCGCTTGCGATCGCGCTCGTGCTCGCCTTCCTCTGCGTGCTGTTCTACGCGGTCACGATCGTGAAGCTCGGACCGAGCGTGATGAAGAAGGGCGATCTGCCCGCGATTACGGTGCTGGCATGAGCAGCGAACCACTTCGCGAAAAGAAGCTCGCCCGCAGCCACCGCAACGTTGCCGTTTCGCTCGTCGTGTTCGTCGCCTTCATGGTCGGCGCGTCTTACGCTGCCGTGCCGCTTTATGACTGGTTCTGCCGCACCACCGGCTTCGGCGGGGTCACGCAGGTCGCAACCGAAGCCCCGGCCAAAAAGCTGGAGCGCAAGATCCGCGTTCGCTTCGACGCCAATGTCGCCGGCGTCCCCTGGGAGTTCAAACCGGAAGTCCGCGAGATCGAGGTCAATATCGGCGAGAGCGTTCTCGTCCATTACTTTGCGACCAATGTGTCGCGCGAGGAAAGCGTCGGCACGGCGACCTATAACGTCTCGCCGCCGCAGACGGGGCTTTATTTCGCGAAGATGCAGTGCTTCTGCTTCACCGAGCAGCGCCTCGCGCCGGGTGAAAAGATGCCGATGCCGGTGGTCTTCTTCATCCGCCCGGAAATCATGGACGACGCCGACGCGCGCGAAATTCGCACGATCACGCTGTCCTACACCTTCTTCCCGGTGGAAAAGCCGAAGCCGCTCGCGGCGGCACCGGCCGCCGCGAAGACCCAATAACGCGTGAGCGGAGCCGGACGCCGGTTCCGCCTCATGCGACGAACGAGAACGAAACCCGCCTTGCCGCTCGCAGCGAGGCGCTGATACAAACGGCCAGATACTGGCCCAAGGTGACGTCCAAGGGGGCGCCCGAAGCTAGCTCTGGCCGGTTAGGGCTTTAAGAATTGATCGGTTCCGGGCGAACCCGGCATCGAGTGGAGAGAACGAAAATGGCCGATGCGCACGCGAAACCGCAACACGATTACCATCTCGTCGACCCGAGTCCGTGGCCGATCCTCGGCTCGTTCTTCGCGCTGGTCATGGCGATCGGCGCGGTAATCTGGATGCGCGGCGGCACGTCGCTGGTGCTCCTCGGTGCCACGCTCGGCGTCATCTATGTGATGATCGTCTGGTGGCGCGACATCGTGATCGAAGCCCAGACCGGCTATCACACCCGCGTGGTGCAGATCCATCTGCGCTACGGCATGATCCTCTTCATTGCTTCCGAGGTCATGTTCTTCGTCGCGTGGTTCTGGGCTTATTTCGACGCCGCGTTCTTCCCCGGCGAAGTACATCAATACATGCGCACCGAATTGCTCGGCGGTGTCTGGCCGCCGAAGCCCGCCGAAAACTTCAAGGGCACCTTCGACCCCTGGCATCTGCCGCTCCTAAACACGCTGATCCTGCTGACCTCCGGCACGACGGTCACCTGGGCGCATCACGCGATCCTCGAAGGCGACCGCAAGTCCGCGAAACAGGCGCTCTGGCTCACGGTGGCGCTCGGCGCACTCTTCAGCTGCGTGCAGGTCTATGAATACATGCATGCCGGCTTCACCTTCCACGGCCACATCTATGGCGCAGCCTTCTTCATGGCGACCGGCTTCCACGGTTTCCACGTGCTGGTCGGAACGATCTTCCTCGCCGTCTGCCTCTATCGCCTCTATCTCGGTCACTTCACGCCGACGCATCACTTCGGCTTCGAGGCGGCGGCCTGGTACTGGCACTTCGTTGACGTCGTGTGGCTGTTCCTCTTCGTCTGGATTTACGTCTGGGGCGCGGGCACGCCGCTCGCGCACTAGAGCATGATCCCGAAGAGTGAGGCTCAAATCATTTGAATCTCACTCTCGTGCCGCAATCGCAGGATAGAGGGCGGAGATGAATTCATCCGCCGGACAGGAAATGTCGGTCTCGCCCCTCAAGGCGGGACTGACTTGTTCTTGCCCCCGCTGTGGCGCGGGCAGGCTGTTCACCGGCTACCTCGCGCTCGCACCAGCCTGCGAAAAATGCGGCCTCGATTATTCCTTCGCCGATGCCGGTGACGGCCCTGCGGTTTTCGTGATCCTGCTCGGCGGTCTCGTCGCCGTGCTTGCCGTGCTCGCGGTCGAACTCGCCTGGCAGCCGCCTTATTGGGTGCACGCCGTGGTCGGCATTCCCGTCGTGCTCGTCGCGACCTTGCTTCCGCTGCGCTGGTTGAAATCTTTGCTCATCGCCTTGCAGTTTCATCACAAGGCCGCCGAAGCCCGGATCGAGCGCAAGTGAGCCGCGCACGCGCAACCCGCGGGGAAGCGCTCCGCGGTTTAATCCTGCCGGGAATCCTTTCTCTGTTTGCGCTCGCCGTTCTCATCCTGCTCGGCACCTGGCAGATGCAGCGGCTCGCCTGGAAGGAAAACCTGATCGCGACGGTGACAAGTCGCGTGAAGGAAACGCCGCAGCGTCTTCCCGCGGCGGCGGAGTCGCTTTCGCTCGATCTGCACGCGGAGGAATATCGGCCCTATATCGCGAGCGGCCGCTTCCTCCATCAGCACGAAGTGCAGGTTTATACCTCGCTCGGCGAAGCGAAAGGCGTCTATTCCGGCGCGGGCTACTGGGTACTGACGCCGCTGGAGCGGGCCGACGGCAGCATCGTCATCGTCAATCGCGGCTTTGTGCCGCTCGAGAAGAAAAATCCGGCGACGCGCCCCGAAGGTCAGACTGAAAGCGAGGTCACCGTGACCGGGCTGCTGCGCCTGCCCGAGCAGACGAATTATTTCACGCCCGCGAACGATCCCGCGCGCAATGGCTGGTACAGCCGCAATCCGCAGGAAATCGAACGCGCCTTCGGTCTGAAGAACGTGTTGCCCTTCATGCTGGATGCGGTCGCGAACTATCGCGCCGGCGATCTGCCGCAAACCAACGAGACCAAGATCACTTTCACGAACAATCATCTCGGCTACGCGCTTACTTGGTACGGGCTCGCGTGCACGCTGATCGGTGTCTTCGCGGCCTTCGCCTGGCAGCGGGTGAGGGCGGCGGGCTAGGGCCATTTTGGGTGGCTAGGTCCGGAACTGCAGTGATTTTGGGTGTCTTGCTTCCCCCGGCACCCCCCAATAGGGTGCGCCGCTGTTCAAAAGGAACCTGCCAAATTGAAGTACGTCTCGACCCGCGGCGAGGCCCGGGCCGTCACCTTTAACGAAGCGCTGATCGAAGGTCTCGCACGCGACGGCGGGCTCTACGTGCCCGAAAGCTGGCCGCAGCTTTCGCAGAACGAGATCGCGGAACTTCGCGGAAAAAGTTACGCCGAGGTTGCGCTGCGCGTGATTGCGCCATTCGTCGGCGACGATATTCCCGTGCGCGATCTCAAGCGCATGATCGAGGAAGCCTACGCGACCTTCACGCACAAGGACGTGACGCCGCTGCGTCGTCTTGCTTCCGGAGAATACATTCTCGAACTCTTTCACGGACCCACGCTCGCCTTCAAGGACGTCGCGATGCAGCTGATCGCGCGGCTGATGGACTATGTGCTGGCGGCGCGCGGCGAGCGCTGCACCATCGTCGGCGCGACTTCGGGCGATACGGGGGGTGCTGCGACCGAGGCTTTCCGCGGCCGCGAGCGGATCGATCTCATCTTCATGTTTCCGCAAGGCCGTGTCTCCGCCGTGCAGGAACGCATGATGACGGCGGTCGCCGAGCCGAACGTCAACGTGGTCGCGATCGACGGCAACTTCGACGATTGTCAGGCGATCGTGAAGGCGCTCTTCAACGATCATGCCTTCCGCGACCGTGTGAAGCTCTCGGCCGTCAATTCGATCAACTGGGCGCGCATCGTCGCGCAGATCGTCTATTACTTCACGGCCGCCGCCGCCCTCGGCGCGCCGGAGAAGAAGATCACCTTCGCGGTGCCGACCGGAAACTTCGGCGATGTTTTCGCAGGCTATGTCGCGGCAAAGATGGGTCTGCCGATCGAGCGGCTGATCGTTGCGACCAACGTCAACGACATTCTGGCCCGCACGCTGGAGACCGGGCGCTATGAGGTGCGCGGCGTGGTCGCGACCTCGTCGCCGGCCATGGACATTCAGGTTTCGTCGAATTTCGAGCGGCTGTTGTTCGATGCCTGCGGCCGCGATCCCGCGGTGGTGCGTGATGCGATGCGCGAGCTTACGGGCAAAGGCAGCTTTGCGTTGAACACGCAGACGCTTGCAACCATGCGTGCCTTGTTCGCCGGTTCGCGCGCCGACGAGGCGCAGACGCGCCGGACTATCGCCGAGGTTTATGCGCAAAGCACTTATGTGCTGGACCCGCATACGGCCGTCGGCGTTTCGGTTGCGCGCAAGCTCGGCCGCGCGACGCCCGAGAGCCCGCTCGTGGTGCTCGGCACCGCGCATCCGGCGAAATTCCCGGAAGCGGTCGAGGAAGCCTGCGGCGTCTATCCGCAACTGCCACAGTCGTTTTCCGATCTGATGAGACGCAAGGCGCGCGTCACCCATCTGCCGAATGACGCAAAAGCGGTTTCCGATTTCGTGCTGTCTCATGCGCGCGCGGCAAAGGACGCGGCCTCGGCATGAGCATTCGCATCGACAAACTTGCAAACGGCATCACGGTCGCGACCGATCACATGCCAGAAGTGAAGACCGCGACCCTCGGCATCTGGGTCGCCGCCGGCGCGCGCTACGAAGACGAGAACGAACACGGCATTTCGCATCTTCTCGAGCACATGGCGTTCAAGGGCACGGCGCGGCGCAATGCGCTGCAGATCAGCGAGGAGATCGAGAATGTCGGCGGCGAACTGAACGCCGCGACCGGCATCGAGGTGACGTCCTATTACGCGCGGTTGCTTGGGCAGGACGTGCCGCTCGCCTTCGATCTGTTATCGGACATTCTCACGAACTCTTCTTTGGAGCAGGCCGAGCTTGCCCGTGAGCAGAGCGTGATCGTGCAGGAAATTGGCGGTGCTGCCGACGATCCAGACGATCTCGTCTTCGACCTGTTTCAGGAAACTGCCTTTCCGGGGCAGCCGATCGGGCGGCCCATCCTCGGCACGCCGGAAACTGTCCGCTCTTTCACGCCGCAAAGCATTCGCGACTATCTCGCGAAGCGCTATCGCGGCCCGCGCATGATTGTCGCGGCGGCAGGCGCCGTGGATCACGATGCGCTTCGCGCGGCAGCGGCGGAAAAGCTCGCAGGTGTTCCCGCTGGGCAGGTCGAGCCGACGGCGAAAGCGATTTATCGCGGCGGCCGGCAAATTCATGCGCGCAATCTCGAGCAGACGCATCTGGTGCTCGGGCTCGAGGGCATTTCCTATCACGCGCCGGAACGCTACGCGATGCAGGCTTTCGTCAATCTGGTCGGCGGCGGCGGCTCGTCGCGGCTCTTTCAGGAAGTGCGCGAGCGCCGCGGGCTCTGCTACTCCATTCAGGCATTTCATTCGTCCTATCAGGACGCCGGGCTCTTTGGCGTGACTGCCGGTGCCGACGCGGGGGATACCGAAGAACTCACCAAGGTCGTGATCGGCGAATTGCACGAGGCGGCCGAGAAGGCGACGCAGGCCGAGGTGGATCGCGCCAAGGCGCAGATGAAAGTAGGTCTCCTGAGCGCGCTGGAAAGTGCGTCGGCGCGCGCCGAACAACTCGGCGGCCGCATGCTTGCGTTCGGCCGGGTCATTCCCTTCGACCAGATCGAGCGCAACATCGACGAGATCACGTTGGACGCTGTGCAGTCCGCGGGCCGCAGGCTGGTCGGCGGCGGCCAACCGACTTTCGTTGGCGTCGGCGAAGCGCGCGGCCTCGAGCGGGCCGGAATCGTAACCGAGGCTTTGCAGCGCAAGGCCGCCTGAAACAGACTGTTCGAATGGCTTTCTTCAAGTCGCTAGGTCTGACGAGCACGGCACCTTCCATCGAAGGCAATGGCGTGTTCCTGCGCGTGCCGCGCGCCGGCGACTTCGAGGAGTGGTCGGCACTGCGGGGGACGAGCCGGCAGTTTCTCGCGCCCTGGGAGCCGGTCTGGCCCGATGACGACCTTACGCGAAGCGCCTTCCGCCGCCGCATTCGGCGCTACGAGCGCGATCTGCAGGAAGAAACCGGCTACGCATTCCTGATTTTTGCAAAGAAGCAGAACGTTATGGTCGGCGGCGCGACCCTAACCAACCTGCGCCGAGGTGCGGCGCAGACCGGAAGCCTCGGTTACTGGATGGGCGAGCCTTATGCGGGCCAAGGCTATATGAGTGCGGCAATCGCAGCACTCATTCCTTTCGCGCATTCGATGTTGCGTCTGCGCCGCATCGAAGCTGCCTGTCTTCCGTCCAACGCAAGCTCGATCCGCCTGCTCGAGAAAATGAACTTCCGCCGCGAAGGCATCGCGCGCGAATATCTGTCGATCGCGGGCCGCTGGCAGGATCACTTGCTCTATGCGCGCCTCTCGAGCGACTTATTGCCTGAGCGCACGGCACCGAAAGCCTAGAACGCGCAGATGCAGTTTTTCTTCTGCGCTTCCGCGATGCCGTTGATCGTCCCATCGATCAGATCGGAGAGCTTCTTCGAGCGCATGGCCTGTGCCTCGATCCATGCGGCGGATTCGACAAGCGAAAGATTATCGAATTGCGCATCCGTCAGTTTCTTGTCTTTCGTTGCGTCGCGCAGTTGTTCGATGAGCTTCAACGTCGTGTTTGCGGGGTCTTGCGGTTTGATGCCTGCTTCTTCCGCAATGCGGAGTGCAATGAAGCGAAGATCGTCGCGCTCGCCGGCATTCAGTGCCCTGCGGATCTGGTCCATCGCGCGCGCGAAGGCTTTCTGCGGCGGATCGAGCCGGACTGCCGCATAATTGATGGTCTTGCGGATGCCCTGGATCATCTGGTCGTTCACCGCGCAGATGCCCGGATTGGGCTCCTGACCGGCAAAGGCTTTCAATTCATCCGACCAGCGGCGAACCGTATAGCGCACGCCCTGATCGGTGAAGCTGTAATCCGCGAGCAGCCGCGCCTGATAGCCGGCCGCGATGCGGTCGATATTGCCAAGCTCGCCCCGGCGAGGAACGACACGGAAAAATCTCCCGCGCGGTAGCGAAGTATCCTGCTTTCTGAGGCTGTCGGCTACGGGCCAGATTTCGGAGATCCGATCGATACGAATTCGCGTGAGATCGGCCTGAAAGGCTGAAGCGCAATCCGCGACGGGAAATCTGGTTGTGGCGCTCGCCTGCGCCTCAACCGCTTTTACCTCGACGCCGACTTCCACCTGCTTGCCGGGCGGCAACGGCGCCATCTCGATACGCAGCGTAAGCGGCTGGTTGATCGTTTCGTTCGACTTGATCGTTTCGATTTCGAGGACTGCGTTTTCGCCGTCTGCTTTCCACTTGCTGTCTTGCGCGAGCTTCAATGTCGCGAGCCTCGCGGTCAGCAAAACCTTTCGGAGCGTATCGCTGCCCGTGTTTCTGACGGTGACGTCGATCGTCACTTCCGCCGCGAGCGGAATCGGCTTTTCGGCAGCCGCTGCGCCGTGCGGCTTCAACTGGACTTCCAGTTTTGCGGCGTTCTGCGCGGTTGCGGGTAAGAAGAGAAAGAGAAGAAAGGGCAGGGCAGCGCAAAGGCGCGCGGCATTGCGAAAATGCATGGCAGGGTCCGGAGGTGCAGTCGAAGCCGTTCGGCGATGAGATGCCAGCTTGTCGCCGAACCTGATTCCCCGCAAGAGCAGGAGTCTGCGGGAAATCCGCGCTACTGGACCTGCGGCTCTGGTGCCGAAGGCGCGGAAATCGGCGCAACGGCAGGAGCAGTCGCGGTCGGCGGCTCGAAGGTTGGGTTCGCGGGAAGCTCGCCGATCGAACGCAAGCCCGTCACGGTCTCGATCACGTTGCGCATGGCCTCGCGCGCTGCGCGACCGCGAACGGCGTCGAGCAAGGGCGCCGCAGCACCGGAGTGGCGGATCAGCGCTTCGGGATCGGGCAATAGATAAGGGTTGTCCCAATTGCCCTGAATGAGGAACGGCAGATCGAACGCGACCTGTGTGTTGCCGTGCGACGCGCGGATCAGGCTGGCCGCGCCGCGCAGATCGAAGTCTCGCCGCACCACGGAGGTTTCGCCTGCCAGGCGGATTTTCAGAATCTGGCTTTCGATTTCGAAACTTGAGAGTTCTGCGACGCCGTTCTTGATCTCCAGTGCGCCGGTGAGGCGATCGAACGGCGTCTTGCCGCCGCGCAGATCGTTGGTGCCCGAAAGCGGCCGGCGTTCGAGACGCCGCAGCACGGCTTCGGCATTGATGCCGCTGAGCGCACCCTGCTTCATCGCAAGTTGCACTTTGCCGGCGAGTGCGGACGCCAATTCGTGAGCGGTCTGTCCACGTGAAGTGATGGCCACGGTCAGCGTGCCTTTGCCTTCCAGTCTGCGAAAGCCGGTAAGTCCACCAAGTCCACGCTCCAGATCGAAGTTCGCGAGAGTCGCATCGATCTTCAGCGACGGCTTGGTCTCCGCCATGTTCCAGACGGCGTTACCGCGCAGCGTACCGCCGTAGAACTGTCCTTCGCCGATCGCCGCTGTGAGTTGGCGGTTCTTCACGCCGATCGCGATCGCCGCCTTGCTGATCTCGATTTTGCCGATCGTGAGCTTGCCGCAGGAGAGGCGGAAATCGACATCGATGTTCTGCAAACCGGAAGTCTCGATCTCGACGCGATTCCACTCCCGGCCGTCGCCCGTCGTGAGGCGCACCACGCCGCTATAAACGGAGAGGTCCGCAGCTTCGCTTGCGAGCGTGCCTTGCAGCGTCGTGCGGTTGCCATCGCGCTTCAGGGCAAAGCCGCCGTCGGCGCGGTTGCCGTCGAGTTCGAGCGCGAGGTTGGAAAATGTCAGCGCAATCGGCGTGAGCGTTACCGCGGACTTCAACGAGAAACGTCCAAAGCCGGTTTGCGATGGCGGCGCAATGCCGAATAAAGCGAGCGTCTGGCGCAGCGAACTGCCGTCGGCGCTCAGCGTGCCTTCCGCCTGCAGCGCATTTTCGCGGAGTACGACGCCGCCTTCATAAGCAAGCCGTCCCGGCTCGCTTTCGAGACGAAGCCGCACGCTGCTGCGCTGGCCTTTCGCCAGCGCGGCCGTATCCGCGATCACGATGCTGCCATTCGCGGGCTTGTTGCCGATCAAAAAACTGCCGGTTGCGGTCAGTGACGCACCGGTCCAGTTCAGCGAGGCCTGCACCTTGGAAATAATTTCGACGCGGTCGCGCCCCTGTACGCGCAGCAACACCGTGCCGTTGACAATGCGAAGTTCGGGAACATCGCCATCCGCAGGCATTACCGGGTTGAGCGGCAACCCGCTGATCAGTCTTCCTTCCGCGGAAAGCTCCAGCGAGAGGCGAGGGCGCTCCAGCGTAAGTGTCGCGATCCTGATCTCGCCGAAGAGAAGCGGAAAGAACTGGAGGCTCGCCTGCAAGGCGCTCGCAGCCGGCGCGTTACTCGAACCGTCGTCCAGCATCACCTCGTCGAGCCGGATCGCCGGGCGCGGCAAGAGCGTGAGGCGGACAGGCCCTTCGATCCGGGGCATGATACCTGTCGCGGTCTGGATCGAGCGGGTCACTTCCGCCCGGATGTGCTGTTCCGATAGCAGGAGAGGTGCAAGCAGAAGCCCGGCAACGAGAATGGCAGCGGCCGCCAAAGCGCCCAAGGCAAAACGCTGCATTCGAGACGAGACGTTCAAGGCTGCTTCCGGCGCTGTCTGGTTTAATCGTCAGGCGGCGGTCGCCGGCCGGGACGAAGCATAGTCTATTTCCGCTTCTATGTGTCCCTTTCATGACCCTGACAGGCCGCTTCCAAGCGGCTATGAGTCAGGAAGAAAAAGCAGATTCCGTAAGGGAAACGCCAGATTATGAATGCCAGCACTTCGCCGCTTTGGTCGCCGTCTCCGGAAGCCGTTCGCAACAGCGAAATCACACGCTTCATGCAGGAAGCCAACCGGCGATTCGGCCTGACACTCTCCGATTACCGGCAATTGCACGCCTGGTCGGTCGATAACCTGCAGGGATTCTGGGAACTGGTCTGGGATCACTGCGGCGTCATCGGCGAAAAGGGTGCGCCGCTGCTCAAAGATGAAAACCGCATGCCGGGCGCGAAGTTTTTCCCCGGCGCGAAGCTGAGCTTTGCCGAGAATATGCTGCGCAAAACCGGCAGCGAACCCGCAATGATTTTCCGCGGCGAAGACAAGAAGTCCTATCGCCTCTCGTTTGATGATTTGCACGCGCTGGTATCGCGCTTGCAGCAGGCGATGCGTGCCGCAGGCGTGCAAAAGGGCGATCGGATCGCCGCCATGCTGCCGAACCTGCCGGAGAGCGTTGCGATCATGCTCGCAGCAAGTTCGATCGGAGCGATCTTTTCGTCCTGCTCGCCGGATTTCGGCGAGCGCGGCGTGATCGACCGATTCGGACAGATCGAGCCGAAGCTCTTCTTCACCTGCGACGGCTACTGGTATGCCGGCAAGAAAATTCAGATCGCGGAAAAGCTGCAGACCGTGGTCAAAAATCTTCTGACCGCGCAGAAAGTGATCGTCGTTCCTTATCTTGGGGAGGCGAAGGAAACCGCGGCGGCCCTTCCGCGTGCGACCGATCTCGACAACTTCATCGCGCCCTATCAGGCAAAAAAAATAGAGTTCGAGCGGCTGCCGTTCGATCACCCGCTTTATATTCTATTTTCGTCGGGCACCACGGGCGTGCCGAAGTGCATCGTGCATTGCGCCGGTGGCGTGCTCCTGCAGCATCTGAAGGAACACAAGGTCATGTTCGGCATCCGGCCGGGCGATCGCATGATCTGGTTCACGACGCTGGGCTGGATGATGTGGAACTGGCTGGTGACCGGGCTCGCTGCCGAAGCAACCTTGATGCTCTATGACGGCTCTCCGTTTCATCCCACGCAGACCGTGATGTTCGACTATGTCGCTGAGGAGAAGGTCGATTTCTTCGGCACCTCCGCGAAATTCATCGATGCTGCGAAGAAGGCGGGGCTGCGGCCGATGGATACGCACGACCTGTCTAGGATGCGCGTGCTTGCTTCGACCGGATCGCCGCTCGTTCCGGAAAGTTTCGACTACGTTTACGACGCGATCAAGAAAGACGTTCATCTTGCTTCGGTTTCGGGCGGCACCGATCTTTGCGCATGCTTCGTCGGCGGCGATCCGACCTCGCCGGTCTGGAAGGGAGAAATCCAGGCGCCCGCTATCGGCATGGCGGTCGATGTCTGGGACGACAACGGCAAGCCTGTGAAAGGCGAGCGCGGCGAACTCGTCTGCACGAAGCCGTTTCCGTCGATGCCGGTCATGTTCTGGAACGATCCGGATGGGAAAAAGTATCACGCCGCTTATTTCGACCGCTTCCCCGGCATCTGGTGCCATGGCGATTTTGCCGAGTGGACGGAGCACGGCGGCATGATCATTCATGGCCGCTCGGATGCGACGCTCAATCCGCAAGGGGTGCGCATCGGCACCGCCGAAATCTATGCGCAGGTCGAACAGATCAATGACGTCGTGGAATCGATCGCGATTGGGCAGGAATGGGACGGGGACACGCGCATCGTGCTCTTCGTGCGGCTGCGCGATGGTGTGACGCTTGACGACAATCTGACGCAAAAGATCAAGCAGCAGATCCGCACTGGCGCGAGCCCGCGGCACGTTCCGGCCAAGATCATTCAGATCACGGATATTCCGCGCACGCGTTCCGGCAAGATCACCGAACTTGCGGTTCGCGATATCGTTCACGGCCGCGCGGTGAAGAACACCGAAGCGCTGGCCAATCCCGAGGCACTTGACCTTTACAAGGATCTGCCGGCGCTACGCAGCTAGGCGGGCTGCTCATGGCGTGGCGATGGCATTGCGGCTGATGCGCGCGAGCAGGATGACGGGCAAAAGTCCTGCGAGCACGATGAGAATGGCGGCGATCGCGCCGTCTTCATAAGTGCCGCGAACCGCCTCGGCATAGATATGTGTCGCCAGCGTCTCGACGCCGAAGGGCCGCAGCATCAAGGTTGCAGGAAGTTCTTTCATGCAATCAACGAAAACGAGAATGGCGGCAGCGCCAAGTGCCGGCCTGAGCATGGGCAGGTGAATTTTGCGCAAGGCTCCGAACGAACTTTCGCCGAGGCTGCGCGCCGCATGATCGACATTCGGAGAAATCTTCGCGTATCCCGCCTCGATACCGTTCACGGATACGGCGAGGAAGCGGATGGTGTAAGCAAGCACCAGCGCCGCTCCCGAACCTGAAATCAGCAAACCCGTGTGGATGCCGAACCACTGGCGAAACGCCGCATCGATCGCATTGTCGAAGCTCGCGAGCGGCCACAACAGCCCGACTGCGAGCACAGTTCCGGGGATTGCGTAGCCGATACTTGCGATCCGGCTTGCTGGATTGGCAAAGCCACTGCGATCGCTGCGGATGGCATAGGCCACGACGATACCCGCGAGGAGCGTCACCCCTGTCGCGATGCTCGCGAACAGAAGCGTATTGCCCGTCTCGCGCAACAGGGAAGCGGAAATGCCGCCGGTGATCGCTTTGCGGATCGCCTGGTCGGCAAGATAGACGAACGGCGTCACGAAGCCGATCGCGAGCGGTAGTGCACAGGCAAGCATGGCCGCGATTGCCGTCGGGCCTTTCAGAGGAATGCGCGCCGGAGGCTGCGCGCGCTTGCCCGCGGCAGAGAAGCGCTGTCCTTTTCGCGCCCAGCGTTCGAGCAAGAACAGCAGGATGACTAGCGCCAGCATGAAAAGCGAGATCTGCGCGGCACCGGGAAGCGAAGAGCGGTTGAGCCAGGTCGAATAGATTGCGATTGTCAGCGTGCGGATGCCGAGAAATTCGGTCGCGCCGATGTCATTCAGCGCTTCGAGAAGCGCGAGCGTCACCCCGATAACGATCGCAGGACGAGCAAGAGGAAGCGCGATCCGGAAGAATACTTCGCCACGGCCGGCACCCAGCATGCGCGCGGCTTCCAGTGCAGTTGCGTTCTGCATCAGGAAGGACGCGCGAGCGGCGAGATAGACGTAAGGATAAAGCACGAAGCCGAGCAGGAAGATCGCGCCGCCCATCGAGCGCAGTTCCGGGAAATGCAGTGCGCGCGGATCCGTCATGCCGAGCAGCCCGCGCAACGCCGACTGGATCGGCCCGAGCGGATGCAAGAGATCAAGATAAGCGTAAGCGAGAATATAAGTCGGGATCGCGAGCGGCAGCAGGAGCGCCCAGTCGAAGAGGCGCCGCCCGGGAAAATTGGCGGTGGCAACAAGCCAAGCGGTGCCGACCCCGATGACGCCGGTCAGAATGCCTACGCCTGCAAGCAGCCACGCGGTATTGGCCACCGCTGAAGGCAGCACATAGGCCGTCAACTGTGGCCAGAGATCGCCCGATCCTTCGCTTGCGATATAGGCAAGCGCCACGACCGGCGAGACGACGATCGTGGCAATCAGAAGGGTCGCGAGTGTGAATCCGGGCGTTCCGCTGCTGCGAAACGCCCGGAGAAGCGAAGTCGTCACCGGCTTACTGGTCGAAACCGACCTTATCGGCGAGCTGCGCCGCAAGCTTGCGGTTCTTTGCAATCGCGCGGAGATCGATCTCGTCGGTCTTGAGCGTACCGAGTGCGGCAATGATCGGATCGATCTGCGCGCCCGGGCGCACCGGATATTCGTAATTCACCTTGGCATAGGCTGCCTGCGCTTCCGGCGAGACGAGGAATTCGAGCAGCTTGATCGCGTTCGCCTTGTTCGGCGCATTCTTCGCAACCGAAGCGCCGGAGATGTTCACGTGCGTGCCGCCGCCGGGGAATGTCGGCAGTACCACGTTGATCGCCGCACCCCACTTGTTCTGCTCTTCGTTCTGCCGTCCGCGCATGAGGCCGACGTAATAGGAATTGCCGACGCCGATGTCGCAGATGCCGCCGAGAATGTCGCGCGCGACTTCGCGGTCGCCGCCTGCGGGCCGGCGCGCCAGGTTTGCCTTGACGCCTTTGAGCCAGGCTTCGGCTTTCTCTTCGCCGTAGTGATTGATGTAGGCAGCGATCAGCGCAGTGTTGTACGGATGCTGGCCGGAGCGGATGCAGACCTTGCCCTTCCACTTGGGGTCGGCGAGGTCGGCATAGGTCAGCGCGGTGTCTTTCACGCGATCTTTGGAAACATAGAACAGGCGCGCACGCAGCGACAGGGCGAACCAGTGCCCGTCCTTGTCGCGAAGGTGGGCAGGAACGCCGGCGTTCAGCGCCTCAGACTGCACGCCTTGGGTGACGCCGCGCGCAACGCTATCGAGCACGTTACCGATATCCACCGACATCAGGATATCGGCCGGAGAGTTCGCGCCCTCAGCAGCAACGCGTTCGGCCATTCCCTTTTCGATGAAGATGGAATTGACCTTGATGCCCGTCTCCTTGGTGAAGAGATCGAACAGCGGCTGAATGAGCTTCGGCTCGCGGGTGGTATAGACGTTGACTTCGCCCTGCGCATTGGCCGGGAGCGGTGTCATCCAACCCGCTGCGGCGGCCGCGGCAAACGCGAGGCTGAAAACAAAACGGCGCATGAAAGGACCTCCTGACGGGGTTTTTGACTGTTATTTGCTCGTAAAATTCTGAAGAACTGGGCGGTAACAGAGCCCGGCTTGATAGGAAAATCAAACGAAATCAATTGTTTAGACTTATTCCAAACAATTGGTTCTGGCGATCACGCGCTTGTGGCAAGGAGTGAGAACTTCGTGCATTGCACCAAGGCGCCGTTCGATTAGCATTCTCGCAATCACGGGAACTGAAATGAGTCACGATCCGCACGCCCTGCCTGCCGGTACGGTCATTGCCGGCTACCGCATCGTCCGCGCCCTGGGCGCGGGCGGGTTCGGCATCACCTATGAGGGCGAGAGTCCGGTGACGGGCCGGCGCGTCGCGATCAAGGAGTTCTTTCCGCGCGGTATCGCGTCGCGAAAGGGGGCCACCGAAATTATCTACGCCGAGCGCGATTCCGAACTCGTCAGTTGGGCGCTGAAGCGTTTTGAAAGCTCGACCACCGAACAATGCCGGCTGAAGCATCCGAACATCGTCGAGGTATTCCACTATCTCGCCGATAACGACACCGGCTACATGTTCATGGATTATGTCGAAGGCAACACCTTCGAACATTGGCTCCGTGACCGGCCGCATTTGCCGACGGTCGACGAGGTCCGGCCAATCCTCGAGCCGGTGATCGACGCGCTCGATTACCTGCACAACATGAATTTCATTCACCGCGACATCGCGCCGGACAATATCATGATCACCGCGGACGGACGTCCCGTGATCATCGACTTCGGCGCGATCAAGGTGATCGAGAACCGCACGCTCCTGCAGGCCAAGACCGTGCATTCCTTCATGGTCGGCAAGCAGCATTATTCGCCGCCGGAGCAGACCCGCGAAGGCGAAGCGCTCGATGCGCGCGCCGATATCTATGCGCTCGGCGCCGTGTTCTATCGCGCACTGACGGGTAAGCCGCCGGCCGATACCGAGGAGCGCGCGCGCAAGATCGCGTTCGGAGAAGGCGACTCGCTCATTCCGCTTTCGGTCGCGGCGCCTCACGTTCCGCAGCCGTTTGCCGAGGCAATCGAAAAGGCGCTTTCGTTCCGTGCTTCCGAGCGGCAGTCCTCGATCGAGGAGCTTCGTCTTGCGCTCGGCTGGCAAGGGATGCCGGCATCGAATGCCCCGACCATGCCGGTCATTCGCAATGCGCCGAATCCCGCGCCGAACCCGTCTTATGTTTCCGCGTCGTCGGCGCAGATCGCAAAGTCAAA